>JAIORP010000119.1 GCA_021108075.1 Candidatus Omnitrophota bacterium | reverse complement strand
TAAATTGTTCTATCTTAATTCTGAAAAGCAGAATTGGTTTTGGTCATTATTTAATATTCGGGGTTTTTCCATACACACAAACTATTCACGCTCTCCTGTCGAAAAGCGCAAATTTTTTGTCAGGCACATCGAGTTGATAATCATTAAGGCTCCCTCCATTTTGGTTTCATCATCATTCATTCTTTCTCATAACGACTTGGATCACTTGTTGGTATGCAGCGCCAGCGGAATACCGGTCAAATGCGTCATTTTATTATTCCTCGATGAATTTTGAAATTGAATCAGGTTCTGAAAAATCATTGATCCATTCCCTGCATTTATTTTTTAATCTTTCCCCGACTCCTATAAATTGCCAGCCCAAGGCCTTACTGGCAGATAAGTCCCACTCACCGTCTCCAAAATAAACGATCTTCTCAAAAGGACCACTTAGTGAATCTACGCACTTTTTCATGATTATCGTCCTGTCTGAACTATCATCACAGGAAAAAATCGGAAAATTGCTAATATTAAATCCGGCATGCTGTAATTTCAATCGCGCAGTATTCGCCCAATCTCCCGTGGCCACCCCGGTTTCCACATGACCGTCCGCGAACAATGTAGAAATAAACTCCACCGCTCCCTTTTTCGGTTGAAATTTATGACCGTTATCAAAATACTGATTAATCAACTCTCCAAATCTTAATTTGACCAGGCCTGCTTTTTTCGAGTCTCTAATTCCATTCTCATCCATGATTTGGTCTAATATACCCTGGTTGGTTACCTTACGGTACACGCCCCAATCATTGTGGATGTGAACATGTCCAAGTATGTCTTTCACTGCTGATATGTAGAATTCGCTATCAAAGCGCACGCTCTCCAAAAGAGTACCATCAAGGTCAAATAAAATCGCGATCATCTTTTTCACTGGCCTAACGCGCGCGACCCTTCCCATCTGGGCGCGTGGCGTTGTCAGCCTTTTCAATGTATATTTTTGATAAAATCTTGCCATAACTGATCTAAAGTTGTGTGATACGATTCCTGAATTGATTTTGAAAAATTAACACCAGCCTGGATACTCAACAAAAATCTTTTGAATTCTTTCTCATCTTTATTCTTTATGAATGAGACAAATATCATATACTGGCGATATCTCATGTGATGGCTGAGAGTTTTATCCGCTGACGATTTTTGATTGAAACATCCGAAAAATCCGCCGCTTACAGGTATAAAATGTTTGCCATTAACGATTGATTCGATTGCCTCATTTTCTGATACTGTTTGTGCTCCACCACCATCTGAAACCAAAGTGGCAAGACCTTCTTTGAACCAGGAAGGTAAATCCCTAAACCCCAATAAACCCAACTGCTGGTACAAATGAAGATGAGATAATTCATGAGTTAAATATAGATAGATGTTTTCCGGTTCATTCATTACGCGCGGAGACAGCAACAGCTTATTGCTAACACCTGCTTTACATTTAACACCATATAGTTTGTAAAAACTCTCTTTTGAAGCGCAAACATAAACCTTTACAGGTTCGACAAAATGCCGATACTGCCTGTTCTCGATCTGCCGTATGGATTGAGGTAAGATTGCCACAATACGATCAGCGAATATTTTTGCCCCGGGCTCATATAAAACCCTATGATCTTTTCTGTGTGCGATAAAATGATCAGTGGAACGCATCATTCCAATTGAAGATCGTATGACCGAACAGCCTGATAATAATATGGACAATAAGATTAACGATATAACTGTTATTGATAATTTTGATACATTCATAATATTTTGGCTCTTTAGAAGGCTGACGTCTCGCGTAACCGGTGCCTTAAAACACAGCGAAGCGACCTTTAAGGCGTACGAGTTAACGTGATTGTTCCGCCTTTTGCAGCACAGTAAACCGTTTTTTAAAGCCATACTTTTCATAGAATGTTAATACTGATTCATTGCCTTGCGCCACATAGATATTTATCGCCGAGCACTTTTTATTTTTTAACCACTCAAAAGCTTTGCTCATCAGTTCATGGCCAACGCCCTGTCCCTGATACTCTTTCCGGACAAAGAGTGAATCAATTTCCCCGATTTCGTTATCTTTCGTGACGACGCAATACCCAATGTTAGCATCCGCTTCTTTAGCAACAAATATTGATAAATTTTCTTTTATTGATAACTGCTTAACTCTATTATCAAACGTAAATGACTCGAAGTGACTTTTGAAGTTAGATGACAATTCTCTATGGAGAGAATTCAGCTCCTTCCACAAGCCCTCTATTTCATTCATATGTTTTTTACTAAGTTCAATGATGTTCATTTTATTATCAGGCATAACACTGAAAAGCACACGCCTTTTTCTGCGCTGTTTTGGGGCGCTGGAAAAGGTCAGGTAGATTGATTTGTTAAAAATTTAATAAGTAATTTTTGATTTTTCAAAAGCATCAGATAATGCCAATTCCATTTGATCCGTAAATTCTCTTTTACGAAGTATTAATTTTTTATTACAACTTTTGCACACAACCATAGGGATAGAAATTTCAAGCTTAAAACAATTTTCAGCTTCAATATTAATTTCTGCAATAATAACATCATCATTTGTATGAATTGTTTCAAAAATAAAAGAACATGCCGGGCACTTATATTTCTTTTTAATAAAACCCTTTGTAGAAGTAAATATAGAATCGTTTCCTTTACAAGACCATAATTTGTCCATAATTAAATCGGGACTATATTTATTCCTATGTAAAAATTTATAACTTTCTCTATGCTTATGAACAGGGAAATCTCTGATTGTTATCTGACATTTATTTTCCTGCCCTTGGATACTTTTTAATCTAATAATTTCTTTTTTATTTTTTATATTCATTTTTTAACGCGAAGATCAGCTGCTATTCGCGCAATTAGTCCTTAATTTTTGACGGGGGCTCATTGTGCGAATAGTGCCGGATCGTTATATAATTTTTATATCCAGTTATTCATCAGTAACAAAATGTCTCCTGTTCTTTCCAATCTCTTGTTTAAAAAAATTCATCAGTTTTTATCTTTTAAAAAACCGTCAGCAGTATATCTTTCCCAATTGATGTATTGATTAAAAAAGGCCAGAATTCTTCTGTTAAATTCTGCCGGATGTATACTGAAGGCTGATGTATGTGCCATATTGGAGACCATCCAGAATTCCTTCGGCTGTGATGCCCGTGAATACAATGCTTTTGAGTCTTCAGGAAGGACTTCCCTGTCTTTGTCTCCATGAATAAAAAATACTGCCCGGGGAGCGATGCGCTGCACTACATCCACCGGCCTTACTTTAGCGATGTCATATTTAAGCCTGTATTCCGTAAGCCATATTGCTAATTCTGTCAGGGGATATCTGCTTAAGCTATAATCTGTTTCCCCACGGTAAATCAGCAGTTCCTTCAATGAACTAAATGCCCCTTCAAATACTCCTGCATCAATATCATTATTTTCTGCCATCGCTAATATAGAGGCTACCGCACCCATTGAATCAGCCAATACACCAATCTTATCCATCTTTTTAACCGCTTTCAAATACTTAACCGCGGCGTGAATGTCATTTCTCTCATGATACCCGATTGAACAATACCGTCCCTCACTCTCGCCATGCCCACGGAAATCAAACAGTAAAACATTATAACCGGCCTGTTGCAAAAAAGGGGCATACTTAAGCACCTTAACCCTGTTCGTTCCATATCCATGGGCCAGTAATACAGCGCTGTGGTTATCCTTGCCACCCGGAATGTACCATCCTCTTAGAATAATGTTATCTGTGGTAAAGAATGATACGTTCTCATACTCCAAATTATAGTCTTCCGGTTTGTTGTTGCTGATTTCCCAATCCTGCGGAATATCTGACAGGTTATGTCTTTCCGGGAAAATGATGATATTAGAATAGTGAATGCCTGAAATAAAAAGGGATGCCGCGCATATAAACAACACTCCGGGTATCAATAATTTTTTATTAAGAATGTATTTCACTATGAATTATTTTCTTTATTAAATTTAGTTTTCTGCACCTTACCGACTAAGTCCGTAACACAATCCCCGGAGAGAAGTCCTGGCAGAAATGCAAAAAATTTATTTATGAAACCATGTACAGCGACCCTTTTCTCATTAAGCATAGCTGTATAGCCAAAGAGCGCAGCTTGTTCCGCACCGGGTATCTTTCTTTTTTCCTTCTCGCTATATTCCGGCATTCCGGCAACAGGCGGAGACGCGAAGCGGCGTAGCAAAATCCGCTGTATTGTTATGCCTTTTCGTTCCATATTGTATATAAATATTTTGATTTAATTTGATCTAAATCAATTATTAATCCTATATTTTTGCCAATGTCCATGGCTAACCCCCAAAGCCCTTTAGGATGTGCTGGAAAACTACTCATATATTCTTCAAATGGTGTTTGCTTAATCTGTTTCACCACAGGATCGTAACCTTGACCCGAATTAATTCCGTATTCATTTTTGGTTTTTTGACCGGGTTGCAAGTCAATGCCTGCAAATACGGGAGGAAAAGCGGTGCCGGATATTAATGTACTTGCTATTGCTACATCATATATCCTGTTATCAATTTCAACCCACGAATGATCGAAAACTAATGGTAGAGCCCCAACCTCGCCAATATAGAGTTTTGCATTAAATTTTTGTTCTTTAAACAAAATGTACAAAATTGATGACGATGCATGACAAGCACCTTGCCATTGCATTTTGTTAATAAAACGAAGTCTTTCAAAATAAGCATTTTGAATCTTCATGTGAGGCTTCGGGGTAAGTTTTGAGGCTGTTGAAGTCCATCTTTTTAAGTCAAAAGTCATTATTTACTCCATGGCATAAGACTTAACACTGAAAATCACACGCCGGATTTGACGCCGCGTTTTAGCGGTCAATCCGGTCGGGCGGATTAACCTGTTGTGAGTCTTATTTTATTTTCTTACATTCTTCAACCATTTTAATTTCTAACGATTTAAATTTTTCTTTTATAATATCAGCATTTATTAAATCAGTTGGTTCACCCTTTTTATCAAGAAATTTTTTTTCTGTATGAAAAATTAATTCAAAAATATATTCACCCTGATAACCTTTTGGTTTGGCGTTAATATGATAAGGACCCACGCGTCTTCCTCCGAATTTTTCATTAACTTGTTGACCTATTCGGGATGCCCAACCACTTTCAGCAATATCGAAAGTTCCCAATACGAAATCTTTTATATACGGCTGTTGATTAAGAATCGGCTCTAATTCAATGTCTAACCTGAATGATCCACCGGCAAATGACGGAGAGATAAAAGCCCCAGAAATAAATACTAATAACAATATTTTTTTTATCATTATTTTCCTCATAATGTCGCGAATCACCGGTGCCAAAAAAAAGATCGACGAAAAAGCGGCACTTTTTGGCGTCCACGGGCGTTTTCCTTGTTAGGCGATATTTTAGTCATACCTTATTTCCCGCAGACTTACTTTCACATAGGGGTAAACCTGATCTTTCAAATGCCATTCAACTTCCACATCCCGAGGGATGAGACAGTCATTGGCGTTGATATACTCTGATAACCTTCCTTTCCATGGTGTTGGTTCATATTTTCCGGCTACCTCTCTATACCTTGATGGAGTATATACAGATACAACTTCTCCTTTTTTATTAAACTCAAACTCCAATGACGTGGTAATATCAAAATCCGTTATCGTGGCTTTTGCTTTATGGTCATCTGATGCTGTCCACGTAACGCCCTGGCCTGGCAACAATGCCGTTGGAAACCATACTGCCTCAGCCAAAAACCGTTGCAACGCGCCTTCCGTTAACTCTCTCTGGTTTTGTGCATCGATTATTGTGAATAGCGATAAAAACTTACCTTTCATTCTGCCTTTCCCTTCAATATAAGAGTCCGACACACTGATGGATACACCGGGAACAATTGAGATTGTTGAGTTCCATACAAAGGCACGTGGACGTGTCGAAAAATATTGCTCCGCTACCATTTTTGACCATTCTGTCATCTCAGGTTTGGATCTAAATCCACCGACTTGAAAGACGAAAGCGCGGTTAATAATCGGCATTCCATCTTTGAGTACCAAATGAAAATATTTTTTTACCGGTTCTGGAAGCTCCTTAACTTCCTCAAGATTTACGTAACGGATTTCTCGCGATGCTGCCGATTTGACTTTTTGAGATTGTATGGATCTATATTGAAACCAGGTTGATTGTCCCCGACATAACAAAATGGCAAAAACAACGATGATAAATAGAATCACTGCTAATATTTCCATCATCCCTTCCTCCGCCTTACGCCACAAATCATCAGCGGTAAAAAAAGCAAATCGAAAAACGAGAGGCGTTTTTTGCCGTCCGGGTGAATTTGCCTTGTCAGGCACCTGCCTCGTTTATCACCAGGCAATGAGCCATAATATCATGAAAAGCCTGCTATTTTCCAGTAAATCCCGCCATTACAAATCCGCTGAAGATAAATAGACCTGACACAAACTTCCCAATAAAACAACTGCTAGCACTCTTAAAGTTAATTCTATTACAGGACGTATCAACGACCTTAATACCGCCCTCCATTTTACCAGGCGTTGCTTGAACAAAATTGCCAGCAGGAAATCAGGTGAGAACTCCGATACGATTAAAAAAATTAAAAATTATCCATAGTGTGATCCCTGCCGGGGCTAACAGTTGAGTTCACCTGCATTTTGGAGCGTGGTGGAAAGATGTCCGGCGCATTTTTTGTTAGCCTTTTTTCAATATCACCGTCTTGCTAAAAAGCACGTTCGGCCCTTTAACACCTGTAAACCCGACGTCTCTGGCTTTTTCGACAATTTTTTTAAACGCTAATTTTGATACATGAAACGGTGGCTCTACGATGAGAACCTGTCCGTCAGGTTTCAGTATTGTTCCTATCTCATTAAAAAACTCTTCCTTATTTGGAATTTCGTGAACCATATAGAACAACAGAACAAAATCAACATGCTCTGACACGCCTATTTTATTCTCTTCGCACTTATGCAGTGTGATTCGTTTCTCAAGTTCTGTTCCTTTAATCTTATCTCTCACTTTCTGAAGCATCCCTTCCTGTAAATCAGAGGCGATAACTCGACCGAATTTCCCAACCATTCGAGCCATATCAACAGAAAAAAAGCCTGGACCACATCCTACGTCCAGGACTGTCATCCCTTTTTCAATATAATGTCCTAATATCTTTTGAGGATTTTGTATCCATCTCCGAATTTTATTATCCAGACTGCCCGCTCTTTCAAGCGGGCATATACGATTGTTTCTATCGGTCACGATTTCTTTCTCCTTCCAGAGGGTCGCCACTAACACCGAAAATCACCTGCCTTTTGGCGCGGGGGAAAAAAGGCCAGGCGCATTTTTCTTGTTATGCCCTTTCTACTCTTTCTTTCGATATTCTTCCAGTTCCTTGATTGCCGACAATAAATCCTTCTTGAATGGATGATCTGGATCGTGCTTTAAAATTTCCTGGTATCTCGAAATCATCCAAACAGGCAGACCGGAGACACGAGGATAGAAATCCCTGCGCTCGGCACTCGGTTTGCTCGAGTAATCTTTCCAAATCCGATAATACTCTTTCGATTTGCCTTGAACAATAGCCTTTCGTTTCTGATTGCCCTGGCGGACTGCGTAACAGTGCGCGAATGCTGCTTCATATAAATAATCAAACCTGTCAGGACAGCGTCCCATCCTTTCCACATATCCCGCATACCGATCCCGGGTCATCGGGATACTGAGTTTTCCCTCTAATTCATCCATGAGCATTCGCGCTGTGGAATCCGCCTGTGACATTCGGGCAGCGACTTGCTCAGCCTTGCTGTTGCAGGAAGTCATGCTCAAGCAAACAAATAGACACATAATCCATATCTTTTTCATAATTCTCCCGGCATAACAGCTCAGGTCTCAGACACACAAAATTTCTATGCTTTTTGTGTCAGCCTAAATCCTGTTGTTAAAAATTATTTCATTTAAAAAAACAATCAGTCTTTAGCTACTGCCAATTTTTCCATGCCATACAACAAAAATAAATAATCAATATTGCCTGCGTCCATGGAAATACAGGATACCACCAAATTCCATTCTGATCAGGGTGAGCAAGAATAATATGAACCAAAATGGGCTGAAAAATCATGAATGCTCCGTCGATCATCCCCAGGATCAATCCCCATTTGATTCTCAAAACAAGCAATAGTATTCCAACAGCAAGCAAAGCGGCAAAAACCGGAACGCCAACGACGCCAGGACCTCCCATATGAAACGCCCCAGGTATCTCACGAACAATTTTATGAACAAGTTGTATCAACATTAATGCCATAGCCGCCTGAACATGAATTGAGGGCAACGCCTTTTTTTCAGTATTCATTTACTCTTATCTCCTTCTTGATTTCTAACGCTGGCAATCATCTGCTTTTACCCAAAACGAAACGGCGGGAAAAAGCTGGGTGGATTGAGCTGATAATAATTAAGGCCCCCTCGCGGGCTGAGTATTGTCAGCCTTCCCTAAAAAGGGTTGGAATGGACCGACACCTTAACTAACGGAGGCCTTACAGGGGTTCGATGATTTTATTTTTGATCTTAAATATCATCTATCCTTATATATTCATTTTTTTGATTTCTTTCTCAAATTTTTAAATCCAAAGGGCATTAGCGCTATTCCCAAAATCATGTATACATAGTTAAGCCACCAGAATTCAAAAAATGTAAAAAATCCATTAAGAATAAAATAAATAGAAATAACGACTAAACTGATTCCAAATATAATTTTCATTTTATCTTTTTATTTATGTCTAACACCGCGTTAAAGGGCTGGCATTAACGACCAACCTGAAGCATGGCACAATGTTGAAGTCAATTCCGAAAAACGCCCGTGCGCGCCAGTCCATACAAACTCATTGTTGTCTTTTTTGTATAAATAATTCAAGTTGTCGCATCTCATCAGAAAAACTATTTTTCATATCTTTTGGTAACGCTATTTTTAATAGTGTCAAACTACGTAAAGCCTCCAATTTGAGCCCCCCACAACCTTTACGCAGAGTTTCCAGTAAAAATTCTTTTGCCCATTCGCCATGAAACCCACTTAAGCATCTAGTAATTTTGTATCTTAAAAAATTATTTTCTGAATATTTTTCACTCAATTTTTGCAAGGTTGATGATGGTCGTTCTATTTTGTTTGAATAAAGAATGTGTCCATATGCGTCGATTGCCTGAGCAATGGCTTTTTCTTTTTTTGAAAATTCAATAAAATGTTCCAGTGGCAATATTCCTACATGACCCAGCCGACATATTGTCCTTGCTGCAATATCCAGGGGAAGGGGATATGACACCTTATAAAATCCAGTTCCCGGAATTTTTGTTTCATGGTTATTGCCAATTTTCCCGAGCAACGCAATTAAGGGATTTAAGGATAATTCTGCGCATCCGGTAAGAGTTTCACACAATGCCAATTTTGTGTAAAGCTTTTTTTCAACAGATAATTGATCGCATACCGCGTCTATCACAGTAATATTTTGAAATTTTTGTAAATAAATTGCCGCACATGTTCTTTCAACGGGTTCCTCTGAGCGAAGAAAGGATAACAACTCATGTTCAGAGAATGATGAAAAAAATGCGAGATCATCTTTGTTTGCTTCACCACGTTTTCGTCTTTTTATTACAGCATCATTCATGCTTTTTTTTCTAAGATCCTCGGTTTCGCTAACCCTCTGGCTCTATCTACATGGTCAGGGACTTTCACCCGTTGGTAATAAAACATGCCCGGCGCACACGATTAAATCAGCGGCACGACTTTTTACGCTCCGGGGCAAAAGCTTGTTCGCCATGAGTTGGTTGATGATCGGTCTCTAATTTTGAAAGCGGAACCCTTCATCGATGATCAAAGGTTTCCTCTACAAGCTCGATAGCCATTGCATTTTCGTATTGCCCTGGACGCACATCGCGAATCCTGGAATATTGTTCATATCCTTTTGCATTTATGGTCAGTTCATATTCCCCGGCCGACAATCCGTAAAAGTAAAAAGCCCCCTTGGCCGCGTAGTCCGTTCTCGCCCTGCATCTTCATGGCTCAGGTAGAGCAAGGTTTCAGAGCGTTTTTTATCGACAGAACGAAGCAGAAGAGCTCAGAGGAATTCACCATTAAACCTTTTCGAACGGATATCGTCGTTTGCCGGTACTGCCTCGCCAAATTAATTTTTCATAAGCGAGCCACTTCCGCATAACTCTAATAAATCATTCAAAGTCTTCGACGGGGAAATCTTTCTCTTAACAACGGAAGGCCTTTTTGGTGTTAGATGTTTAATATTTTATCAATTTCTCCCAATGTCCCGTCAATTATTTTAATGTTTTCTATGTCAAAAAATTTTCTGTTCTCGAGTAGTTTCCATTTTTCTTTTCCAGCTATTGTCTTCAACGGCTTTAATTTTTCTCCATAATAATATTTCTCTAAAAAGGCAGGGAAAGATCCCTCGCCATATGCTGTCGCGATCTCAAAATCTGTATTGGGAAAAATTTTGCTTTCGTAAAATTCCTGTCCACCTATAAAAAGTATTTTATTCTCTTCTACTTGAAATAAATAATGAGGACCTTCATCTTCGTATTCTTTCAGTTTATACATATTCAGGCTCTGGCAATGTAATATTTTCATAGAATTCTTTTCAAAAGTTATATTTATATTATTAGCTATTTTTTGTTCTTTATTTTTTTCTTCTTTTCTTACCCACAAAGGAATTAGTAAAAATACGCCGAATACGACAAAAGCGAGGATTGCCAATCCTAATCCTTTTTTAATTTGAATACCGGCAAGCGGAAGCCCAATGATAAAAATAATCAGCAAGATAATTGACGTAGACTTATTAAACGAGTTTATCCTGTTATTTACGGTCTTGAGTTCCTTTCTCAAGATATTTTTTTCTTTATCGTTAAGTTGTCTTGTGTATTCTTTTATCATGTTTATTCATCTAATGCCCCAAAATCATCGGCATCATGAGCCGACACATGTGGCGAAGCGATGTCCGATGGGCCTGGTTGATAGAATTAGGATTATTTTTTTCATAATTTCCATTTTTTCTGTATCACGTTTAAAATCAGCGGATTAATTTGTTAGCTGTTTTTCAAAAGCCCCATTTGTCTATTCTGTAAACATTACCGCTTTTATCTAAAGTATATCTGACAAGTTTTTCATCTTTATCAATAACACTTCCGTTTTCTTGTTTTCTTTGAATAATATACCACCAGGTTGTTCCCACGGGTTTTCTGGGCGGATTATGTTTTGGTTCATATAATGGCCGTATTTCATCCGGTTCACCCATTACATCTAACAAATCTTTTTGATTCATTTCTTTCTGAATTCTATTGTAATTTTTAATGATTTGCTGAATTCTTTGCGGGGAGGCCTCGTATGGATAAGATTTTATACGAGTAACAGGTCTATCTGAAATATCATTGCATCCACAAAGCAATGATAAAAATAATATCAATGGAATAACATTTTTCATTATTTTATCCAGCTAACGGTTAAACTCAACGACGGCGGAACGACGCCCGCCGGAGTGATTGGTCAGATGTCTTATCTTTCCCATCCTTTAAATTGGCCATTTGCCTGATACAAAGCTTTCTCTTCATTGTTCATAATTTCGAGTTTTCCTTCAAAACTTCCACTCCCACTAAATATACCGAACTTCTGATCATATTCCTTTTTAAACAAGTAAACGGCATTATCTTCAATTTGGAAATATAGTAAGTCATCCTTGATGTATGGCTTTCCGGGATATTCTGCTTTTCGAATACGTGAAGAAGCTCGTGTGCATGCTCCATTACAATAAATTGGATGTGATATTTTTATATTAATGCCATTGTAGCTAATATCCTTATCGGCTTTGAAGTATCCATAAAACGTATCTCTGTCCTGTGAGCCTGGAGTTCTTTTTATGGATTTTTCAGCTTCTAAATCTTCAAATCTTAGCTTAAAAAAATCTTTATAAACATCCTTGGCGGAATAACTTCCTGGAAGCTCATTAATTGTCTCTACCTCTTTCAGGATCTCGGGAATACTTGCAAAGGTAACTTCTCTGTTTGTATCACTTCCCTGCTCCCGTATAAGAAGGTATATGTCTTCATTATCAGACAACTCAAAGACTAAGGTTGAATAAGAGTTCAGTCCAATTTTCTTCTCAAAAGATTCAAAAATATCCAGAACTATTGGTTTTCCTTTCCGGTAAATATTAATATTTTTTACATTCAAATGTTTTCGAAAAACAATATCAACAGTAAGGGCTGAATATGAATCACCCCCACGCATATATCTGTTTGATATTCTATGCCCCTCGGGGATATGTGACACTCCATTTTTCTTAAATAAAAAAAGCAGCATATCAAAGGAGTTGTCTGCGAAGCCATCGAAATCCTCCGATATTGAGCGTGCTCTTGCTCGGAAGGTTCCATTTCTTTCTTTCTCTACTTTCCAATAAGGGGAAAGCATCAAGTCATTAAGGAATTTTCCTTTGTCTGTAATCGCCGGAATCATATATTCAGTCGAGGGTTTTCTTATAGTGTGAACTTTGTTGATTGAAAAACCTGAACCGCAACCGGTGAGAGTAAATAGCACGGAAAACAAAATTAGGTTCATAATATAATTATTTCTCATCGAACAATCCCTCTTTTTATTTACGTCTAACATCCAAAATCAGCGATCCAAATTTACACCGTTTTTAGGCGTAAATTCGAGTCCTCTGCATTGCGTGGTTATGAAATTTTCTATTTTTGATAAAATATCATTAATTTCTTTAATATTTTATAATTCTCAGAATCGATAGGCGTTCTTAATAATATCTCTTCTAAAATTATAATTATTTTATCTTCTTCTAAAGAATTGCTTTCGATCTTCTCTGATTTATCTTTATCTGGATAGGCAAATAAATAAATTGCATTATCAACGGAATCCATCCTGAAATCAAAATAGACTTCTAGCCTATTTTGTTTGATATCTTCAATTGTTAATCCTTTTGACCCACCATCATGAATAAATACAATTTCAATAATTTTATAAGGTGGTTGTAATTTATTTAATATATCCTTTGAATTACTATTTGCAAATAAAAGCGAGGTGCATGTTACTGATATTGCAAATATGATAAAATAAAATATTTTTTTCAATATTTTCCTTTTAATCGGCACAAAGAAGCCCTCGCGGATTTTTCCCTGCTACACCACCGAGCAAGCGGATCAAGCACACGGCGGTCCAGTGCAACAAACACAGCGCAAACAAAAAAATCAGCGATTTTTAACCGACGCTTAAAGCGACGCGTAAAAGTCCTCTGGATTAATTGGTTATATTTTAAATCACTACTGTCCCAACGTTCAAAAATTATTTTACATAACATATTGATAATATGGAA
>JAIORP010000128.1 GCA_021108075.1 Candidatus Omnitrophota bacterium | reverse complement strand
TAATACCAATTACAGAAAATAAAGACCCATTTGACACGACCAATTCCATTAAATAATATTTCTGATTTCATCTCGCTGTTCCCATAAAAGCATTCGAGAAAAGCGAGATAAAATTTGGGTCATTATTTAATGGAATTGGTATAATTAAGCTGATTGTTTTAAAAACGTTCCCGTTCATCCCTTCTTTCCTTCCATAAGAAACCGAAGACCATCTTTCAAACAGCGAAAAAATGGTCAACAAAATCTTTTGCCAGCGAATATAACGCTGCGGTGCCTTCATGTAAGACATCCCATAGCAACCGCATTTCTCGCATGAACACCTGCGCTGAATGGATTTGCTATAAACTCATAGCGACATAATAATCAAAATTCGCCATGGTCCTTTCCTTGATAAGCGTCAGGCAACTCCAGGATAATGATCCTCGCGAGGTCTTCCTGATCCGGTTGGTCGCAATCAACGCTTAATTCAGCATATTTTTCATAAAGGGACTGGCGTTCATCAAACAAATCCTGGTAAGATTGCCGGTCGGCCTTAGCGATACCTCTCGTTTCAAGATTATGAACGCGTTGTTGCATGACCGAATAGGAAATCTTAAGGAAAACAATCGTAGAGATATCACACAAATGCGACATGGCCTTATCACTGTAGACAACGCTTCCACCTGTTGAAATAATATGCGTGTTAATATTTATTTTGAAAATTTCCTGTTCTTCAATTTTCCGTAAGTTCAGATAGTCACTCTCATCCAGAATATCCTGCAAAGATTTTTGCCGATTGATTTGAATCAAGACATCGGTGTCAATAAATCCGTAAGCCAGGTTCTTGGCAAGGATAATCCCCACCGTGCTTTTGCCGGCACCGGGCATGCCAATCAGGGTAATATTTGTTTTCATCTTTTGTCCTGTCGTTACGTCGAAATCGCACGCGACATCGATTCAATCACTTTATTCATCCTGGAAAAAGTAGGAACGGATGGTACTTTTTAATAAAAAGTACCATCCGTTCCTACTTTCTTAAAATATCTTAGGCATCAAAACGAAAAAATGGAATGTCCGGCAACAACAGTGCCACTAAAACATCTTACGTTCAAGCCGTTTCAAAGCGTCATTGGCCTGGGCGATCACCTTTTTATTCCCTTGATCGGTACTCAGGTCTAACGCCTTTAAATAATAGCCCTTCGCTTCATCATAATTTCCTGTTTCCGCATAAATCCGCCCATAAGCCGTGTAAAGTCTCGGAACATGCGCGTTAATCGACCGGGCCCGCTCTAAATATTCAATGGCTTTCCTGGCATTGCGTGGACCAACCCAATACGTATTTGCCAACTCATAGACAACGGAAAAATTAAACGGACTGATTCGATAAGCTTGTTCCAATAACTCAACTGATTTCCGATAATTCTTATTGATCCGGCAAATGACCCCTCCGGCCAAATTAGCGGAGAGATTAAAGGGTTCAATCTCGGCGGCTTTAAGCAAATGCGGTTCAGCATGGACCGTATCTTTAATTTCATTATACGCCAATCCCATGGCCATATTGATTTCAAAGGTGTCTTGTTTATATTCATATGCTTTCTTATATGAATCAAATGCCTTTGAAAAATTTCCCTTGCCCGCGTACTTCTCAGCTATTCGAAAGTAGCGGTCATAGTAGACCTGCTGATCATCGGCATAAGCAAGCGCGCCAAAACTTATCATTAATATAATAAGCAAATAAAATCTTTTCATACGCTTTTTCTCCCACAAAAAAAAATCATAAAACGGCTTATCCTACTTTAATTAAAAATAAATGGCATCATCTACTTCGCCTGATCACTGAATTTAAAAGCGATATTGTCAAACAGGGTCTTAACAGCTTTTTCCATCTCTCGATCAAGCCCGGACATAACGATTTGATTAAACTGTTTCGTTAACGGCTTGCCTAAGAAGCTAAAATAGGCGTCAAGATCTTCATCGCTAATATCGCGATAGGTATAGACAAATGAAACAATCAGCATCTGCTGGATACTTGCCTTCATCTGGTCTTCATGCTTGTCCATCTGAGACTTGAGCATCGTTAAATCCAATTGTTCTGAACGGTTCATTGTTTTTGAAACAGAGGATATGACGGCTAATTGTGTATTTTTATGAATATTCATGGCAAATTCCGTCGTATTCAAAAGGCGGTCAAACTGCTTGGCGACCTCAACTCTTTTTGTGTTTGCCAGTAAACTTTCCGCCATCTCAAGCATTTCCTGAAAAGCGCCGGCGGTTGAGGCCGCTTCTTCGGCCTTTGTGATCCGTCGGGCGACATCGGTCTGGTACCACGTTAACAATTGGTCGATATCAGCAGCACTTAAATCTTTTACTAAGTCCTGCGCGACCCCATTGAGCATAGCCTTCGTATCAATGGATTGATCAACCATTGTGAGCAGGCTGTCAGAATCTGAAGGCTGCTCGAATTTTTGCGAACCCTGGCTGATGCCCATCTTGATCGTTTCCGGAAACCCCTCAATCTGCATCGTCAACCCGGAGAAATCCAACAACTGGGAGATCTTGCTTCCAGGCTCAACCGCAAATGATTGTGACGCAAAAGACATCAGCATCATAACAAGCACCATCATTTTTATCATCATTTTCATCATGTTCACTCCTTTATTTCTTTAGATCCTGTTCTTTTTTAAATAATGGAAATTATTTCTTCCCCGGCACAAAGCCCAACGGTCCAGCAGGTCTCTCATCCAGGAATCACCGCACACTATCTATGCCGCCACGGTGTTTCATTATAAAACCATTGACGGTATTCATTGTAGATGTCCATAATCTCCGGACGCATCTCGTTTGCTTTGGCCTGACGGATGACTCTATCCATGGCCGCAACAGCCCGCACAAAATCACCATTTTCCGCGTAGGCAGCGGCAAGGGCGCAGAGATAACCCAAATTCTCGTTCAATGTGTTTTCCCGCTCGGCATTCGCAACAGCTTGTTGCGCTAATTCTAAGGCGCGCTTGCCATCGCGATATTTCTCTTCTGGTGCGGTTGCCAGCACCCACGCCAGGTTGGTTAACGCGTGTCCTGAGGGATTCTGAACCACTTCTTTTTGATAGTTCAAAAGCGCGCACGCGTAGTCTCCACTTCTTAAACATTTATTGCCCACAGAAAGGAACTCATCTTTCGCCTCAGCTTCTAGGGACAATAATGTCATCATGATGATTCCGGCCAAAAGAAATAAATACTCTCTTTTCATCGTCCTCCTCCTAAAAATGAATATTGTCGCGGCTCTGGGTCCGCATTCATCATTTTCAAACTGAATACCCGAAATATACCGTTCTTTTCACATTATATGAATAAAATCATTCTACTTTATCTTCGCTATTTGTCAAACATCCACGCGCGTTCATGCCCCTATCACATTATGAGTGTTTTTCGATCAACACAGATTCATCATCCTCATATTCAATCCGATACCTCTTTATTAATAATACCAATTCCAGTGAATCTCCTCGCAGCAGCGGTTCAAGCCGGATTACCTCTTCTATTGAAAAATCCGGGTTAAATAATGACCAGAACCGATTTTGCTTTTCAGAATTAAGATAGAACAATTTATTAATGGATTTGGTATAATCACGTCATATATCCCCGTGTGTTGGGCTAAAAACGCATACGACAGCACCGATCGTAAAGGCCCGCCGGGATAGACAGGATTCATAATAGACATACAGCACCCAGTGTTAAGAAAGGCAAGAATAATAGGACAGGGGTCTTGATCCGCTTCCGGGGAAGAACGGTCAATATTTGGATCACACAAAAAACAAAAAATAGAATTGTTTGACTTGCGGGGATATCCAGGCTCAAAACCTTTCATCGCGCGTATCCGAAACGGTATAATTCTGTCAACCCGACCAACCACAAAAGGAACAATGCCGTTCAGTTATATAGCCGGTTCCGCCGCAGCAACCACAATGTTCGGCCTCGACCTGGCATCCATAGGCGTAATCCTGGGCCATATCATAGCTGCCCTGGCCGCAACACACCACGCAAAATTCCTTTTTCTCTATCATGTTCGATTGATGACAGCGCGGACACTCTTTATCCATTTTGCATCACCCTCATAAAAGACCATCTTAAGATGAACGGCTATTGAAACAATTCCATAAAATTCACGGCAGTCTTATTTTTAACCCGGAAAATGCAATTGGGATCTACTGCGAAGGCAAAACTCGTCGCAATTGCATTTTCCGGGTTAAAAATTTATCGCAAACGAGATCGCTTATATCACCCTGCCCTGTTGCTCCTGTTTTGGATCAGGTCCAAATCGGTTCTCCCCGCTGTCACCTTCTGTCGCGGCTAAAATGAGATTATAAATAGGAATAAGCAAAAACCAGCCGCTCTTATTGATATCATGCATGCGGCGAACACCAACAGCGATGGAAGGGATGAACACCGCCAGGGAATATAGTGAACCTAAAACACTCTGCCGAACACCTGATTGAGCCCCCATGAACCCCTCGACAACGCCCAGAACAAAACTGATGATAAAATTAAAAAGAACGAACATCCAATATTCTTTTCTTCTGGCTCTATCGGTAAAAACAGCATACTTCTTTAATACGGCCAGATACCATTCCATATTGCCTCCTCTTTTCATTATCCCAAACCGATTTAAATAATTTCAACGACCCATCCTTGACCAAAAAACACAAAAGAATCTTTCCATTAATTATATCCTCTCTGGTAACGGCAGGACATAATTATACCAAATCCATTAAATAATTGTCTCATTTGAATACCAATATTCTCGTTTAAACGTCGAGAATATCATAATGACTTTGGTCATTATTTAATGGGATTGGTATAATTATTTTTTTCCAACACGCTGTGTCACAACTTCGTGGACGCTCCATTGATCGTCAACCCATAAACCGATAACATCCATATTGTCAAATTGCCGGCGGATCAACTGCGCGGCTTCCTGGATCTGTTGCCTTTGATCGTCCTCTGGCGCAGGATTGCCCGCGCAATCATAGTGGCCCACGACCGCGATCCCGGCTGAATGATGGCTCTTGACGGAAACACTCACTCTTTTGAAAATCGACTGGACGATAGGAAGGTTCTGCTGTTCAGCTAAAATCAAAGTGGGGCCCGGTTCTGTGATGGTATCCACATACTCCACATCAAAACGTTTTTTTAGATAGGTTATGACAGGCAACTGAACGCGCCCATCCATGCAATTGATCACAGTGCAAAATGTCATATGATTTCCTTTTAACAAAAATAATATTGCCGAAAATATTTAATAATACCAATTCCATTAAATAATGACCAAAACCAATTCTGCTTTTCTCGACGATTTAGCGAAAATATCAGAATTAAGATAGAACAATTTATTAATGGATTTGGTATTATTTCTTGTCTTCCTGTAACAAGTAGCGGGCATTTTGTTAAACGTGCTTATCTCCCCCTAAAAAACGTAACGACACCTTCATATATCCTCTTTATTCTGAAGGATTCGCCTGCTCTGTTACCCCTCTCAATTCCGTCAGAACATTTTGAGCGGCGGCAAAGAGATCTCGCAGTGGATCTGTGCCGCGCTTGATAGCGGCTTCATCTCCAACACAAAGCCGGACGCCATCATATGTCAAAAGATAAAAATAAACCTGGCCACTCTCCGGGTAGGCAAAATTATTAACCGGACGGCTTGATTCAACAAACTGCCCAGCCAGAAAAACATAACGCAAGGCTGTTTTGCGCACCCGCTTATACCCTTGCCCTCCAATGATCCCAAACGTTGATGTTGTATACAGACTTGCCGTCCCGTCGCGCAAAGACATCACGGTCGCTTTAACGCCACCGATATCCCAATCCGTAAGAACTCCGTAGACTTGAGAAAAATTCTCGTCTGAAGAAAACTCGAGTTCACCCGGGGGAGTCGTAAGGAGCAACCGGCGCAGTCCCACTCCGGGAGAATCCGCTTCGGTGAATTGCAACTCTCCAGCGCAAACAGTATGGCCCAGGCCGGTTAGTGCCAATAACAAAACCAATACAATTATTTTTTTCATCATTTTCAACAATCTTTCCTGCGCTTCGGAATTTTAACGCATCATCTTCAGCTGACCGGGAACATTTGTCGTTATGGAAGCTGCTCCCCGGGTCTTAAAACGTTTCGCTGTTTCTAAATCATCAACTGCCCAGACATGATATTCATATCCGCGGCTTGTAATGCCCCTGATAAATTCTGCGGGAATATCCGGGCTCGAGCTCAAACCATCCGCCTGAATGCGTTGCAATGTACGCAAAATGTCTTCCAGCGCGGGGATGATCTTTCCATCGGGGTCCTTCTTAAAACCGGATAGCCATAAGGCTTTGTACTTTACCGTTTGAATCTTTAACGCCTGAATCACCCGTGCCTGAAGAGAGCTGATAACAATTTGATCGGGCCTCAACTCAGACTGTTCAATCCGGTCCAGCAAAGGCGCAACAATCCGGGGGCCGCATTTAATTTCAATAAATATTTTTTTTGTGTCAGGAACTGCCGCGAAGACCTCAGAGATAGTCGGTATCCACTGCCCGCACGGTTGACGTGTCAGCATGTCATCGACAAGATAAAAAAATAGCCAACTGACAATCCCGACACAATATAAATGCAAATACGTCCGCTCACGCAATTGAATAGCCAGACGCGCATAAACATTGTATCTCTTTTTATCCGGATTTGAAAACAATTTGATCGCAAAAAAACAATCTAACGGTCACATCCTCACCCCAAATAAAAAGAGCATAAGGTCTTCACCCCTTCCCCTTGTCGATCAAAAATCTTTATCACACACTTCGCCGGGGATGGACGAGTTCCAACACGGCAATCTCCGGAAAACAATTCAATCTCACGGGCAAAATAGCCCAACCTATGCCGCGGCTGATAAAAAGCGGGGCGCGCGGGGTCGCGATAAGGCCGCTGGAATATCTTTTATTCTTAACCGGCAACACCGGAGCGCCTAAAAAAGGAATAATCACTTGTCCGCCATGGGTGTGGCCGCTGAGAATCAATGACAGGGGTGTCTGAAACGCCGTGTCAATAGAATCCGGATTGTGCGTTAAAAGGATACGACAGTCCTTCTTATCCGAACAAGCAAAGGCCGCATCAATTCTCAACTCGTCTTCCCAATAATCGCCAGCCCCGCCGAGGATAATTCTATCATTACCCTTATAAACCGGTTGACATTTATGCCGAATGTTCTGTCCCGTCCTTTCCAGCCAATAAAGGGAGCGGTCCGTATCCGCCCAATGGTCATGATTGCCCAGGATCGAATAAACGCCGTACCTGGCTTTAAGTTTGGACAAAATCGGCCAGACCCGATCGATTTCTTCGACGGAGTTGCGCTCGTGCACATAATCACCGGTGCACACAATAAGGTCCGCTCCTATTTGATTCGTTCGGGCAACAACGCCTTCAATGAAAGGCGCTGACACAAGCAGGCCCAGGTGCAAATCTGTCAGATGAGTGATGGTGAATCCGTGGAAGGCGGGAGGCAAATGGGCGACAGGAACCTTGTATCGATTAACCTGGACGATATTTCTCTCGATAAATAATGTGTAGCCGCCGGCAAGCGCGGCAACACCACCACAAAATGCTAATTTGAAAAATGTTCTTCTGTTCATGGCGTCACATGTGACCAATCATACAAAATCCCGCCTCAAGGCAGGGATGACCGCGACAACTCTTTTTGTGATATGCTCGACGGACAACCTGACGGAACAAAAAAGACTGCGCGCAACCGGATTAATAATGAAAAGCATATTCCTTAAAATCAGGGTGCCGGCGGGGGGAACGCGCGAAGCCCGCGGAGGTAATAGGCTAAAGTTTGTTAAATTTCCAGAATTTATTGATCTTCTTCCAGTCCGCTGTGCTCCTTCGGGGATTTCTCCCGTCATATGTTTCCTGCGGAGTTCGGGCCTCATAAAACGCCAGTACCGCCCCTTCCTTTTTATCCAGAATTAACACACACGCGTGGCGGTCATATTTGACCGAAGAAAAAATAATCCGCCAATGCGCCCCCTCATCCTGTGCTTCAATAAGGTTTAATTGATAGTCTTTGTTTAATCCCGAATTCAACAATGCTTTTCGCGCCAAGGTGATAATCTCTTTCTTATCAAGACCATCCCGGTAATTGATCCGTTGAAAATTGGATTCGATTGAACGGGACGTCGCGCAACCGTTCATTAACAGGATTCCTATACCGGCTATCATCAATATTTTTTTCATCTTTTAATCTCGTGTGTCACGTTACGGACCACCGCGTTTACTGAACGCACAACAAGCACAGGTCACCTTTATCTCCATCGCCCGGATCCCACCCACAATCCCCAATCAATTTTAATCAAATGAATCAACCGAAGATTGCGTATCATCCGTGAATCTCCTCGCAGCAGAGCTACGAGGCATCCAAGAGGAACGTAGTTGCCGGACTTAAGGGCGCTCAATAATCGGGTTGCGCGACAGAGGATTCTCCATTTGCATTTGCTGTAGGCTCGCGTTGAAATCTCTGACGCTTCCTGACAAGGAACGATGAAACATCAAAAGCGCATTCCATTCCTCCTCCAGCATGTTCCGGCATTCCTCACCGATATCGACAACGACATCATATTGGGCGTCGATCGGTCCACCGCTCCACATACCTCCTCCGAAATCCTCGCCAGGGCCATCCCCTTCGGCGAAACAAATGTGCAGCTTGGGCCGGTTGATACCGTCGAATATGCGCTGGCGTTCGTCTTCCATATCGATGCCACGGATCATCTCAAATAGAACAAACGGTTCGGAAGGCACCCCTGACAGTTTCAGATTCGGAAAATCGATGAAAATCGCGTATAGCCCACCCGCATGCATACGATAGAAACAATGAGCAACCCGCAATGCCTGGCCCTTCAACCTGGCGGCATATCCATCCGCGCGCAATAAAAAGTATGGGCCCGGGTCACCATCCATGCGGAAATACCCGGCAATCCAGGTATTAGAACGGAGGAGATGATACTTCTCCCCGAGCATCATCATCCCGAACTTCGGGTTAATGGGACGCGGATTTATGATCTCTACAACAACTTCGCGGACGCTCTTCAGCTTATCTTCTTCATGATACCAATCCATTACGCGTTCTCCTCTCTGTATCGATTAAAACAGCGGGGCAAATTTTCCTCCCGCTGAATGAATGCATGGCCTGTCATCTTATTTGCCTTTCATAACCTGAAATCTCTTTTCTGCCAATTGATCATCCTGATACCAGAGTTGAAATATCCACTCTCCCTCAACGATATCCTGATCGCTTCCCAGGTAATAACCTTCATAGACTTCGGCGTTGATGGGCACGTCTCGATAGGTTATGGACTGGGCGTGGATTTTATTATTTTCTAAATCTAAAATGCCTGGCTTTGGATAGATCACGACGGTTTTTATCGTTATGAGCCGCTCCCCGTCCATGGATGGATTTTGAGGGGTTTCATGGAGCACGTAAGATAAACCAAACGCCACGCCTATTTCCCCCTTGATCGTGTCAGTCGTTCGCATATGCCTGACAGTCGACATTTCTTCATAAGCCGCATACGGCAAATCCGGATAAGGTTGTTTCTCTAAGACGACCGTCTCGTAAAGGCCGTGTTTAACGATTGTCACAAAAATTATAAATTGTTTTTTTTGGTTTGCCACGGAATTGCCCACAAGTAAAAAATTTAAGACGAAAATTAAAACAATTTTTTTCATCGTTCCCTTTCTTTCAGATCTTTTGTCGTAGGCCTGTTAATATGTTGATAACTCTAATCAATTTTTACAGAGTTTTCAACATATTAACAGGCACGGCTGCGTCGATATTTTAATTGTAAAAAATATATTCACTGAAAATTTATCTTTTTTCTGAGTGAATAAACTCTTTCAAAAATCATGCGCACACATCCTGGCAGCTACCCTTACGGGCACAGGCAATCGATTTGATTGGAAACCTCAATTTATTATCATCGACCTGTTTTGCCCCTGACGTGAGCCCGATGATAATTGAGACGTCGATCTCTTTTTTTAAATAGGACGCTAACAGGGTACAAATTATTTTCACTCGCCCCAAAATGCGGGTCTCCTGGAATAAAGCTCTTTCTGTAATTAAATGTAAAAATCTTCATTGCTAAGGCGTAAAATTCTTCTATACCTCTGGCCAACCTATTTTTTTTAAAAAACCTTTAAATTGGCTATCGACCCTCTATAGATGTTTGGTGCAGACAGGCGTTTTAGCCTGTTAATGGCCTGCAATCTAAAATAAAGTCAAAACAAAAACGATGAAATAATTTTATTTTTATAACACTAAAAAATTTTTAAAAATCTTCGACGGAGAAATCTTCCCCCTTGACAAGAGTGGCCTTATAGGTGTTATGTGCTTTTATTTTCCAAGTTTTTTAATACTTTTATTTGCAATAAATATCTTCATCTGGCCAATTGCAAGTTTATTTAGCTTAACTAATCTTTCCTCTGCAGATATTTGTTGCTTTATTAGCTCTGAATTATAACTTTCCATATTTGAAAGCACCACTAATTGCTCTAAAGCCGCATAATCTCTAATATTTCCCTTTAAATCGGGATTTTCTTCCCTCCAGTCTTTAGCAGTTTTTCCAAACAATGCAACATTTAATAAATCAGCCTCATCAGCATAAATATATTTTCCTATAAAAGTAGAAATATTCTCCGGAATAAGGTTTTCTTTAATAGCAGTATGTACTAGATAATTCACTTTTGCAAGCGTACGGGAAACACTCCATTTTAATTTTTTCTGTTCTACTTCAGATTGCTTTAATCTCTGGAATTCTTTAAGAAGGTATAATTTAAATTCAGCACTTATCCATGATGCAAACTCAAACGCGATATCTTGATGCGCATAGGTTCCGCCATATCTACCAGATTTTGAAATTATACCTATCGCCTTTGTTGTCTCTATCCATTTCTTTGGTGATAGGACAAAATAGTTGCTGCCCGCATCATTTTTAAACCCGTCGAATTCGACCAGTTTAAAAGTAGGATTATTTAACCTTTCCCATAAGCCGAGAAATTCAATTGTACTCCTAGCTCGCATCCAGTTTTTTATAACATCTGCAGGAGCAGTACTATTCCTATATTTCGCAATATCGGTTAATGATAAATAGTCTTTTTGTTCTTTCTCAAATATCGTTATTTCAGTACCCTGAACTTCTATTTTGTGTTTTGTCATTTTATCCACCATAAGCTGATTCTACTATTTATTGTGTCGTTATGTGTTTTTATTTAATTCATAATCTTTTTTGCAGGCATTCATAAAACCCGATGCACTGATCATAAAATCACTTAAATTAGGAGTTTCTCCGCCTTTTTGTAATATCTGAAATTTTTTTAATTGATTAATGGGATATATGCAGTGCTTAGTAAATTCATCTTCTGAGAGTTTAGGGTTCAAACCCTGTGATAAGATACATTTAACTCTTACTGCATCGGTTATAATTTGTCTTAATTTTTCTTCGGGTTTAATTGATTTTTTTATTAATTTTCTTCATCATTGGGAAATCAGCGGCACAGGCGGCGACCGTTAGGGCGGCGGTTGGGTCCGCTGGATTGATTTGATAATAATTAAGGCCCCCTCGCGGGCTAAGTCTTGATAGACTTTCCTAAAAGGGTTGGAATGAACCGACACCTTAACTAAAGGAGGCCTTATAAATTCTACACCAAACAGCATTCATTTTACTGTGGAATTGACTTACATGCAAAACAAATGTATGACGTGAGCCCGATAATAACTGAGGCTTTGACCTCTCTCTTTGACTAGGACACTAACAGGGTACAAATTATTTTCACTCGCCCCAAAATGCGGGTCTCCTGGAATGAAGCTCTTTCTGTAATTAAATGTAGAAATCTTCATTGCTAAGGCGTAAATTTCTTCTATACCTCTGGCCAACCTGATTTTTTTTAAAAACCTTTAAATTGGCTATCGACCTTTTATAGGTGTTTGGTGCAGACAGGCGCTTTAGCCTGTTAATGACCTGCAATCTGAAATAAAGTCAAAACAAAAACGATGAAATAATTTTATTCTTAGACAACTCTAAAAGATTACTGGAAATCTTCGACGGGGAAGTCTTTTCCCTTGACATGCGGGGCCTTATAGGTGTTTTGCCCCTGACGTGAGCCCGATGATAACTGAGACTTTGATCTCTTTCTTTGACTAGGACACTAACAGGGTACAAATTATTTTCTAGGGCGTAGAATTTTTCTCTACCTCTGGCCAACCTGGATTTTTAAAACCTTTGCTGGCTATCGACCCTCTATAGGTGTTTGGTGCAGACAGGCGCTTTAGCCTGTTAATGACCTGCAATCTGAAATAAAGTCAAAACAAAAACGATGAAATAATTTTATTCTTACAACTCTAAAAGATTACTGGAAATCTTCGACGGGGAAGTCTTTTCCCTTGACAACGGGGGGTCTTATAGGTGTTAGATGTTTATTTTTTCATCATCGAAAATCAGAGAGACAAATTTTTCGCCTAAAGGAGTAAATTCATAAGGTGATAATACGTTAACGTTATGCCGAACGAGTTTCATGCTTGATGTATGAGTAGTTGCAATCAATTTCAATGATGTTAATTTTTCTAAGGCGCCAGAAACCAAATAGTCACCTTCTGTTTCATATTGTCTTTTTCTTTCATTGGAATCCCATTTAATAATTTTGTCCATTATTTTAGTTCCCACTACGCCCTTAGCGGAATTTTTTTCTTTAAAAATTATGAATAATATTGAAATGTGTATATGATTTAGTTCATCTAGCATGCTTAAAAATTCTTCATATTCATTAGCATTGGTTAAAAAATTAGATGAAATGAAATCGTTTAATAGCCGAGCAAACATTTCTATTTTGTCCTTTCTGCGAGAGTTTAATGCTGCTCGGGCTGTGGCAAAAAAACAATGCAAAAAATCATTGGAATTTATTAATTCTGGTTTCAGCGCTATTTCTCCCTTTGCCAATTCATCAAAAAATGTAAGTAGCCGATCTTTTTTTATTTCATCGGCACGATGCTGCAATAAAGTATCAGCAGAACTCCATCCTGGGAGTAATTGACAAAGTGAGCGGATAATAGGGCTTTCTGAATATTTTTTCGATAATTCTGCAATGGGATTTAATTTTTTCATATTTTCAGATAACGCCCGAGCTCACCCGCCAGATTTGACGCCGCTTTTAGGCGGCAAATCTAGTCGGTGTGGAGCGATTTGTTAGACAATTTTAATTTTACTTGCATTTGAAAGACAAAATTTCCTAAATTGAATAAATTTGTTTCTGTCTAAGTTTGCTGATGTTCCATTCTTTTGAAGAAAAATACTTTCGTTAAGACAATATTTTTTTATTTTATTTACAGAAGATTTATGTGCCCTAAATTCTTTAGCTTTACCACCAAACATTGTTTTTGTCAGAACTAGCTCTTTTTCAAGGTTTTCTAAAGGAATATCTCTATATTTATTATTTTTGATATCAAATCCACAAAGAATAGTCTTTTTATAAGAAAGAGTTTGTTTAATAAATCCTAATAAATTTTTCCATTCAATGCGCGTCAATTTAAAAGTATATGTTGCTGCTGTGAGATGAATAAAGCTTAAGGCCACAAAACTTTTTTTATCGTCAATATATATGCAGAAATTTTTGTTTTGGATTATTTTTCCTTTTACCATGAAATAGCCTCCTTTTAATATTTTTATTTTGTCTAACGAGTCTGTAGAATAAGCCTAAATGCAGACCCATTCTTTTTGATTAATGATT
>JAIORP010000001.1 GCA_021108075.1 Candidatus Omnitrophota bacterium | reverse complement strand
GATCAATTTGTTCTTTGATAATCTATTTTTTCTCTTTACTCTTTATAGGATGTCTTTTGATAAAGCTTGCAATCTTTTTCTCGTCTTCAACGACTAAAATACGCATATTTCCTTCTTGTATTTTATATCTTCTAACATTTATAACATAATTAATAAATATGATATTCTAAAAAAACCATGAAGGATTCATGTGGTGATATTCAAACTTGGAATGTATAAAAAATGCGACGAAGTTAAACTAAAATCAGATAATCAACTAATTCTTTCCATTACTATTTCTTAAAAATTGATTGATGACTGACCTCTTCGATCTTATCCACAATCGCGTTCATATTCTTAACAGCATTTCCTTCTTTTCGTGATTGAATAAAGGGTTTTCCTTCATCTCCGAGCTTAACCAGCTCCTCTTCAATAGGCAGACGTCCCAAAAAAGGAACTTCTAAATCATTCGCGGCTTTTTCGCCTCCACCAACTCCAAACAAATTAATCTTTTTTTGACAATTCGGGCATATAAAACCGCTCATATTTTCGATAATACCAATAACAGGAATTTTCATCTCTTTGGCAAACTGAATGCTTTTTCTTGAGTCTAAAACTGCTACATCTTGAGGAGTCGTAACAATAATGGCGCCATTTATATCAGAGATTAACTGGCAAACACTTAAAGGCTCATCCCCCGTACCTGGAGGCGCGTCTATGATCAAATAATCCAGATCTCCCCAATTAACATCACTCAAAAACTGCTTAATCATTTGCATTTTAAGAGGTCCACGCCAAATAATTGGTTTATCAGGATCGTCAATAAGCAAAGCGATGCTTATAGCCTTTAAATTCTGGATAACCTCAACAGGTTCCATACCTGAACGCGAACCATTTAATCTTTTCCCCTCTATTCCTAGCATTTTAGCAATATTGGGACCATGAATATCCACGTCTAAAATCCCTACTTTATATCCTTTTAAAGCAAGACTATAAGCTAAATTAACAGCGACTGTTGTCTTACCGACACCTCCCTTGCCGCTCATAACAATAATTTTGTTCTTTATGCGACCAATATTTTCTTTAAGCCTTAAATCCTGTTGAACTTTTTGCTCATCAGCTATATCTGAGTCCATGTCTCAACTCTCTTTCAATAATTTTTTAGCCAATAATCGGCTATGGCTTTATACAGTGTGCTAACAGTCAATATCGCACAATGACAATGATCTTTGGGTAAACATATTAATTCTTTAATAATTTGTCCTGGTGAAAGCTGCAAAGCTTCTCGTATCGTTCTTCCACACACTAAATGAGACGCCATCACTCCACACGCATAGGTAAAATAACAGCCACTGGTATGAAATTTTATATCCCTGACAATATCATCGTTAATCGCAAGATAAAACTCCATTTCATCCCCACAGGGACCTTTAATATGCGCTGATCCATCAGGATCGCTCATTCTTCCAATATATTTTCTTTGAGTTATGAACTTCATAATATATTGAGGGGTCTCATTGTTATTTAGAACACTGTCTGCTTCTAATTGCTTCTCCCTTTCGATAAGTTCATCCAACGAAAATTCAGAAACAATTGAAAATCCCGCATCTTTAATTTGTTTATAGGTTTCCAATTTAGACTCACCGGAAGTGTTTAAATACCCATTTACAAATAAAGAATTAGCAGGATAGAATGCCAAAAATTGCATACTTTTCAAATAAACTTCTCTCCCCGCGGCAAGACGAATTTCAGCGTCAGGATTTATAAACCGAAAAAGACACAAAACCTTTAAACAATATTCAGATGATAAATCCGGTTTGATATCTAATGGAACTCCTTCAATAGGCAAATAAAAATTAATCGGAATGGATTCAACCTTCAGCGCTCTTAAAGAACAAGCTATATTATAAATATCTTCCGCTGTCTCTCCCATTCCGACAATAACACCCGAGCATACTTTAACATCTGATTCATGGGCATTCTGCAAAGTCTTAATCCTGTCTTCATAATCATGTGTAGTACAAATATCAGGATAAAATCGCTTTGATGTGTTTAAATTATGATTAAAACGGTCCAGTCCTGCTTTTTTAAGAATTTCCGCTTTCTCTTTATCCAGAAATCCATGAGAAACACAAACCTGAATAGAATATGTCGACTTAATTCTCCGGATCAATTTAGATAATTGCTGAACACGATCCAATGATGGAGATTTTCCTGAAAAGACCATACAATATCTATGCGCGCCACTTTCATAAGCCTGCCTGGCCTCACTCATAATTTGCTCATCGGATTTCATAGGGTATTCATCAATTTGCGCGCTTGCACCCGTTGACTGAACACAATACTTGCAATCTTCAGAGCACTTTCCGTTTTGGACATTATTGATAACATGAATCGTTATATCTTTACCAAAAAACTTTTTTCTTACGTCATAAGCCGCATTTAATAATGGCAGAAGATCCACATCCTCTGATGTTAAAATCTGAACAGCAACCTCTTTTGACAAAGGTTCATTTGCCATGCTTTCCTGAGTTAATCGAGAATATAATTCTTTATCCATACTAAAAGGTCACGACCCTATCAATTTCTTTGACAACTTCATACATAGCTTTCATCGTTGAAATCAGACACATTTCCGATCCTTCCCGCTTCCCGGATTGAACGCAAATTCCACAGGCAAGTATTATTCCGCTATTCCGCCTGTTCAACAGCATTGAATTTCTCAGTTCTGATCTTCTGATATTCAACTCCCTTGCCCATCTTTCACTTCATCCTTCTACCCTGTCGCATCATCTATTTCCGGATTAAAAAAAATGGGAGGAATGTTACGAATAGAATATAAGAATCCCGACTTGCGGCGCAGCTAATCCAATCCCATTATAATGGCATATTGTAAACACCATGTCATACCAAATCCATTAATAAATTGCTCTATCTTAATTCTGAAAAGCAGAATTGGTTTTGGTCATTATTTGATGGAATTGGTATCAGTGAAATCATTTAAAGCCTCCTCAGCAACCTATTCCAACGCGCCGCATCTCTGATTTAAAACACTATCAGGAAACGTTTAATACAAAATAAATTCATATAACCTCAACTCTTTTTTAAAACAATATCTCCAACCGCCGCGCCAACATGTCTGGCGATAACAGGACATTTTGCTCTCATCAAGAAATATATCCCTTTTCTCGCGCTGCTTAAAGCTTCATAGTTCCCTTGCCCCTTGCTTATAATTAACTCCGCATCATTAAAAATATCAATAAAATCCTTTGAACAATATTTAAGAATAGTTCCTGGAGACTCCACTCCGCTCGAGATCACTTTAGCTATTTTGTCAATTCCACAATCATGGGCATCCTTCATAACAACATCATTGATAATAGGTTTTTCTCTAACAACATAAATAACTTCTTTTTCCTTAAAAAATTCTTCGATCAGAACTCTGTCGAATACAATTTCACCGGCATTATCACCTAAATAAAGAACTTGCTTTGCATCTCTTAGATCCTTCTGAAAATCTTCATAGTCAAAAATTGTCCTTCCTTCATCATAAAACCCTTCTTGAAACAATTTCTTGATTTCCTTGTCAATGTCTAATGAATTCTTTGCCCCGTAATCAATAACATTACCTGCGATAGCAATTTCAACCGCCATCAACAATCTATCATTAGATTTCTCCACTTTATCCTTGAGCCTGGGATATAATTCCAACGCCATTTTATTGCTTTTTTCCTTAATCTGCTTATATAAATCCCTGTCTCCTAACCTTGCCTTTACTATTTTGGAAATATGATACGCCATTTCAGGAGGCGTGGAATTGAGGGAAAATTCGGGAATAAGCTTTGCAAGGTCATCAATCAATTCTTTATGCACAATCTCATCACCCGTAATTAATCTCCCGGACTCTATTGCCTGGCTAAAAAAACAGGGAATACATTCTAAGTATGTTCTCATATCAACTTTTTCCAAATGTCATTTATCATTTCCTTAAATTTCCCGTTTGAATATTCAATGATCGTCTTCCCCTCGACCATTGCCGCTACGATTGTCCTGTCAAAAGGTATTCTCCCTGCTACAGGAATATTGTTTTGCCTACAATATTCCTCGATTTGTTTTGTCATATCTGCATTTAAGCTGTATTTATTAATAACAAGTTTAACCGGTACTTTGAAATGCCGTGCGACTTCAATCACTCGTTTTGCGTCATGCAATCCTGATAAGGTCGGCTCCGTAACAACTAAAGCACAGTCAATTCCCGTTAAAGACGCGATCACAGGACAACCTATGCCCGGAGGTCCGTCAATAATTATCCAATCACAATTCTCTTTTTCAGCTAATTCTTTAGCTTTTGCCCTGACTAAAGAGACCAGTTTACCTGAGTTCTCTTCTGCAATCCCTAATCTGGCATGTACAAGAGAACCAAATCTTGTATCTGAGATATACCATTCACCTGATTCATTTTCCTGCATCTCGATTGCTTCCGAAGGGCAGATATGACCACAAAAAGAACATCCTTCACAGGCGATTGGATCAATGATAAAATCAGCGGAAATGGCATCGTATCGGCATAATTCGATGCATTTTCCGCATTGTGTGCATTTATCCTTATCAATAATTGCGGTCTTTCCACTTCTAAAATCATTTCGTTCTTTTATTATTGGCGACAACAAAAGATGCAAGTCCGCGGCATCAACATCGCAATCAACCATAACCTTATTTTCTATCAAAGCAGAAAATGCCCCTGTTAGAATTGTTTTACCTGTCCCCCCTTTTCCGCTAATCACTAAAATTTGCTTCATATCTTATGACCTCATATCTCTTGCGGCATTTTGAGCTGCAACCACAAGCGGATACACCGTCGGAGCGCTTGTTAAGAACGGATGTGTGGCCATTTGTAGCGTTTCCAATTCTGTGGATGACATCCTTTTTTGTATGGCAACTCCAATAATATTGATTACCTGAGCACACGACATTCCGCCACTAACCTGCCCCCCCAGGATAATTCCAGATTGTCTTGAAAATATTAATTTAAGTTTGCTTTTATTTACGCCAGGCAAAGTGCCCGGATGCATGTCAACACCATCAGCAACACCTATGGCAACCTCAAATCCTTCCGCCAAAGCTGTCTTTTCTGTTAATCCAGCAGATCCAAACGACAAACCATCCAGATAAGTTGAATATATCGCTATTGTTCCTTTATTCTCACGTACCACTTTTATCTTATAAAGGTTAGCACCCGCGATTCTTGCTTCAGCAGTAGCCGTTGATGCCAACATAACAGGGATCGGCTTGCGCGTATAAAAATCGCGTTTACAAGCACAATCACCAATAGCAAAGATATCCGGATCACTTGTGCGCATATATTCATCAACAAGAATTCCCTTTCGTTGAACTGTATCTAATCCTGCGTCATTAGCCAGATCAACATATGGCATAGAACCTGTTCCCAGGATAATGGCATCCATTTCTAATTCACTTCCATCCGACAAAATCACCTTTTCAACTTTTTGCTCGCCGATTATCTTTTTTACGCAAATATCGGTCATTACATTCACACCATTCGCCTTTAATTTATCTTCCGCTATTCCTGAAAACTCCGGATCAAATGAATTGGCTAAAATAGACGGGAGCATCTCAACTAAAAAAACTTCCTTGTCTTCAAGTTTAACGAGTTCATCGGCAAATTCAACACCGATAAATCCTCCGCCAATAACCAAAATCCTTTTTAATTGCCTTATCTCAGGAATGATTTCTTTTAAATAGTCCAAATCTTTATAAATTGGATAAACGCCCTTCTTGTCTATTCCGGGAATAGGGAGAGTTATCGGAATGGATCCAACCGCTAGAACAAGCTTATTATAAACATACGTATCGCCCTTGTCTGTCAATACAACTTTATTCTTCCTGTCAACCTTGACAGCTTTATCGACAACACAATCAACTTTGCTATTATCCAGTGCTGCATTCCCAAGCTTATTTTCTTCAGGACTCTTTAAACTGGCAAACATATATGGAATTCCGCATGGAACAACACCATTTTCTACATCTTTCATAACCACAATATCTTTTTCAGGATAGTATTCTCGCGCTGTCACCGCGCATATTATTCCAGCTGGTCCACCACCAAGGACCAGTATGTCTGCTTTTCTTTCCATTAATTCTCCTTCTCTTCCTTTATTTTTATAAACAATTTATTAAAACGATCTCGATACTCCGGAAACAAATCAATAATTGACTCTCCCTTTGAATAGCTTTTAGCGATTTCTTCACTAAACGGTATTTTCATTAATATGGAAATGCCCTCTTCTTTACAATAATTCTCAGTTTTATCATCTCCTAAATCACAGCGATTTATGACAACTCCAAAAGGAATATTAAGTTTTCGCATTGCTTCAACAGCTAGTTGAAGATCATTGAGTCCGAAAGGAGTAGGCTCTGTAACCAGTACGCAAAAATCTGTTCCGCTAACAGCGGTGATGACAGGACAGGAGGTTCCCGGAGGAGCGTCGATAATAACTGTGTGTGTGGGATTGATATATCGCTTAACCTGACGGATAACCGGAGGAGCCATGGCTTCCCCGACATTTAATTTACCATGAACGAATTGAACATTATCCGCGCTACCTATTTCAATAACCCCGATTTCTCTGTTTATCTCTGTTATAGCATTTTCAGGACAGAGATACTGACAAGCGCCACATCCATGACAAAGGTTAGGAAAAACCAGGACGTTTCCGTTACTGTCTTCCTTCTGAGGTATCACAGCAATAGCATTATACTCACACACTTCGCCGCACTTACCGCAATATGTGCATTTGTCTCGATCAATCACCGGGACTGGAATATACGAACTTTTTTTATCAGTTATGACAGGATTCAAAAACAAAGCCGCATTTGGTTCTTCAACATCACAGTCTATTAACTGCACATTATTTAACCCGGATTTTTCCCTGGAGGATGTGATCCGGCTTGAACCGCCATTTTTCTGTTCGAAATTGTTAAATGTAGCGGTCGATTTTGCCACCCCTCCCTGGGGGGGCTTCGCAAAATCTCGGCTTAACGTTAAGGCTAAATTAACAGCTATTGTTGTTTTTCCTGTTCCACCTTTTCCGCTGGCAATTGAAATTATCATATTTTTCCTGATTTATCCCGAAATTTTCATTAAAAAAAAATCCGGCCTAGACCGCAGCTTTTCTCGAAGGGAAATTCTGAGGAAGCCGACGATTTTGCCGAAAGATTTTTTTCCGAAGGTTCTATTCAAAAAATCTTTCTAATGCATACTCTCGGTTTATTGTGAAGGATACGCTATTATAGTTTCTTGAAAAACAGTCTCACATCTTTCCGTTTCAAACTCTTTATCTGACAAATAATTTTTTACCTCGTCTATAGCCGCTCTTCCCGTAGGATGTTCCCGCCCTTCACTTCTATGAATCTTGTCCACAAGGGCTAATCCTTTTTTGTTAAAGTCGCTTACTATTATCTTGCCGCTACCTTTAACGACCCTTACAAATTCGTCTATTACTTTGTATGGCGATGAAAGATGATGAATCATATTAATTGCAAAAATCATGTCGAAACTATTGTTTTCGAAACTTAACTGTTCAGCATCTTCGACTCTAAAATCTATTTTCTCTTGCAGTCCGTAATATTCAATATTCATCTTCGCATATTCTTGTTCTTTTTCTGAAATATCAACACTTGTAAATGAATATCCTTTTTGAGCCAATATTATTGCGAAATGACCTTTTCCCGTGCCAACTTCAAGAATTGAACCTTTTAAAGGCAAAGCCTTCTCTAATATTAAGTTCCTCTCTTTTTCAATATCATATCCAGAACGCTTAAACATTTCTATTCTGGCACAGTATCTTTCGTGATTTTCAATAATGCTTTTATCCATTATTCTCTCGTCATCGATGCTCCACACTTAGGACAATTAACCGAGGTGCATGGAACCCCTCTTTGATGAGCGACCTTTTCCTTGCAACTTGGGCAAACACAAAATCCTCCCGCACCCGCACCTGGTCGGGAACCTTGCCCCCAACCTCTTGCCTGTCCTTGACCTAATGGTCCGGTTCTATCTCCACCTGGCATCTTTGCGCCTCCTTATTTATAAAAACACTTTGTGGATTTCACAAGGATCATGCTGATCTCACCCGTGTATGTCTCTACACTTTATCTGTGCACATCCATGTTTTACTTTAATCCTGATTTTTCTTCAGCATTAGGACCTTCCGTTGTTTTCAGTTCGCCGTTTTGAAATCTCTCAATAGCTTCCTTAACACTTCCCTCTACATTCAACACAACATCAATTCCCGAAGACTCTAATGTTTGTGACGCATTAGGACCAACACTCCCCGTAAGAACAATCTTCGCTTGTTTCCCGGCTACAAGCTGTCCTGATTGAACACCGACGCCACCAGTCCCTGAAACATTCTCATTTTGAACAGCCTCAAACTGAGATGTTTCATCATTATAAAAAATAAAGTACTGTGCTCGGCCAAAACGCTGGTCCACCTTAGAATCCAAATTATTTCCTTCTGAAGTTATGCAAATAATCATTTTTCACCTCCGTCATGTTCACACTCAGTTTCTTCATGTGGATGGTCACATTCTATTTTATCTAATCCATAACCTTTTCCACCGCCTGGTTTACAAAGACTTTCACCACCTTTAAGTGTTCCGTCTTGCAATTCTTTGATAACATCACTTATTGTTCCTTGCACACCAACAATAGTTTTTATCCCGTATTCTTGAAAAAATCCCGTCGCGCGCATTCCCATGCCACCAGCAATAATATGCTGTACACCTTTTTTGTTTAAAAATTCAGGAATGCGTCCCGGTTCATGACCTGGATTCTCAATAATATCTTGCTTTATTACTTTCCCATCTTCAATATCAATTATTGTAAATGATGGGCATCTCCCAAAATGAGCAGATACTTGATCATTATCCGTAGAAATAGCAACTTTCAAAAAATTATCCTCCTTTAAAAAATTTTGATGGGAACAGAAATATTCATTCCTACCCCCCATCTTTGGTTATTATACCAAATCCATTAATAAATTGTTCTATCTTTAATTCTGAAAAACAGAATTGGTTTTGGTCATTATTTAATGGAATTGGTATTATCAATCATTTTCACCTTGCGCTTTACCTGTATTGCGCCCAACATATTATTTTATTAAAAAAGAACACAATCTCTATTGAGCACATTCAAACATTAACTGGTCGGGGCTCTAGATTCTAATTCTTTAATCCTATCATTAATTGAGTTGATTTCATTCTGCATCAGAGAAGCTTGTGTTTTTAGCATTGCTGCTTCGTCTTGCGTTGAAAACGCAACTCTGCTGGCAAAAGGATTCATCCAACGAAAACCCAAACCACGACCGAACCCTCTTCCAAAGCCTCTTCCTCGAGAAAAACTGCCTCCTGGCATCGTATTGGCATAACCTGATATTGGAAATCCAGAACAACGCCCCGCTCCACGTCCTGTCATTGGCCCCATTCCCGTAGGTCCTGTTCTATCTCCACCCGGCAGTTCACACCTCCTCCCATTATTGATAATAGCAATCATTGTCCTTGTGTTATAAAAAAATTATTTCTTGCTACATTCTTCACAAATCCCCAAAAACTGAATCAAATGATCTGTAATCCTAAATTTATATATCTCGGATAATCCTTTTTCCGTACTTTTTAAAAACTTAACCTCATCATTCATAAAATCAGAATAATCAATAACTTTATTACATTTTTTACAAACAAGATGATGATGATGACCCTTTTCACTATATTGATCAGTAAGTTCATATTTCGCGCGACCATGCCCGAAATCAAAACGCACAATCAAACTCATATCTACAAGTAATTCAAGATTTCTATAAACTGTCGTCATTCCGATATTAGGATAAAACTTGTAAACAGCCTGATAAATATCTTCAGCGCTTAAATGTTCATCCGTTTCACCTAAAACATCCAAAATCGCCTGGCGGGGCTTAGTCATACGATAGCCACACCCCTTAAATTCCCCACCCCAATGACGTTGACCATGTCTTCTCATTCATACCTCCCTTATTGGTAGTGATTCCCATTACCAACATAAAACATCAAGCACGACATGTCAAGATTAATTTCCTTCTAATGTAAACATAAATTCCGGTTTAGAAAAAAAATGTAAAATGCCGACGGGGACATAAAACCCGATCATTCATTTTGCGTCATCAATGAACTTTTTATATCTTTTTGAATTTATTATTTCTTTGAGTTTCATGTGCCAAAAAGGCAGGCAGAATATTTACAAATTTTCTGAAGGCTGTCTTAACCGCCATAAGTGTCTTATCCCTGTTTGGAATAAAGGAAACAAGTATATTATCCTGTTATCAGGTATAAACTCAATATTTTCAAAATGTCACGACCTTATCACTCTCTTTCACAATCTCAAACATATCTTTCATGGTCGAAATAGGACACATATCCGAACCTTCCCGCTCCCTGGATTTGATACAGCTTCCACAGGCGTAAACCTTCCCACCGGACTGTATAAATTTCTCTGCCTGTTCAACCGTATTAAATTTATCGGTACTGATTTCTTGATACTCAACCCCCTTGCCCATGAAAAAAACTTTTACTTCATCATCTTGACCAAGAGCAAAATTGCCATACCGCAAAGCGTTCCAGCATGTTTCCACATCATTACTTGAAATAATCACTCCTATTTTCATTTCTCAATTCCTCTCATTTCTTCCTTAAACCTGCCCCACTAACGCCTCAGCTAATCTCCTCATAGTCCGACTGTAATGCGACCATCGGACATCCGAATATTCATATGGTAAAATTTTTGTGACTTTTTTTTGGTTGGCGTAATATGATATTACAGGGTTGCTCCGTCCACGCAACATGCTCCCGTATGATCGTCGAAAGCTCGACGATCATATTCAGTAATTCAGCAGCCTGTTTTTTTAAGGCTGCCTTAAGCCTTCCAGCTGTTTTATACCAAATCCATTAATAAATTGTTCTATCTTAATTCTGAAAAGCAGAATGGGTGAAGGGCGAACATATGTTCTTCTGTCCCTTTTTTGTAAAAAAAAAGGACAATGAAAAGAAAAAATATTATTATTAAAATGATACCGCATTTTTTCACATCAATGATTGATCAGTAAATATTCATTAATAAAACGCATCATATGCGCGTTTAACTCACTTATCATTCACCTTAAATTGATCAACCACTTTTTTCAATGCTTCTGATTGAGCAGCCATTTGTTCTGACGCGGCAGCCAATTCCTCTGCTCCTGCCGCGTTGGATTCTGTAATGGATGTATTCTCTTGCATGGCATTGGACTGTTCTTGCGTCGCATCAGTAATATCTTGAAGCTGTGTGGCCACTTGTTTAATGCTATCAATAATAACCTCTAAGATTTCACCTGCTTTTGATGAAACAGCAACACCCTTCCCGACTTGTTTATTGCTCTCCTTCATCAATTGTTCAATGTCTTTAGCTGATGCGGCACTTTTTTCCGCGAGCAACCTTACTTCATCAGCCACAACAGCAAATCCTTTGCCATGTTCCCCCGCGCGGGCTGCTTCAATAGCTGCGTTCAAAGCCAACAAATTTGTTTGATCAGCAATATCCGAGATAAGGTTGACCGCATCCGTTATCTGAGATGAACTTTTCTCGATAGAGGTCATAGTTTCAAGAGTATTATTCATGGCATTTTCTGTCTCTTTGATCATGGCCGTAGCGTTTGTCGCGCGTTCATTGGCGTTTTTAGTGTTTTCCGCTGTTGACTGAATTGAGCTGGATAATTCTTCAAAACTGGCCGATTGCTTCTGGGCACCATCTGCAATCTGTTGAGAAGATGATGAAATCTCACCGGTAGCAGATAAAAGTTGTTTCGAAGACGCCCTTATCTGAATAATTGTGCCCTCAATCTTTTCCACAAAAATATTGAACCAGTGAGCCACTTGTCCTATTTCATCAAAATTGTCAAATGTTATTCTTTTTGTTAAATCCCCTTCTCCTTGCGCGATGTCGTGCAAAGCATTTTTAATCCGGATAAGCGGTTCGAGAAGGTTTCTAATAATTAAAAATAAAGCCCCGATGCCAATCATAATGACACCGATGAGCACGCCGTAATTCACAGATGTTAATTGACTCATCTTTTTGGCCTGAAGAGTAAAATTGTTCATATACCAGACCTCAGCGGCCAGTTCATTGTTCTTGTCCGGTTGCCGGGCTACAAAAATTTTGTAAACATCAGAATTAATCTTAGCCATAAAAAAATCAGACTTCATACTCTTGTTCATGACATCAATAGGAATCAATCCTGTTACTTCCGGTTTTGATGAAAAATAAAATTTGTCTTTCACATCTTGGCGTCGAACGGCAATAATATTCCCCAGGGCAGCACTGGCTTTTTCAATGTTCTGTTGCGGGTGTTGCGCAATGACAGCATACCCCACTAATTCGTCATCGTCATTGTATATTAAATCGACCATAGTATAGATTAAGACACTGTCAATATTAAGGACATCATATTGCGCCACTTCTGTCTGCCTGGCTAAAGATAAAAGATTCTTTAATGAAGCCGCCGATGCCAGAACTTTTTCTGAAAGCTTTTCTTGTGTGTCATTTTCACTATAAAAGAGAAGATTCTGATTATTATCAAATACTGCTAACTTAGTAGCTTTGATTTGGTTCTCAATTGTTAGAAATACCCCTCCGACCAGCATTTCAATTGATTCTTTATCTCGCTTCTCAATACTGCTTATAATATTTTCCGACCAGGTTATTGCCCTGAAGCTTTTCCCCGAACTCTTCAGTGCCCGGCCCCTTTCGTTATTAAGAACCGCGATATAAGAATCCAATAAAAAACGATTCTGAATGGCGTCTTTTTTCTGAGAAAGAAGAGAGCTGGATAAAATATTGACACCAAGGCAGATCAAGATGACAGCACCGGCCCCTATTGTTATTTTATTCTTAAACGAAAAAAATGTATTTTTTTCTTTCATAATAAATTCACCCATTATTTGTATTTTTCGTTAAATAGTTAACGACTTTTTACGTTAACTCAAAAAAATGAACTGAATAATTAAAAGTGAATCTCCTCGCAGCAGAGCTACGAGGAGATTCACTCCATCAAATAATAACTCGCGATCTATTGACTTACAACTTTGCCCTTAAAATACTTATTCATTTTTCTTTCTAATTTCGGATCCGCCTGGATATGCTGCAACAGTACCGGATAACCAGCCCGTCCCCATACCACCTGATCAGGACTCAATCCCCATTCGGATACGGCACGGAGAGCCGCGTTATAGCTTCTGTGACACTTGGGCCCCTGGCAGAAGAACATCACTTTATTTTTCCCCGATTCTTCCATAGCTTTCATCAAAGAATCCTTCGTCAACACATCTGTTTCATCTTTATTGGCATCGGTCAATTGTTCATCTTTGTGATAAAGAAGAAAAATGGCCTCCTTAAATGTGCCATCATCATAAAATGATCTTGGTCTGGTATCAATCAATAAAACGTCCGTTTCACCCTTAAGTGCGGGCATGGTTTCTTCTTCATCCCAAATAGCAATGTCAGAGGGAAGTTTTTTTAAGGTCGGTTCTAAAAACTGGGCTGGAATTTGTCCTTTTTCTACTTCCTGGGCATGAATGCTAGTTGAAGCAATAAGACTTAGAAAGATGGTGAATATAATTAAGTTTATTAGTTTCACTATTTTCATTTCCTGTATCTCCTTTTTATTAATAATTTTTAAGATTGCAAATATCCACTTTCACAGAGTATGTTTTAATATAAAAGCTGTATTTGAAAAATTAGTTCATTATTAAAAATGCTTTTATCGTCTTCCTCAATGGACCATCCGTCTAAGTCAAGATGGATATTTTTATTCCAGATTTATTGTACATAGAGGGTGATGAAATCCATATTACATTATTAAAAGCATAATTTTTGCCATAACATATGACAACCCTAAGACATAAAAAGCTTTCTTCTCCAAAAATATGCTCCTGTCAAGTCTGGCACCGATTGACCGGGCAGCGAATATTGTCACATTCTAAAATTAAGAGGTTTCATTTTAAAATTCATCTGCCAAAGCTGTTTACGAATGGAAAGGTATTGTAAACACAATGCCGAAGGTTGTAACAATTTTTTTTCTCCCCCTTTCTAAAATTTAGCAATTTTTAATGCCTGTCACAATTCAAATTATTTTAACAAACTAAATATACATGTCAAAAGAAAACCGATTAATTTTCTTAATTTGATATGTAGGGGGCACTGAAAAATAGCATTTGAGAAAAAACTTTAAACACTCTTTTCTTTG
>JAIORP010000172.1 GCA_021108075.1 Candidatus Omnitrophota bacterium | reverse complement strand
TCCCTGTTGTTGTCGCCGTGCCGCCGGATGTCACTTCCACACTTTGATTCGCCGGACGTTCCCAACCATAGACCGCGCGGTACCGGATTGTGTACGTTGACACCGGCACACTGCTGATCACATCCCCGCTATCATACCAGCCCGTGTCCGGGCCCACCGTCATACGCCATTGCGCCCCGTCGTCGATCGCTTCCTGCGGTTCGATCGTCACGCTAATCGATCCCTGCTCAATGATCGGTACATATGTCCCCAGCACTTCAACATAATCCCCGGCGATATAAGGAATAACCTGGTCCACCGGCCGGCTCCAGCCATAGGTATTTCGGAAACGAACGCGATAATCCCCATCAGGCAATCCGGTAATCGTATCTCCACTGTTATGCCAGTTTGTATCCGGGCCTGCTGTCAACCGCCACTGCGCGCCGTCATCAATGGCTGCTTGCGGTTCAATGGTACAAGTGAATCCTTCAATATTATTCACCGTAATGGTTATTTGTTCATTATCAGACATTGAAGGTGATCCATCATCACCGACTTCAAACTGAACATCTGTATATTCACCAGATTGATCATAACCTGGTGTCCAATCAAAATCACCAGTCCCGTCGCCATTGTCCGTAAAACTTGCCCCTGAAGGAAGATTAAGTCCTGTAAGGCTTAAAGAATCACCTTCCACATCTGAAGCTGTGACAGTAAAGCTAAGAGTGTCTCCTTCATCCACCACTTTATCGCCAATAGAATCTAAAATTGGTGCATCATTGACCGGATTAATGGTTATTGTCACTGTAGCTGTATTCGAATCTGAATCACCATCGTTAGCTTTGTAGGTAAAGGTGTCTTCTCCATAATAATTTGTATCAGGAGTATATGTCGCAACATCGTCAATTAGCACTATAGATCCAAAAGACGGATCATCAACAATAAAATAATCCAAAGGATCATTATCCGGATCTGTTGCTAATAAAGTAATATCAACAGCCGTATCCTCATCTGTCTGGTCGCTAATATCTTCGGCAACAGGAGGATGATTTATATCGTTGTATTCATAAGCTCCCATATCCACGATCGGTGCCGTTCCATTACCCGTATCTGCTGTTAGGGGATCATCATAAAAACGCACATTCCCACCTAAATCATAAGGAAGCGGTTCGGTCGTATCCCCATCGCCATCCAAATCAAATGTATCTGCCGGAACATCAAAGTTATTCGCAGAATCAATGCTAGGCGAACCGGACATAAGACGAAAGTCATCGTCTTCCGTGCCTGGTATATCATCCGGTCCGTCAGGATCAATAAATAGGGGATTTGCATTAATATTAGCTGTCCCACCATAACCTCCCCGAATATTCGAGAAGCGAATATTTAACGATGAACCAGAATTATAAATCTCTTGGGGGAAATTTCCCCAAAGGATAGAATTGGTCACCGTTACATTACTCCCGTCCCAATTATACAATCCACCTCCAGAAGAAGCTGTGTTATTTGAAAACGTGCAATTGGTCAAAATCGAGCTGCTGCCACGGTTGGACATCCCGCTACCGCCGTCGTCCGCCGAGTTGCCGCTAAAGGTGCAGTTGGTCACGGTTGGGTTGGCGTTATACTTGTTGGACATCCCGCCGCCGTTATCATACCATGACGAGTTGCCGTTGAAAGTGCAGTTAGTCAAGGTCGGGCTGGAGTAACTCTCGTTGGACATCCCGCCGCCAGCGTATGCTGCCGAGTTGCCATTGAAAGTGCAGTTAGTCAAGGTCGGGCTGGAGTAATTATAGTTGAACATCCCGCCGCCACGAGATGCCGAGTTGCCGCTAAACGTGCAATTGGTCAGGGTCGGGCTGGAGTTTTCGTCGTTGGCCATCCCGCCGCCGCTATGTGCCAAATTGCCGCTGAAAATACAGTTGGTCAGGGTCGGGCTGGAGGAATAGTTGAACATCCCGCCGCCTAGGTTGTTTGCCGAGTTGCCGCTAAAGGTGCAATTGGTCAAGGTCGGGCTGGAACTATTATCGTTGAACATCCCGCCACCGCTGTAAATCGCCGAATTGGAACTGAAAGTGCAGTTGGTTAGGGTCGGGCTGCCGGACTCGTTGAGCATCCCACCGCCGACGTTGTTCCCTCCGCCGATGGCATTCCCGCCGGTGACAAAGAAGCCGTCAAGGACTGCTGATGAATCCGTGTCGCTGCCAATCACAACGTGGTAGCTGTTTTCCCCGTTGTTTACAAAGTCAGGGCCATCGTTTCCGTTGAGGTCCCCGCTTAGAATGGTCACATTGGTTTCAAAATCCCGCTCATCCCGTTGGATTTCGGTCCCGTTAAATCCGCCGTATAGCTCCACATCATTTATCAGTTGAAATGTGGCTGTGCGATCACCGATCTGACTAGGGATATATGTCCCGGCCGCCGCCCAAATTTCATCACCCGTAGTACTCACGCCTAATGCGTCTTGCAGGTCAACATACGCATCTGCCCAACTACTGCCGTCATTATTACCTGTTGCATTTTGATCCACATAAATAGGTCCTCTTTTATATTCATACGCCCCCATATCGATGATTGGTGCGGTGCCGTTACCAGTATCCGTCGTTGCCGGATCATCAATAAAACGGGCATTCCCGGCTAAATCATAAGGAATCGGTTCGGTCGTATCTCCGTCGCCGTCCAAGTCTAACGTATCTGTCGGAACTGCATCATTATCCCCGGCATCAATGCTAGAGGAACCTGCTGAAAGGCGTAGATCATCATCTTCTGTGCCAAGGATATCATCCGGCCCGTCGGGGTCTATAAATAACGGGTCCGCATCAATATTGCCGATACCCGCATAACCGCCCTGGATATTGGAATAGCTGACAACCGGTGAGGACGAATAATTATATAACTCATCCGGGGAATCTCCCCAGAGAATACAGTTGGTCAATGTCGGGTTGGAGTTCACCTCGTTGAATATCCCGCCGCCAATATCAGCCGAGTTGCCGTAAAAGGTGCAATTGGTCAAGGTCGGGCTGCCCCCCTCGTTGAGCATCCCGCCGCCGCTATCCTGTGCCGAGTTGCCGCTAAAGGTGCAGTTGGTCAGGATCGGGCTGGAGAAAAAGTTGGACATCCCACCGCCGTACATGTCCGCCGAGTTGCCGCTAAAGGTGCAGTTGGTCAAGGTCGGGCTGGAGCTATTTCGGCTGGACATCCCGCCGCCGTCCCAGTTTGCCGAGTTTCCGCTAAAGGTGCAGTTGGTCACGGTCGGGCTGCCCCCCTCGTTGTTCATCCCGCCTCCATAGTATTCACAAGCATTTCCACCGGTGATGAAGAAACCATCGAGGATAGCTGATGAATCCGTGTTGCTGCCGGTCACAACGTGGTAGCTGTTTTCCCCGTTGTTTGCAAAGTAAGGGCCATCATCTCCGTTCAGGTCACCGCTTAAAATGGTCACATTGGTTTCGAAATCCCGCTGACCACGTTGGGTTTCGGTCCCGTTAAAACCGCCGTATAGTTCCACGTTATTAATCAGTTGCAACGTCGCATTACGATCCCCCACCTGACTGGGGATGTACGTTCCGGCCGCGACCCAGATTTCATCACCGGACAAAGCAGTACTCAAGGCATCCTGCAAATCCGTATAGGCATTGGCCCAGGATGTCCCGTCATTCAGACCTGTCGCGCTATCATTCACATAAATCGTATCTCCATTCATATTATGTATTACTACTCGATTGTTTTGAGAATCAGCAATAAATAGCTGACCTACTCCACTACAAAATGCATAGTTAGGAAATTTGAGACTTATCTCACTAACACCCCCATTATTTGGAATATTACTTGTAAAATCCGGCTGGCCCAACACAAAATCTGCTTGCGCATAATTTTCGATTGGAATACTTTTATGAATCAATACCCTATGATTATATGTATCAGAAATATATAACCTTACTCCATCAGTGCTTACGCCATAAGGATGGTAAAGACTATTTGAATTTATACTATTATAATTAGGAGTGTTCGTAATAAAATCAGGCTGTCCCAAGACAATATCTGCTGATGCATTAGTCTCAGTAGGAATACTGTTATGAATTACTACTCTATGATTGGAAATGTCGGCAATAAATAATCTGATGCCATCACTACTTACACCATAGGGATGAGAAAGACTGCTATCACTCAAGCCACCATTATTAGAAGTATTACTTATAAAATCAGGCTGGCCCAACACAATGTCTGCCCGGGCAAAATTTTCAGTAGGAATAGCATTATAAATTAACACACGGTTGTTGTCATGATCTGAAACAATTAAACGTTCATCAACCGTATAAATACCCAATGGTGTCTGAAGACTTCTCTCACTTAAACCTCCATTATTTGGTGCATTGCTTGTAAAATCAGGTTGTCCTAATACAAAGTCTGCCGGGGCATGACTTACAGTTGGGATAGTGTTATAGATTAAAACCCGGTTATTACTTCTATCAGCGATGAATAATCTTGTCCCATCACTATATACAGTGCGGGGATTATACAGGCTTCTCTCACTAATGCCTCCATTATTAGGAGTGTTACTCGTAAAATCCGGCTGGCCCAACACAATGTCTGCCGGAGCATGATTTATTGTAGGAACCGTATTATAAATCAATACCCTATGGTTATAATAGTCTGCAACAAATAAATGCTCTCCATCAAAAAATGAAGCACCTGCATGAGAAAGACTTCTTGCACTCACACCACCATTATTAGCTGTATTGCTATTAAAATCAGGTTGGCCCAATACCAATTCAGCTTCCTGATTGTTAGTAAGAGCATAACTCACAGATATTGGTAAAGTGAAAACCAAACATAGTGCGCCAACTATAATTATTCCCAGCTTACTTCCCGCCCTATAACTAATCTTATTTTTCATTGATCCCCTCCTCAATAAAAACATTTAATTCCAAACAAAAAAAGCAACCCCCGTTATTGAGAGTTGCTTAGAAATATTCTATGCCCTTTTTTTCATTTAAATCACCTGATAAGACTTGTTTATTATTTGGGTAATATACTACCGTTACAAAATATTGTCAACGTGACATACTATGACATCCAGCCCCTCATTGAAGCGTTAAAAAAAAATTTTAAAATCTTTTCCCCAGAGTATTTAATAGTGGGTTGTTTTTGTAAACTCTTAGTCAAAGGTGGATTCATATTTCTGAAGAAAGATGAACTAGTACCCTAACCATATTGAATTTATCTGTCATTCCCGCAATCTTTTAGCGGGAATCCAAACAATAAACTTTAGATCCCCGATTAAAACATTCGGGGATGACAAATTTAAAAGAAATTCAAAATGCAAATTCAATGTTGTCGAAGTGCTAGGGTGAATGAGAATATTTGCTTAGTAAAATAATTATTTCGATTTCTCGTCGAGGACAACAAAAACTGTTGGCTTGTCGATCAAATGGTTCCAACTTAAATCAGGGCGTTCCCCGGACAATTTGCAACTCATTGCTATTAAAACATTTTCGCAACAAAAAAATCAAGGGTGGGTGATCGGACGCGTTTCTTATTTTCTATTAATCTGATAATTATCCTTTAAAATATTCAAAAAATTCCCGATAACTTCTGTTAACTGATTTAATGCTTTCTCCTCTGGAACGGGAATTTGAAATGTCCTTCTTCCTGTATCCTTATCCGTGGAAATGCGGATACCTAAAGGTAATCCGGGTCTTGTTGGAGTTGCTTCCTTTGGTTTCTGTCCATCAAGGCTGTCACTTAAATCCTTCAGGAAAGAAGCGCCTAACTGCAACATCGTCTTTAAAGAACCTTCTCCCTGTAAGCCTTTATGCGTAACGCTATCTCGCTGTTTTTGGGCCTTAATTTCAGGTTCTTCTGTCATCTCTTGCCTGGAAACTTCTCTCTCCCTTAATAGCTCCTCATGAGATTCCTTGTTAGAATCTTCTTTATCTTCCAATGATTCTGTTGCTTTCTCAACAGTCTTCATAAACCGGTTAAATTTCGTTGTTCCCATGAAAATCTCATTATCTCCTTTATCTAAGACGCCGGAAAACATCGAACGTTTAAATTTAAGCAAACCAAGAATCCCATGTTCAAGACCGCCCTGTGAGATAAAATTAATCACATGGACAGGATTCTTCTGCCCCATACGATGCACGCGGCCGATTCTTTGTTCTAATACAGCAGGATTCCAGGGGAGATCAATATTAATGACGAAGGCAGCATTCTGAAGATTCAATCCCACACTACCAGCCTCTGTCGATAAAAATACCCGGCACCCCGCATCCGTCTGAAAAGTTTTAATAAGATCTCCTCTTTTGCTTGATGGTACCCCTCCATGCAAAAAAGCATACTTCCACCCATTAACCTTAAGCATACGCGTAACCAATTCCATCATACGAAGCCACTGAGAAAAAATAACTACCTTTGCCTGCGGATTTTCAAAAATCTCTTTAAGCTGAAGCTCCAACTCATCAACTTTTGGACCATGAATCATATCTTGATCAATTAAATAGGTATTATCACAAACCATACGCATATTCTGTAACGCCATCATTAAAATTTGCTTCTCTTTCTCTGTTATAAAGTGGTATCGATTCCATTTAGCAACAATTCTGACTACGATATCTCTATTATCGTCATGAATATCCTGCTGTTCTTTTGTCATAGTAACATAATAATTCTTGTCTATCCGTTCAGGAAGCTGGGTTAAAACCTCCTCGCTCCTACGGCGGACCAGTATCTTCTTCAAAGAATCGCCCAAGTCATTCAGATTCCTATACCCGACAACCTTTCCCTTTTCATTAATAATTTGGTGGTTATGCAAAAAACGAAATAACGGCCCGAGATGATATCCATCGATAAACGCTACAATCGAATGGAGTTCCTCCAAACGGTTTTCTAAAGGAGTCCCCGTGAGAACAAGGGCATAAGGTGATTTTAATTGTTTTACAGACCGTGCCATCCGTGTTTTCCAATTCTTAATACGTTGTGCTTCATCCAGGATAATCATATCAGGTCGCCACTCTGAAATTGGAGCAATATCTCTGTGGATTACATCGTAGTTAACAATCTTAAAAAAACTTTTTTCCTGATATTGACGATGTCTAGATGGCAATAAACTTTGCATGATTTGAACATTGCGATCAGTAAATCTCTCAATTTCTTGCTTCCATTGAAACTTCAAACTTGCCGGACAAACAACCAGAACCTTTTCAATTCCAAAACATTTGGCCATAATCTCACTGGCAGCAATCGCCTGGATGGTCTTACCCAGGCCCATCTGATCGGCAATTAAACTTCGTCCCGCACAAGCAGCAAAAAACGCCCCTTCTCTTTGATAAGGATACAATTCTGCTTTAAGTAGATTCCTCCACTGCGGACTATCAATACCCGGAGAAAAAACTTTTTTTATACGTTTTTTCCTCACCTCCATATCCCGCACATTAGCAATAAATTCCATCGCATCATCATGATATTGGATTTCATCCTTCAAAGCATTTGCGCGCCGCATAAATTCATCAAAACGCTGGAACCCTTTGTCGTTTAAAAATAATTTCTCATCAAAAAATTCTAAAACTAACTTTTGTAATTTTTCACTGGCTCCTTGACCAAGTAAAAAGGCAGCTCGTCGTTTCAACCCATATCTTAATGTTACAGCAGAATATTCCGGATGGAAACCTTCCCTGAGGGCCTGTCTTCCTCCTTTTATTCTTCTCAAACGACGCAACACTGATTCGATATGCTTGCAGGTACCTAACGTATTAATTGAAAAATCCGGACAAGAACAGTAATTAACTCCCAAAATCTCTCCAGCAATAACAACACGATAAGTTTTATCCGTTGCTGGATTCTTCACTCTAAAAGTGGAAAAGACAGGATGCGTTCCAACATTCTTTACGCTCATCCTCTGTTCCGTAGCGATCTTTTTTCGTAAAACAACCTGCCATTCCTCTAAAGATAATCCTTCGGGTTTTTGCACATGCGAAACTTTCATAGCTTCTTTTTTCCTTTTGATCCCTTGTTTCTTTTTCATAATCACTAGATATCCTTTCTAATTTATAAATCCCAAATCTCTTCTCCCCCCCTTAAGGGGGTGGTTCGACGCTGCTCACCATCCTGAGCTTGTCGAAGGATTGCCCACAACCCCCTTAAAAACCCCCTGGTAGTTCCTCATTTTTCGATTTTTGCAGGGGAAAATAATTACTGAAATAACACATTCATTTTTAATTGACCGGAAACAATTTCTTCATAATATTGATTCTCCTTGACTCCGTATGTTGTCATCATAACAAGAAATACTGTTTTCTCTGTCCTCGTTGCATTCTTAAAAATTTTCATTTTGTCTTGTAAATTCCGGTGATACCTTTTATCAATGATAAACTCTAAATCGGAATATTTCATTTCACATATAGTAATACAATTATCACTTCTATCTATTATCAAATCAATCTGTGCGCCTTTCTCTTTTTTGTCAGCTGGCCTATAATACCAATTTGACTCCATTGTATTAATACCACTGATACCTAATCCTATTTTAATTTGATGGACATGTTTTTGACAAATACTTTCGAACGCATAGCCCGCCCATGATCGCCAAGATGAACCTGCTCTTTTCTGAAGCCAATAATCATGTTTTGAGCTATTGAGAACACCTTTAGGGGCAGTTGAAATCCATGTTAAATAAAAAAGGGAATATTCATCCGTTAACTTATAAAGTGCTACATTAGATTTTTTGCCAAAAGGAATAATTTTCGAAATGAAACCTGATTCTTCCAATGCTGATAATATTTTTGATATTCCGCCCCCTGACTTCATTTGTGTTCCTACAAGCAATTCGTCTCGGGTCAAACCTATTCGCTTTTTGGCTAAGGCCCTTATAACATTAATATAATTTCCGGAATGCTCAAATAACGATTGGTAAAGTTTATTAAATTCATCAACTAAAATCCCATCCTTAGTAAAACATATTCTATTAATATTCTGTATGGCAGATTGGCCTTTCTCGATCTGCTTCAAATAATGAGGTACTCCTCCCATAACCAAATAAATCTCTAAAACCTGTTTTTGATCTAAATTGATTTTTCGACTTTTCAAATAATCATTTGTCTCTTTAAGCGTGAACGGTAGCAATCTGATTCTTTTGGTAATTCGATTATGCAGGCCTCCTTTATTATGAACAACATTTTCCAGCATCCAGGAAGCTGCTGATCCACACACAATAACAATAACGTTTTTTTTCTTAGAAGCCCATGAGTTCCAAAAATATTCCAAAGCTTGCAGGAAATGTGATTTTCTATAAGCAAGCCACGGAAGCTCATCAAAGAAAAAAATCAATTTTCCTTTAGTCTTTTTTTTGTCAACTTCGGTAATGAGTATTCTTAACGCTTCATTCCAATTCTCAGGAGCAGGGAGGACACTTTTCTTTGAAAACTGGAGGCGAAAAGCGCTGATAAAATTCTCTAACTGATCATGCAACTGTCCGGCTTGCAACCCTGTTATTTCAAAATAAACTTGAGTCTTCTTAAAATACTCTCTTATCAAAAACGTCTTCCCCACCCGCCTTCGCCCATAAATAGCCACGAATTCCGGTTCATCGGAAGCCATCAACTGTTTTAAAATTTCTTTTTCATCTTCTCGTCCAATAATTTTATTCATATTTTCGTCCCCCCCCTTTATGCCCCACAATATACCTCGCCAAAACATGAATGTAAAGCTATGTTTTGGCTGTTTATAAATGCAACCTTTGAGCTTTCATGTAATCAAAAAAATTAAAATAAAAAATATTGAAAAAGAATTCATGTTTCTGATGAAAGGTGAACTGGGACTGGAATAAAAAAAATATTGTTTGGTAGAATAATTTTAAAATTGTTCTTTTGATTTCTCGTCGAACATACTGCTGGATTGTTGCACAGATGATTCCATGCCCGATCAGGGCTTACTTTTAGCGGCTCGTAACATGTTGTTACTAAATAATTTACATAATGAAAAATATGGGGTCAGGGGCTGGAGCTCAAAAGACATTTAAAAACTCTCCTTATTGCCTTGTATATAGTTAAGTGACCCTACGTTAATTCAATTACCAACTATAAGCTGTGTATAATTTTAATTTCTTAATAAAATCCCGAACAACTGATTCACCCAATCGCTTGTTTTCTTTTAAAATAGCTTGAGCTGTTTTGGTTGCTTCTTTCTTTGAAAGAACTCCTTTTTTGTTTAATATCAACATTATTTCCAGTCCCCACATCGTAGAAACATTAAACCGCTCACATTCTTTCTTTAAAACTTTGTCATTCGTCGCACATATCCATCCATTATCACTGGCAATGCGTAAGCACAATTTATCTTCAAAAGATAATCTCAGGCTATCGGATAAAGGTTCTGTTAACTGTTCTGTCGATGGCTCGTACAATTTTAACCCGAGCCTTTTTGCCTTCACTTCTGTTAATTGCTTGATCTCTCTCAATACAGGAATAGGAACATAAATTTCAAAAATGACAGAACATGCTTCAGAAAGTAATTTTTCATTAGCTTTAATATAATCGATGAGAACATTAGCATCGCCAAGAATGATAATAGGTTTAGACGAGCTCATTTAATTCTTCCCATGAATTAACACGTTCCCGCATTTCATCATTATTAATCCTTAATACTTCAGCTGCACGACTAAAAGAAATCATTTCTTTCTCATAGGCATCTCTCACCAATTTACTTAGGCGATCTTCGAGAAAATCAATTTTATCTAATGGAATTGGCTCTTTATGGTTCTTTAAATCTCTTCCATATTTGGTTTTATGTATACGATAAAAATCTTTATATAAATCTGGCGCCCCCAAACCCTTAAGCCTTCTTAATACAGTCTGATAGCTGACTTTATAAATACGTTTGATATGTAAAATATTATCAAACCAATGTAATCCTTCATTTTCTTTCCATGATTTTATAAAAGCATCTCTTGGCATTAAAAAATATCCGGCAAATTCATCTGCCTCTTTTTCCTCGACACTTGGCTCTCTAATCTCATCAGGATTGTAAGAATTTTTATGAAGCAAGATGTGCCCTAACTCATGGGCAACAGTAAAAATTTGGCGCTCAACAGTTATATTGTCGGATACATTAACAATTACAGCAGGGCACCCTTTTGGACCAAAAGCAGACAATCCGAAAAACTTATCTAACTCAGACACGATCAACTGAATCTTAATACCTGCATTTTCTACAAGCCCACAGATATCATTAATCGGCTCATCCTTCTTCAACCCAAGCAGTTCTCTTGCATTTTGAGCTATTTCTTCTGGGCTTTTTCCCTTACATTTTTTTAACTTAAAAACTTTCTCATATTGCAATTCACTCTCTAAAAAATTAAAGTCTTTTAACCAATACGCAACATCTATTACTATTTGATCACGCTTATCCCGCTCTCTCTTAGTCATATTGTTTTTTCGAAATCGCAAAGAAGCAAGCTGTGGAACCGGTTTAATCAATTCTACAATAGACACACCTAAAACATCAGCCAACTTTTGCAAGTTACTCACCCGAGGTTCTGATTTAGCATTTTCAATACTGGAATAAGCAACTCTGCTTAATCCTGCCTGATTAGCCAATTCTTCCTGTTTAAATCCTTTTATCGCCCGTATTCGTTTTAAATTTGAGGCAATACTACTTATGTTCATAATTCTGTCCCTCCTGTTAATGACAAGGATATGTTAAGTTAACTTATCACCAATAGAATTATAACATTATGTGTAAAGTTGTCAATATTATAAATATCTACTATCGGATGACAAAACATAGCCACAAATTCCGAGCTAGAAAGCAAAAATACTGCAAATTAATCTCAGTATAAAACTTTTTTTAGAACTAAGTTCCATTAGCCAAACAATCCCTTCATCCCACTCAAAATTTCATCAAACGGTACAACTTCGATTTTCTTATGAAGAGAGTAGCGTTTTTTGCCAGGATAAATCACGACAATGCTCTCGAGTTTTAGATCTTCAAGCGCGACACGCATGGATGGCGTCATCGTCGGCGCGTCTGCTCGCTTGATCTCCACTCCATACATCCGCCCGCCTTTATTAAAAACAAGATCCATTTCCGCCCCCTGATGGGTCGCCCAGAAATACGGATGATCAATTTCAAGAGTACGAATCAATTGTTCGATCACAAATCCTTCCCACGATGCGCCACACGTTTGATGACGCAAAATTTCAGCTTCTACTCTTAATTCCAAAAAAGAATTTAATATTCCCGTGTCTCGAATATAAACTTTGGGAGACTTAACCTGGCGCTTTTTGATATTCACATGCCAGGGGTGAAGTTGGCGTACCATAAACACGCCTGTGAAGATATCCAGATATTTTCTAACCGTCGGCCCTGTAATTCCTAATGAAGACGCGATGGGAGCCGCGTTCCATACTTGACCATGACTATTGGCCAGCATAGCCAAAAAACGATGCAACGTCACAGATGGCAGTTCAATCCCCTGTTCTCGTAAGTCACGTTCAAAAAATGTTTTAATAAAACTTTTTCTCCAGGTAAAACTGTCCGCATCACTCCTGGCTAAAAATGACAACGGAAACCCTCCTCTCACCCAAAGCCGTGACATTTTTTTCTGACCAACTTCGACAAGATCAAACCCACCCATTTCGATCAATTCCAAACGCCCGGCTTCGACTAAATGCCTTTTTAATAAAATCTCTATATCCGGTTCTTTCTATCATGCTTTTAATGTTCCATGAAATTCGAAATTGTCAATTTCCTATTTCATGGTAATAAATCACACCTTAATCTGCTCAGGAATCGAAAGTGGCCGTAAAACGCAGCCTTATAAAACTCGTACTATCTAACCCTACCATAATATTTAGCAACGAGTGCTAAACTGTCCGAGATTATGGAATTATATATGTCCCTGTTGTTGTCGCCGTGCCGCCGGATGTCACTTCCACGCTTTGATTCGCCGGCCTTTCCCAGCCGTAAACCGCGCGGTACCGGATCGTATACGTTGACACCGGCACACTGCTGATCACGTCCCCGCTATCATGCCAGCCCGTATCAGGGCCCACCGTCATCCGCCATTGCGCCCCGGCATCGATCGCTTCCTGCGGTTCGATCGTCACGCTGACCGATCCCTGCTCGATAATCGAAACATATGTCCCGGTTGTTGTCGCGGTACCGCCTGCTGTCACTTCGACGGTTTGATCCGCCGGACAGGCCCCAGCCGTAGATATTGCGGTAACGGATCGTGTATATCCCTACCGTAATGTTAGGAATTATGTCTGGTTCAACTGGATTACGGCTCTTTCAACATGTAGTCAGCCGAGACTTGATCCGTTATTTTCTCTTATTTGTTGCATTGTTGCGGGTCAAACCCGTCAGCCCCATCAATCCCAATCCGAGCAGGGTTATGGTTGCCGGTTCGGGAATAGCACTACTTTCGACCACAATATTGTCAATATCAGTAAGAGCATTCCAATAGCTTCCAAAACCTATATTACCCTCGGGGAAATAACTACTAGAATCAATTACATCAAAAAGCCAGTCTGAAACTTCAGCTTCATTTCTTTTCCAAAACTTATATTTTAAATTATCCCCATTTGCTTCTAATTTAAAAGTGTACCATTCTTCTACCTCAAAATCAGTATTCACATCATGAGCTAGACTATTATGTACCGTTGGGTTTGAAGCGTAATCTATTAAATCTATAGACGCGGAATCATTTTGAGGTATCCAATTATACCCAAGCGTGGCATACGCTGTGTACCCGTTCATCTGAACACCAGTTGATACGTTATAAGGTGAACCTCTTAGGTAAGTAGTTCTAAAAACGTTGTGGGCGTATTCATTGTTAAATCGGATATCATACGTCAAAGTAAAGTCTGAAAAATCATTACGGATTGTCCAAATATCTGTTTGCCTATTTGATTGATGATAAGGGCTTCCTCCTACTTGTTGTACGGAAATATAACCATTTGGATTATAATACCAGGATGCTCCACGATTATTTTCCAACATCCATTTACTTGAATCTATTGCCCCGCTTTCAAAATCATCTGAAAAAAGTATAAGTGCATTTGCAGTGTTACCGCCCATAACACAAAAAGTTAGTATTGACAAAATTGCAATCAAAGATAATTTTTTCATCATTTTCTCTCCCAATAATTTAATAACACTTAATTTCCATTTTGTGACATACTTTTGTTATGTCATGGCCTCTTCTATTTGTGCAAATATTGTTACGGGCTATCGCAGTTACTATTTTTATACTTCGGATAAAAAATAATTAATAATCTTTTATATTTGCTCATCTGTCCCCCTGGTATAATCCTCATCCTATAAATCATTAATAGAATAAAGATGTGTTAATATT
>JAIORP010000079.1 GCA_021108075.1 Candidatus Omnitrophota bacterium | reverse complement strand
AATTTAGAAGTAACGGATTCTACAAATAAAAACTAGTTCTCGGACAAGCTCCTAGGAGGCTGTCCGAAAATAGAATTTTTGTTCGGAACAAGGCGCGAGACGAGAGAAAACCACAGGCGTACATGTGTACGTTGAGGATTTTTTCGAGTTTCGCAACGCAGGACTGGACAAAAACATCATTCTCGGACAGCCTCCTAGACAAATAGCAGACAGCATACAAGCTACGGGAATGACAGAAAATAAAATTGCCAGCAAGAAAGGTGGAGGCATTGCCAAGAGGGCAAGAAAAGAATTAGAGAAAAAAACAGGGAGGAAAATTGTTTCAAAGGAAAATTTCTTACCCCCGCTAAGAAAGAAAAAGATCAGAAAGAAATAATGAAAATTTTCCTAAAAACCTACGGTTGACCACACATCTCTCTATGGTAAAATTTTATGGGAGCTTGTGAATGCGATAAGTGATTGATATATATTGTTATGATAAACTTTTAGCATTTTTTGAAGAATTATTTTCTTATTTCAGGAGGGATTATATATGAAAAGAGGATTGTGGATCTCCTTAGTTTGTTTGACGGTTTTTATAGGGTTTAGTATTAATGCAAACGCGCAAAATGATCCAAAAGGATTTAAAAAGCGCATTGCCAACAAGGACATTACTCATGTTGCGGTTGACTGGATGGGACGAGAGGAGACGGAAGGTAGACTGTATAAACGTATTTTTGAATCTTCAAAGGAAGCCGATTGCAATTCCGTCAAATTCGCTCTGGAGTATATAGAGCCTATTGATACGAGCTTAATGGCTAAAGTGACAAGACTTGGATTGGCAAGTCATGGATCAATTTATCTTACATATGAAGATGGGAAGAAAGAACAGATTGATATTGGCTGTGAATACGGATATTTTGTAGGTGGTTCACGCATGGTTTCAAGCGCGTTTCGTTCCTGGCTGCTGACAAAGTGGTTGATGCGCCTTATCGATCAATGTCAAGATTGCGGCGGGCTTAATTTTTATTCGGGCTGTTTCGCACCCATGGCCGGGCCTGATCCCATGGGGGATGTGATAAAGCTTGAAGTTGAGTTGGACAATAAAACAGTTGTAAAGGGAGCTGACATTCAGGCAAAGTTGAAATTTACCAATATCGGCAAAATGCCGATTTATTTTTACGGATACTGCGGAACTAACGTCTGGTTTAAGATAGATGACCAGTGGGGCAGGTCAAGGTTTCGTGAGATCATTGATCGGACTATTGAGTCAAAAATGCCGCAGGAACAGGATTTTATTACGCTTAAAAAAGGAGAAGCATTTACCTGCAATAAGCCCATTAAAGGAAGATCGCTTATGTCGAGTATCCCGCGTTATTACGGGAAATATTTATTAACCGCGTATTATGAAAATATTGCAAGTTGCGAGAATTATAACCAGAATCTCCTTTTAACTGGGGACTTTCTTTCAACAGTACATTTTGTCCAATCACAACCAATTGAGATTAACCTTGTGCGGAATTGGGATGAATTTCAAAAACAGTTTAGACAGATGCCGAGAAGCGGGGATAGGGAAATGGTCGGCCGTTATCTAGGCCCTCCGGATAATAAGCCAACACCTTTTAAAGACGAACGAGGCCAACCGATATCCGAAGCATTTTTGAAACTGGATGAATGGATCTATGAACAACCTTTTGCGGATAATAGCGGGAGCAGATCACGTGTCATTATTCGGTTTCAAAATGATAGGGCGGTTGAAATTAAAGAGGAGATAATCAAATGAGAAAAGTATTAATAACTTTGATTTTTGTATTATCGGTATTGTTGATAACATTTCAGAATGCAGAAGCCAAGAGCATAAAAGCCGGCATGCCTTTTGACGAGGCTGAAGCGCTAATGAAAGAGGCTGGTGGGAGAGAAACGATGTTGTCAATTGTAGTGCCTGCCTCTGAAGATAAAGCAGGCTTGGGTATCTATTATTTGCCAGATGCCCGGCATATTCTTATTGATTATGATAAGGAGAATAGGAAAATCACAAATCTTAATAGTATTGTCATTAATGCTGATTTGCCTAAAGGCGATCCCGGGCATTGGGTGGATCTTCAAAAGGACGCTAAGGTTATTGAGTTAAATAAAATCAAGTTGACTGTTGAGCCAAACAGCCCTGTTTATTTACCCGGGGAAGACATTAACATTGAGGTACAATTTAAAAATGTCAGCAACGAGAAGATTCTTTTAAGCACCGATATTATGGATCTGAGGATTCAAAGGGAACTGAGATTGTATTCGCGTTGGGAAGGGATTACATATGAAATATTTGATGGGACAAAATACAAATTGCCTCAACTTTTACCTGAAGATTTTATAACTCTTAAACCAGGGGGAAATTACTCGCACAAATATGTCTTAAAGACAGTTTTTCAAAAAGATGACTTCCTTTGGTATAAAACAGTGGACACAACTCAGGAAGGGATCAGAGAACTTCCTTTAGGGGAATATAATATTTTATTAGAATATACAAATCAGGTTTGTGGTTTTGCGAACAACGGAACGTCCCTATATGATTGTGATGCGATCAAGGCGGATAATCGATTTTTTACAGGTAAATTAGTACAGAACAGCACAAGAAATTTTACCATTACCCAAGTACCGATTCCGGAGAATATGATATGCTGGAACGATGATTCCTGCACGTGGGTGGGCGTTATCCCAGAATCCATGGGGAAATGCGGGTGTTATTCCACCGGTTACGTCGCGGCTGTTCAGTATTCCATAAAAGAAGGGCTACCCGGTTCAGATTTGATAGTGGAATGTGAACCCCCGCCGGACCCGGACAATGCCTGCTTCTGCCGACGGAGTACATGTGTTATGGATGTCGAATGGCAATATGACCGATAGGATGGATCACTGTGAAACCGATAAATTGAAAAAAGCGTGAAAATAAACTTAACATGCTAATATTTTTAAACTTAAAAAAAATAAGAATCATATTCATTGGTTCTTGACAGTTTTTGACGCTAATATTTTGGGCTTTACAATTTTCACAACTATATGAAAGTTAATAGATTATGACAAAAAAAGTAATGATCCGCACATTTGGCTGACCGTATATCTCTCTATGGTAAAATTTTATTGGAGCTTGTAAATGCTTTAAATGAATGATTAGTAAATGGTTATGGCATTTTTTGGGACAAAAACTAAGAAGTACGAATTGATTGGGGGCCTGGTTATCGGGTGTATGTGGGCAAAGATGGAGATAAATTAATCATTCTTTTTGGCGGTGGAATAAAACAGCGACAGCAAAAAGACATTAATAACGCAGAGAAGCTTTGGGAAGAATATAAAAAATGGAAAAAAGGATAATAATCATGGCTATTACACGAAATTTTAAAGAAACAGTACAAGCTCGTGCGTTACGTGACCCCAAATTTCGGGAAGGGATTCTTCGTGAAAGCATTGAATGTATGCTTGCCGGAGATCTGAAAACAGGCAAAGCACTTCTTCGAGATTATATTAATGCAATCATAGGTTTTGAGAAGTTGGCTAAATTAACAAAAAAAGATCCAAAGAGCTTGATGCGAATGCTTAGCCCTAAGGGCAACCCAACAGCTTCAAATTTATTTGATGTGATTTGCGCTTTAGAAAAAAAAGAAAATGTACACTATGAACTGCATGCTGTTAGATAGTTTGGATAAAATTATTTCTCCTATTGATGAACAGGTCTTAACTAATTCTAAAAATATTTATGATAAAAGAAATACAGATAAAAGACAAAATACTATTTTACATCCTTTCCAAACTTGAACGCTTTGGCCATGAAAAACTGCCGTTGGAAATAATCAAAGAAAAGCAAAGTTATATAGTAGGTCATCGACGTAAGCGCTGGAACAGTGATGAAGAATTCCTTGAAGAAGCTTGCAAAATTACATTTATTAAAAGCAGAAATTATTGGAAACTCTTCTGGAAACGAGCCGATTTAAAATGGCATCTCTACGATGAATATTCTATTTTAGATGACTTACTACGGGAAGTTAAAGAAGACCCGAATGGATGTTTTTGGGGATGAGGGGTATAGGGACGTTGTTGCAAGCCTGTTCTGAGCTTGTCGAAGGATTCCACACGATGATACTGGAACTGTTAAAGAAGATAAATAATTTATGATAAAATTGATGAGTAAAATAGAGCTCATTGATCCGAAAAGGAAAAAATAATCATGAAACAATGGTATGAATCATTATTTGAGAATTACGCGCAGAAATACGATAAGGAAATTTTTGTGCAAGGGACTCTGGGAGAATGCGATTTTATTGAACAAGAAATAGCACATGAGAAGTCATTAAAAATAATAGATATTGGCTGTGGTACTGGCAGGCACTCCATTGAACTGTCCAAAAGAGGCTATGATATTACAGGGGTCGATTTATCGACATCGCAACTTAAAAGCGCAAAGGAAAAAGCTAAAAAGCTGAACCTGAATATCGACTTTCTAAAACATGACGCTAGGAATCTTCCTTTCGAAAGCGAATTTGATCTGGCGATAATGCTTTGCGAAGGCGGATTCTCTCTTATGGAAACAGATGAAATGAATTTTGATATACTTAAAAACGCGACAAAGGCACTGAAAGAGAAAGGAAAATTGATCTTTACCACGCTGAACGGTCTGTTTCCTCTTTATCATTCTGTTGAGAAGTTTTGCGCTGCCTCGGGCAATCAAGAGAGCACTACGTATAAAAGCAACACTTTTGATCTCATGACATTTCGTGATCACAACACGACTGCATTCGAAGACGATGCGGGCAATAAAAAAGAATTGAAATGCAATGAACGTTATTATGTGCCCAGTGAAATAACCTGGCTTTTAAAGACGCTTGGGTATAAAAAAATAGATGTTTTTGGAGCAAAGCTCGGGGCGTTTTCAAGGAAAGATAACCTGACAACAGAGGATTTCGAAATGCTCGTTGTCGCAGAAAAATAGTCAGATGAAATGAACGATAAAAAGCAAAATACCAGCAGAAATCAATACAGCATTATCGTATACATTCATCGGTTCATACAGTTTTAGACACTTCGATGTGATATCATAAGGCATTAATATGAGAGAAAATAAGAAAAAAGTTTACCTCCGCAGTTTTGGCTGGCAGATGCCTGCCTGACGATAGGCAGGGACACCTTATCGGATGACTATGGAGAGGACTGCGGAGGCATTGGTAAATTTAACATAAGTTAATTTGGCTCAAAAAACATTAAATTCCAAAATGTTAAATATGATGGAGGAAATATGTCAAAGCGTATATTGATTTCAAAAATCTTGCTTTTGAGTATAGTGGTTTATTCAATTAATACATCTATCTGTTTAAGTGAGCAGAATATTTCTGGATTTGCAAAAGCTAAGAAACTAGAAAATGAGGATAGGCTTGAAGAGGCATTCATTGCATATCTTGCTATCCCTGGCGCTGAATATGCTGCAGCTTTTATTGGCCGTACAGAGCCTGAAAAATTCATTAAGGTTTTGGAAAAGAATAAAGAAGATATCACTTTTTCAACTTTCAAGCTGATTGAAGGGGATTTGCTGCTCACGTTAGATAAAAAGGAAGATGCTCTAACAGCTTATCGTTCATCTGTGACAAAGGTGGATATGGATTACTATCCTGTTGAGATTACTGAAAAGGAATACTTGCACTCCGAAGTTAGGCCTTTTTCATATGGACCAGGAAGCCACAGAGATAATTGGTTCATCCGCCGTTTTATCGCCTTAGAAGCTTGGGCCGATGCAAAAAAGGAATTCAAGAGAATTTGGGAGCTACATCGAAAACAAAAACCTTTTTCAGGATTTGGATTAGAATTTGCCATTGATTATGCCCATTTTCTTGAAAAGCAAAATAGTCTTGGCCAGTCTCTTGAGGTTCTATTCGAAGTGATACGATCAATAGATATGGATCATAATCCAAATTTAGGGGAAAGAGCCCGTTCTTTTAATAATTTTGCCATTTATGGTTTTTCTCGTTTTTCTGGGATTTCCAGGAAGGAGTTTGTTCGTCTTGCTTACGGAATTTTTAAGAACTCCGGTAAAGAAGAAGTTCTTTTAAAAACTTTAACCGATGAAATCAATTCAGGCAATAATGTGGCAAGAAGGATATTGTCTATCGTACAATCGCAGAAAGGGAATCAGGATGAAGCATTAAAACTTGAGCTCGATTATATAAAGAACGCAGAATTTGACCAGCTGACCACTGCCTACAGAAGAGGATTAATATTTGAGTCATATTCTAAACTTGAGGAGGCAGCTTCGGAATATGAAAAAGCACTTGATTTACCTTATACTCCACCGGATTTACCTGATAAAGATGAAGAAAAAACGCAGAGTCAAATGATGATGCAGACAATGCCGATGCAATTGGATTATACAACTGAAAGGGGAAAGGCTACTTTCCACGAGGGAATTCTTAAACGTCTTAATAGGATATATGTTGCTTTAGGCCAAATGGATAAAAGTTTAGCAACTTCATTACGTCAATTTGAGACAAATCCCAAGTTGTTCGAAAATCTTGGGATCTTAGAGCAAACATCAAGAAGCTATCAAGCAACGGGTAGAAAGAATGATTTTCTGAAATGGGTAAGAAATAATATTAAAAATATAGAAAATGATCTCGCACAAGCACACCTTTACTGGATATTAGAAGATTATGAAAACACAGCTAAGCATCTTGTATCTTTCCATAAAAATAATAAACAGCAAAGATATATGCTCACTCAATGGAAAGAGCGATTCCGTAAGAAGGGTGAAGATAAACTCAAAATCCTGGTTATTGAATTAGTTAATTCAGATTCTGAAGATGCTGTAAGCCGGTTGGAACGCCTTGATTTAGAAGGTAATTTCGAAGGTAAAGAAATCATAGAAACGCTTGAAATACTATTAGACGAGGAAAGCCCTGCTGCCTTTGTAAGAGGTAAAGGAGTATACAATCGTACAAAGTTTAGAAATTATTATGATTTAGCTTATCGGTTAATGAGATTATATGAAAAGAATGGGAAAATAGAAAAATTAATAACACTGGGTTTACGTATTGCTAGAGCAGAGAAACCTTTCCATGACTGGCCAAAAGACATAAAAGATAAACGAAAGTTTACCTACCGTGATGAAAATGATTTTCCAGAGGATCTTAACGCCTGTTTTTCACTCTTAATCCAATATGCAAATAGTAACAATGATCAAACAGCAATAGAAAAAGCTTTGGCAAACAATCCTTATCTTACTGCCCAGACTCAATTGAATAGAAAAAAGCAAAAAGAAATCAGTAAAATAAGCCTGGCGAAATCACATGGTTGGGCAAATCTTCCAGAAAATGTTTCGCTCATTGCGTCAAATGAGAATATTTTGGCTTTAAGTTATGATGAAAAATATATATTTACAGGGCAACCTTGGGGGGTAGGTGTATATACAAAAGAAGGCGAGCCTGTTACGAGAATAGCCTTAGCAACAGCAGTCTTAGTTTTAGAGTCTCAGGATGACAATTTATGGGTAGGAACACCGATAGGACTTTACAAAATTGACAAAAAAGATTGGAGTGTTTCATATCTTCGATGTGATCAAGATTTATCTGAAAGAGAACGCAATAATAAGGATCGTTTTGCTTTTAAGAATGGTGTTTTTTCTCTGGCTTTAGATGGTAATATTTTGTGGATAGGGACAAGAAGAAATATTCAAACCCTTAATATAAGGACCAAGGAATTAAGCATTTTTACTAAAGAAGAACTAGGAGTAGATTCTCATGGTGATTGGAGTAAATTTATCATTGAGACCCGTTATGTGTGGGCAGACGGATATATAGGAACTAGCCGTTTTAACAAACAGACTCAACAATGGGAGTCTGTAATTCATGAAAAGAAACCCGTTCATCTTATCGCTTTGATAGATGGAGAACTTTGGGGACACGTTAACTTGGGAGATCCCTTAAGGGATAGGCCCTGCCTTATTGATAAAGATTCTTTAGAAGTAACGCCCATATTGATAGAAGGCAATCTTACAAAAGATCAACGCATGATCAATGGGCCTTTTTGGTTTTACGGCAAAAAGGTGGGCAAACTTATTTTCAGAGCTAATTATCAGCCATTTGAATTTAACAGAGAAAGAATGAAATTAAGAGTTATGGATGTCGCTGAACTTCCAAATGCTGAACCACTCGCAGGTCTAAAATCCGGAATTAAATGGACACGAAATGATGGAATATCAGTTACCTACGATGACAGCACTCATCAGCAGATGCCTCTCCCTGAATTTTATCTCAAAGCTGGATATTGGCATACCGTTGATTTAGATAATGAAAAAGTCATTTTAGGAGCAAGACTTTCTCGTAGCCCGCGCTATCAATATCCTGCCGAAGATTGGCCAATGGACGAAGACAGAGAAGTTTCAGAATATGAAGGCGGATTATATTTTATATCTGAAGATAAAAATGTGCGGAGAGTATCTTCTGGATTTAATGATTCTGTATCCGGGGACCGTGTCTATTCGATAGTCTTTGATGATGGTAATAATGCCTGGGTCAACACGAGTTTAGGTATTACTTTGCTGGATAAAAGTGATAAAGTGATTAATTCTTTTAGCCGAAAAGACGGCCTTATTACTAACGCAGTAAGATCAGGAGCATTATTCTCTGATAAGATTTATTTCTCCTCAGGTTGTGGCGATAGCGGAGGCGGACTTATAATATATGACCAAAATACTAATGTATTTACTTCTTTTGTTGAGTCTGATGGTTTACCAACGAACAAGATTAAGTCTGTAACAAAGGAAGGGGATAAGCTTTTATTGGAATTTCTTTCAGAATATCAGCGTTTTGGTAATTTTAATTACGTGCGCCATTCACCGGCCTACTTTGATCCAATATCTAGAGATATTTTATCAGGAGGTGAGCAGAATAACATTACCCAAAGTGAAAGCAGGGGATGGGATAAAAAAGAGCAGCGTGAAGAATTACCTTTTCTGGGCGGTTATGTCATTAACAAAATTAAGCATAATAACAAAACATACCTATGTGGAACGAGAGGATTAGTGATTTTTAAAGGAGAAAGCCATCCTAATCTTGAGATTGCAAAAGTTGACGCACGTTACACTGTATCAAACCACCAATCCCTCATTAAAGAAGCGAAAGACTTGAAAATTGCTATTAATAGTCCCTCTGATTTAAGAAAATATTTGATTAATCAAAATGGATTTATTCGAGCAAAAGCACTCGCGACGCTGCACAAATTGAAGATAGAGCAATTAGCAAGTAATAATGATTATATTGCTATTTTAACTGATCTAGTGAAGGATGATAATATTTATGTCCGATATGCGAATATCTATCTTTTAGCTCAGCTTAATAATAAGAAGGTTATTTCTGCATTAAAACTAAGTTTAGAGGATTCAGATCTATACATTCGTGATACGGCTGCTCTTGCATTGGCGAAACAATCAGTGATCCCAGATCTTTCTTATTTTGAAAAAATGTTGAGTTCTCCTAATCGATATAATAAGGCAACTATTGATATTGCTTCGTCTCTAGGTATTTTCTTCAGTCCTATAGGAGGAGTATATGACATTTTGACGCCGCATGCTGACAAAGCAATCTTTAAACTTTTGATGAAATATCCTTTACCCGCCGATGATTATAAACCAAGACAAAAGATTTTTGCGATTTTGGGTAAATCCTTACAAAAGAATCCTAAGTCAGCAGAGATTTTACTTCAGGCCTATGATAAAGATCCTTATTCCTGGGGACAGCAACGATTTTCTCAAGCTGTTTTTAAACACGCTGGAACAAAATTACTGCCAGTTTTACACGAGGCACTTTTATCTAAAAATCGTGTTGTTAGGTCAAACGCTGCCCGTGCTTGTGGAGCCATAGCTGATCCATCTTCTATTGAACCTCTTATTAACAGCTTGGACCTGGAAAGTGGTCTTTCCCAAGCTTCAATAGTGTGGGCACTTGGTGAATTGCGAGCAGAGACAGCAACACCATATTTTGCAACACTTTATATTAAGGCAAAGAATGATGAAAAACGAAGAGCTGGCTCAGGTTTTAGAGCAGCTCAGGCAGCTGCAGCCATTGAATCGCAATATGATACGATATCTAATCTTGATTCCATTTCTTCTGACTGGGATGAACTAAAAGCTTCACTAACACCCGAACCTATTAAACCTCGAGAAGATGAAGAATTGCTTTCTTCAAAGATTATTCTAGAAGCGGTAAGTAAGATTGGAATTAATGCGACTCAAGAGTTTTACCGAAAACTTGCTGGAGAATCGGACACAGAGGCGCGTAGAGAGGCTGCTATTAATTTAAGCCGTGGAACTAAAATAGATACGCAGAATAATTTACAAATTTTAAGGGGCCTTTTAGCCGATTCAGATGTAAGAGTACAGATGGAATCGTCTATTTCGCTTTTAATTTTAGGCGAAAAAAATGCAGAAGAATATATTTCCAATTGGCTAAAAAGTGAAAAATGGGAAAAGGCTCAAATACTTAGAACGCTTTTAAGAGTTAAGGATTCAGAAAAATTATTGTTTGCTAAGGATCTTATAAACAAATGCATGGAAGATATGACTCTGGACGATTATGCCCATAAATGTGCAAATCAGCTATTTGAGTTCTTGAACAATTAATTAGGAGATTATCTATGAACTATTATAAAAAAACGAAGACGCAATGGGATAGGGAATAATTTTATTTACACAAAGAAGAATGGAGAGAAGGTAATCTTTCCATACGGTAGCGAAGCACAGCGGAGTTGGGAACAGGGCATTAACCTCTTGGCTGAATTATTTCTAAAGGAACGTCAAAGAAAGTTTGAGAAGAAACAGCAGGAAGAAGAAAAGATTAGATCACAAATAGAAGAATGCGATAAAAAAATTTTCAGAAAACAACGCAAGCGATTAGATAAATTTTACAACATCACACAAACAGCGTTTATACTTGGAGTTCATAGACAATCAATTTACTATTGGATTAAAAAAGGATGGATTAATCCCCAAAGGGATTATAGAAATTATACAGTTTTATACACTCGACCACAAAATATAACTAACTGATATGAATAAAAATGCGAGAAGAACTTTTGTCAATATATTTACGGTAACACGTTCTTATCGATGTTGCGCAAAAGAAAATACCGCGTTAAAGAAAATATCTCGCAGAAGCATCGAGACATTTTTAATACATTGCGGCATCTTTAATACATTGCAACACCTATTAACGTTTTAAGAAAGGATATGTAATGAAAAATGTTTTTCTTAAAACGTTTGGCTGGCAGATGGATGTGTTATAGGACAACAATGGAAAATATTGCTAAGGCATTGATAGCGCAAATGATAATATAAAAACCGAGTTAAAAAGATGAAAACAAGGCATAAATTACAATTACTCACGATCTATTTGACGGTTTTTGTTTTCTTTATCGCGAATATTTCTTCGGCTTCTGAACAGGCAAAAACAATCGAACAACAGCTTTGTGATCGAATTTCTTTCGAAATTGAAGAGATACAACAATCCAAGAAAAAGGCTATGCCAGAATTTATTTCCCCTGCCATCCATATGACCCAGAAGGAATGGAAGAATATCCTCAATGAACAACAAAAGAAATTGAATAATCTGCTCATGCTTATACGCAAAACACCGGAAGAAAGAATTCCAGATGTTCTTGCCGAACATTTCTTGCATGAAAAAAATTATTTTGGCCAATATCCGCCGCTGGAACCATACATATTAGCTCTGGGAGAAAAAATTATACCGCCCTTTAGCGAACAATACGACAAGGTCGAACCCCGTATAAGAGAAAGAATGCTCGTGATATTGGGTAATACTTATTCACGAAAGGCATTGCCCATTGTCAGAAAAGCGTTTGATGATCCGAATCAAAGGGTGATTCTGTTTGCCCAGACAGCCCTCCGTTTAATTTTGAACCTGGAGGCCAAGCCTGAATTAGAAAAAATGCTTATTGAGACGAAGAGCTCTTGGGCATTGAAACACACATTACGGGAAATTTCGATTATTGGGGGAAAAGACTGGTATAACGATTTTTTCAGATTAGCCAAAAGTCGCAAGATATCCCTTTCTGATCTGGCCTTAATAGGTAACCCTGAAGATTGTCCACAGGCCGTTATAAGTGAAAACTTAAATTTTCTTATGAACATAATCATAGCGGACAAAGAGCCCGACATCTGGTCTTCCGATATTCATTCATTAGGGGAATTTTTGATACTTTTCAAAGACTTGACCAAAGAAAAAAACGCCCTTTTAAATGCGGTGGTATCTAATTTTGCACCTCCGTTATTGAGTTCCCTTGCAGGGGTCAAAGACGCTACAGAACTGAACGGGCAAGATGAAAAGGAAATTGTGTCTGCCTTTAATAAGGCGAAGGACAACCTGTGGCTTTTTCCTGAGAATGTGTCCGAGATCGAATTAAAAAACCCAATTTTAAAAAATATGCTTGGGCACCTACAAGAGAAAAAGATTTTTATGAGGACGTCAACGGGCAACTGGGTTGTTAAAGACCCATTGTCTAGGGAAGAACAGGAAGCTGTAGAATGGTTCAACATATTTATCTTAAACCAGGAATTTCCTTTGACTCTCAGTAAGGACAAATATGGAAACAATGAAAAATATATTGCCCGAAGAGTGCTTTTAAAGCTCGATCAACGCAATGATTTGCGCAAACTTTATCCTCTCCTGACAAAAATATTACATGACCGCTACGGTTGGGGTGGAAAGACCGAAGGATTTTCTTCAAGAGTGACGCGATTATCTGATAACATTGAAGGTTTTCGGGATGATGAAGCCGATCGCCTCTTGAAGAAATTTGCTTCAAATCTTGAGGTAGAAGATATTAAGGAATGGTTAAAACAGGATTCTTCTGATTCCTTAACCAATTTATATTGTACGGATTTGCTGGCCGCAAAGACTGGCAACGAAGTTGATTCTGGTCAAAAGGTGTTTTCATTCAGAATTAAGGTTATGGACCAATCCAATAACATTCTTGCCTCTTCAGAGTTCCAATTTAGGCTTGGGGAAGAGCAAAGCATCGTATTGCCCTCACAGAATGCCCGTTTCCCCGATCATAATATTAGACTCCTCAAGGCTCAATTGGATCATAGCACATGGATGTTTCATATTGAATCTCTCTTTATCGATCTGAAACCACACGGAGTCGTTTTTGATATTGATATCCCATTTGCCGGATCCAATGAAACGCCATTAATTGAATCTCTCGAGGGACAAAGAGAAAAGGTTATCTGGAGGTTTGAGCATGGTATCAAGGATTAACATTATGGGATATGTGCAACCAATTTTTATAGAAAATCGTACTTGTTCATCTGCCTTAGCCGATGAACACCAAAAGGACATTTTCCTAAATGGTTGAAAATAAAGAAAGTAAGAAATCAATTTTTATTAAGACCTACGGCTGACCGTACATCTCTCTATGGTAAAATATTATTGAAGCTGATTAATGCTCTAAGTGACTAAGTATCAAGTAGATAGAACGAAATAAGTTGAATTTCTGGCAAAGTAAAATATAATAAATAGTAGGTAACAGTAATTCCAAAAATGGAAAAAAGTAGTACAAAAAATAAAAAATCTATTTCAATCAAACCACAAATGGAATCAAAGTCCAATCATTGAAACATTGTTTATTGGCAGGATAGATTTTCATAATAAGAATTTAGATTCATCAGTGAAATCTAAGATAGTCACTTAAAATTAAGGGGAGGGCACTTATGGAAATATTTCAAGAGTTAACAATTTCTGATATTACTAAATTTAAAGATTCTATTCTAGACCAAAACAAGTTATCTCCAGAATGGGAAAGAAATATCGAAAGAGAAAATCAAATTAAAGAACGAGATAAAGGAACTGAAGAGGTTTCAGATTCAATCGCATACTGTTTTAATTATGTCGGAAAAGAATTGAGCAAAGCAACATTGATTCTAAGGGAAAGGGATTCCAGCCTGATAGTTTCAAATATTGTACCTAAAGACCCGGGTGGATTAGAGAAAAGTGAATATAATGCGCTTTTAAATAATTTTGTTAAGAATAATTTATCAGGACTTTCTTGTGAAATATCAAAATTTGATGTAACTTTGAACGATTTAGTAGGAGAAAAAATTGCTGAGAAGTTTTATTCATTTTCTGGGTCCGCAAATAAAAGCACCGGAAGATCCCATCCTTGCGACGAAGAGCGTTGGTTTGATTTTATTTTTTCTGCTTTAGAAAATGATAAACATATGATAGACATTGAAGCAATAAGATTTTTTCTTATAGAGGATGGATGGGATGGGCAAGCTGCATTGGACTTAAGCCTTGATTATGAAAACACCTATTACATAATGAAGTATGTATCGAAAAGAACGATATGAATATAGACGATGCCATTCAATCAATAGTTGCTTCAGATAAGCCTATAATATTTTCAGATACTTGCTCAATGTTAGATGTTTTGCGTGCACAATATAGAGTAAACATTAATATCAGTCATGTCATTGGATTGACTAAAATATTAAAATTTATGAAAGAAGATAAAGTAAAATCAATAATTTCTTATACCGTTAAAGAGGAGTTCTTGAAGAATGAAGCATTAGTTTCTGTTGAATTAGAAAAAACCATCAATAAATTAATCCAAAACAATGAAAGATTTATAAATATTTTACAGATGATGGGGATATCTTATGAATTTCACCTTTCAGGAATAGAAAACACTCAATTGCTCCAATCAATAAAAATGATTTTAAATGATTTTATTTTAAATAGTATTTTTCTTAATAGGGATGGAGAGTCTGTTAATGATGCGAGCTTAAGATTGGAAAAAAGCGAAGCCCCTTCGTCATCTAACAAGCCAGAAATGAAAGATTGCTTGATAATAGAACATTATTTGAAATTATCAAAAGAATTGAGGAATAGGGGCTTCAATAAAAAAATATTTTTCATAACATCAAATACTTCTGATTATGGAAAAATAAAAAGTCTTAAAAGCCCTTTAGATGTACAATTTTTACGATTGGACATTCTTTATAGAAATAATTATCATTGGATAGGAACAGATATTGAAAAAGATATAAAGAAGTCATCTCGCCCTTGAAAGCGTGGATAAAAAGTAAAATTTTAACAAAAAAATATGTGGTACAAAACAAACAAAAATCAAAAGAAATGGCAAAAAGCATTCATTCGCGACATCTTTAAAAAAAAGTCCAATAAAGAAGAGCTGTACTCACAAATTATTCTGAATAATGTGCTCTCTTTAGAAGAAAAAGAAAAATATTTTCGCGGAAAACTATGTAAATATTACTTGCCTACTTCAGATAATATAATCGATATCCAAAAACGCCGCCTATGGTTATCTCATCCAAGCACCTTTAATGATCCTTTTGATTGTCATACTGGTTATGATAATGATGAATATGAGAAGCAAAATTTACTAGATTATATCAATAATCATGGTGTGAATCCTCAAAATCATCAAGATGGATTTACTAAAGATGACTTGAAACGCCTATCTGGCTGCGTATTCCGGTGACATCGACCACCTATTCCGGGATTTTATCGACCACCTCAA
>JAIORP010000067.1 GCA_021108075.1 Candidatus Omnitrophota bacterium | reverse complement strand
TTTTTATGTTTTTTAACAAGGTTGTCCTTTGAAATAACTAGTTCTCGGACAAGCTCCTAGGACAAAATTTTAAAATATTAAATCAGAATGAGTCCAAACACGTTTTAGATAATCGTAAGATTTCCGTCTTTGCCGCATTAATGAGTCCGAACCATCTCCCATTGACATCACTCCAAACCACTCTTCATGAATGAACTGCTGGCTGCCCGGCCAGGTACGCGTTCCCGCGCTGTGTTCTGCTGGCGTTCCATCCATATACCATCGGTCAAGCCAGTCAAAGAACGTCACACCAATAACCTGGCCGGTTCCATGAACCGCCAAATCAGGATTAGAATATTGCGCATTTGCCCGTACAATCGTCCGCCAACTCCCTTTAATGAATTGAAATTGGAGATCCTCGTCTTCCCCGTTTTTCCCATAGGCATATTTTCCTATTTCAGAAATATACAGCGGTTTATCCCAGATGGAACGCACATCTTTTAAGAGAAATTGCAAACCCACTTCACCGCGATACGTATTGTACCCGATGATATCAATATCTTGTCCATGTCGCGCGTACTGTTTTAATGTGGCGTAGCCATCTTCACCGTCAATAACCGCAACCGGATGATGCGGATCCAATTCATGGACCATTCGCGCCAGTTCATTAACAAATTTGGCGTAAACCGCAGGGTACTGTTTGGCATTGCATTTCGACCAATCAGCCATATTGTTTTCATTGCCTAGGGCCCAAAACAAGACATAGGATTCGTCCTTATGATCTAAGACCATCGCTTTGACAGACTTTTTTATATTTTCTCGATGAAGCGAATTATTATAATCAGTGCCTTCGTTCCACGTTGCCCCTGAACCAATGGTCCACGACCCGAGAAAATGCCCCAGTATGACTTTGATGCCATAGGTATCATTTAACTCTCGAAGTAAACTTTTATTAACGGCATGATCATACTGTTTTTTTGTTCCAGGATCTTTCTTGTAAACATCTCCCAGGCTCGCGTGGTCCGAGGCAAGATGGTAAAGCCGAATGGTATTCACCCCCATTTCTTTCAATAACTGAAAATCACCGACAATTTTTTCATCGGGATCTCTGCGCCCATCCTTGTTGAGATCAATCCATGTCTGATAGGCGATATCATTCTTCCCATCGTTATCATCATCATAGAACATCCAATCCCTCATCGTCGCCTGTTTGGGATCTTCCCCAATTTTAACAGGCGAAAAAATAACGCCTTTGATAAAATATGGTTTTTGATCCACGATGAGCTGCCAATTTCCGTTCGCGTCTGTTTCTACGGCAACAATACTGGGAGCGGCAGCAACAATAAGGTTAAACGGGCCAGATAGAAAGAGCGCCAAGGTTATTAAAAACAATCCTGTTATTCTCATTTTCTTCCTCCTTTGTTAAATAAAAATGAATGGTTGATCATACGGATGAAAATGTGTTTTTCAGCCGATACATGTTAATTTTTATCCTGTTCCCAATCTATTTTTTAATTTAATGGAAGTGTTGTCTCGATAAAAGATGATTCCTGCGACATTTTTCGGTTGGCTTATTGACATCAGATTTTATTGAAATGTTATATTCATACCAAATCCATTAAACCGAAATTTTGCAATAAAACCTTTTTCTCGACATAAACGGACGGGAGAAAAAGATTTTATTGCAAAATCATCTGCTTCCTCAATTACTGACGAAAAAAGCAGCGGTTCAAGCCGGATTACCTCTTCTATTGAAAAATTCGGGTTAAATAATTACCAAAGTCATTATGATATTCTCGACGTTTAAACGAGAATATTGGTATTCAAATAGGACAATTATTTAATAGATTTGGTATCAGCATCAGAATGAAAAAGATGATATGAATTTACTCCCAACCTGTTATGAGACTATATGCCAATCGATCACATTTTTTTGCTGATAATGTCCTGGAAGACCTTCATTTCGACAGAAATCAACCAAACAAAATCTCCATGTCCTGCGTCAGTCAGACGAGCTATAAAACACTTTACGCTGACTTTTTTGTTGTAAATTGGTACGCTTCAGGGAGGCGGTATGTTAAAGTTTGATGTCCGTTTGAGCGCGATTCAGGAATTGATACCATTAAGGCTAACAGCCCTGGCCAATAATTGCTGATTAAACATTCAATTTTTATTTAAACTTTCTAGATATTCCCATCGATGATAGGCTTCTTTCAATGCAACTTCGATCGATTCCATCTGGGCCTTGATTTGCTGAATTTCCAGGGGATCCTTCTGAAAAAAGCTAGGTTCGGACATTATTTGATAAATTTCATTTTGTCGCTCTTCGAACTCTTCAATTTTATCAGGTAAATTTTTTAGCTCACGCTGTTCTTTGCGTGAGAGTCCTCCGGTCTTGCCCGCTTGCTTTGAACGCTTCTTTTTACGGCCAACATCTTTTGAAACTTCATTTTTCATGAGATCATTTTGACTCTGCTGCAACCAATCGTCATAACCTCCGGGATATTCACGCACTTCCCCATCTCCCTGTAAAAAAAGCGTAGATGTGACAACATTATTCAAGAATGCCCGATCATGACTAACCAACAACACCGTGCCTTTATATTGAACCAGCAATTCTTCCAGCAATTCCAACGTCTCGACATCCAGGTCATTTGTCGGTTCGTCCATCACCAATAAATTGGATGGTTGAGCAAACAAACGGGCAAGTAAAAGACGATTTCGCTCACCACCGGATAAAATCTTAACAGGGGTACGGGCCCGCTCAGGAGAAAAAAGAAAATCCTGCAAATATCCGATGATGTGACGCGCCCTGCCGTTAATGATAATGGTTTCCCCTCCGGGGCTGACATTTTCCATTACTGTTTTGGTTTCATCCAGTAATTCACGCAACTGGTCAAAATAAAGAATTTCAAGATTGGTTCCCATTCGTACCGTACCATTTTCCGGCGCTAATCTGCCCAACAAAAGATTGAGTAAGGTCGTTTTGCCAGAACCATTAGGGCCCATCACACCGATTTTATCTCCACGCATAATCTGAGTGGAGAAATTCCGGATGAAAAAATGCCCGTCATAACTGAATCCTAAATGGTCAACTTTGATCACCTGTTGACCGGAACGATCACTCTCCTGCGCGGTCATACGCACTTGACCGATTAACTGCCGCTGGGCCTTTTTTTCTTCCCGCATCCGTTTAAGTGCACGCACACGGCCTTCATTCCGGGTCCTCCTGGCCTTAATTCCCTTACGAAGCCACGCTTCTTCTTGTGACATCAACTTATCAAACTCCTCACGTTGGGTCGCCTCCACATCTAAAGCTGCTTGTTTTCGTGTCAAAAAGGTATTGTAATCACAGGGCCAACTGAATATTTTTCCCCTGTCTAATTCCACGATTCTAGTTGCCAGATGAGTCATAAACATGCGGTCATGGGTTACAAAGAAAATTGTGCCATGATAATTTTGTAAAAAATTTTCCAGCCAATTGATCGAATCGATATCCAAATGATTCGTCGGTTCGTCCAGCAACAGGACCTCAGGATTCAAGACCAAAGCTTTAGCTAAAAGAACCCTGCGTTTTTGCCCTCCGGACAACTGTTCAAACAGGCTGTGGGGATCAACGTTCATTTTTGAGATAATATGCAACACCTGCCGGTCAATCTCCCAACCGTTGTTTTGGTCCATCTGGACCTGCAGGGCATCAAGTTGACGCAAAAGTCCCGGGCTCTGCTCATGATGTAAACGTTGACTCACATGATGATAGTCGGCAACAGTTCGGGCCTGTTCCCCCAGACCGGATATCACGATATCAAAAATATTGCCCGTCAAATCTATGGGTACTTCCTGAGCGAGATGGGTGATTTTGATTCCCTTTTGATAACTAATTTTTCCGGCACTTAGGCTCACCTGACCGACGATCACCTTCATCAGTGTTGTTTTACCAACCCCATTACGGCCTAATAAAGCGACTCTTTCACCTGGCTCCAGTTGCAGATTGACCTGATCAAAAAGCAAGGGGCCGCCAAAGGCCAGCCGAATATTTTGTAAACTAATTAACGCCATACATTTTCTCAACTATGAATGATTGATTATAAAGAACTAATTTTAACATAAATATCTCCTTAACCGTGAAATACAGCCGAAACGCTTCACTGCTCCATAATCTTCGACCTTCAAGCTAATCCGCAATAATAATCGCTTATCCGCGGAAAGTGTATTTCAATCTGATGCATTTTTCTGAAAAGAATCCTGAAATAAAAAATGTTAGTATAACAAAAATAATCACGACATGTCGAATCTTTTCCGTTCAAATGTTGATATCGAATAATTCCCAAAAGACGCGGTATACGAATATCATTACAAATTTAAAAAAATCAATCTCCCTTAAACAAAACAATACGACGTCCAATTAAGGATCGTATAAAACAAAAATGAGCCATAGAAGGCGCATTCCCCTATAATCACATTATCTCTCTCTTTCACAATGTGAGGTTTTATCCTTCCCTACAGAGGTTTTTTCTGTTAAAGTGTGGCTCAGTGATTGATAACGATATAAAAGTCAATCATTAATAAATTTTATGGATAAAAGGATTCCAACTTAATTGAAGGATAAACATGCCGAATCATCTGAAGGAAAATAAACAGACAACAAGAACCGAATGGATTGTATTATGAGCTCATCAAATGCTTCATTCTATCATATGGGTATTGCCCCGGATTTGTTAGCTATACTCGAAAAGTTAAAATTTATCACCCCGACACCCATTCAGCTCCAGGCCATCCCCATTGCCCTGGAGGGGAAAGATATTATGGGCATCGCCCAAACCGGCACAGGCAAGACCCTGGCTTTTGGCATCCCGATCGTGCAACGCTTAGCAGCAGAAGGCGGAAAAGCTTTAATTTTGGTCCCCACCCGTGAATTGGCCCTGCAGGTCGAACAGGCGCTGTACCCGCTCTTAACCCCGTTTAAAATGAAAAGCGTTGTGCTCATCGGTGGCATCAGGATGTCCGGGCAGCTTTCAGAAATCAAACTCAACCCCGACGTGATCATCGCCACGCCCGGACGGATGAACGATCACATCTACCAATGTACAATCGATTTAGGTGCGGTGTCCGTAGTTGTGCTGGATGAAGCCGACCGGATGTTTGATATGGGATTTGAACCGCAAGTTAAAAGTGTCTTGCGCTGCGTGACCAACAAAGAACAGACAATGCTTTTTTCAGCCACGATGCCGGAAAACATTATGAAACTCGCTACGAAACACATGAAAATTCCGATTACGGTCGAAATAGCCCCTTCTGGCACAACCCTAAAAGAAATATCGCAGGAACTTTTTATTGTCAAAGAGTCAGGGAAAAACGATGTTTTAAAAATGCTTTTGCAAAAATACCGCGGCACTGTACTGGTCTTTACCCGGACTAAGCTAAAAGCCTCACGGGTCACACGCAAGATCCGCACCATGGGGGCAAAGGTGACGGAGATCCACTCAAACCGCTCAATGGGGCAACGGACACAAGCCATCGAAGGTTTTAAACGCGGACGTTTCCGGGTGCTGGTGGCAACAGATATTGCCGCTCGCGGTATTGATATCAGCATGATCGAACTGGTGGTCAATTATGATTTACCGGACGAGGCTGAAAACTATGTGCATCGTATCGGGCGCACAGGCCGCGCCGGGAAAGAAGGGCACGCGGTCACATTGGCCACACCGGCTCAAAGCCATGATGTCCACAAAATCGAAAATCTCATTAAAATGTCCCTGCCTCGTTCTCATCATCCGCAATTAACCGACTCAAAATTTGTCACCGATCAAGCAAGTCCTGCGAAATATCCGCGCAGTCGCCGTCGCAAAAAAAATCAACAGCAACGCTCTGCCACCGACTCAAAAACGACAACAGCATCCAAACCTAAGGCTGAAAATCCCCGGCATCGTCAAAAAAAAACAGATAAAAAGAAATAAACGCTGTTAATATTAACGATTATAGTTAGAATAAATAACAGCATTCGTCTTTGAATATCAACCGCACTTTTTTGCAAATAATACCCTCCGGCCATGGGCGCACAACCGTTCCGAAAATAATGCTCCTATTCGAACAAAAACCGTTTTTATGCTGCTTTGAATTTTATATATTTATAGAGCAGAATTAAGGCCGTTGAATATTAATAATCTCGAGGAATATATCGCCAAACTTTTTTAATTTCTGATCACCGACACCGAAAACTTCGGCAAACTCATTTTGTGTTCGCGGCATACGCTGACACATGTCGATTAAAGACTTATCCGAAAAAATAACATACGGTGGCACACCCCTCTTGTCAGCCAGTTCTTTACGTTTGATCCGTAAGAGATCAAATAATGTGCTATTATATGAACCCGTTACGCGCGTTTTTCGCAAACGGTTTTCTCCTTTAGACTTGATTTTTTCGACAGGCAACGCGTATCCATAAAAAAAGGAATGACCACTAACAATGTCATCCGAGCGGGCATTGAGACTTAGCACACCATATTTAGGTTCTTTTTCTAGTACTTTTTGGACAAGCATTTGCCGCACTAAATTTTGCCATTGGCGCACAGATAAGGCATGTCCTTTCGCGTAGCATTGGCAAGCATCATGTCCATAACTAAAAACCTTCTCCCCTTTGCTGCCACGCAAAACATTAATCACATGGGTCGCACCGAACATTTCCTCTGTCTCGCTCATGCCTTGAAAAAACAAAACAGCTTCTTTCGTTAAGTCGACCTCAGACTTCTTAGGATTGGTACAGGTATCACACATCCCACAATTATGCGATGGATAATTTTCCCCAAAATAGGTGATCAGCGGTACCCGTCGGCACACATGCGTTTCCGCAAACCCAACCATAGCGCTTAAATGTGCCCGAGCGATCCGTTTCTGTCCTTCATCTGTTTTCTGCTCAATAAAGTAGTTAATCTTACCGCTATCTCCCGGGCTAAAGAGTAAAAGGCAATGGGCCGGCAAACCGTCACGTCCCGCCCGTCCTGTTTCTTGATAGTACGATTCAATGTTTTTGGGCAAGTCATGATGGATCACAAAACGCACATTCGGTTTATTAATCCCCATCCCAAAAGCAATCGTTGCGACCATAATCGGCACGTCATCCCGGATAAACAATTCCTGGTTCTTCTGACGAATCTCCGGAGATAAACCGGCGTGATAGGCTAAGGCCTTATAACCAAATTCATTAAGATCCCTGGTTAGCGCATCCACCTGTTTACGCGAAAAACAATAAATAATACCGCTTTGATTTTCAAATTTTTTCAGGAAATCTAAGACCTGGTCCGTTGCCCGGTGCTTTTCAATGACTTCATAAAATAAATTCTCCCGGTTAAAACTCGCCTGAAATTTGACAGGATTTTTTTGACCTAAATTTGTGCAAATGTCCTGTTGCACACGGTTTGTCGCCGTTGCTGTTACAGCTAAATATACGGCATCGGGAAAACGCGAACGCAGGCTCTTGATCTGGCGATATTCCGGACGGAAGTCATGCCCCCATTCGGAAATACAATGCGCTTCATCAATGGCAATACAATCAATATAACATTCATCCAATAAGGCCAGCATATCTGACTTGAACAATGTTTCCGGGGCTAAAAACAACAATTTTGTGCACCCTGAGCGCACACGTTCTTTATTCCGCTGATACTCCTCCCAACTTAAAGAACTGTTCAAGACCTCAGCTTCAACGCCAACGGCCCTGAGCTGGCTAACCTGGTCTTTCATTAACGAGATCAGTGGGGAAATCACAACCGTTAACCCGTCAAACATTAGCGCGGGGATTTGGTAACACAGGGACTTTCCTCCACCAGTCGGCATAATCATTAAAGTGTCCTGCTTATTTAACACCGCCTCAATACATTCTTCCTGCAGCGGCCGGAACGAAGAATATCCGAAGATAGATTTCAATAAAACGAATTTATCACTTATCATTTTTCTCATAGAAAGCACCGCCTACGTGGTATTCGCAACTGGTTGATGTAACGTTTAAGATAATAGTGTAATTCTTTATAATTTTTTTTCAATATCAATTTAATAATGAGTAAACTTGCTTTTTAGCCAGTTCAAAAGGCATTCGGTAGGGATTGTCTGTTTATTTTCCGTGCAAAGGCCAGCATTTTTTAATGACGCATATCATCGGATTATCAATACAAAGGATCATCGCCTTTTAGACGATAATCCTTGAGCGTTTTCTTAATTCCGGGTCTTGTGTCGTAATACCCAGAGGACATTTACCTGTATTACAAATACGGTACTGCTGACATCCACAGGCCATCAATGCGGCTGTTGCGCCTACACGCCCATCAATCGTAATAAAGTCAGGGTTTGCGAACAAGGCAACATCAAGGTCGTCTTTGGTTTTTATGTCAATGAAGTGTGCCGGACTATGAATATCCTGACCTTCAGCAAACCCGCGGATCTGTGCTATTTCGAGCGTGACCTTTTTTCCTGGCAAGTGACCTCCCATTCCCGGTTTCGCGGACTGACCAAACTTGATCTCTACGGCATCAACATTTTTCAGGTTCTCATCTGTAACGCTGTATTGATTCGGAATATATTCAAAAATATACGCGTGGAATTTTTTTTGTTCAGCAGGAAGAATCCCGCCGTCCTTTTTTGTATCATAAAAATACCCACAGACAGCGCATTCATATTGGGCCATATTAATTTTTTTTTATAAAATATCCACATCCAAGAAAAAAGCGCAGCATCCCGTGTAAAATTGCAACGAAATGATGCGCCTCAAATTTTTGACCTTCTTACTGACTAAAATCCATTGATGCCGGCTCGTAATATTCTTTAGGATGCTTGCATGCCGGACACGTTGCTGGCGGTTCCGTTCCCTCATGAATGTATCCGCACTGGCTGCATTTCCAACGTATCGGGTTTTCACGTTTAAAAACTGTTCCTTTCTCGACCATTTCAAGCAGCTTTCGATAGCGGGATTCATGTTTGGCTTCAACCTTTGCGATTTGTTTGAAGAGCCTGGCCGCTTCCATATTGTCCTCTTCTTCAGCTTCTTTAGCGAATGTGGGATACATTGTCTGCGTCTCATAACATTCACCTTCAATGGCCTCTTTTAAATTGGCAATTGTATCACCGATCCCGTTTAACATGTTGAATTCATCCTTTGCATGCCGAAGTTCATTGTCCGCCACTTCTTCAAAAATATTACCAATATAATGATAGCCTTCTTTGCGTGCGACTTTTGCAAAATATGTGTACTTATTGCGCGCCTGCGATTCTCCGGCAAATGCTGCTTGAAGGTTTTTTTTTGTTTTTGAGCCTAATTCTGCCATGTTTAACATCCTCCATTATTTTTCTTGTTTGGTTGTTCAATTCTGATCGAGACGTCCTTCTCGAATAACTTGGTACGATCCTGTCTCAATATCAACATCGTGCCGTCCTCTTTGTTGTGCAGTTTTTACAAATTCCCGTCAAAACGACCCTTTTCCCCAGAACCGTAAATTTTTCTTTGATTTCTTCAGGAATTTTCAGTTTATCGTAACGGTTATTGGTGAAATCGATTATTTTTCCACACTTAATACATTTTAAATGATGATGGGGGTTGCTGTTGGGGTCATATTTTCTACCATGTCCGGAACAGGCAACCGTATCGATCATTCCACGTTCAGAAAAATTTATTAATGTTCGATTAACCGTATCTAACGAAATATTGGGACATTTCGTTTTAACTTTTTGATAAACAGCGTCCGCGGAAGGATGCGAATTATCGTTCATCAGCGCTTCATAAATCGCTACCCGTTGGGGAGTAATCCTTAAATGATATTTTTGACAATCCGAATAAAATTTTTCCATAAAAATTCTTTGTAATATTGAATACTATATAGGATTAATTACTATTTTCAAGAAAAAATAATAAATTCTTAATAATACCAATTTCATTTTATTTATATAGTAAAAAAAACACCCATTGATGGTTTCTCACTCATACATAAGTATATGTTCGTACGCGCCATCAGGCTCAAGTGAATCCAGCAGCATTTGAATCTGTCGGTCGGGAGGATATATCTTTTGAAGTTTTTGAAAGGAGACCCTGGCTTTATCTGTTTGACCTGTCTGCAGATAAGCCAGACCGATCATATTAAGGGCAACATCCCATCCAGCGTCAGCGGCGATTTGAAGATGCTCAATGCCTCGTTCACTTTCTCCCCTTCCGACGATATGTTGGCCGTAATAGAGATGTCCTTGAGCATGATTTTTTTCCATTTCGAACAATTTTTTAAAATTTTTATCTGCTGCAATTTTGCTCCCGCGAATATCCAGATTGTATGCAAAGGTATGCGCTTTTCCCAACCTGAAAAAGACATCCTGATCAGGGCCGGAATCCTTAATTATTTTTTCTAACTGTGCAATGGTTCCCATCAGTTCTTTTTCTAAAGCCGCTCTTTGATCTGCTGAATCAAATTCCGGGGGATAATTGCGCGCATGTTGAAAGGCGACATCAAAAAAACGGTCGATTTGCTGAAAATTTTTATTAGCAAAAACTACCCCATTCATCATAAAAAGACAAACAGGCAATAATAAGATCATTTTATTCATGTTTTCTTCTTATTTCATTTCTTTGTTTGATTTTTTGAACGGTTTTTTATTTCGCTTTAAAACACTTTTACCGCCATCCTTTTTCCTGCCAAAAGGACGTCCATGATAAAATTTTCCCTCGCTGGACACTTCTTCTTTTTTTCCTTTAGTTGTCCGGTCTTTTGAACGTTTTGTTTTATCATAGGGTTTATATGTTTTGGGAAAATGAGGCGCTTCAAATGTTGTTTGTTTTAATTGTCTAATTAAAGAATCGATTTTTTCTTCCATCGAATCCAGCTTATGCTGCATTTTTGCGAGTAAAGCGGCAATGTCCTGATTGTCTTTGTCTGATATTTTTTCTTTTTTAGAATTCTTGATTTCGTTCACGATGACTCCAATTTTTGTGTTATTTATTTTGAATGATAAAATTCTTTCCCTCTGTTCTTAATAATAAGGCCATTTAAAAATTTTCTTAATATCTGATCTTTGCATTCAATATAATTCTTATGATCTTCTTTTCTGAACAGAGCGGATAACTGAGATTTTGTTATTTCAAAGTCAGCCAGCTTTAAAATATCAATAATATCCGTATCCTTAAGCTTTAAAGCAACTCTAAGTTTTTTTAAGATATCATTGTTAACCATGACCGCCTCCAACGTTTCATTTCGTTCTCTGTTTGATGTTATTGTTCAATAATCGGGAAGGTTTTCAGCGTTAAAATCTATGCTATTGTACTACAGTTATTTTTTATGTGTAATAAAAGATGTTTCTAGCCAGAGCCGCCTTCAGGCGACGCTTGCTATAGAAACTACCGCGTGCAGGACACGGCGTCACCGTTTCTCAAAATATGACTGGCTTATTCCATAGAATTCCTTGCCGATCAATCCAACGACGCTTCGAGGATTAACAATATAAAGATCCTGTGGTGAAAGCTCTATTTCTTTTCCGATATCAAGAATATCATCACCAGTTTTAAGGCTGGTATCCATCGCTCTGTGCCATTTTATGCCCACGAACTCAGGTATTTTAACTGTATGCGAACCAAAATCAGCGTTTAGAATAAAGAAAAGATGATAATTCTCAGGGTTTTCTGTGTCTTTATTTCCATCAAGATGACAACAAAAAGTTTTAAGCTCAGGGTCATCCCAGTTTACACCATCCAGATTATATCCGAACCATGTAATATCATTGATATCGTCAAAATTGAGACTTTGTCCTGCCAGGAATTTTCTTTTCTGTAAAATCGTGTGCTTCTTTCTAAAGGCGATGATTTTTTTAACAAACGTCGTCATATGTTTATGTCTTTTCGCGTAATCCCAATCAAACCAAGTTGTTTCATTGTCCTGGCAATAAGCATTATTATTGCCTTTTTGAGTCCGCATAAACTCATCGCCGCCTAATAACAGCGGTGTTCCCAAAGGAATCAACAAGCAACTCAACGCGTTTTTGATCATTTTATGTCGAAGATGGACGATAGCTTCATCCTGGGTATCGCCTTCAACCCCGCAATTCCATGAAAAATTTTCATTTGTTCCGTCTGCATTATTTTCACCGTTAGCATAATTATGCTTATCATTATATAAATAAAGATCGTTAAGTGTGAAGCCATCATGACATGTTATAAAATTGATACTATTATACGGCGTTCGACCATCATTTCCATAAAGGTCCGCTGAACCAGTCAACCTAAAAGACAACTCCTTAGCTTGATGCGCGTCTCCCTTAATAAATTTACGTGCATTGTCTCTGAATTTACCATTCCATTCCGACCATTCTAAAGGAAAGTTTCCTACTTGATACGTCGTTAGATCCCACGGCTCAGCAATTAATTTTACTTTCTTCAAAATCGGATCTTTAGCAATGGCTTCAAAAAAGAACGATTCTTTAGAATAGCGACCCCGCACTTTTGGTAAAATAGATGCCAAATCAAAACGAAATCCATCAACATGCATAACGTCAGCCCAATATCTCAAAGAATCTAAAACAAGCCGCATAACAGGCGGATTCTCGACATTCAACGTATTGCCGCAACCAGCATCATTGACATATAAACGATAGGACTGGTCATGCTCCTTACCCGTCAACGCGTAATAAGAAGAATTGTCGATCCCCCGAAAACACAATGTTGGGCCAAACTCATCCAATTCACCTGTGTGATTGTAAACGACATCCATGATGATCTCAATCCCGGCGTTATGCAGTTCCCTAATAAGCATTTTCAATTCTTGAACGGGACTGCTAACAGATTGACAAGTGCTATATGAATTCTCCGGCGCAAAAAAACCAAGAGTATTATACCCCCAATAATCATTAAGACCCATACGCTCAAGCCCATCCCTTTTATGAAATTGCATAAGCGGCAGGAATTCAACCGCGTTAATCCCCAAATTTTTTAAATATGGAATTTTATCGATAAAACCCAGATAAGTTCCGGGATCTGTAACACCGGAAGATTTGTGTGCTGTAAAGCCTTTCAAATGGACTTCATAAATGATTAACTTTTCTAACGGGATATCGGGGCTTTTATCTTTACTCCAATCAAACGTATCATCGATAACAACAGATTTTGGTGCGATAGGCGTACTGTCTCTGCTATCAAATGACAAATCCTGCTCGTTTGAATGGACATCATAACCAAAAAACAAATTGTCTTTGTTTTTAAAGTCCCCATAAAATGCCTTTGCATATGGGTCTACTAACAATTTATGCTCATTAAAACGCATTCCTTCTTGGGGAGCAAAATCTCCCCTCACTTTATATCCGTACAATTGCCCGGCTTTAATGCCTCTGACGAAAATACTCCATATATCATTTTTATCTTTTTGAAGTTTTATCATGTCGGTAGGATCACCGCATGATCGGTTAAATAATAACAAAAATATTTCTTTCGCATATTTTGAATAAAGCGAAAAGTTCACCCCATCACTGCACAGATCAGCACCTAACACATTGCTTTCCTGAAACGACACATTCTTATGGGTTGTTTGAATTAAATCCATGTCATATCTTTATTTTTTAAACGTCAGGCTGTCATTTTTGATATCTTTTCGATCAAGACCCGGCTATATATAAGAGAATAACACCATACACATTAAGATACAGTATTAATTTTTAAAAGCTCTAAAAAATAATTTGGAATATTTACATTAAAAGTCAGCTTCTCTTTTGTATAGGGATGTAATATTGTGATTGAAGCTGCGTGAAGGGCAAGTCTTTTAATGCCCTTCTTCTTCCCGCCATACTTTTTGTCTCCAACGACGGGACAGCCCTGCTCTGAAAAATGAGCACGAATCTGATTTTTTCGACCGGTCAGCAAATCTATTTCGAGTAGGCTATACTTCTTTGATTCTTTCAAAACTTTATATCCTGTTTTAGCAAGCTTACCCCGCTTAGAGTCATCGACAGAATAAATTATATGAACATTATTTTCAGCCAGGTATGACGCGATGATCCCTTCCTTTTTGAGTAAAAAACCCTCGACGACAGCATAATACATTTTTTTAAAACCAGACCACTTTTCCTGAAGATACTTCTTGGCATTTTCATTTCTGGCGAAAACGATAACACCGGAAGTCTCTCGATCTAAACGATGGACAATGAACACGCGATTTCTTGATTTCTGATTCCCTTTGCGCACATAATTATTTAAAAGATAATAAGCAGTATTTTCTTTAATTTTATTATTGCTCACGGTTAAAAGACCGTTTTTTTTATCCACAACCAGAATATCACGATCTTCATAGAGAATAGAAAGTCCCAAAGGCTGATATTTCCTGGGAGATTTTTTAAATTTATCCTGATTTATCGGCATAATGTTTGCTTCATATTAATAATACCAATTCCATCAAATAATGACCAAAATCAATTCTGCTTTTTAGAATTAAGATAGAGCAATTTATTAATGGATTTGGTATAAAGATTGATCATCGGGAGCTGTGCACCATTATTAAAATTTTTTCAAAAAATTCACCGCTTTTTTTGTCGTTTTATCCAACAATACACAAAACAAAATATGGGATAATGTTAAAAATAAAAACCACAAAAGCAATCCCATATTGCTGAATGGCAAATATTTTATCCGTTTATCTCAATAAGCATTTCGGAATTATTTTGGATCCTTTCCTGAAAACTGACAGCTATAGAAAAAATGCTTAACATTTCTTTGTATTGATTATATAATACTACAAAAATCATGGGGGATTTTTTTTATTCAATAATTGCTGGAGAAAGTCCGTTTCTTCGCAACGGATTACCATAGCTTATCACGTTTATCGGAATGACACCGATATACGTATAGGCAAATAATTTTATACCAAATCCATTAATAAATTGCTCTATCTTAATTCTAAAAAGCAGAATTGATTTTGGTCATTATTTGATGGAATTGGCATTATTAACACTTACTAAAGAATAGGAGAATAGTATGTACAAATTTTCAAAAGGAATACAACTTGGTTTTATCTCGCTTATTTTGGCTGCTGCTTTGCTTATGTGTCCTTCGTCCAGTGAGGCAATCCTTGCTACGTTTAATGATTTCTCGACTGGTTTCGATGTGACAACAGATACCGGCAGCCAGACTCAAAACGGAATAACATTCCAATATTCTGATGACCAGATTATCGATCTTCGCACAGCCGCTAATTCGTATCTTGACATTATCAACACCCCATTCCAATTCGGCACCTTTACTCTTGATTTTATCGGTGTTCCGTCAGGGCATTACCTGGAAATCGATGTTGATGGCTTTTTTTTAGATGTTCCTAACAACGAAATTCTTCGAAACTTCAATGTGCTTCCTGATTCTATTATTACCAACGGGGCATTGTGGACTGGAGCTGAACTCCTGACAACGACAACCGCGCCGGGAACAGCTACGTTTCGATACGATACCGCCCCAGGCTCATTAAGCATGGAATATGGTTCCACGACCAACTGGGTAGCGTTTAATATCCGCGAATTAAGGATAGCGGAACGCACGGGTTCACAAGCAGTTCCTGAACCGGCAACGATATTTTTAATCAGCACCGGATTTTTAGGCGTGATTTTTAGACGCAAAATGGGTTAAGTCCTCATGTTCAGAACCATAAATAGGGGGCACTGAAAAATAGCATTTGAGAAAAAACTTTAAACACTCTTTTCTTTG
>JAIORP010000105.1 GCA_021108075.1 Candidatus Omnitrophota bacterium | reverse complement strand
TTTTTATGTTTTTTAACAAGGTTGTCCTTTGAAATAACTAGTTCTCGGACAAGCTCCTAGGCGGATACCCCGGTTACTGTGCCATAGCAAAGTCAGTGGTTTGCAACCTTTGTTTCTGGCGGGAATACCCCCGGGAATGAGAGCTACATTCAGAAACGAAGTTTCTGGACAATGATTAGCGCCAATAGCGCCTTCTATTGCAACCTGTTTTTACTTTTAACAGGAGTCCTTCGTAGATGTCTTGCTTCAAAAGGTTTAAAACTTCCTGCAGATGTTTTATTAGAAAAACTCCACAATCTGCGAGAAGCAACCCTCCTTTATCCACAAGAGAAAGCTGCCCCGCCGCAACTTTTTTATTGTCAGGTCCGTCAAGACAAAATATAAAAACGCTTATTCGAATTACTTGATTTAACCCGGCACACCAAAGAAAAAAAATCTTTAAAATTTACGCCAGAATTTACTACAACATCCAAAAAATAGGGTAATACAGCTTGTTTTCTATAACTTTTTACCTTGCATCAATTTAGAATTTTTATCGTGTAAATTGTAAACGGAGGTTAGGTGATATTATTTTAAAAGATATTTTAGCTATTAAGAGATAGCTGGTATAGTAAGACCGTATGAACAAAACATTAACAGTTAATATGACATAACCAATATGAGCTTTATGACCTCCACCGGGAAATCTGTCCACAAGAATTATGCCTGGATGCTTGAATATATAACCCCCAGGAATTTTTATAGAACAATCGCTGTTTTATTTGCCGTGAGTTTTATAAGCGTGGCTACTTTGTTTGTTCAAGGACTATCCTCAAAGAGCACTTTTTCATCCAAAATGTTAGCGGTATTCCTGGGTTTAGGAATAATGACTTCTTTTGTCCTGAACTTTCTTCATGCCTATCTTCATAAGAAAAAATATTCTTATCTGCGTTTTATGTCTGACCTTGCCATCATATCTGTCTTGGTCTATTTGTATATCGATATCATTCAGGGCTTCCGGTATGCCCGGCCGATCGGTCAATTTTATAAGGGGACCGCAATGGTTTATTGCTTATATCTCATCCGTGATTACCATTTCATCCCCAAGGACAGAGAATTATTGAAACTGAATTATTTTGATATGCTCGGGATTATCATGGCCGTGATCGGTTACTGGTTTTTCAGGTATAACCTGGTTAGCGGAATGTTGTTTCTCTGGTTTTTTGTTCTGAGGTATTCGTATGTTGGTTTTAATGACGCCGATGATTTGCAGCATTTTTCTATCCCCGTTGAACCGAAAAATTATTTTGTCAGCAATCCGATCGAATCCATCCGCAATCCGTTTCAGGTCTGTTCTTTGCCGTTTTTAGCCTGGTTGGGTAAATGTTGGTTCACGTATCTGCCAGACGGTAAATTCCAGAGACGTTACCGCGCTAAAATTGCCAGATATTTATTTGTCACGTTAAAGAAAAAAGGACTTCGTCAAAAAGGGCGGATGAGCTATTTCCTAAACGGAAAAGAATATTTTTTAAAGTATAACGCCGCCAACACGGCATTCCAATCGCTTTATCTTGATCGATACAAAAGCGGGTATGAAAATGAAGTCGCGGTCTTGATTGATCATTTGGTCCGGCCCTCGGATTGTTTTTATGATGTCGGGGCTAATTATGGTTATTTCTCACTTTTAGTTGCCAGCAATCCAAAATTTAAGGGGAAGGTCCATGCGTTTGAACTGGTTTTGAGCAATTATCAGGATTTACAGGAAATGACGAAGATCTCTGAATTGAAGGGAAGGATCGCGATTCATAATATGGGAATTTATTCGAAAGAGGATACGATTAAGATCAGTAGTGAACAACAATTGAACGGGAATTGTTCTATTCGGGATATCGCGGGGGAAAAAGATAACTGTTTTGAAGCAAAGCTTAAGCGTTTGGATCATCTTAATATCGAGAAGCCGGATATTATGAAGGTCGATGTTGAAGGGGTGGAATATGATGTCTTTGTTGGTTGTGGAAATCTGTTAAAGCAGAAGAAACCACATATTATCTTTGAGTCCACCGCGGTTGATGAAGATAAGAACATGGTATTGAAACCTTTGCGATATCTTCAGGAATGTCATTACAGGATTTTTTATGTTGGATGGTTGGATGAGAGAGGACGTGGCAAAAAGATTGAAAGCCCGGAATATCATCAGTTTAAGCCTGGAGATGTATTTGTTGTTCAAGAGATATCCTTGCCCCAGCGTCTACAAATGCCTCAGCGCGTCAATCTTTTAGCTGTTCATGAAGATAGACTTGCTGAGTTAAAAAAAAGCATGAGTTAATCTTGCCAAACAAACGCGTAATCTGAAAGTTCTCGCTTTAGCCCATGGAATTGGTATGATTTGCCAGATGGGGAACCGGATAAAATGCCTGTATAAAAATATCCCGATGCCCTCAGATTTTCTCAACACGCTGTTAGCCCTGGACAATTTCACGGCATAAAAAAAGACGACGAAAAAAGGGACGCTCGCATTTCTTGGACGCGAACATCCCGTTTTCTTTAGTCGAGTATCCCGGGTATTATTCCGGAATGTTATTTTCATTTAGTTTTGTTTTAATCTGGTCTTTCAGCGCTTCTTGTTTATTATAGAGCTCTTCAAGTTGCCACAATCCAGCCTGTTCCCGTCGAAAACGTTTTTTGAGTGTCGCACTCGCTTTTTTTACTCCTGACATCTTTTTAAGTTTTTTCATTAGAGCGGTTTCTTCTTCATTCAGGGTGCTCTTGATGTTTTTATTTTTAATGGTTTGTTTCGCGTAGTTCCGCTCGAGAAAGATATATTCATTTTTCAGGTAGTCAAACTCGCTGTACAGGTCTTTATTGGAGTCCTTTAGGCCGTCGATGCGTGTGATAAGGATTTGGATTTCATCACGTTGATATTTAAGCCGTTTGTGTAAGGCGATTTTTTCCTGGTCCTGGTTGTAGATCGATTTTTTTAACGCCAGGAATTCTTTTTGGGATTTTTTATAATTGTCCTTAAGCCGTTTGTTGGACTCCTGGATGCCGCGGGTTTTCGCCGCTAATTTACGGAGTTCGTCTTTCTGTGATTCGAGCTGGGACTTTAACGTGGTTTTTTCTTTTTCCTGGTCGCCAAAAGACAGCCTGTATTCTTCGATTTCTTTCTGCCTGAGTTGATACTGATCCCGTAATTCTTGATTGATTCTGACGATTTCCAGGCTTTGATCCTCAATCTTTTTCAATTCCGCTATTTTTTGGTCGTATTCCCGGATAAGAATCGTTTGTTCTTCTTGACGAGCGGTGTATAGATTCCCAACCTGCCACAACTGCTCCTGGATGCGCATGTATTCTTCTTTGAGCACAGTATAAGAAGCGAGCATGTCTTTACTTTTATTCGCCATTTCAGCTAAATCTTTTTCCTGGGAATGGTATTTTTCATCCAGAGCGGCTTTTTTCAGTCCTTGTTGAATAATGGAACCTCGTAAAGTGTTGAATTCCGTTTGTCGTTTAAGAAAATTTTTCTTGAGTTTTTCATTGTTTGAGGCAATTTCCTGGTTTTGTTTTTCAAGTTTGACGATTTCTTTTTCTAACGTTGAGTGTTGCTGCAAGAGTTCTTCTTTATCGTTTGATCTATCAGCAAACATGATTCCCATCTGCCAGATTTGTTCCTGGCGGTGCGTATATTCATCTCTAAGCGCGTTGAGGGAAGCTAAAGCCTCAGCATGCTGTTTTTGAACCGCTTGAATTTCTTTTTCCTGGTCCAGGAGCTTTTCTTCAAGGTCTTTTTTATCCTCTTCTTTAATGGAAATTTTATCCAACAGTTGCTCCAAAGCTGCTTGTTTGTTATTGAATGTTGTTTGAAGTTTGAGAATGGATTCATTTAACGCCTTCAGCCGGTCGACCTCTTTACGCAAGGCCGATTTCTGGGACTCAATATCTCTTCCATGTTGACGAATGCTGTTTTTATACATGTGTTGCTCATTGATCAGTTGCTGTTCGAGGTTTTGAAGTCTTTCACGTTCTTTGATGATGTCATCCACATTCCGTCGTTTATTCTGGAGGTAATCCCATTGGAGATTGCCGTAGTCTTTCATTTGCCATTTGTACAGGTTTTCATTTTCAGCCTCTACCGGAAGGGCGAGAATACTCATGACAATCACAAGGATCAACGCAGGAAGAATGTTTCGAGTCAGGATAGTTAACTTCATAAAAACTCCTTAAATAGCTATTTACTACTATATTTATATATATATAAAGTTTTAAACATATTCCCAGATTTGTCAAGGGGACAATGGCGGTCAACCCCGGACAAAGTATGACACGCGCGTATTGCTATATTAGATGTAAATTGTATGATAGCAACGTGTTAAGGCTCATAATGGAAGGGGCTGTCTGTTTATATCAAATCCATTAATGAATTGTGCTATTTCAATTCTGACATTCTTGCCTTAGTGTCGAGAAAAAGATTCTATTGCAAAACTTCGGTTTAATGGAGTGAATTCCTCTGAGATCTGCTGCGAGGAGATTCACTGGAATTGGTATTAGTAGTTGCTTTCGATTAAGATCAGGGCCATGCCCGTAAATAATATCGGGGCTAACCACGCGGATAATAGGGGCGGGATCAAATGCCCTTTGCCAAAAGCCAGGGCAACAGCATTCACAACGTAATAGAGAAATCCAATGCCCACAGCAATCCCCAGTGTCGAAAATGTTGATCCTTTGCGGCTGCGAACCATTAAAGCAAAAGGTAAACCGAGCAGAACAATGACAAAGTTGCCGAACGGATAAGCGATTTTTTGATGGAAATCGACTTTCAGGTTATTGATCGCTTTTACCGCGCCGCTTTTTGAAAAACGTTGGATATAGTCATTGAGTTGTCTGATATTCATAGAGTTCACGTCAAGCCGCTGTTTAAGGAAGTCCTCGGGTGTTTCCTTTATATCCATCAATTTTTCATTGTACACCTTGACCTTGATCGGTTGTTTGATATTGCCCGCGTCAAACGTGGATATATGGCATTGAATAAATTTCCAGGTTAAACCCGTCCAAACGCCTTTTAACGCCACGATCTTTTGATTGATATTTTGGTCTGCCCCATGACCGATGACCGTGATGCCTTTTAATTCAAATGTCTGCGGATCGAAAGAGTCGATAAAATAAAGCCGGTTATTGAGGCCGTAGAACGTTAAATGCCGGATTTGTTCTTTTTGTTTACGCGTGCGGTCGACTTTTAGAATCATGTTTTCTTCACGGATTTTTTCTTTTATTTGATTGGATTTGGGCACATATTTTTCATTCATCCAGAAAACCATGACGGAGACGACGAGACCGAAAATCAAAGCCGGTTTTGTGATTTGCCAAAAATTAAGACCACTGGACCTCAGGACCACGATCTCGTTGTTGTTGTGCAGTTGACCGAACGTCAACAGGACGGCGATCAGGCAGGCGATAGAAGATGTCTGGACAAGGATGATCGGGAAAAAAGAACAATAATATTGAATAAGAATGTTTATAGGGATCTTGCGGTCAAGAATTTCGTCTAATGTGCTTGTTGTATCAATGAGGATATACAAGAAACAAAAAATGACGACGCATGAAAGGAAAATTGTCACGATAGATTTTGTTATGTATCTGTCTATAATACGCATTTTATATTTAAAATTATGGCAACGAAACTTGTTAAAATATTTGGTACCCACATGATTAATACGGGAGGAGCTATTCCCTTCAAGCTGAGCGCCTGGCAACCGAGAGTGAATAGATAGTACAGGACAACACAGATAAACGCTAATACGACATTGGCTGATTTCTCTCTTTTATGCGTGATAACGGCCAGAGGAAACCCGAGTAAGATAAAAATCATGGACGAGAAAGACCATGTTATTTTACGGTAATATTCCGTTAATACCTCCGCGGGGTCGATAAAGTGTTTTTCGAGCCGCGCGATTTCTGTTTTGAGTTCTTTGAGTGTCATGCTTTTCGGCTTTTTTGATATTTTTTTATTTTTTTTAGAAAAATCAAGGGTCATAAAGAAATTTCTGAAATTGACTTTATAGAATTTGTTAGGATTATTTTCATCCGGCCGGTCAGAGGTTCCGTCAATGAGTTTTAATTTGATCTGGTCTTTGCCGGGTACGGGCGTAAATTCACCTTGCTTGGCAATGATCGTTCGCGTCGGACCATCCGGTTGTGGTTGATAAATTTTAACATTATACATTTTGTTGCCGTCAATTTTATGGATGAAAAGAATTTGTTTATCAAACGCGTGGATAAACATTCCGGCTTCCAGCAACGCGGTTGGATTCTTAATGGTTAAATTTTTTAATAATTTCCGTTGTTCATGATGGGCGTAGGGAATGATACGTTCGTTGAGGATGATGGATACCAGGCTGACAATGATCCCAACAATGATTAATGGCATCAAAAGGCGGCTGAGGTGAATGCCGCTTGTACGTATGGCCAGAATTTCACTATCCGACGAAAGACGGCTAAAAGCCAGGATCACACTGATCAAACATGAGATGGGAAGCGTGTAGCCGACCAGCACGGGAATGTATAAAATGAAAACCCTGCCGATCGTGGATAAACTGACTCCTTTATTGATGACCATATCTGTCAGCCGGATTAGATTGCCTAACAGGAAGACACACGTCAATATGGTGAGAGATAACAAGAATGGAACGACGAGTTCTTTTAAAATATAATTTCGTATGATTCGCATATTTAAAAAAAATAATTTTTATATTTTGTTTAATTATACATAGAAAAAATAAGAAGAGATATGTTTATTCTTAGAAATATATAACAACAGGACATCCGGGCCGGACACGTCGATCTTTGTTTGACAGGATGTTTCGGTTTGTTCGCGTTAACATTTTATCGCTAAAGTCAGAACGCCGACCAGACCGCTGCCCGAGCGTTTGAGCTCACGGGCGACCTCAGAAACGGTTGCTCCGGTTGTCAAAAGGTCATCGATGATCAATACCGACTTGTTTTTAACCGCTTGAGGAGTTTTTATTGTAAAAGCCCCTTGCATATTTGTCCAGCGTTCTTTTTGACTTAACAGCGTTTGGCTTGGTGTTGATCGCCTGCGGGCGATGATATTTTTTTGTAACGGACATTGGGCTTGAGAGAGTAAAGATTTTGCCAGAATTTCCGATTGGTTAAATCCGCGTTCCCTTAATTTTGTGGGATGCAGTGGAACGGGGATCATGAGATCGAATTGGCTGATATCGAGCGAAAATGCATGGATAAAGCCCACGATGCATTCTTGGAACACATGCTGAAGATGTTTTTTCCGGTGATATTTAAAATGATGGAGCAATGTTTTGAGCGGTTCTTCATAAACGCAAGCGGCCCAGGCGAAATCATAATGAGCCGGCTGTTTTTGACACACATTGCATAGGCGGTGCGTCGGCCGTTTTCCAAGGTGACGGGAGCATTTGGGACAGAAAGGGGGTTTGTTGATGCGGATAGAGTGGTAACACGCCGCGCAAAGACCGGAAAGGTTGTTTGCGTTCTGAATGGAGCGGGAACAAATCACACAATGCCAGGGGTAAATGAGATCTATCGTACCTTTGATGATCTCTGAAAGCATGGATTATTCTAACATGTTTGAGGATGGAAATAAAGGAGGAGTCATCTGTAAAGCTGAGACAGATATTTATCCGTAGATCCCAATTGCATTTTCCGGGTTAAAAGGGGAATAAAGAGATCCACATTTGCCTGTCGCGGGGCCCGTCAAATTCGCAGAAATATACGCCTTGCCATATCCCCAGTTTTAATTCCCCGTTGTGTATCGGCACATTCAAGGAAACTCCAAAGAGCGACGAACGGATATGGGCCGGGGAATTCCCTTCCCGGTGTTTGAAGCCTTGATTGGGGACCATCGTGGATAATCCATGCAAAATGTCAGTGATGACATCCGGGTCCGCATTTTCATTGATGGTTACTGCGGCTGTTGTATGCGGGATAAAAAGATGACATAACCCGTTTTGTACTCCCTGCACGTTAATTTCTTTTTGAATACGGGGAGTCATGTTGATAAATTCTTCTTTTTTATGCGTTGTCACAGGTATCGTGCTGCTCATGAAAAGTTCCTTTTCTGTGGATTATTTGATTTTAGAGGGGCATACCAAATCCATTAATAAATTGTTCTATCTTAATTCTGATATTCTCGCTAAATCGTCGAGAGAAGCAAAATTGGTTTTGGTCATTATTTAATGGAATGGGTATTATTATATCATAGAAAACAAATGGGACCTAAGTTTTGCTTTGGAAACGGAATTTTGTGGGTAGTCTAAAGAAAGCATGTCTTTTTTTAGAGAAAGGTTTAATCTTTCCCTGAGAAAACTATCCGTTTTCCGGGTTCAATGAAAATCTGTGTTGAAAGCGGCAAAAATTAATTGTATAATGCCTTCATGAAAACATTAAGCCTTGTTTTAATTGGATTGTTTGTTTTATGTGCACCTGTTTTCGGTTTTCTTTATGAAGTACAGATTTTATCTTTAGAGGAGGTCAAGAAAATCGATGATGATAAATTAATGGCCATTTACACAGAAGCCATGATAGAACGTCGGGCGACAGAAACTTTTCATGGTAAAGCCGGTTTTTCTCCGAAAGAATATAAAGGGTTTAAAGCGTTGCTCGGGTTTATAATCCGTCTTCGTCAAGAAATGCAGGAACGAAATTTAGATGTCCCTCCCATTGAAGAATGGCTTAGATAGACGGCATTGCGCCAGAGATAAAAGAAATTGTTCTGTGCCATTTTTTCATGTCAAATGTCTACGAAACCCATAAGAAAAAAGGAAAAGATATGCCGACACAAACGATTGATCAGGATCGATCCCGATTATTATCTAATATTCAGTCGAACGCCTATTTTCGTGAGAAAATCATTTTATCTTCAGGGAAAGAAAGCGATTATTATATTGATGCCCGCCTGGTGACATTGACGTCTGAGGGGGCTTATTTATGTGCCCGATTGATTATGGATAGCATTAAGGCTGATGTGTATGACGCCATCGGCGGGCCGACTTTAGGTGCCGATCCGTTGATCGGGGCTGTCGGTGTGTTGAGTTTTCAGCAGGGCAAACCGGTCAATACGTTTATTATTCGAAAATCTCCTAAAAAACATGGCCGCCAGCAACAAATTGAAGGCCCCGAGCTGCCCGGAGGGAGCAAAGTGGTTTTGTTGGATGATGTCGCGACAACCGGTAAAGCTTTTATCCAGTCATTAGATGTTTTAGAGCCCCTGGGGATAGAGGTTATTAAAGCCATCTGTATCGTTGATCGTGGTGAAGGGGCCAAGCGGGCCCTGGCTGACCGGGGTTGTTTATTAGAATCATTGTTTGATATTTCTGAAATTCATCAACCGCAGTAAGTTTTCGCGAAAGGGTTTCATATTCTGTAACTTTTAAAACCTGTTCCGTTTTGGAGAACGTTGAGAATCTATGGATAAGAAAATTATTTTAGCTTCCGGTTCAGCTCAGAGAAAAAAATTGATGTCCTTGTTGAAGGTGCCGTTCTCGATCAGACGCAGTGATGCCAGAGAACAAACGCGCATCACATCAACGTGTTCGGCCCTGGTCAAGAAAAATGCCCTTCTGAAAGCCAAAGATATTGCCGGGCAGGTGAAAGAAGGTGTCATCATCGGGGCTGATTCTGTCGTGTACCTGGGGCAAAAGAAGATTATCGGAAAACCGATAAATTTGCGTCAGGCCAAGAAGAATTTAAAAACACTTTTTTCCCGGCCGCATTGGGTTTATACCGGAGTTGCGGTCATTGACCTCTACAGCGGTCAAGAAATATTAGATTACGAGAAGACGAAGATTTACATGAATCATTTGAGTGACGATGACATTGATACCTATCATCAGATTGTCTGTCCATTGGATAAAGCCGGGGGTTTCGATATCGAAGGATACGGAAGCCTGTTTATCCGCCGCATAGAGGGGTGCTACTCCAACGTCATCGGTTTGCCCATGGCCAGGCTGGTCGGGATGTTAAAACAGTTGGATGTTAAAATATTTACGAACGCACCAGATTAACGGTCAAGAGCCCTATGATCAACAGAAAAAAATTCTTTCAGTTCTCCGCAATTTTTTTCATTCTTAAACGCGGGCATTTTTTTTGCCTTCTAACCGTCCTTCCGGGACCGTGCTTATTCTTAAATGGCTGTATAACGACGGAATACAACCTGGCAACCGGTGAAGAAGAGTTTTATTTGATCAGCACGGATAAGGAAGTGAACATCGGGGCCAATATCGACTACTCCATTTCACGGAGATATACTTTTGTGACGGATGTTGATGTGACCCGGCGCATTGATCGGGTATTGAACCGGCTCGTTGCCGTATGCGACCGCAAGGATATTGTTTATTTTATCAAAGTGATCGATAACGATAGCGTCAACGCGGTCAGCCTGCCGGGGGGGTATATTTATATTTTTAAAGAGTTGTATGACAAGTTTGAAACAGACGATCAGCTCGCCAGTGTGATCGCCCATGAATTGGCACATATTACGGCGCGTCATGGAGTCAAGCGCATGCAGGCTTCATATGGCAGTATGTTTCTGCAGATTTTATCCACGCAGGCAAATGGACAGGTTGCTCAAGGCGCGAATATTGCCCTGAATTCTTTGTTTTTCGCGCATTCCCAGAAAGATGAGTTTGCCGCTGACCGCTTAGGGGTCAAGTATATGAAGAAAGCGGGTTATGATGAGACTGAATTTGTCAAAGTACTGGAAATGCTCAAAGAAGAATCAGAAAAAAGTCAATTACGCCGGTTTAGTTATTGGAAAACGCATCCGGGTGCGTCGAAAAGAATAGCCGCCGTCAACGCGTTCATGAAAGGCTCCATGGAGTTCAAAGAATACATTCAGTTGATAGAAGGAGAATATCAATAAATTCCTCCAACAACTTTTTAAAAAGAGGGAATGATGAAAAAGAAATGTTACTATCCTGTTTTTATCCTGATGTTTACTGTTTTAGGTTTGCAACAGGTGTCCTGTGCCAACGCGCCCCAAGAATTAAACCCCTCGCAGAGTAAGCCCGTCAAGCAGGTTTGCTACAAAGACCATTGCTTCATCGCTGATATCGCGGATAATCCCATGACACAACAGAAAGGATTAATGGGGCGACAAAGTTTATCTGAAACAGATGGTATGCTTTTTATTTTTTCTCAGATGGGGCCGCGGACGTTCTGGATGCGGGGGATGCTCATCTCGATTGATATTATATGGATGACGGATAAGGGAGCGGTTATTGATATTTCCGCGGAATTACCTCCCTGCACGAAGAAGACGATCGATTGTCCGACGTATTCTCCTGAAGGACCGTCACAATACGTCTTAGAAATTCAAGCGGGCCTCGCGCGGAAATTAGGCATTAAGAAGGGAAATATTTTAGAAATTCGATAAGAAAAAGGGGATAGTTGTATTTTTTTTAAAAAAGATACAACCGGAAGCGGTTTCCTGCTAAAATTTAAATCAGTATGGAAAGTTTATACTATCTATTAGATTCGAATATTTTACAATTAAACCCGTTTGCCATTGGGCCTTTCATGGCGGCGCTGGTTGTTTTTTTCCTCGGTTTTTTTCTGCTCAGCGAGAAAAAAATTATCGGTCAAAATAAATGCTTACTTTTTTTTAATTTAGCCTGTTTTTTTTGGCTGATGAGCGTAGGCATGATCCTTAATGCGAAAGGTTACAGCCAGCGTCTCGTTTGGGCTTATGTGTTAATTGTTAGCATGACGTATTTACCCGCGACAATTTTTCATTGCGCGTCGGTCTTTACCAACCGTTATGTGAAGCAGATTGTTTTAATCAGATTGATTTATGCGCTCGCTTTAACGATAATATTGTCCAGCTTTTATAACGGTTTCATCATTGGGTTTCATCGGACTCCGCTAGGTTTTTTCCCCCGGATTGGATTGTTGTTGCCGGTCTTAATCTTGTTTGCCGTGATAAATTTTACGCTTAGTTTTGTCAATTTCACTTTTTGCCACCTGAAGCAGAAAGATAGACAGCAACGGGTTCAGATTCGTTTTTACATGATGGTCTATTTGATCTTACTGCTGGCTTATTTGGATGTCTTTGCCGGTTATTATCCATCTATCTTGCCATTAGGCCATTGGGCCTTGCTGGGAACTTTTCTCTCTTTATTTTGCATAAAGATCAGGCAGGATGAGGATTTATGGCATGACTACGCCCGTGTCGTTGATCAAAGGATGAAGAAGGGAAACAAGGCGCATCATGAGGAGACAGAAAAATTGACGCGGAATCTTCAACAGGCCGAGCAAGAAATGATGTCATTAAGTGAGTTGACCCCTTTGATCCGCATGAATGCCGGAATATTGCATAAAGTCATACAACCCGTGACGGTTATTCTGGGTTTGGTTAAGTTTTTGAAGAAGGAGATGGACCATAGTGAAGAATTTTATAAACCGGTCTTAATGATGGAAGAACAATCCGTTTTGTTAAAAGACTTGTTGAGTGATTTAATGGCTTTGTCCTATCACAAAGAACTGAGACGCCAGGACGTTAATACCAATGCCTGTGTTGAGAAGGTGACCAATCTTTTGAGTGATGAGTTCGCGGCCCGTCATGTAAAGGTTGAATTGAACCTGAAAAAAGATTTGCCCCTGGTTTTTACCGATCCTGTGCGCTTACAGCATATCTTTATGAGCATTATTTTTAACGCCGTTGAAGCGGTTTCTTCTGTCTCAAAGGAAGATAGGCGGTCTATTGAAATTTCGACCAGCTTCGATGCTGAAGGCCATCAGGTCAAGATTGTCTTTACGGACAATGGGCCGGGAATTGCCGAGAAAGATCAGTCTAAAGTTTTTGACCCGTTTTTTACAACAAAATCAAGACCGAGGGGCGTGGCTTTAACATTGACCAGGGATCTTATTGAAGAAGAAGATGGTCAGATTTTCGTAAAAAGTGAAATCGGTCATCAGACGTCGTTTGTTATGTCGTTACCCGCGGATACAGAAGATTCTGATTTAAGGAGCAGATCCGATAGGATATGTTAAAGGTCCTCAAAATATTTTTTTGATGTGTTTTATCGGATTGTCGTGGTGTTGGACAATTATCGATTAATTGTTGATTTTTCTGTGCTTTTCTATTATAACGATGATTATACCTAATCCATTAATGAATTGTTTTATTTTAATTCTGATATTCTCGTTAAAACGTTGAAAGAAACAGAATCGGTCTTGGTCATTATTTAATGGAGTGAATTCCTCGTAGCTTTGCTGCGAGGAGAGTCACTGGAATTGGTATTGTTGCTTGTCCGGGAAGGACTTCATTGATAACAAAGAAAGAGTCAAAATATGCGTAAACTCAGAGTTTTAGTGATTGATGATAAAAGTATTGTTGGAGACCTGTTTGATTTTACCCTGGGGTACGCCGGTCATGATGTTGTTTGTTTCGATGATGTTGCGGCGGCGTTAAAAGCGGTTGAGGAAGAAAAATTTGATATTGCTTTTGTTGATATTATCATGCCGGAGATGGACGGCGTTACCCTTATGTCGAATATTAAGAAAATTAATGCTGATATACCGATTGTCATGATGACTGGTTTTTCCGTTGAAGCAAAAAGAAAAGAAATGCGTGACTTGGGTGCTGTCGCCTGTTTGCAGAAGCCTTTTGAATTGGAAGATGTTCAAAAGTTGATTAAAGTTGTTTTGGATCGGAAAATTTAGGTCGGATCTCGGGAGATTTTAAGGCCATTATCGAAATAATGGCCTTTTTTTATGCATAAAACCACAGGCATGAACCTGTGGAAATTTATTTTGGAAAAATATGCGGGCTGACACCATAATAATGCTCCGCTGCTTCTAGAATTGTTTCAGATAGGGTGGGATGTTGTTGCACGGCGTTCATCACGTCCTTGACAGTCGCGCCCATCTGAATGGCTAAAACGCCCTGCCCGATGAGTTCTCCGGCATCATACCCCACAATCCCCAGTCCCAGAATTTTATCTGAAGCCGGGTCCGCAATGATTTTTGTTAAACCGTCTGGTCGATGTAATGTGATCGCGCGTCCGGAGGCTGCCCAGGGGAATCTGGAGATCTTGATATCGATATTCTGTTGTTGCGCGTCCTGCTCTGTTAAGCCGCACCAGGCGATTTCCGGGTCTGTAAACACAACACCGGGGATACAGGGCTTTCTTGTGTCACCCTGTTGGCCGAGCAGGTGGTGCACGACCTGCCGCGCTTCATAAGAGGCCTTGTGGGCCAGTATCGGAGGTCCAATCACGTCACCGATAGCATAGATATGTGATTCAATCGTTTGATAAGTTTCATTGACAGGAATAAAACCGTTTAAGCACGGTTTGATCGGTGTCTGTTCCATCCTGATCGTTTGAATATTTGGACGACGGCCGATAGAGATTAAGACCTTTTCGTAGAAATGTTGTTCCTGTTTTCCTCTTTTATCCGCTATCGTCACTTGGATGCCATTGTCTTGTTTCTGCAAGTTGACAACTTTTGTTTGCGTCTTTATCTGATGAAGGGATTTTTTGAGTGAGCGTTCAAGGATCCGCACCAAATCCCGGTCAGCGTTCACCAACAGCCGCGGTTGCATTTCGACAATCGTAACCTGACTGCCGAATCCGGCATAAACAGACCCGAGTTCCAGACCGATATACCCTCCGCCGATAACGAGCATGGATTCAGGGATATTATTTAAATTAATGGCTTTTAAGGAATTAAGGATATGCGGTGAGTTCGGGGCAAAAGGCAGGTCAATGGGTTCAGACCCTGTGGCAATGATGGCTTTTTTAAACGATAAAGATAGGGATGACCCATCCATTGACTGTATTTCGATCTGATGGGAATTTTTAAACGCGGCTTTACCCTGGATGAAGTCAATGTTGCTTTTTTTGCACAAGAAACCCAGTCCCTGAGTCAGTTTGGCTATGATGTCATTTTTTGTTTGACGAATTTTTTTAATATCCAGGCGCGGTTGATTAAAGGAAATTCCACAGGATTGGGCTTTTTTGGCTTCTTGAATCAGCCGTGTCATATGCAGCAATGTTTTTGACGGAATACACCCGCTGAAAAGGCAAACACCCCCGGGGTTCACTTTTTGATCGATGAGCGTGACTTTGATTCCTGCGCGGGCGGCTAACAGCGCGGCCGTATAACCTCCCGGGCCAGCGCCTATGATCACTAAAGAGGTTTGATTCATTTTTTCATTCTGCATAAGGAAATTGAAAGTGAATATGTGTTGTTATTCTGATGTGCCTGGAGCGTGACATTAACATGGAGACGCTGAAGCACAATGTGAGTTGCTATTATAAGAATGCCGGGAGAGGGTTTCGAACCCTCATGGGATTACTCCCACACGCCCCTGAAACGTGCGCGTCTACCAGTTCCGCCATCCCGGCTTTATTTGCATTTTTCTATTAAATTTTTATCAGTATACTTCCAAAAAAAAAGAGTGTCAATGCCTAAGGACACAAGATAAAGCGAACATCCTTGTTCGATTGGGAATTTTGTAATATGATACTAGTGCAATAACAAATTAATTTTTGCACTCAAGGGGTGTGGGGGAGATCGTCCCCCACGCTTTTGGGGGTGCTCAGTCCCGCCGGAGGTGGGACGCCGAAGGGGGACGAGTCCCCCTGGCGGAAGTGGTTCGCTTATGAAAAAATTAATTTGGCGAGACACTAGCATAAAATATTTTAATGAAAGACATCCTATAAAGAGTAAAGAGAAAAAATAGATTATCAAAGAACAAATTGATC
>JAIORP010000185.1 GCA_021108075.1 Candidatus Omnitrophota bacterium | reverse complement strand
CATTAATAAATTGTTCTATCTTAATTCTGAAAAGCAGAATTGGTTTTGGTCATTCTTTAATGGAATTGGTATTACTTCTCTTGGATATTTGGCTGGACAAACTAAATGATACAACAATATCGTCTTATTATGTTTTTTGGTAATGTGCGTACTCATCGCAAGCATATGTTACTACCCCGCAACAACTTTTGCCTTCGTAGTAGATTCCAACTGCATTTTCCGGGTTAAAATGGATTCACATATAAATAGATCTTTAAATCCCAGGCCAGCCGTGGCGAACGCCTGATCATGCGCCAGTAGAAAGGGATATCTCTTAATAAATTTTTGAATTTTCTTTTTGTGAATTCTTTGTATGCCCACCGCACTCCCTGAGACAATTGTTCGGGCGTCATTTGTTTTGGCTTAAAAACCGGGTTCATCAGATTATAGCGACTCCAATCTTTCGTGATGATCCTTTTATTTTTTTCCATTTCTTCAAACAATTCTGTACCCGGGTATGGTGTTAATATAAAAAATCCAGCCGAATCAAACCCGGCCTCTTCTAAAGAATCTAAAGTCTTCTCAAAAACACTCGCGTCATCGTGATCAAACCCAAAAACAAGCGAGGCCCCGACACCAATCCCATTGGATCGCAGGTGTTTCACGGTATGTTTTAAATTATGGGAGAAATAAGTCTTTGAAGCGGAATCCAGCGTTTTTTTACTTATAGAATCCAATCCAAGCATTGTGCCACTCAATCCGGAATGAGCCAATTCTCTAACAAAGTCTTCATCGTCTCCTATTGTAATCGGAGCCTGGCAACTCCAAAATTTTTTATACGGTGTGATTCTCTGTGCGATTTCCAGAGTATATTCTTTTTCTACAAATAAATTATCATCAGCAAAAAATAAATATGGTTCTTTAATCTGAGCTATTTCTTCTGCGAACTTTTTGGGAGACCGTTTTCGATATGTTTTCCATGGAACATTCTGCAAATAACAATATTTGCATTTATTGACACAGCCTCGCGTGGCCTGAACAGCAGCCGCACGATAACCGGGATGAAATAAATCCCTTCGCGCAAAAGGCAAATTATTGATATCCACTAAATAATTAGCTTGATATATACTTTTAAGGTTAGGGAAGTCTTTAAGAATATCACCCCAGACAGATTCCGCTTCACCAATAACAACACTATCTGCATGGGCTGAGGATTCTTCGGGTAGCATGCTGGGATGCACTCCACCTAAAATGACTTTAACTCCTAATGTTCGAAATTGATCAGCAATATTATAAGCCTCTACCGCACTTGACGTAGGAACCGTGATAGCAACTAAATCCCAGTGGGAAGAAAAAGATATTGATTCAATATCTCCATCAATAATTTGAGTGTCATGCCCTTCAGATAAGGTCGCTATCATAGCCAAGCCTAAAGGGCCTGTCCGAACAGTAATACAATCCTGAAAGAGCCCGCCTCGAAACCAGGAAGGCTTAATGAGTAAAATTCTCATGAAATACATTTTATAGTAAGCACGAATAAAACACTACAATTATTAAAATTTCATCATGCGTCCGGTAGACAGGCGGTATTGATAATAGGACGGACATTTAAAATAACCGAAGTACAACCTTCCCCCGTCAAAAAAAGAATCAGGACTCCCCGCCGGGGAGGTAATAATCCCAATTCCAATGAACCCAGCACCCCGTAGCTTGCTGCGGGGTGCTGGGTTCATTCTGTTCGGGTGAAAGCTCAGTACCGGTTTGTTCTGTTTGTTTCTGAATCAAATAGGCGAACTCCGCTTACTACACGAAAAGACGCTGGACCCGTGGCATTATTGATCGGTCGGTTCACTGAATGTCAGGTTTAATTCCGTCGGAATTTTGTTTTTTTGGGGCTGCGTCTCTTTTGGCTCTTTGATGGTGATCCGCTTGGGGTCCAACCCGCCTTTGAGGGTTAAAAATTCAACAACAGCTTTAGCCCGGTCATTGGCAAGAAGAGTTAATGCTTCTTTATTCGCCGGGGCATTTTCGATGAGCTGCCGGCGCAATTCAGCGACCATTAAGGATGTACTTTTGTCATTAGTCTGTTTCATTTTTTGTTTATAAATTTTCTTTTGGTTCAAATATTCTTTCAAGCCAAAATTTTTTTGATACAAGCGGATGATAATCCATTCTTCAGAGCGTTTATGTTCTTTTAAAAAGTCCTGATAATCCGTATCAAAGGCCTTCGTTTTAATGACCCACCAATCTTTTATATTGTCATACGTGCCTTGAACGGTAATCGAAAGCCGTGGCCTCTGTTTTAAACCATCGATGAGTTGCATCAATTTTGTGCGTTCAGCATCATTAACGCGCGCATCACCGTAAGGGAAATAGAGAACATTAAATTCCTGATCTTTTGCCTCACCTCCAACAACCGAAGCTAAAAAAGAAAATGGTTTGGCGACAATTTTTATCAAAAAGTTCACAAATGTTCGCGTAATCATATGCGCATATTTAAATTTAGGATCAGAAATACTTCCATTGACCGGTAAGGTGATGTGTATCTGGTTATTAATATCTTCTAACAGCGATATCGCTAATTTAAACGGGACTTTTAAGGTGTGTTCACTCTTGAATTTATCGCCGAACTTAAAATTTTTGATAATCACCTTATGATCAGCTTTGATTTTATCCTGAATAATTTCATAATCGAGTTCGATCTGTATTTTTCCCTTATCAACTTGATACCCTGCGAACTTACCAACATAAGGGGTTAAGGTTTGCATTGTATAATTTTTCAAAGTCACGTTCATCGTTAAATCCAACGGTTTCCGAAGGGGTTTCACAGAACCATTGATTTCAAATTGCCCGCTTTGATTTAACAAAGAAGTGAAAAAAAACTCAACTTGATCATCCGGGTTATTGGATAATCCTTTTAACCGCAATTTGAGTTGGTCTAGCTGTCCAATAAAAGCCGGATCAATGCTCTGATCCTCGAAATGGATGTTTCCCTGATCGATCATCACTTCTGATATGAAGACAGATATTTCAGACAGGGGTGTTTGATCGGACGGGGTTAAATCATCCGGAGGTGTGTCGTCAATCGGGACTTCCAGGGTTTCATTCTGATTGCCATTTTGTCCGTTGACACCTTCTTTTTGTTGTGCGCCCTTAACGATAGATTGGAAATTATGCCCATCGGGGCACAGAATAAACTTGCCCTGGACATGATCAAGCTGTACTTTTTTGATTAATAATTTATTTTGATTTAATAAAAACTGCACCTGTGAAAGTTTTAATTTATCCCATTCTATTAAAGTTTGCTTAAGATCTGTTTTGTCGTTCAGCACAAACGAATCGATGCCGAAATCTCCATTAAAAACCAGGGTCTCAGTTGCTGTCGGCGCGCTGTCAAAATTGACATGGGCATCAAGGTAAAATAATCCTGTTTCAATTTGAACGTTTAACCGGTCATCAATGAACGGCTGCAGGGATGTGAGCGCGAAGTCCTTGATGGATAAATCAACGGTCGCATTTAAAGGGTTGATCATTAAATCTGCTCCAATAAAAATTTGTCCGCCATTCAACAATTTGAATTTCGCTTTTAACCGGCTATCCTCATCGGGTATAGTGCTTAGATTTTCAAGTTTAACATTGATCGAATTGAATGTATGCTCAAAAGGATGCTGGATGCTTTCATCACGGACATACGCGCCACTGTTTGATATGGTTAAAATATCGATCAGGACTTCGGGCAGACCAGACTCCGCGGACTCAACGGCACCTTCTTTATTGTTCTGATTTTTAAAGGGGTCTTCTTGCGCTATCGCTGATTCCGGTGATGTTTCTTTTGGCGACGTTTCTATCAAAGTCCCTTTAAGTTCAGGCGGCAACAGATTGAGCAGGTTTACTTCTCCTGATTGATCGATGATCACATTTGAGAAAAACCCGTCGAGGATGACATATTGAAAATGGTATTTTTTTTTCAGCAGTTGAATAAAACGGACATTTATATCGAGATAATTGAAAGCAATTAAGGATTGTTCGTTTTCATCGGCCACATTCAATTGATGAAACCTCAGCCTGTGGGAGTATGGATTAAAATATATTTTGTTGATGGAAACAGAATGGTTGCAGAGTTCAGGGACTTTTTTTTCAATAAACCATTTTAATCCAAAAGGAATGACAATGAATCCGGTTAATGTGTAGAGAAAAAACAGCCAGACAAAAATATAAGCAAAAATTCGTAATAGGCGTCTTAAAAAAAAATTTCGATTTTGCATAACTGAGATAACTCCGGTTGATGAAAACAGTTGCGTCTAACTACGCGCGGAAATATATTCTTCTTTATTTGTATTTATATGAGTGTGGATTACTGGTTCGTTGCGCCAATGTCTAATAAAATTTTTTGAATTTTGGTGTTATTGGATTCTATCGCGTAATCCAGGGCTGATTTCCCCTTTTGATTCTTAAGATTGATGTCTGCCTGAGCGGAAATTAATTTTTCAATGATTTCTATATTATTGGATAAAACCGCATACATCAATGGTGTTTGTCTTTTATAGTCGGTCTGATTAGGGTCCGCCCCATGGTTTAGAAGAATGGACATAATCGCCGTTTTTCCAAAGTAAGCGGCCAAAATGAGCGGTGTGTACCCTTGAGTACTGTCCAGTTGATGATTCACATTCGCTCCATTGGCGATCAAAAACTCCACCGTAGTCATATGCCCATGCTGTACTGCCGCACACAACGGGTTCCAATTCCCTGGTGGATTGATTTGCGCGCCGTGCTCAATCAATAATTTAACCACATTTAAATGTTGCTTTGCCGCTGCACTTGTTAAAGCGGTCAAATGTTTTGAACCATAAGAAACAGTATTGATCTGCGCCCCCTGCTCGAGTAATAATTTCACGCAATCTTCGTGTCCATAACTGGCCGCGGCCATTAAGGCGGTAACACCGTTATTATCCATGGTATCGATATCAGCACCCTGCGTGATCATCAATTCCATCAGTTGACGATGCCCGTGATTAGCAGCAATATAGAACGCTGTCCAGCCGTGTTCATTTCGGTCATTGACATCAGCCCCTTTATCCAGCAAATTTTGCAGATATGCCGGGTTATCCTCTTGAGCTGCTTTGATCAAATCTGCGTGAAGGTCAGCATCTCCAGGATGAGGACAAATCATAAAATATAACAGAAAAATGAGAACGTTCATCATGGACCTGTATTTTTTGGGGCCATGAATTGCTATACCAAAGTTATTCATTAATTGTTCCATTTCGATTTTAATATTTTCGTTAAATCGTCGAGAAAAAAAATCGGTTTTGGCAATTATTTAACCCGGATTTTTCAACAGAAGAGGTAATCTGGCTTGAACCGCTACTTTTCTCCTCAGTAATTGAGGAAGCGGACGATTTTGGATATTATCATCCTGTAAAAGGGTTTCATTATAATAAAGTTTAACTTTTTTGCTTTAACCGGTCAAATAATGGCGCAATGATTTTATTCGGTTTGTTGATGCCATCATAAAAGAGATTAATAATGGGAATTTGATATTCACTTTGAATCTTCCGATAAATTGAGGATGTCACAGTCCCGGGGCAGCATAAAATGGGATTCACATGAATAACCGCATCAACAAGATGGTATTTTAAGTCGTATAAAAGTCGGCCAATATTAATCGTTGTTTCACCGGGAATGACGTGCTCAATCCCATAATCCTTCATCAACTGAACGCATTCAGCGAATGGAGGTTCAAAACAACCGTCGAGGATACCCTCGAATATCTCTTCGAAACTTTGTTCATACATGCTGATTTTGGCCAATGCGACCGCATCATCTGATGACTGACGACGACCGACATCCAAAAGATGCGTTCCTGTTTCCATATAGGATGGCAAAAGAACCTCCCCTCCCAATTCCTCGATATAGTCATAAAGGTCATCATTCAAAACATTATTATATTTTACATACAAGTCTCCTAAGATGCCGATCCGCGGTCTTCGTTTTTGATCAAGCGGCAAGTTCTCAAACAGAGATCGAATTTCACGCGCGGATTCTATCATATATTTGCTGGGATGAATAAAATTTTTTAATTTATCCATGAAGGAAGTCCTATTCTGTTTTTCTTCCTTTTGTTCCGATTTTGGGCTTGTCGGTATGACATCCAGTGATTCAGGCTTAAACAGTTTATCAAAATAAAGTTCACTTAATTGATCAGCCAATCCTTGTAATGGTTTTTCCCATAAGGGTAAACGTTTTTGTAAATTCAATTTGATAATGGCTAAGGATTTATCCAATGCTTGACGCGTTGCCCCCTTTTCTGTTTCATAAGGATGAAACCGGTAATAGAGCTTATATAATAACGAACCCAAAACACTTGTTGCCGCCATATCCATTGACAAATCAACCGGAAGCACATCATTTCTAACACCCAGTTTCGGTGAATAAATGCGGATATCCTTCCACCCCGCTTTCTTACAGGCCGCTTTTACCAGGGATGCGTACTGATGAAAATTGCATGAAATGCAAGAGTCTCCCAGGTACAAAACGCATGTATTAAAATCTATGTCTTCCTTCTGGTAAAAGTCGATCACAGAACCGGCCACCGAGACATTTGGTAAACACTCCCCCCCCGACACATACTTAAAGCCTAAGTTAATGATATGCTGGTCAATGGGCAGAATGCGGGCGTGATATTGATGGGCATTAAAAGCATCGAGTAATAATTCGTCCAATAAAGGGCTAAGGTAAGGAAAAAGGATGACATCATCTTTTGATATCCGGGTCTCAAAAGATAGATTCTGGGGTCTTAACGTTACCGTGGGCTTCCCATGTTGGCGTTGTTTAAAGTCATTAACAAATGCGTCAATCCCTGCTTCAACACGCGTCTGGTAGCCGACTTCACTATTATGCTCATCTAACTGAATGATCAGATAAGGTTTATGGGCTTCCTCCATCAATTCTTTAAAATAAGTCATTACGTAGGCGTCAGGACTGCAACGAAAGCTTGTTATAAAGACCGGATAGACATTTTTTTCTTTAATCGCGAGTTCACTTGCCGTCAGTATTTGATGCCCGAAATGCCAGTGCATGCGGTCTAAATAAGCAGAGTGGCATTGGTCGCTGGAAGGCTCATCGTCAAACATTGTTTGATACAAGAGCTCAATGCCTGAATCCTCTAACATTTTAGGTATTCCACTATTGATGGTTTGATCGAAAATAACGTAAGGACGCCCGAGTAAAAGAATTTTAATTTGATTCTTATATTTTTCCAATTTTTGATGGCCAAGATTTCTCCATCTTTGTTTTTGATTTTGATATTGAGCGTGAGCTTCGAAAAAATAATGTTTAATGTCCTCCTGGCTATGCGGGATATAATCTTTTATCGATTGAGCTATTGTCTCGGTGATGCTTTCTATTGGCTCATTCCTGAGGGCTAAAGCCGGAGAAATGAGCCTCTTATGAAGGTCATAGGTCAACAGGTTTTGTATGATCGTCGGCCCGTATTGGGAATAATAGCAAAAGTAGCTGTCTTGCTCTTTTGTTAATAAGCGTTCCGTTTGATCCGGACTGTCCGCGTTTTTTTTATCGTTGAGCAGAGCGGGGTAGAAAATAAAATCTATGTCTTGCTCATTTAAAGATTTGATCAAACCATGCATGACTAAAATGGGCGCGCAAAATTCTGAGCACGCGATTTCCCTGCCCCGGGTAAACTTTACCCGTGAATTTTCTTCAAGGACAACATTTAAGCCACAACGATGGAAGAAGTCCGCAAACAAACTGGCATATTCTTTCATGGAAAGTGACACGGGGATTCCAACAACACACGCGTCCGCTTTATGGGGAATGTTTGCGCGGAACATATCGATATAGGTTTGTTCTAATGTCGATATGGGATTAAAGGTTCCAACTCTTTGATCGTCATACTCCCGGCCACACTTCATCCCCCAGGCCACATTTGTATCGCCAACTTTAAAGACGGATAATTGACATTGATTCGCGCAAAGTTGACATGCTTCAACATGTTGCTGGCATTGAAAATTGATGCCACGAAAACATGAGGTCTTAATGTCCTGGTTGAACAGACTCAACGCAGCGCCTAACGCTCCTGTCAGATGGCAATATTTTGAAACAAAAATGGGTTTCTTTAAACAATTCTCAAAAGCGGCAACGAGGGCCTTATTTTTTGCCGTAGCGCCCTGAAAATAGACATGGTTTCCAATCATTGATCGTCCAGCGACTTTTGATAAATAATTATCCCTGACGCTAAACAGGACGGACGCCATGATTTCTTCTTTTTTCCACCCGGCTGATAAAAAATGGTTGATGTCGCGTTCCATATAAACAGTGCATCGATCCGATGTCAATGGTGATTTTTGGCCCAAAGCGACGTTTGATATTTCGTCTAATGGAATTCCTAACTTTTTAGCTTGCTCTTCGATGAATGTCCCTGTTCCCGCGGCACAAACATAATTCATGACAGTATGGTTAACAAAGCCGTTCGCAAGGGTTGTAAATTTAGAATCCTGCCCCCCGATTTCAATGATCGTATCTACATCTGGATCTAAAAATGTGGCTCCCGTCGCATGCGCTGATATTTCATTCATGGCCAGATCGGCTGAGATAATTTCTTTGATCAGAATCCGGCCTGAACCGGTTGTGGCAACTCCTTTGAAAATGACGCGCTTGTCTTCAAAAATTTTTATGACCGTTTGGAACAATTGTTCAACCGCTTTAATCGGAGTCCCCGCTGTTCGCGTGTATAATCCTGCTAAAATGTTTTTATCTGTATCGAGAATGATTAATTTTGTGCTTGTGGATCCAACATCAATTCCCATCAAAATATTATAGGATGACTTAACGAGATCTTTATAAATTGTCACTTCAACGTTTTCATCGAGGTAATGCGTGTCTTTAGAAAAGTCCGGGTAATGTGTTAGATTAATGGCTAATTTTTCACGCGATTCATTTGCGTTGGAATGCAGGGTTTCAACCTCAAAGTGGTCTATCTTGCGCTCCCGGCCTAATAACGCCGCTCCTATCGCATTAAAAATTTGTCCCACATGCAGCACATGTACTTTTTGTTTATATTGTTTCTTAATTTCCCTGATAACTTTTTTATTGAGACTCACACCGCCGATAAAAAGCAGGTCTCCTTCAAGTTTTCGGCCGCTTAAAACCTGTGTCAGCACGCTGCGCACGATTCCTTCACATAAGCCAGCAGAAATAGCCTGTTTAGAATATCCTTCCGCTTGTGAATGGATAATATCCGATTTTGCAAATACCGCGCAACGGGTCGCGATGACCGGGCTCTGTCCGGTAAAGTCATGGGCCTGTCGGGAAAATTCTTCAATTGTGAAGTTTAATCGTTCTGCTTGCTGGTCTAAAAAACTTCCCGTACCAGAAGCGCAATCGGAATTGATGACATGTTCGACATAATTAAGATCATCATCTAATTTGAGCAAATAAAAATTTTCACAACCGATGGATAAGATGTTTTTATAGTGATGACCAAGAAATTTGTTAGCAGCGACACTTGTTAAAATGGGATGAATAATTCGGATATGGCCTAATTGGATATTGCCGGTAACGCCATACGTTTCGACAAGAGATAAATCAACATGATGGGATAAGTCATTAAGAATATTTTGACAGGCCTTTTGAAGATTTCCGTTATGCGCGACAGAACATTGATACAGAATGTTATTGTCTTTAAGGACAACACAATGGATGTTTTGTGAACCGAAATCTATTCCAAGTTTCATAATCAACCTGATTTTTTTGCACAATTTTTAAGTATTATTTTAGCAGCGCTGAAGATCATGTGAGAAAACACTACGGCTGTTGGCTGCCTGTATCTCTGGGGAATGAAATTTTTTAAAGCTTTCACCTGTTGCGAAAATGTGTTATCGATAATTGCTGAGAAAGAATACAGTTTTAAAAGACATCTTTCGCTATGCGTTCGATGATAACGACCCGGGAGTAAAAAAAACGGTGTTGAAAATGCTATAAACATTCCATCATCACTATACGTGTTACACTATGGATTGCACCCTTCATCAATTTACTGAAAAGGATTTTATTTAAGCGCTTTAACGATTATCCGGGTTTGGGCTTGATCATGCCAATGTAAGTCCTTTCAGGCGTTCCTTGATCCCCGCGTCTGTTTGTGTCCTGCTGCCCATGAGCGCCCTGACCTCCATGCCCTAAAACTTTTTCAAAATAAATAAAGGCATCCTGAGCGGTAATGAGCACACGTCCGTTTTTGGGAATAATCTGGATTCTGGCAAAAATTGTGTCGTGTAAAGATTTTAATTCCCGCAGGTGTTCATTCATTTGACGCATCTTCATTGTAAGCATCGAATTTAATACGTTTTATCGCAATACATCGGTCCTGAATACAACATAATATTAATTTGTATGAAGACATGCATCTTAGTTTCAGGTAACTAATAAATATATTACTAGTAATATCATAAGTCAGGACAATAACAAAGTAGAAATTACCTTTTATCATCTAATAAACAAATGAAGAATAATCTCGGGCCATTTCCACTTCTGTTTCGTGTTATAATGTGATTTATGTGATTGACAGAATAACCTGTTTCGTCTAGTCTTAACGTAGATCGCTGTTCATCATATAAATCAAGGTGTCATCAGAATGTCATCTCTATCAACGGGCAGGAAATAAAACAATCGTTTTAAATGAAAAAAAAATACTCAATTGAAGTTCCTATTTATTCCAATCCGCTGGAATATTTAATTGAACTAAATCAAATGGATTCCTTAGATATCATCATGTATGGCGGAGTCCCCGATTCCCCTTTGAACGGAGGCCGTTTTAATTACAGTTTGGATGGGCTTTTCGTTCTGGACAGGTTCCTCTACCGCGTCAGTGAAAAACAACTCGCCAAAATTACCCGGAAGTTTTATGACACCATCACGGTTGCCAATCAAAACGGCATCTCCTTTTTGATTGCTTTTACAAATATTTTTGTCGGTCAGGATGAGTTAACCGAGAATAACATATGTCCGGTCAAATGGCTGGTCGAATCCGGCCAGAAACATGGCGTTAAAAACGGATTAATTATTAATAACTCTTTGCTTGAAAAGCATTTACGTGACCAGTACGGCAATGCTTTGCTTTACGTCAGTTCTTGCACAAAATATGTTTCCCCGGAAAAACTATTAAGTCCGCGTGAAACTTTAGCCATGTATGTCAAGGATAGTGCCCGATATGACTATATTGTAATAACTCCTCAAGATTCAAGACGGGAGAAATTACTTCGAGAGGTCGTTCAGAAGACCCCGGGCAATATTATCGCTATCAGCAATTCATACTGCGCGGATAAGTGCAATTCGTATGACCATTACGAATATATGTCTAAAGAAAACAAAAAATCCCTCCTCACCGCAAAATCTTTAGACATCGTTAAAGGTTCTTTTTCCTTTCTCATTCCACGGTCCACCAAATGTTCTGCTTTTCGGTTACCATTCTGTAAAGTCAATATAGAAGATATCGCCAAAATGCAGATAAACTCAGGAATTGTGCATTTTAAATTAGGTCGGGGTTTTGGAGCAGATTTGCTGGACAAACTGGCGAATCTTGTTTTGCGGCACGAGCGGGAAACGAAGAAGAATTAAAATTCGTTTTATCACATACATTACTTCAATTAAATATGCCCTCGTTTAATGGCTTTATCACCAAACTTATCCTTGATATGATCGATTACCTGATGAATTTTTTCTTGTTTGTCGTTTTGTAGATGTTCAAAGAGGCTGTCACGGACGTATGGATCATCCAGATGGGATACTCTTACACCGAGCAATCGAATCTTTTTATTCTGCAAATCGAAATTTTGGAATGTCATTCTGACTATTGAATAAATATCATCAAAGTAATTTGTTCGATCGGCTATTGTTGTTGAGCGTAAATGTGTTTTAAAGTCGCTGGTTCGAATTTTGAGAAATATTGTACGCCCCTTTAGCCCAGACTTCCTTAAACGCCTTGAAACTTTTTGGCTTAAGATGGATAAAGTGTTTTCGATTTCTTTTATGTGTTCCGTATCCGTTTCAAAAGTGTGTTCGTGACTGACAGATTTTATGACGTCATTGATGCTCACGTCCCTTGGATCGAGCCCATTGGCCAGGTCATACAAATGACGCCCATGTTCTCCAAATTTTTTAGGCAGATCGTGTTTGGGGATGGAAGCCAGATCCTTAATGGTTCGTAATCCTAATCTGTTCAACGCGATTAGCGTTTTTTTTCCAACTCCAGGTAATCGTTCAACGGGCAATTTCCATAAGAAATCCAGGACTTCATTTTCTTTGACTTCAAGGAGTCCATCCGGTTTAGAAAAGTCGGATGCGATTTTCGCGGCCATTTTTATGGGGGCAATTCCAACGGAGGCATTTAAATGAAGTTCCTTTTGAATTTTCTGTTTAATCAGTCGTCCTGTGTTTAAAGGGGTTTTAAAGAGATGAAAACTCGTGCTGATATCAAAATAGGCCTCATCAATACCGACCGGTTGTATCATGTCGGTAAAATCATATAACAACCGAAAAATTTGCTGTGAAATTTTTTTATACTTCTTCATATTTCCGCGCAGGAAACGCGCTGACGGACATCGCTGATAGGCCGCGGATATGGGCATAGCTGAACGAATGCCGTAACGCCGGGCCTCATAGGAACAGGTGGCAACAACACCCCGGCCTTTACCTTTTTTGGGGTCGGCCCCGATGACGACAGGTTGACCGATCAGGGATGGATCGTCACGTTGTTCAACCGCGGCGAAAAAGGCATCCATATCTATGTGCCCGATGACTTTTTTTTTCATAGCATCCTTTCAATAAAAACAACAGCTTTGCCGAAGCCATCTTATTTTAGCGGTCTTTCGTCTTGAACTTTTTTTATCGCGGATTGATATAAGCTACAGCATAAATGATTCTGGACGTTTTCTTATTCGATCGATCGCTTTTTGATATTGCGCGACCGATCGTGCCCTTGTGACGCTTTTCAATACGTCATCCTTGTTTGAGAACGCCTTCGCCCAATAAGCCCAAATTTCTTTTATTTTACCCAGTAAATGTCCAGGTCCACTTAGTTCATGTCGGTAAGCTTCAAAAATCGCTTGCTGAAAAGCCAAAAATTTTTCAAATTTATCGCCAGTAGATAAATATTTTGGCTGTTTTATCAACTCTGGTAAAAAAGGATTGATAACTCCCCCCCTGCCGATCATCCAACGTTGAACGGTTGGAAAACGATTCGCTAATTGACGATAATCTGGGGCTGTCTTGATATCGCCATTATAGACAATTTTATGACACGTTATTTTAAGGCATTCCTCAAAGATCGCAAGGTCTGTTTGACCGGAATACATCTGTTGACCTGTGCGGGGGTGAATAACGATTTCTGTTAAGGGAAAGACATCCAGACGCGGTAACAACCGCAATAAATCATGGTTATCTTCGCACCCTAATCTGACTTTAATGGATATTTGATTTCTAATAGCGGGAATGACGTCTTCTAGTATTTGAACGATATGATCCCCAAATGGTAACAATCCTGATCCGCGCTGCTTGCGCCGTATTTTCGGCAGCGGACAACCGAGATTCCAATTTACGACGGGATAACCTAGATGATGCATCGAGGTTGCTAAAGCTATAATTTCCACACTTGACTTGCTCAGGATCTGTGGAATGAGCGCAAATGAGGTGTGGTTTCTTTCAGGGAGAATATCGCGTAAACTGCTTTTTTTTACGCCATGGGTTTTATGACTTTTCGTGAAAGGAGCCAGGGCGCGATCATACCCGGTGAAGAATTTTGAGTATATCTCGCGGTAAATCGCATTTGTTACACCCTGTAAAGGAGCCATGTATAGTTTTGGAGTCATCGGTTTATACCCATGATATGAACAAATTGTTTTTATCCGTTAAAATACCATAAAATTTATGAACGTTATACGAAAAATATGAAAGCCACCATATTCTTAAATGCCGGTCAAGCAAATGTGTTATTACGGTTTTCCATTATCTTGAATAAATTATTTTTAATAAGCTATTCCCTACCAGTCAATGTTTTCAATTTGCTTATTTAAAAAATTGAAAAACTTACAAATAATGCTATAATGTTTCGAATTTGAATAGTACCATTTAGACGAAGGAGTGAATGAATGCCTGAAAATAAAGATTTAGCTTTAATTTTAACGAAATGTGATGACAGCAACAAGACTAAACTACAAAAGATTAATAATCCCGATATCCTAGCCAAAATTGCCAACCGCATTGAATTATGCAATCCTGAAAATGTTTTTATTCATACCGGCAGCTCCGAAGATTTTGCGTATATCAAAAAAATGACGCTAGAACACGGGGAAGAAACCCAGCTTGCCATAGAAAGCCACACTCTTCACTTCGATCCTCCGACTGAACAAGGTCGCGTTGTCAAACAAACCTACGCGGTTGAAGATGAAGGTGTTTATACAAGCTCATTGGCGAATGCCATGCCTCGAACGGAAGCAGACACATTGATTTCCAGCAAAATGAAAAGTATTATGGATGGCAAAACCATGCTCGTCGGTTTTTACATTCGCGGTCCGATCGGCGCGCCAACCGCTTATGCGTCATTAACAATTTCTGACACATGGTATCTCGCCCATCAGCAAGATAACCTTTACCGCTGCAGCCCAACGGACTTTGAAAAACAAGTGGAACAGATTGGCCTTTTCTTCACTAATACTCACAGCAAAGGCTCCCTGGACACAAAAGAAGCTTATGTTTTGACGGATCGAAAGAACCTTGAAACTTGGGCCTGGAACGTATCGTATCTCGGTAATTGCGCATTAATAAAGAAAGGCCACCACAGATTAGCGAATGACGACGCGATTTACCAACATCGTGGCGAAAGATTGTCCGAACACATGTTTATCACCGGGGTTAAGATGAACGACGGGTCTATCATATGGATCGACGGTGCTGCTCCTAGCGGATGTGGAAAAACGACGACAGCTATGGCCGGGGATTCGTTTATCGGAGATGACTTAGCGCAAGTTTGGTTAGAGGATGATGGGACGATCCGCTCCATTAATCCGGAAATCGGTATTTTTGGAATCATTAAAGATGTTAATGCCGAAGGTGATCCTTTGTTAATGGAGCGCTTACGAAATAAAGGCTCAGAAGTCATCTGGACAAACTGTCTTGTTGCTGACAGTGTTCCTTATTGGGAAGGTTCCAATGAAGACACGCCAAAGAGCGGAAAAAATTTTCAAGGCGATTGGACGGAAGGAAAAACAGATGCCAATGGAAAAACAATACCGATTTCCCATCCGAACTCACGCTGTACGATCCGAAGCAATCAATTGAGCAATTTTCATGAAGAAGCTTCAAATGATCCTAGGGGTGTTGAGACCAAAGTTTTTACTTATAGCGGCCGCGATGCAGACACCATGCCTCCGGTTGTCGCAGCGTTAACAGCCCTGGAAGGTGTGACGTTTGGTGCTGATATTGTTTCACAGACAACAGCCACCGAAGTCGGCGCCAAAGGGGAAGTTAAACGGTCTCCCTGGGCAAATGCGCCGTTTTTTCTCGGCGCTTTGGGGGATTACATGGATGGACAATTTAAATTCTTCACTAATCCTAAACTCAAAGCAAGCCCTGTGCTCGCTTCTCTAAATTACTTTTTGACCGATGCCGCCCGCGGAGGCACAACTAATAATTTATTAGGTGAAAAGCGTGATGTGCGTGTCTGGTTATCCTGGTTAGCGCGGTTGGTCAGTAACGAAATGACCGGGATAAAAACCGCTTTAGGCATTATCCCTTCTTTTGAAGAAATTAACGTGATTTTTAATGAGTTATTGCCGGATAAAGGCTATAAAAAAGAATTGTATGATAAGCAATTCTCCCTCTATCTGGACAATATCATTGGCCGCATCGATATGCAGGTTGAAGCGTATAAAAAAGAAATGAATGTTCCGGATATTTATTTCAAGACACAAGCAGCGAAAAAGGAGCGAATGGAAGCTCTTAAGGCATCACATGGATCAATTGTGACACCGGATCAATTGATGGAACTCGCTGCTGCGAACTAGTCAGATAACCTGAAAAAAGATGGTAATGAATAAAACATTCATTACCATCTTTTTTTACGTTCGCAATTGTTTCGCTGTTATTTATTTCAACACGGAATTTATCGGTCCTCTAGGAGGCTGTCCGAGAATAGAATTTTTGTTCGGAACAAGGCGCGAGACGAGAGAAAACCACAGGCGTACATGTGTACGTTGAGGATTTTTTCGAGTTTCGCAACGCAGGACTGGACAAAAACATCATTCTCGGACAGCCTCCTAGGCAGAATGAGTAGATACCCACGGGCATGCCCGTGGGACTTATTAGGAAGGATTTCTTTCGGATATTGATAATTATACCAATTCCATTAAATAATGACCAAAACCAATTCTGCTTTTCAGAATTAAGAT
>JAIORP010000213.1 GCA_021108075.1 Candidatus Omnitrophota bacterium | reverse complement strand
AACCAATTCTGCTTTTCAGAATTAAGATAGAACAATTTATTAATGGATTTGGTATAAAATATAAAATAATATATGTCACACAAAATAAACAAGGTAAGGGGGCGTTGAAACATGGCAACGAACATAAGTGAATTGATTAAAAAAGTGGAAGAAAAGCATCTTCAAAAAGATCTTCCGGATTTTGAAGTTGGCGATACGATTAAAATGCGTATTAAAGTTCTAGAGGCTGATAAAGTTCGTGTTCATCCTTTTGAAGGTACGATTATCCGTAAAACAGGCCGCGGCCTGAGAGCGACTTTTACCGTTCGTAAACTTTCTTACGGAGAGGGTATCGAACGGACATTTCCGCTGCACTCACCTGTCATTGACAGCCTGAAGATTGTCAGCAAAGGTATCGTTAAACGCGCGAAATTGTATTATTTACGCGACCGCATTGGCAAGAAAGCACGTGTCAAAAAAAGACGGATATAAACCATTTAATTTATTATGTTAGCAATTGAAAATGAGATTAAACAACAAGGTTTTAATCTCGTCATTGGCGTGGACGAAGCTGGGCGGGGACCATTAGCCGGACCCGTCGTTGCGACTGCCGTAGCGTTGAAGGAAGATCAATTCACCTGCAAAATTACAGATTCAAAGAAGATTTCCCCCCGACAAAGAGAAATAGCATTCCAGGAAATTATGGATAAGGCCTATGTGGGCGTAGGTATTATGAATGAGAGTATTATTGATCGTATGAATATTCTTCAGGCCAGTTTTCTGGCAATGCGCAACGCCGTTGAAGCGTTGATCGTTCGCGTTCCGGAAGTGCCTGAGGATATGGATGCCCGAAAAGGTGATATATGTTTATTAATTGATGGGAATCAATTTAAAACAGATTTACCGTATGCCTTCCGGACCATTGTTAAGGGGGATGCCTCCGTGTTATCCATTGCCTGCGCATCCATTGTCGCAAAAGTTATTCGGGATAGGATCATCTGTATATATGATGATATCTTCCCTGAGTATGGCTTTCGTCAACATAAAGGTTATCCAACCGTTAAACATAAACAAGCTTTACGTGAATATGGCCCCTCACTGATCCATCGCAGATCTTTTAAATATTAACGTATCATAATCAATTATTCGAAGATGACATCAGACTTTTTGTCCGGACAAAATGAAGAACAGCATCACAATCGCGCGACGGGTAAGCAGGGGGAAGATTTAGCGGTCGAATATCTCCAGGCGCGGGGTTATCATATTCTCGAACGGAACTATCATAATGCTTTTGGAGAAATTGATATTATCGCTTTTGACCAGCGGATTTTGTGTTTTATCGAAGTCAAAACACGATATTCTGATGAGTATGGGAACCCTTTGGAAGCGGTTAATAAAAAGAAACAACGGCAGATCGGGAAGATGGCGTTGATATACTTGCGGGATGCCGAGTTTGAATGGTCTGGTGCCCGGTTTGATGTTATTGGGATTACCCTGAATGAATCCCCTGAAAAACAGCTTCATTTAATTAAAAATGCATTTGAATTTGTAAATTAATTGGTATTTAATAGTAATGAGAATTCTATCGACAAACATGAGGAAAGTATTGTAATAAATATCACTTTAGTTTAATATGTTTTTAGGATAAATAATGTTTAACCCGCCGATGATCTCAAAACCCCATGTGTAATTTTTTTGTGAATACACGCAAGCACACCATTAATTAGAAATGAAAAGGAAGCGCATCTTGCGGTGGGAACGCCGGATAAAATAATCAACCAATAAATGATATCAATCCGAAGGATTTTTTTATCATCCATATTAAAATACGCCTCGATATTTTTAAGCGGAAAGTAGCCTTTTCGATTTCATTTGGAATAAGATAATCAACTTGACCGTATCTGGAGCGGCTTCTGTCGATGGAACAAAGAATGAAATATTTAAAAGATTATTCCATAGAGGAATACACGAACGCATTGTCGTTGAGAGTGCCGACGCCCGGCGGAGGATCAGCCGCGGCGTTAACCGCGGCGTTAGGCACGGCATTGTTCGGAATGGTCGCCCGTTATTCTTTGGACCGGGGTTCAACCCGTGAGGTTGAACATCATATAAAAAAGATTGTCAAAGAATGTGATAAGATTCAGCAAACTTTTCTGAGATATGTCGATGATGATGCCAAAGCGTATCAACGGGTTGTAAAGGCGCGTAAAGGGACAAAACAACAGCAGAAAGCCGCGGACAATGCCGCGCGAAAAATACAGCAAAAAGTGCGTCTGTTATGTTATCGTATGATAGCCTTAGCACCGTTTTTAGTAAAAAAAGGCAATCCCCATTTAGCCGCTGATGTCGGGGTGGCGGGTGAGTTGCTTTTGTCAGCTTATAATAGTGCGGAAATATTAGCTTAGAGGCCACATCAATTTTTATATCTAAAGGAATGCATTTATGGCAGAAATTCTGGATGGAAGAAAATTAGCCCGGGATATCCAGCATCGGTTAAAAGATGAAGTTGTTCAATACAAGAATCAGATTGGCCGAATTCCCCGTATGGTGAATATTATGATTGGGGATGATCATGGAACCTGCGCGTATGCCCGCTCTCAACAAAAAGCCGCCGATTCAATAGGTATTTCTTATGATTTGAAATTATTGCCGGAAGGGATCAGTCAAGAAGACTTAATCCAATTGGTTCAAGATTTAAATAATGATGAATCTGTCAATGGCATTTTAATTCACAGGCCCGTTCCTGAGCATATTGACTACCCCGCAGTGGCTAACTTTGTGAACATTAATAAGGACCTTGAGGGCATAAATATTATTAATATTGGAAAGATGATGTTAGGGGAAACCCATCTGATGCCCTGCACTCCCGCTGCTGTCATGGAACATATTTTTTCTACACAGATCGACCTAAAAGGAAAAGAAGTTGTCATTGTCGGAAGTAGTGCGATTGTCGGTAAACCGTTATGTTTGCTTTTATTGAAACAAATGGCGACGGTCTCAGTCTGCCATATTGAGACAAGCCGCGCCGGTTTATTACCCGATTATACTAAGCGGGCGGACATTTTGATCGTTGCCGTTGGAAAAGCCCGTTTGATAAAAGGGGATTGGATCAAGGAGGGGGCTATTGTTGTTGATGTTGGCATAAATCAAGTTGATAATAAGATTGTGGGGGATGTCGATTTTGAGGAAGCTCAAAATCGGGCATCATATATTACACCCGTCCCCGGGGGGGTTGGCCCGGTCACTGTTGTTATGCTTATGCGTAATGGACTAGAGGCGTTTAAAAAACAAAATAATCTTGTAAATTAGCATACGGCTGTCAGCCGGTTTCATGAAGACAGCTGTGAGGACGAATATGAAAAAAGTTATATTTTTGGGGCATTCCATATTGGCTGTTAAGACGATTGAACTCTTAAAACAGTTTGGATTTGAAGGGACATTCACGATTTTTTGTCCACAAGGCTCTCAGCCGTATTGGGAAGGGCATATCCCCGCGTTCTTATCCAACCGTTTAAAGCTGGATGATTTGTATTTTAGGACGAATCATTTTTATTCACAGGATGAGATAAATGTTGTTACTGAGGCGGATATGACCAGGATAAATCTTGTCCGCAGGAAAATTCATACCGAGCAGAAGAATATTTATAATTTTGATATTTTAGTTTTGACCCATATGCCGCACATCAATTTGCCCGACATCAAAGGGATAAATAAAAAAGGTATTTTTAATTTTCGCCGGCTAAAAGACGCCGAGAGTCTGGGGACAAATTTTTTGCTACAGGAAACCGTGATTCTGAAGACCAATTCCTTATATGGTCTGGCCTTTGCCGGTGCTATTGCTCAAAGAGAAATTGAGACGATTGTTATTTGTGAAGAGGACCATATTTTGAGACCATATCTGCCAGCGGAGTGCTCGAGATGGCTACAGAAAAGGATGGAAGAGCAGGGTGTTCGATTCATCCTGCAGAATGATATTCTTGATATTTTAGGGGATAGTGATGTTAAAGCCATTCGATTAAAGACCGGAAAAGTTATCGCATGCCAGGCTGTTGGTTACGGCGAATGTCCGCCGGATTTACGCCTGCTGAGAGACTCAGAGTTGCATTTGGACAATGGAATTACCGCGTGGAACGGCATTCATACGTCTTTAAGTGATATTTACGTTTGTGATACCCTGGCCAATCCCGTATCATTCTTTGATCCTTTTTGCCCGACCACACATGAATTAGATCATCAAGCCAAATTTTTAGCCAGCAAAATTGTTGAGAAAGAACTGGCATCCGAAGACCATATGGCTCACGCGCATTATCAATTCGGTCCGTTCGATTGTGTTTTTCTTGGTCAATGTCGTTTAACCCCATCCGGACAGACCTTTGTCCAGTATGATGACGAGCGGAATACAATGATCATCTATTATGCCCGGCAGAATGGGGAGGTAACCGGAATTGCTTACATGAATGTTGTTCGAGATATTGATTTAATTAAATATAAAAAAATGATTGAGCAGAAGACACCGTTAACGGACATTTGTGATGATCTGTCTGCTGTTCATGTCAATCCGCCCGAACAGAATGGCCATGCGGATTCTCCTGCGACAGACGATGCCGCCGGTGACCAGTCTGATTCACCATCGTCTGTCGCGCCACATTCAGACGGTGAACAGCCGGTTATTTCTCAGCCAAGAGATCAAGTTATCGAAGACGAAACCATATTGAAGTAGTCATTTGTTTCAGACGTGAGGATCAGGGAGATAATCTAATTTTTACTTGCCAAATAATTGAATATATATTATGCTTACTTCATACAAAAGAGATATGGGAAAGTTGAAGATAAGACTCGTCGCTTTTCTTTTTGTCCTTTCTTTCGTTACTTTTCAAAACAATTCTTCCGCAGATGTTCAAACAAAAGAATTAACAGCTGAGGATTACCGTATACAGGCCTTTGCGGAACAACAAAAAGGCCAGTATCTAGAGGCCTTAACACTTTACACAAAAGCCGAAGATTTAGGGTTGCGTAATGCCCTATTATTTAATGATCTTGGTATTTTATACGAACATATTGGATTAACGAATAAAGCCGAGCATTATTACTTAAAAGCTACTCATATTGATGCCTCGTATTTGCCTGCATATACCAATTTAGGATATTTTTACAAGAAAATTGGAAATAAAGAAAAAGCATTAAGATATTTTTTATTGCGCTATGAGCTATCCGATTCAGGAGATATATGGGCAGATAAGGTTAAAGCTGAAATCATCACGATTGATGCACGGTACAAAGAAAAGTTTTACTTAAAAGAATTGAAGGAATTTGAGCAGGAGCTGGAAGAAAGATCAAGAGAACGCTTTGAAGAACGAATTAAGCATTCGCATGATTTATTTCAAAAAGGTCAAGAGTTATACGCTCAAAAACAATATGAGCAGGCAATTGCAGTATACAATCAAGCCTTAAAAATTACACCGGAGAATCCAAAGGTCATACGGGCAATGGCGCAGGTTCACGCGGATAAAGAGACGATGGCTGTTGAGCTGATCAAGAAGAACGCATTAGAATTATTGGAAGCAGGGGATTATTTATCGGCTAGAAATGAGATTCAAAAAATACTTGCCACAAAACAATACAATTCTGAATAATTTGAGTAAATAATTTAGTGTCTTCAACAAATCCAGTAAGAGGTTTTCCTTTGGACGTAGTATTCTTAATAAATTGCATCCATATAGCATTCAAAAACAATCATTTATCATGAGTCACAAGAAATTATTTTTAATTGATGCCCACGCTTTATGTTATAGATCTTTTTACGCGATAAAGAATTTATACACGAGTAACGGGCAGGCAACAAATGCTGTCTATGGTTTTGTGAACGCGATAAGAAAAATTTTAAACGAATATAAACCCGATTACCTGGTCATTTGTTTTGATTCAAAAGAAAAAACTTTCCGGCAAAAGAAATATGCGGCATATAAGATACAGCGACCGAAGATGCCAGATGATCTGGTTTCTCAAATTCCGATCATAAAGAATATTATTGGGGCCTTACATTTATCAACTGTTGAAAAAGAGGGTTTTGAAGCGGATGATCTCATTGCGTATTTTGCTAAAAAGATGCAAGGGGCGGATATGGACATTATCATCGTTAGTGACGATAAGGATATGTTTCAGTTGGTAAACGAACATGTGTTTATGTATAACATCAAAAAAAATAAAATATACGGACTGCCAGAGATTAAAGAAAAATTGGGTTTTGACCCTCATTTTATTCCGGACTATATCGCTTTAGCGGGAGATCAATCCGATAATATCCCGGGAGTAAGAGGCATCGGTGAGGTCACGGCCAGAAAACTTATCCAGGGATACGGGGGGCTTGAGAGTATTTATGACCAGCTTGAATCGGTTTCGTCCGCAACGGTTCGAACAAAACTTGAAATGGATAAAGACATGGCTTTTTTGAGCAAGGAATTGGCATTGCTTGAAGCGCAGTCCATATTTTCTTACCGATTGGAAGATGCTTTCATCGGGAGCCCGGATCAGGCCGTGCTTTTCAGATTGTTTTCAGATTTAGAATTCAGAAAATTTGCACAAGAATACGCCCCGCGTGAAAAGATCGGTGTTAAGGTCGGACTAAGAGAGTTGTGTTCGGCGGATGATGTTCAAAAATGTATCCGCCAGGTGCGGGAACAAAAGCAGATTTTTTTTCAGCACGTCAATGTGCAAGATGAATTGTTTGATCAGAAGAGGTTATTTGTTTATGCGGATACGCATACTGTTTTTTGTGTGAAAGAGAACCTGATGGCTCATTTCCAGGAAGTCTGGAACGATCAAGAGATTCTGAAAGTGACGTATGATATTAAAAGTTTTTATCACTATCTGTTGCCATCGCAGGGCGAACATCATTTTCCTGAAAATGTGTTTGACGTTCTTCTTGCCGCGTATTTATTGTTCCCTTCGGAATCTTCATTTGACTTCAGTCATTTGACTTTAAAATATTTGAATAAACATATTGGGTCTGAGTCTGGTTATCAATATCAGGTGCACTTTCTTAGGCGCCTGCATGAAATTTTTTATAAAGATTTAGAACAGAAACTTTTGTCTGATCTTTTTAAGAATATCGAAATGCCGTTGGCCTGGGTCTTAGCCTCCTTAGAGGTTGAGGGCGTCGCCCTGGATAAACTTTTTTTAGAAAAGTTGTCTTTGGTTTGTGACGAGCATATCGAAAAATTAACCAAAGATTTATATAAAGAAGCAGGTGAAGAGTTTAATCTTAACTCGCCTAAGCAATTAAGTCATATTTTATTTGAAAAACTTAAATTACCTGTTATAAAAAAGACAAAAACCGGGTATTCAACAAATGAATCTGTTTTAACAATACTCGCGCAAAACAGTAATTTTCCTGCCAGGATTATCGAGTACCGTCATCTTGCGAAATTGAAATCAACATATATCGACACATTACCGAAAATGGTTTCATCTGAAACGGGCAGGATACACACTCAATTTAACCAGGTCGGAACTGAAACTGGTCGATTAAGTTCTAGCCATCCTAATCTTCAGAATATTCCTGTGCGGACAGAATTTGGCAAGCAGATACGGCAGGCGTTTATTTCTGTTGATGCGGATGTGCTGTTAATCTCTGCTGATTATTCTCAAATTGAATTGCGTTTATTAGCGCATTTATCCCAGGATCCGGGATTAATTGAAGCGTTTCGTCTGGAGCAGGATATTCACAGTTACACGGCTTCGTTGATCTTTGAAGTCCCTGAAGATAAAATAACCAAGCAAATGCGTTACTCCGCTAAAAGAGTTAACTTCGGTATCGTTTACGGCATGAGCGCTTTTGGCCTGGCTAAAGATTTAAACATCCCTCAACAAGAAGCACAATCTTTTATAGACCGTTATTTTATACGTTATCCAAACGTTCAGAAGTTTATGCAGGATCAAATTGAATTTTGTGAAAAAAATGGTTTTGTTAAAACGATTTTAAACCGTCGCAGGTATATCCCTGAAATTCATAGCAAGAATCATTCGATCAAACAGTTTGCCCAAAGACAAGCCATCAATACCCCGGTACAGGGCTCAGCGGCCGACTTAATTAAAATGTCAATGGTGTCAATCTTTCGAACAATGAAAGAGAAAAAGTTTTTATCAAAGATGCTATTGACCGTCCATGATGAGTTGATTTTTGAGGTCGTTTCCCGTGAACACGACACCATGGTCACTCTTATGCGGAATTTAATGGAAAATCCTTTAGAATTAACTGTTCCGATCAAGGTGAGCGTCAAAGAAGGTAAAAATTGGTTAGAGATGGATGAGATAAAGGGGTCGTCAACGATATGCGGATAGCGTTTTGCTCTTCTGAGGTGTTTCCTTTTGCTAAAACAGGTGGATTAGCCGATGTTTGCGGGGCTTTACCTCTGGCTTTAGAACATATCGGTGAGGATGTTGTTGTGATTATGCCGTACTATTCCTCCATTGCGATAGATGTTGAACGGGGCGCTTATCATGTTGAAGAGGTCTCGGCGGAGATTTTAAGTGCGACCATTGGCCGGAAGACTAAAGTGTATTTCATAAAGAATGACCATTATTTTAAGCGCGAGGGATTATACGGCAACGGTGAGGGTGACTATGAAGATAACCTGGATCGATTTCAATATTTTTGTGAGAAGATACTCGACGCGTTAAAAGTGGTGAATTTTAAGCCGGATGTGGTCCACTGCAACGATTGGCAGACAGCATTAATCCCTGTTTACTTAAAAGAGAAATTAGGACATGATCATTTCTTTTTTTCCACCCGAACCGTATTAACGATTCACAACTTAGCATTTCAGGGTATTTTCCCGAGGGATCAATATCCTAAGATAGGGTTGCCTGATGAGTTGTTCAAAAAAGATGGGTTCGAATTTTACGGCAAATTGAATTTGTTGAAGGCCGGCATTATTTATGCGGACGAAGTGACTACGGTCAGTCAACAGTACGCCCATGAAATTCAAACGAAAGAATTTGGGTTTGGCCTCGACCGGGTTTTATTATCCAGCCAGGATAAAATTCATGGCATTATCAATGGTGTGGACTATTCCATCTGGAATCCCCAGTCGGATCCATATATTCAGACCAACTATGGCAAAGAAGACGTCCTCAGCGGAAAACTTGCGAATAAACAGCATCTGCAAAAGATATTAAATTTGCCTGTCCGTAAGGATGTACCTGTTTTAGGTTTCGTCGGACGGATTTCACATCAAAAGGGGATGGATTTGATTTTTGATCTTATGGAAGAGATGGGATCGTTCGATATCCAGCTGATTATTCAAGGAATCGGAACGGATGATGATCATCGTAAGTTAGAAATCAAAGCGGAAAAGTTTCCGGATAAGATTGCCCTTTGGTTTGAGTTTGATGAAGGAATGGCTCATCAAATATACGCTGGTTCTGACTTTTTCTTGATGCCGTCAACTTTTGAACCCTGTGGTTTGAGCCAAATGATCAGTATGCGTTTTGGAACGATCCCGATTGTTTTTAAGACAGGAGGTTTGATGGACACGGTGGAAGCCTTTAAATCGACAGAAAAAACGGGAACGGGCTTTATTTTTAAGAAGTATAAGAAATGGGATTTCATCAAACACATCATTTTAGCGGTAAAGGTTTTTCATCGTCCACAGGAGATGATGAGTTTAATCCAAAATGTTTTAAACGAGGAATTCACCTGGGATAAATCAGCGTATAAATACTCTAGTCTGTATTGTGATTTGTTTACACGCAGCTGATAATACCCGTTACGTTAGATATTTGTACAAATAGCGAGATCAAATCCAATAAATAATTCTACTGATTTCTCTTCGCTATTTGCGTAAAAACGTTCGTAAAAAATGATGAGAATTTTTGGAAATTATTTAATGGAGTGAATTCCTCCGAGCTCTGCTCCGAGGAGATTCACTGGAATTGGTGTAATTATCAAAATCGATTCTGATTTTCTCGACGCTAAGGAAAGAATATCAGAATTGAGATAGAACAATTCATTAATGGATTTGGTCTAATCTTTTACTAAAGTGTCTATGAAGAAGACGATTATTGTTGGGTTAACGGGAAGTTTTGGAACGGGGAAGTCGACGATTGCATCGATGTTTAAGGACTGTGGCGCATGCGTTATTGATACGGATCATATTGCGCATGAATTATTAGAATGGGATGGCGATTGCTATCATTCGGTTGTTTCGGTTTTCGGCCCGGGCATATTAAACGGTCAGACGATAAGCCGGTCGAAGTTAGCAACGGAAGTATTTGATGATTCAGAGAAATTAAAGTGTTTAGAAAGTATTATTCATCCGGCAGTTGAGCGTAAGATGCTTGAAGCGATAAAAGGATGCGGGAACGATGAAAAAGCTCAAATTATTGTTGTTGAAGTTCCCTTATTGTTTGAAGCTGGTTATGACCGACACATGGATGTGATTGTTGTTGCTTCATCCTCATTAGCGCAACAGCACTCACGGATTGCCGAGCATCGCCGGATGTCAAAAGACGAAGTGAATAAGCGCATTCAGGCGCAATGGTCATTAACGGATAAAATTAATAGAGCCGATTATGTTATAGATAATAGTAAAAATTTAACAAATACAAAAAAAGAGGTAATGAAGGTATGGACAAAACTAGCAGAAGAACAAGAGTTGTAAAAGAGGGAGGCAGAGATACGCAGAAGTCGCCCTCTCGAGAAAGGTCAACAAAGGCCCCGCAGAGACGAGACTTGCCCAGGGGCTCGAAAGATGAAACGATGGATATTACAAAGCTCAAAGACATGAAGATGTCTGAGTTGTCCAGTTATGCCAAAGAGATGGGCATCAATGGGATAAGTGGTATCCGCAAACAAGACTTGATTTTTAAAATCTTGCAAACAAAGGCGGAAAACGCTGGACTCATGTTTGGAGAAGGAACCTTAGAAATTTTATCTGAAGGATTCGGATTCTTGCGGAGCTCTAATTATAACTATCTCCCCGGTCCGGACGATATTTATATTTCACCGTCTCAAATCCGGCGGTTTGATTTGAAAACGGGGGATAGCGTTAGTGGGCAGATCCGTCCGCCGAAGGAAGGTGAAAAGTATTTTGCTTTGCTTAAGGTTGAAGCCGTCAATTTTGAGAATCCTGAAGATTGCAAAGAAAAAATCTTTTTTGATAACCTTACTCCCCTGTATCCGAACAACAGGATTGTTTTAGAATCCAGGCCGGAGGAAATATCCATGAGGATTATGGATTTGTTGACTCCCATCGGTAAGGGACAGCGGGCGTTAATTGTCGCGCCGCCCTACAGCGGGAAAACTGTTTTGCTTCAAAAAGTCGCGAATTCCATTACTTATAACAACCCTGATGTTATTTTGATGGTTTTGCTTATTGATGAGCGTCCGGAAGAAGTGACGGACATGCAACGCAGTGTTAAAGGTACGGTTATTGCTTCAACGTTTGATGAGCCTGCTGAACGCCACGTTCAGATCGCAGAGATGGTGCTGGAAAAAGCGAAACGGTTAGTCGAACATAAAAGGGATGTTGTGATCCTTTTAGACAGCATAACCCGTTTAGCCCGTGCGTACAACACGGTTGTTCCCCATAGCGGGAAAATTTTGTCGGGTGGTGTGGACTCAAACGCGTTGCATAAACCCAAACGATTTTTCGGTGCCGCCCGCGCAGTCGAGGAAGGTGGAAGTCTGACGGTTATTTCAACGGCTTTGGTCGATACGGGTAGCCGCATGGACGAAGTCATCTTTGAGGAATTCAAAGGAACGGGTAACATGGAACTGCAACTTGACCGGAATTTATTCCAGAGAAGGATTTATCCTGCGATTGATATCAAACGCTCAAATACCCGCCATGAAGAATTATTGGTTGAACCGGAAGATTTACAGCGTGTTTGGTTATTGCGCAAGGCGATTCATGACTTGAATTCTGCCGAGTCCATGGAACTGCTTATTGATAAAGTCGGTAAATACAAGACAAACAAAGAATTCCTTGATAATTTGAACAAAGGCTAGTCTTCTCAAGGGGTTAAAAAATCTTTCTTTACAAATAGTAAATTTTTATATATTATTATATATTTTCTACAGCCTGATCTGAGTTCCCTGGCTGACAAATGCTCGGTGTTCTCCGGGTTTGCTTGGAAAAAATAAGAACAGGAATATGATACAAAAATGATAAAGGAGGTGTTGATCATATGAAAAATGGCATTCATCCACCTTACGAGCTGACAACCGTTACGTGTGCTTGTGGTGAAGTCATCCATACGCGGTCGACGAAGAAAAGTGTTCGCGTCGAAATTTGTTCGAAATGTCACCCGTTTTTCACGGGCGACAAGAAATTTGTTGACTCTGCCGGGCGTATAGAACGTTTTGAAAAACGATACGGTAAAACAAAGAAAAGCAGCGAATGAATGAGAAGGTTGAAAAGATCTTTCAACGATTTTGCGAGTTGGAGCAACAGCTTGCCGATCAGAAGATAATAGCTGATCAGTCACAATATCAGAAATTGGCCAAAGAATATGCGGATATTACCGAGATTGTGTCTGTCTATCGATCGTATCAAGACACATTAAAGCAAATTGACGATTTAAACAATTTGTTTAATGATGAACCCGACCCGGATTTTGAAGAGTTAGCGAAGGCCGAATTGGTTGATTTGAAGAAGAAGCAAGTGGCGCAAGAGGCCCATATGAAGACTTTGCTTCATCCGAGAAAGCAGGAAAGGGACCGGGATTTAATTCTTGAGATTCGCGCTGGTACCGGTGGGCAAGAAGCGAGTTTGTTCGCTGCGGATTTATATCGGATGTATACGAAATATTGCGATTATAAAGGCTGGAAATTTGACCCCATCAATTCAAACGAATCGGAGACAGGCGGATTTAAGGAAATTATTTTTAGTATTTCCGGGAAAGGAGCCTCGAAAATGTTAAAATGGGAAAGCGGAGCTCATCGCGTTCAACGGGTTCCCGCAACAGAAGCCTCAGGACGAATTCACACATCTGCCGCGACGGTCGCTGTTCTTTTTGAACCTGAAGAAGTGGATATCAAGATTGACCCGAAAGACTTAAAAATTGATGTCTTTCGCTCTTCAGGCCCGGGAGGACAAAGTGTCAACACAACAGATTCTGCCATACGTATCACGCATTTACCCACGGGTTTGGTTGTGATATGTCAAGATGAACGTTCGCAACTGAAGAATAAGTATAAAGCGATGAGGGTCTTAAGGGCAAGATTGATGGATCATATACAGCAACAGAATCAAGACAAAGAATCTAAGGATAGAAAGTTAAAAGTAGGAAGCGGCGACCGGAGCGAAAAGATCCGGACGTACAATTTTCCTGACCGGCGCGTTACGGATCACCGCATAGGTTTTACCAGTCATCGCCTGATGGATATCCTTGATGGCCAACTGGAAGAGCTTTTTGAAGCGTTACAAGTGGCAGAAGATCAATTGCAGCAGGGGGAGGAGTAAAAGGCGTTAAAGAATGTTGTTCTTTTAAGGTTTAAGAATAAATTTTCTTAAAGAGTTGAATTCTGGAAACATTGAGATAAGTTGTTTTAATTTTTTTTTCATGTCCATCAGCACAAGAATTTCCAGAGGAAGGACAATGATTTATTATGAATGAAAACGAACAAATTCTCACCTCTATTTTGAACTGCCGTCGTATTGATTTATATTCCGATACTCTTCGCCTTACTCCTGAACAACAACAACAATTTAATCAGATATTAATGAGGCGGAGGGAAGGGGAACCCCTTCAATACTTACTGGGTTTCAGTGATTTTATGGGGATTAAGCTTAGAGTCGATCAACGTGTTCTCATCCCCCGGCCGGAGACTGAAATTATGGTCGATAAAGCAGTCTATACGATCCAGACGTCTTTTCATCCCAAAAAAATTAAACGGGTCCTAGACCTGGGAACAGGTTCAGGCAATATCGCGATTGCTTTAGCAAAATTTCTGCATACCGTTTTTGTTACCAGTGTGGACATTTCTTTGGGGGCCATTGAGACTGCGACCATTAATGCGCAGATGAACCAGGTTGATAATCATATTTATTTTTCTCATGATGATATGACCACTTTCATGTCCAAATGTCTATTATGGCATAGCCGTTATGACATGATTATTTCTAACCCACCCTATATCAAGTCAGGGGATCTGTCGACGTTACCGGTAGATGTTCGCCATGAACCGGAGTTGGCATTAAATGGTGGAGAAGATGGTTTGAAATTTTATTATCTGATTGCTTTATTTGCTCATCAGTTATTGAAAGATGATGGTTATTTATTCCTGGAGGTCGGTGATCAACAGCGCCCTTCTCTAGAGAAGATCTTCTCACGTTATCAAAAATACTACGAGTTAGAATTTATTCAAGACTATACCGGAACAGACCGTGTTCTTAAAGCCAAACGTATTAGCCGTAAACTTTTTTCAAGGCGACAGCCTAAGTCGAAGGACCAGTAAATGGATAAGTTGATTATCGAGGGCGGAAAACCGCTAAAAGGAGAAGTTAAAATTAGTGGTTCGAAGAATGCCGCCTTGCCGATTATGGCCGCGACACTTTTAACGGATGAGCCATGTGTTATCCGCAATGTTCCCCGTCTGAGAGACACGATGACCATGGGAAAGCTGTTGATCTCGTTGGGCAAAGATGTCGATTTTAATAACAACACGGCGGTCATTAAACCAAAGGGAAAGCTGGGGCATGTTGCTGAATATGAAATTGTCGCAACCATGCGCGGGTCTTTTTGTGTCCTGGGACCATTATTATCTAAGCTCAGGAAAGCTAAAGTCTCTTTACCCGGCGGATGTGTTATAGGAATTCGTCCGGTTGATTTGCATTTGAAAGGCCTGTCAGCATTAGGTGCCAAAATTGATATTGCGAATGGTTTTGTTAATGCCCGGGTGCGACAGTTGAAGGGGAATAATATTTATTTAGGCGGAGTATCCGGCTCGTCTGTGCTTGCGACGGCGAATGTTATGATGGCGGCCACTCTGGCGAAAGGTGTGACGATTATTGAATCAGCCGCATGTGAACCGGAGATCGCTGATTTGGCAAAATTTTTGGTTGCGATGGGCGCGAAGATTAAAGGGATTGGCAGCCCGCATTTGAAAATCACAGGGGTTGCGAAACTAAAAGGCACTAATTACCGCATCATCCCCGACCGGATTGAATCTGGCACGTATATGATTATGGCTGCGGCAACACGCAGTACCATTACTTTGCGCCAGGGGAGTTTTAACCATCTGATCGCATTGGTTGATAAGTTAAGTGAGGTCGGCACGAAGGTCTATCAGGAGAAAGGATTGATTAAGATTCAACCGAAGAAGATCATTAAACCGGTCAGTATGACCACACATCCTTATCCTGGTTTTCCCACAGATTTGCAGGCACAATTTATGGCGTTAATGACTCTGGCTAACGGAGTCAGTTTAATCATTGATAAAGTTTATCCTGACAGGTTTATCCATATCTCGGAATTGAACCGGATGGGTGCCCATATTCGCCGGGAAGGACTTAGCGCTATTGTTGAAGGTGTCCGCAATCTTTATGGAGCCCCGGTTATGGCCTCTGACTTAAGAGCGTCTGCGGCTTTAATTATCGCCGGTTTAGCCGCCAAAGGACGGACAGAGATTCATCGTATTTATCATCTGGAGCGAGGATATGAAAATTTGGATGAGAAGTTATGCGCCTTAGGCGCCTCTGTGTGGCGTGAGAAGACAAGTTAAATGATACTATTCATATAGAGGTGAATATGATATTGATGATCGATAATTATGATTCGTTTACCTATAACCTCGTTCAGTATTTAGGCGAGCTAGGGGCCGAACTGAAAGTATACCGCAATGATGCGATTGACGTGAAAAAGATTGAAGATATGCGTCCGGACAAAATTGTGATCTCTCCAGGACCTGGTCGGCCAGAGAACGCCGGGATTTCTGTTGACGTCATTAAGCATTTTGCAAACCTGATACCTGTGTTGGGTGTTTGTCTGGGGCATCAAGCCCTGGGATATGCTTTTGGCGGGAAGATCGTTCAAGCGAAATCTTTAATGCATGGCAAGACGTCCATGATTCATCATAATAACCAGGATGTTTTCAAGGGATTGTCAAATCCGTTTGAAGCGACGCGTTACCATTCTTTGGTGATTGATCGTGCCTCGTTGCCAGCCTGTTTTGAGGTGATTGCCTGGACAGATGATCAGGAGATTATGGGGATTAAACATAAGCAAGCACCATTGTGGGGTGTACAATTCCATCCGGAGTCCATTTTAACGCATGAGGGAAAATCATTGTTGCGGAATTTTTTGGCATTACAAACATAACATTCGGTTTGCTATGTGCGAAGCCGGACGTTTTGCAATCAGCTTGCTCGTTGCGCGGTCGGACCCGTCTTTTTGAACAATAATCATATCATTCAGACACCATAACAGTTATTTATGATAATGAGACATCCTATAAAGAGTAAAGAGAAAAAATAGATTATCAAAGAACAAATTGATC
>JAIORP010000071.1 GCA_021108075.1 Candidatus Omnitrophota bacterium | reverse complement strand
TTCCATATTATCAATATGTTATGTAAAATAATTTTTGAACGTTGGGACAGTAGTGGAAAAAGATATTAAATTTAAAGAGATGCTTAGATGCAAAATAATTGTTTAAAGAAAAAAAATTTCCTGACTTCTGCATTTTTAAAAAATTGCAAGAACAATGTTTGTAAGGTATTGAAAATAAAAGGTTGAATAAAATAAAAAGTACACAAAAGGGTGTCCCGCGATTAAAATGGAGTATGTTTGTAAAAAAAAGAAGAATAAAAGTGGGACGATTAGTGTACCGATAATTGACAAATCTGATGGGTATAACGTTATCAAGACAGTAGGATCGTCGAGTGATGAGAAAGAGGTAGGGCGGTTAGCTAGAAAAGCTGAAGAGATTATTCGAACAAGCGGAGGACAGCTTATCGAGGGCAAATAGAATTGTTTGATCAAAACGAGCTATAACCGTTATAGGATACCTCGCAGCTTGCTGCGGGGTGCATTCATTAAGATTTATATAATGGCTGAAAAAGATGGAATATCCAAAGATGTTTTTAAAAGATTTCAAAAAGAACGAATTCTTCATGAGGAAATTGGAGATTATGGCGTTTGTCCAGAATGTTTTCAGCGGGCGATAAAATTCATTGAAGAAAACATCAAATATTGATTAGGAAATAGACTGGAACACTCAAGATGCCCGATCAGAAAGAAAAGCTAAAAATCGTTATTTTTGCCCCCACAGAGGTACAAAAGGAGCGGGATGCTTTGTTAGGTGTTATCGCTGAGCTGAATAGGGCTTGGGCACAAAAATTCGGCGTATATCTGGAATGTATCAACAGAGATTCCCTTTTAGGCCGGAAAGTCACAAAATTACGAATAAAGACTGCAAAGGTTTTAGATCAAGCAGAGGAGTGTGACATTTATATTGGGGTTTTGTGGACTAGATTTAGTTTGCCTGCATTGGGGGCCGGCCTTGGATCGAAAGAAGAGTTTGAACGTGTCATACATAAATTAAAATCAAGATCTAAAAAAAATAAATTTATACTGTATTTGAAAGATTATCCCCTTCCTCCCAGTAAAATTGATCTGGAACAGTTGTCTTCTATAAACCAATTGAAGCATTTAATTAAAAACAGCAGAGGAGTTGTTTGTCCATATTATGACAGGGATGAATTCGTTTTAAAAGTAAAGAAATATCTGTTTCAGCGTCTTCAAGCGTTACGAAGACTACGTCTGGAGAAAAAGAAAAGTCTTTCGGTGTCTGCTGGATTAAATGAGAATGATGAGGCTAAGATAAACGATTATCAGCATAAATTCGCTTTGCCCATCAGTCATGTCCTTTATCGATTGTTTAATGCCAGCGATACTTTAAAAGAATATTCTCTGCGTCTCTCCCGGCTGCTTTGTCAATATTTCGAAGCCCCCAGTTCTAGCGTAATCATACTTTCAAAGAGTAAAAAAAGAGCGGATTTTGTTGCTCAATTTAATGGGAAATACAATATTCTGTTTGATGGGAGAAAGGATGTAGACAGCATTATAAACAAAATGCCTTATATTTTGTCTGGAGATGTCAAACATGGGCCCTGGTTCCTCGGACATCCACTCATCCTCGATAAAGTCGTAGGATATCTTGTGATAGACAAAAGCGGAAACAAATCTTGTTTCACAAAAACTGATGGAGCATTGCTCGCTTTCATAGCGGAACAATCCGCAATTGCGTTAAATAAGTTTCAACTTAAAGCGATCCATTGTGAAAAAGATATTGAGATCATAAAATTTATTTCTCAACAGATTAACACTAAGAAGGCTAAGCGGATTATTCATGATTCATGCTTTTTTAAAATTTTAGAAAAGATAGCGCTCACAATGAATATGTCCAAAAAAAGTATTGAAGGTCTTTACTTGGTAACCGCCCTTCATAATGCAAATGTGCTGCATGTTCCTTATGATGTTTTAATTAATAAGGGAGAGCTTGAACCCGAGGATTTAAAAGTAATCTTAATCAATAGTAAAACGAAGGACCAACTAAAAACATCTTTGGATATGATAAAATCAGTGTTTTCAATAATTTTATTTTTTAAGGAATATTATGATGGGACCGGGCGTCCGGCAAGGCTGAAGAACAGTCAGATCCCTTTAGGGGCGCGAATTCTCGCTCTTTTAATTTTCTTTGAAAGAGTGGTTGGTGAACATCCCGATGAGCCAAAAATATCAGTACGTCATGCGATTAAAAAAATACGACTTCAAAGCGGCAAGCAATTAGACCCCATTGTTGTTCAGAATTTTTGTTTGTTATATAAACAGAAAGAATTCCAACGCAATTTAGCGTTGCTCGGAATCGATATCTAAAGAATGGGTAAAAACGCGATCCTATGAAACTAAGATTAGACAAGTTTGAGTTCGTTAAGGCATTATCAAAGATTACTTACAAACATGTGGCTATTGTGTATTTGTTGGTCGGTGTCGTGACCATCATTAACGCGGACTCATTGGATGAGTCTGCAGAAAGACAGTATCTGACAAGCAGAAGCATGATAAAGCTGGATATTCCCAGTAATTTTAGATTAGTCGGTATGATTTGTGTCGGGGGAGCCGTATATTTTTATACACGAACAAAATAAATGGGCCGGTGGATTTGTGGTTTGTTTGAATGGTGCTTGATCTTAGCAAGAAGGTAATGTGTTAAGCAAGTCGACCGAAATAAACAGTCCATATAGATGGTGCGGAGGGCAACAAGCTGGATGAGATATGTGGTTGGTTCAATAAATTTAAGGTTAAAGAATTTGTGGTCGCTCAATCTCACATGCAAAAAACTCAGGATAATATTTTTTTGCAATGCTTTTATGCAACCATTTTTTCATTTAAAGAAGAGGATGTCAATCAATCAACAATTCAGGAAACATCCTGATTGTGCTGAAGTGGATTTCTTTCTGGGTGTTTCATGGAAATCAGCATCTTAAGAAAACTGTTGAAAAGAAGGCCCAATTCCCGATGGCTTGGCTGTATCTTTCGGGTGAATACTTAGAAAAAAGAGAGGTTTTTTTGGCTAAATAGCCCTAGCCTACGTAGTCGATCCTGAAAAAGCTTATTTTTAGGTTTGCAGGGTCAGTGTTCTTTGAAAATTCAATTCATAAACGCTATAAAAAAGGTTCTGAATCCAAAGCCAAAAAGCTCTTAAGAGCTTTTTGATATTAAATCCACAGGCTGAGAATATAGCATTCAATTGATCTCCTAATTCTCCAGCCAGTTGATTACGATTTAATCGATGTTCGCTTTTACTATGTCCAATAATAGGTTCAATAGCATTGCGCCGTTTCCACCATCGACGGATTGCCCGACTTGCTTTGCTCTTATTTCTTGGAACAATATGAATTTTTGTCTCTTTGATGCCATGACCACGGTATCCTAAATCACAAGTTGCTTGGTCAATTTTAATCTGAGTTAATTTTTCTGTTTGATCTAAACTGTTTTTAAGCGTATGCCCATCATAAGGATTACCTGTAAATGCTTGAGTTCCTAATATCCAATTTCTTTTTGCTGAAGTGACAAATCCGACTTTACATCCAAACTCGTATCGTTGATGAACTTTGCCTTTAGCAATACACTCAACATGCGGCTCATGAATCGAATAAATTTTGTTCTTACTATTGCGTTTTTGTTCCAGGAACTGTTTGGCTAAACTTAACTGCTCTTTTAATTTTTGGCTTGGATTATTTGCTTTGCGCTCGACGTCACGAACGATTCGACCTAAATATGTTTTTAGCTTTCTTGTTTCTTTTTTTGATCGTTTCATTTGTCTGGCATGTCCATAATTCTGTTGTCGTCGCAATGCTTTTTTACCAACACGCATGTAACTTTGCCTTAAATCAATATCTTCGTCTTTAGCTGTTTTAATGAGCCTCCTCGCATTCAATCATACAACCGTGCGTCTGTCGGAAAACGTATCGCTTTTGTTTGCACTGTTGTGTCAACATTCACTTTTTGACACTGTGCTCTTTTTAAATATTTTTGTTTTTTTGCTGTCTTAATCGTTTGACTTAATAATTCTTCAGCTCCTTTGACGCCTACTCGTTTTCGCCAACGTGTCATGCTTGATGGATCAATAGGTAATTTATGCTCAAAATGTTGTCGCCCGCTGAAGTATTGCCAGTATGGATTTTTGACCCACATCGCAACTGTTTTTTCGTCACTTAAATCGTGGGTGTATTTTATATAATGTAAACTGACCATTAATCGTGTTGCAATGGCTGGTCGGCCTTCATCTGAAAATTCCTTCTCGAACTGATGATCAAATGCTGACCAATCCATTTGTTTTGTTAGCTTTACCAACGGATGATTCGGATCAATGATCCGATTTAACTCAATTTTAAACAGGTCAAACTGTGGGTTATATTTGTTCTTTTGTGTTTTCATTTTGCAAGGTTTCCTTTCTTTCTCGTCGTGTTCTTGCAAATTACACCACACTTTTTATGACTTAACTTTAACTGTTTCAACTATTTAAGTTGTTTTTCAGGATCGACTATTTTATCTTTCTTGCCCCTTGCTGATATTTGTGTATAATGAAAGACACTCATTTGCCCTCTTAAATTTTCCCCCGGCTTAAATCCAATCATTTATTCATTGCGGGATCAAAACATGTTTTTTACTGACAGAGAACGTTTAGCTTTGCTTTTTTTTTCTCTTGTGTTGTGGCTTGGTATGTTCCTGGATGTCATCTGGACAACGTTTCCCCAATGGCATGCGAGGTTATCTCAACTGGAGTCCGATGCCTTTTATCTCAAGGTCGACGTCAACAGGGCGGATTCAGAAGCCCTGCAGCAGGTGCCCTACATCGGCGCGTTCACGGCCCAAAAGATTCTCGATTACCGTTCGCAGGCCGGTTGCATTGAAAATGTTGAGCAGATAAAAACGATTGTTGGCGTGCGGCAGAAAAATTATGATATTTTCTCCAAATTCCTTTTCGTCCGGGAGGCAGCATGCTCCCCATAAGGCACAGGCCGTTTGTCTATTTGTTCGGATCATACGTGACCGGCATTTTATTCGCGTTATACCGTCCGGTTTCTTTGTTTGTGCTGTCCATTTTTTTTACCGTTTTATGGATAATCACCTTCATGTCGCGAACCAGGCGCCGGTTATGTTTTGTGTCGGTGTGTCTGTTATTTACGTTTTTAGGGGCGTTTGCTCTTTATGCCCGGCATGTTGTTGACGAGGATCATGTGACCCGTATCGCCAAATACTACCGTTATCAAATGATTTGCGTGCGGGGTGTGATCGAGAGTGAGGTTACCCTAAAGAAAAGCGCCCGGGGAGCAAAACAGCAATGTGTGCTGAAACTCAAATCTTATCAGGCCCCCTGGGGCTGGCGGATCTGCTCCGGAAAAGTCCAGCTGAACGTATTTCAACCGGCAGCATTGCGCTATGGCCAGGTTGTTGAGACGGTGGGCCGCCTGCACGTCCCGTTTTCTTTTGACGCGCGATCAAGGTCTTCTTATCGCGAGTATTTGCGACATAGAGATATTCATTATCTTTTAAGCGTCAAGAGGGGCAATGACCTGGTTGTCCTGAAGCAGGACCAAGGGCATTCTTTGAAGGCGTCGATATTATCCCTCAGGGATTTCTTAAAAGAATTATCCGACGATCATTTTTCTGAAACAGAATCCAGTTTGATCAAGGCCATGTTCTTAGGCGACCGGACCGATTTGCCCAAACACATTAAACAATTGTTCGCGGTTACGGGGACCGCGCATGTGCTGGCGATCAGCGGCCTTCATATCGGAATCATCAGTGGACTGATTTGGTTGATCTCGCAGCCTTTGTCCTTCCAGCGGTCACAGCATATTGTCATGAGGATAATTTTTTTATTATTTTATGTCTCTTTATGCGGAGGGAGGGTTTCCGTGTCTCGGGCTTCCATCATGGCGATTACGGTGTTGCTGAGTTATTTGTTTGACCGTGATGTCGACGGTCTAAATCTTGTCTGTTTTTCTGCTTTGCTTATATTGATTTGGAATCCGTATTTGATTTTGGATATTGGTTTTCAGTTGTCTTTTACGTGCCTGTTATCTATTTTGTTTTTATCACAATATGTGCGGCAATTGATCACTCATTTCTGTCCGGTCAAGCATACGTTTGTGAAATGGCTTCTTTATTCTTTTAGTCTGTCGATGGGGATTTGGATCGGTGTTTTGGGACTGATCGCCTATTATTTTCATATGGTATCTCCCATCGCCATCGTCGCGAATATGATCGTTGTGCCGATGATGACGGTTATCGTCGTTTTAGGGGCGTTTTTTTTGATTTGTGGTTGGTGGTGTCCATCTTTCGTCTGGCCGATTATTCCTTTGCTGAAATTTGTATTAATGATTTTTTTAACAGGGATAAAGATGTTGGCCAGTATTCCCGGGTCCTATCACCATGTCCGTGGCATAAAGACGTGGCATGTCTTTTTATATTATGGGGTTATTTGTGGTGGTATTCTTTTAAGAGAGGTTCTGAAAAAACAAAGACAGTGATTTGTTTTTCAAATCACTGTCTTTGTTTTTTTCTTGTCGCGATAGGAATGAAATTAAAACTGAACGCCAGCTTTGATTCCGTATTCCGTGGTGTCATTTTCTGGTTCAATTCCGGTGATCGGCAGTGTGTGGAACTGATCCCAATACCAGGTAATATTTCCGTCATCGGAAGAGGTGTATTGTTTTGTGTCGGATGCGTCGATGTGCCAATATCGGAAAAAAGGTTCAACAAAGAAGTCGGCCTTTTTTGCTTTGCGTGTGAATCGAACGGAGCCACGAATGCCATATCCTTCATGCTGTTCGTTTTTCAGGGGATCCAGCACGTGGGGTGTGCCGTCCGAGGCGGAAACGATAGAATGTCCACCATCCTCCAGGTGACTCGTTATTTGGCCCCAAACGAGGAAATCAAATTCGATCAAAGCAGAAAAATTCCATTGTTTACTAATGTCTTTGTGCAATTTAACGCCAAAAGGAACATATAAATATTGTGTTTCACGTTCAAAAGCCCAAACAAACGGTGACGGCCGAATGCCTTCATCTGTATGCGCGTAGCGGTAGCCAACGCCTATAAATGGTGTCAGCCAGGCGTTTTTAACGGGGATATCATATCCGAGGTAAGCCCGTGTGTCGATAATCACGCTGCTGATGTCATCTATTTCGCCGCGGTCGCCGTTAATATCAACGTTTCCCCATGCGACGCTTCCTTCAAATCCAAACATATTCATCTTGTGTTTGTCGTGGATGACATCGTCCATGTTTTTGATATGGTTATTGGTCCGTAGGCGTCTTTCATACGCGCCGTTAATTCCGAAGAAGTTTCCCTGGGTTGTGCCGTGAGCTGGTTCATCATAATCAAAGTAAAAATATTCCGTGCCTAAACGTAGCGTTGTAAAAGGATTTTCCCGGTTAAAAATGTTTAATAACTTTTTTTTGGTTTTTTGTATTTCATACTCAACAACATTGTATCCTCCAATGTCGGTTTCAGGGCGAGTCGTGCTTTGATAGTTGTTAATAAGAGTCTGGACATCAGTGTCCAATATGGGGTCATCTCCATCTGTTAAGTCGTCGTTCATGTAAACGTTTTTTTCACTTGTTGCGCAAATATCCTGCCAGGGAATATCACCAGCCTGTTGCAGGGCGATACAGCGCATTTCACGGTCCATTGCCTCCAGGCGGGTTTTTTGGGTTAAAGGGAATTTTTCGGCAGCTTGTGTCTGTATTGGATTCCACATCAGCAGAATGCCAAGGATCACGAAGCATGTCCATCTGCTTTTGATTGTGCTTTGCCTCTTCATGGTTGATTTACATCCTTTCTTAAACATTATTTTGTTAACATCATTTAAATCAAGAGTTTTTCCTTCGCTTTAAAAATTGAATACTGCCAAATCTTTAAAAGGGGCCGTTTAGATCTTTCATCATACTGGATTAGATCGAACTGACTTATGTCTACCTCAATATGCGGAGATAGAGGTTGTCATTTTGAGTGTTTTATGGGTAAAAATGGGTCGCTAAACCGGAAATACCTTCCTGATCAAACTATTCTAATCCCCGCAATCTATGCCTCCGGTTCAATGGGAGGAAATATTAAATAGTATATAATAATATATTTATTATGTAAAGTAATAATCAAAAGGTGCCTGAAAATGAAAAAAGGAGCCATTTGGGCCCCTTTTTTACAGAAATTTTTATATTTAAACGGTTATGGACTGAGTTAAATAATTATTTGTTTTTTCCTACGTTTTCGCGAACATGGTCAGATCCATTTGAAATCCATCCGCCAATAGAACGGATATCTTCACCCATGCCTTTGATCGTTGAGCATCCGGATAAGATGAGAACCAAAGACAGGCTTAAGCCCATCCATGCTAATTTTTTCATTTTATACTCCTTTCAATTGTATAGATATAATAGAAAATGCCGTTTAGTACCATTATACCAAATCCATTAATAAATTGTTCTATTTCAATTCTGATATTCTCGCTGAAGTGTTGAGAAAAGCAGAATTGATTCTGGTAATTATTTAATGGAGTGAATTCCTCGTAGCTCTGCTGCGAGTAGACTCCCTAGAATTGGTATTAATATATCACTAATTGATTAATAAACCAATAAATAATTATCATTAGAACTATTAATATTTAAATATATAGCAATAGCATTTCTTTAATATCTGATTGACAAATCAAATCGAGTGTGATAATTTGGCAACATGATTAAAACATTTCGTTCGGTTGTTTTTATTTTTATCCTAATTTTTATCTGCCTGTCTAGCGCCCACGCCTTTTGGATTTGGACGCCTGGAACAAATAAATGGGTCAATCCGAAATATGCTGTTAAAGAAACTCCTGGCGAGCAATTGAAGTTTGCATCTTCTTTTTTCGAAGGGGAAGACTATAAAAAAGCCCTTAAGGAATTTCGGCGGTTGATCAAACATTACCCCCGGTCACGTGAAGCTGCTGAAGCCCAGTTTTTCATCGGAGAAATACATCTGAATCGGGTCCAGTATTATAAAGCCTTTAAGAACTACCAGGATGTGATTGACAAATACCCTTTTAGCGAAAGGGCCACGGCCATTATCCAAAAACAATATGATATCGGGGTGGCCTTGCTGGATGGCAAGGGGCCTTTGAAAGGGCGTTCATCCGAGGGTTTTACCGACGGTGAGTACGACGTTGTTTCCGTCTTTCAAAGTGTGATAAAGAATGCCCCTTATGGGGAACTGGCTGCTCCTTCCCAGTATAAAATTGGTTTATTTTTATTTGAGAAAAAATTGTACCTCGAGGCGCGGGATGCGTTTGAAAAGGTGTTGAATGATTATCCCGATAGCGAATGGACGAAAGCTGCTAAATATCAAATTGCTCTAGCTGATGCTAAACGATCATCCAAGGTCCAGTATGATCAAAGAATAACAAAAGCTGCCGTTGAAGAATTTGAAGATCTTCTCAAAGAACACCCCGACGTGGATTTATCAGACACGGCAAAAATTCAAATTCAAAAATTGAGGAATAAAGAAGCGGAAAACAACTTTGTAATCGCTAAGTTTTACGAAAAACAAAAAAATTTTGTCGCGGCTAAAATTTATTACAAAATCGTCGTTGACGAGTACAGGAACTCGCTCTGGGCTAAGAAGGCCCTGCTGAAGATTCGTGAAATGTCTGAAAAGAAATAATATTTTCATTTCGCCGTCTCTTTCAAAGAATCAACGGCCTGGATGCTCAATGTTATTGTTAAGAGAGTATTTTTATAAGACCGTGCAATGACGTTTGAGAAAATTAAAAGCAACTTAAGAAATTTGTTGGATGATCGATCAATGAATTGGGGATTTTTATTTTATGCGTAAAATGACCGTTGTTATCGTCGGATTATTTATATTGGTGTTAGCCGGGTGTGGTTACACCACCCGCGCATCAAATGTGCCGTTCAAAACTATTTATATCGATAAATTCACGAACAATATCATTTTTACCGCTGAGAGTAAGCGGAATGTCTACTTGCCATTATTAGAGGTTGATGTCCGCGATGCGATTATTGACCGTTTTCAGTTTGATGGGAATGTGCGGATATCAAAACCTGACTTAGCTGAAGCCATTCTCAAGGGAGAATTGTCAGGCTATGATCGGGATGGGTTGCGTTACGATGATAATGATGATGTTGAGGAGTACCGGGTTCGAATCAGCGTCAAGTTGGAGTTGATAAATCCATCAACGGATGCGGTCATTTGGCGTGAGAGTGGGTTTTCCGGTGAAGCGACATATTTTCTGTCCGGTCCCAATGCCTCCTCAGAGGAGTCTGCTGTCGATGATGCCATCAAAGATTTATCCCGTCGTATTGTGGAACGCACGATTGAGAGCTGGTAGATTAGACAATTGCTTTTCATTCCGGTTTTACGCAGAGCATACGTCGCTTGCCGATTTTGTTTTCGGATGGGTCGACGCAGCTTTGCATTTTTTTTGTCCTAAGATGTCTATCGCTCCGTAAGAATCGGTTTTTATCAATGCAATATTTTTAACCCCGGTAGAGGAATCAGTATGCTTTACCTGTTTTTAGGAGAGAGCCCCCAGGAAAAAGATAAAAGAATGGGTGCGATCAAAAGAGAGGTATTATTGACACGTGACGCTGAGAAACTTGATTATGCCATGTTGGACGCCCGGCGTTGTTCTCCTGAAGATTTAAAGAAAAGCTTGCTGGCTTTGCCGGCTGTTTCTGAACGACGCCTGCTGGTCATTCGTCAAATCCACAAATTGTCGCAACAAAATAAAAATATTCTTGTTGAATTCGTGGCCTCTAAACCAGGGCATATTGTGATTGTTTTGGAGACAACTCAGAGTTCTTTGCCAAAAAAACTTGCGGCAGACCTCAATCCATTGGCGCGGGTGGAATCTTTTCGGTCCGGTTATAAAATCACTCCTTTTGATCTGACGAAATTAATGGCGGCACGCAAACCCAGGGAAGCCCTAAAGCTTTTGTCTCAATTGTTGGATGAAGGACAGCAGCCGGTGCAGATTACAGGCGCGTTGGTGTGGTATTGGGGCAATAAGATGTCAGGGCGTGTAACTCCGGAGGCCTTTCAGTCCGGGTTGCGGGCGCTACAGCAAGCGGATTTAAATATTAAACGCACCCGTTTGCTGCCAAGGCAAGCTGTTGAAGTGTTGGTTGTTGAGTTGATGCAATTGATGGTTAGTAATACCAATTCCATTAAATAATGACCAGAACCAATTCTGCTTTTCAGAATTAAAGTAGAACAATTTATTAATGGATTTGGTATAAATAAAAAAAGCTAAGAGAAATGACGGTTATCATATCCATTAGCTTTTTAATATACTTAATTTATTTAAGCAGCGGCCATAGTCTGTATGATGCGGGAGTAGCGGGATTTACGACGCGCGGCAGTATTATTATGGAGGATGTTTCTTTTCGCGGCCTTATCAATTTTTTTGTAGACGATTTTTAAATTTTTTTTTGCTTCATCAACATTGTTTTCTTTGACAGAAGCGAGAAATTTTTTGATCGTTTTCTTCAGGTCGGTCTTGATATCAAGGTTATGCATCCGATTTGTATGAATTTTTCTCACATCTTTAATAGCGGCTCTTCTTTGCGGCAATGTTATCACTCCTTATAAACGTGTTTGTGACTGACTATTATAAATACCAAGTATAACCTTAGAAATTGAAAAAAGCAATCTTCAAAAATTTTTTTCATTCATGAAACAATTTCGACCTTGGAAGTGAAATACTATAACAAAAAGGGGTATGTGTGTCAATAAATAAATCCCGGACAGGGGACTCTTCTAAAACGATCATACGCTTCACGTCTGTTTTGTCTCTAGGGACACTTGCTTCCCGCATTTTGGGCTTTGTCAGGGATGTTCTCTTCGCCCGGATATTAGGGACGGGTTTACCAGCAGAGGCGTTCTACGTGAGTTTCAAAATTCCCAACTTATTGCGCAGTTTTGTTGGTGAAGGGGCTATGAATGCGGCCCTGGTTCCTGTTTTTTCTGAATATCATGATCAAACGGATCGCAAACAGTACGATCAGTTTGTTAGTCTGGTCTTTACCGCCGGATTTTTCTGCCTCATGCTGTTAACCTTGCTGGGCGTCATTTTGGCCCCCTGGCTGGTGCGATTAATAGCGCCAGGCTTTATCGGTGATGCTGTTAAATTGAATTTAGCGTCAGATTTGACGCGTCTGATGTTTCCGTATTTGCTCTTTATTGGCTTAACGGCCTATGCCATGGGGTATTTGTATGTCTTGCGGCGATTCTTAGTCCCGGCCCTGAGTCCTTGTCTGCTAAACATTTCTTTAATTCTAAGTGCCTTGTCTGCATCTATTTTTCCGTGTCCGCCTGTTTATGTCATCGCATGCGGTGTATTAATCGGTGGGCTGTTGCAGCTTTTATGGCATATCTACGCTGTCAAGCAGGCGGGCATGGTCTATCACAGGCCGCGTTGTTATCAGCATTCGGGACTGACCAAGGTTGGCAAACTCCTCCTTCCTCGGATGTTGGGAAGCGGTGTCTATCAATTGACCATCCTTATTGATACATTGTGTGCGTCTTTGGCCCATATTGTTGGTTATGGCGGGATTGCCGCTGTTTATTACGCCAATCGGATTATTTTATTCCCGATGGGACTGTTTGGTGTTTCTATGGCCTCTGCTGTTTTACCAGGGCTTTCATCCTTAGCCGCACAAAATAACATGGCGGAATTTAAAAAAACTATTCATTTTTCCTTAAAAACAGTGATATGGATTATGGGTTTGATGACGGTTCTGTTGTTGTGTTTGTCTGAACCGATCATCCGGTTGTTATTTGAAAGAGGCGCCTTTGACCGTTACTCGACCATGATCACCTCGTCCGCTCTTTTCTTCTATGCGTTCGGGTTAATGGCTTATGCGGGCATTAAAATATTGGTCTCCGCTTTCCACGCCCTGCAGGACACAAAGACGCCTGTTCAGATCGCGTTTTTTTGCCTTGTTTTGAATGCGATACTGAACGTCGTGTTGATGTTTCCTTTAAAGATCGGCGGAATTGCCCTGGCAAGCGCTCTGGCTAGTTTTATGAATTTCGGAGCATTGTTTTATTTCTTGAATAAAAAAGTTAATGGACTGAGCCAGACATTCAAACCGTTTTTTTTCCGTGTCGGATTTATTATTCTCTGCACAGGGTTGGGTGTTATGCGCGTGTGGGAGTATTTAAGCTTTTCATCCGATTGGTTGCGCTTAATGTTGACCGGACTGATAGGGAGTGTTGTTTATGAATCCCTGTCTTTGATGTTAGACATTGAGGCGGCCAGGGCGATTGTTGTCTGGATTCAAAAGCAGTGTTCAGGTAATTATACCAATTCCATTAAATAATGACCAAAACCAATTCTGCTTTTCAGAATTAAAATAGAACAATTTATTAATGGATTTGGTATTAATAAAGAAGAAATAGGGCCAGTATGGCAGACAGGAATCAGAAAGAAAAATTGAAAGATATTATTAAGGGTATTCCGCTGAGTAGCGGAGTTTATTTGATGCTCGATAAGCAGAAGAGGGTTATTTATGTCGGAAAAGCTGTTTCCCTGCGCAAAAGGGTGCAATCATATTTTCGTTCATCCAAACACGTTCAACCCAAGACGGATAAACTGGTTGAGCAGATAACGGACATTCAATATATCCAGACTTCGAGTGAAGCCGAGGCGTTGATCCTGGAAGCCAGTTTGATAAAGAAATATGATCCCAAGTATAATATTGACCTGCGTGATGATAAAACATATCCCGTCATTCAAATTACAAATGATCCTTTTCCGCGCGTTTCGATTGAACGCCCGCGAAGAAGAAAGGCGAATGATGTTTATTACGGCCCGTATATCAATCCCGGGCTTATCCGTGAAGCTTTAACAATTATTCGTAAGATTTTTCCATTTTGTACCTGCCGCCCTTTTCCAAAAAAGGCGTGCCTGGACTATCATATGGGGCTTTGCAATGGGCCCTGCATCCAACAATTTTCAAAGAAAGAATACGCAAGAAATATTAAAAATATCCGGTTGATCTTAGAAGGAAAGAAAGACGCCCTTTATAGAAGCCTTCGGCGGGATATGGAAAAATATTCTCGAGAACAGAAATACGAGCTCGCGGCTAAGTCGCGTGATCAATTGCGGGCTTTAGGCGCATTGTATTCCGGATCAAAAGATGTCAATCCCTTTAAGGCGGCGGAACAATTGCAGCGGACTTTAAATCTGCCGCGTTTACCAGAAAGGATTGAGACGTTTGATATTTCGAATATAATGGGACAGCAAGCTGTTGGGTCGATGGTCTCATTTTTTAACGGTAAACCGGATAAGCGCAGTTATCGCCGCTTTCGAATAAAAGATGTCGAGGGTATTGATGACTTTAAAATGATTGCTGAAGTTGTGCGGAGACGTTACAGCCGGTTAAAAAAAGAAGGTCAGGCTTTTCCGGATTTAATTGTTATCGATGGTGGAAAAGGGCAGCTGTCTGCGGCTGTTCGTGAGTTAGAAAATCTTGAGATAGGGATCCCCATCGTTTCTTTGGCTAAAAGAGAAGAGGAAATTTTTTTACCTCGCCGACGAAGTCCTGTGAGGTTGGCTTTAGACTCTCTGGGTTTGCAGCTTTTGCAGCGGACACGTGATGAAGCGCATCGGTTTGCGATATCGTATCATCGCCTTTTGCGGCATAAGGCGGCGTTTGGACAAGATAAAAAAATAAAAAAGAAAAAGGTGTGACGCGTGAAAGATCAACAAACATTAACAGATTTTCAGTGGGATGTGCTGCGGGCCACGCTGACGATTCCTTTGGGTGAAACCCGAACCTACCAATGGGTCGCGGATAAGATTGGGCGGCCGAAAGCGGTCCGGGCTGTCGGGCAGGCCTTGAGGAGAAATCCCTATCCCATTATGATTCCGTGTCACCGTGTAATTAAGTCCGATGGGTCGTTGGGGGGCTATGCGGGCGGGCCGAGCACGAAAAAAGAAAGATTGTTGAATCAGGAGCGTTCCATATTGACGCAGTTCAAGAAACAGAATATTAAAAAATAATGTTTTTCTTTGACTTCCTGCTTTGTGTATGATGAATTATATGTAGCCTCAAATATATTCATCGCAGATATTTAAGGCCTGAGAAGTTATAACCAGACAGCAGTTGTTTTATTCTTTAACCCCTTCATCATCGCGATGGTAATGTGTCAATGCCGTTAATAAGGTGCTAAACAAGGAGACCAATATGAATGTTAGTGATTTATTTAAATTGATGGTAGAGAAACAGGCCTCAGACCTGTTTTTACGAACCATGGCATACCCTCGCGCTCGAATATACGGCTCAGTTGAAATCATTCACGATAAAAAACTCGGCAGGGAAGAAATGGCGGGAATCACGAATTTTTTATTAGAAAATGAACAGCGGCGCAAAGAATTTTATGAAACGTGGGATGTGGATTTCATTCACGACGAACCGGAAATCGGCCGCTTTCGTATCAATATTTTTATGCAAAGAGGCACGCCCGCGATTGTTGCCCGTTACGTTCATTCTCAGGTGAAATCGTTCGATTCTCTTAACCTTCCTGTTGATCTCTGTGAGAAAGTCGCCACAGAATCCAAGGGTCTGTTCCTTGTGTGTGGGCCGGCCGGAAATGGAAAGTCGACGACGATTGCGAGTATTCTTGAGTATATCAACACACATCAATCCAAGCATATTGTGACGATCGAAGACCCGATCGAGTATTTGTTTGTTGACAATAAAAGTCTTATTAACCAACGGGAATTGGGTATTGATGTGCCCTCATACCTTTCAGCTTTGAAACATGTCACCCAGCAGAGTTCGGACATCATCTATATTGGTAATATTCGGGATGTCAATACCATGCGTGCCGCAATCACAGCGACAGAATTAGGGAACTTTGTTATGACAACATTCCACACGATCAACGCTGTCCAGACAATTATCCGTGTTGTCAATTTTTTCCCGCCTCACCAGCATGACGAAGTCCGCATGCAGTTATCCTTGATTCTTCGAGGAACGTTTTCATTGCGTCTGGTTCCATGTAAAGATGGAGAAGGTCGCGTTCCTGCGATGGAAACGATGGTCGTAACGCCAACGATCGCCCGTTTGATCCGTGAAAATCGGATTCGAGAAATTCAGAACTTTATTGATGAGGGAGATATGTTCGGTATGCTCTCTTTTAAGAAGTCTCTGGTTGGTCTGGTCCAGACCGACCAGGTCGATGAAGATGTCGCGCGCAGTTTTGCTGACAGTAAAGACGACTTTGATTTAGAGCTTAAAGGGCTGAAAAGGTCTATATAGCAAAAATCAGGATGGGGGCTGTGCAGGGCAAGCACATTAAAATTAAATTTATCGTAACTTGTTTGTTTTCAAAAGATAAAGCATGAATAAAATTAAATTGTAATTTTAGGTTAAATCTGAAATAATTTATTTCAGAAAGTTTTTATTTTTTTCGATGAGATATCTTCTGAAGAAATTTTTAGTTTATCAAATTTGCTGTCCAGGAGGCTGTCCGAGAATAGGTTTTTTGTTCAGATCAAGGCGCGAGACGACAGAAAACCGCAGGTGTACATGTGTACGTTGAGGATTTTTTGGAGTTTTGCAACGTAGAACTGAATAAAAAGATCATTCTCGGACAGCCTCCTAGGAGCTTGTCCGAGAACTAGTTATTTCAAAGGACAACCTTGTTAAAAAACATAAAAA
>JAIORP010000054.1 GCA_021108075.1 Candidatus Omnitrophota bacterium | reverse complement strand
AAATATGATGGAAGGATTAAATCGAAAGCCTTTTTAGGAGGATTGTATCACCATTGCGATTAACTGAAAGTTAATCGCTAATGGACTTCCTTTTTTACACCCCCCTCTGCTCAGGCATATATTCCGTCTGAAATTTATTGAAAAAAATATTAAATTCTTAAAAAATTTACTGGATTAATTGCTGCACCGACAGAGCGCGTGATAACGGATAAAAAAAGACTTTCTCATCGAGATATTCAACCGTCCTTTAAAACATTCATGCCGCCGGAATCGTTTTGTTGAACCAATCCGTTAAACAGGTTGTAAAGTCTTCACGGTAAAGACGGAAAACAAACTCCGCGTGAGTGCCCTGTGGAAATATTTTCAATTCTTTTTGACAGCAAGCTTTATCATAAAGCCGCAATGAATGCCACGGAAGAATTAACCAATCTTTTGCTCCGTGGATAAATAACGTGGGGATTTTAATCCGATCAACAATATCAATCGGTTTAATTTTCTTTTTCCAGAGCCAACCCGGCCGAACGCCTTTTCCCACCCGGCCGTCCTGAAAAAAATTATAAATCAAATTTTCTTCAAAGCCCAATTGCCACCAACGAAAGTCAACGTGACGAAAAGACATAGGCGAACAAACAGAAATTAAGCTTTGTAATGAAGAAACCCGTGACGCCGCTATCAGGCAAACTGCCGCGCCAAGGGAAAAGCCGACCATCCCGATCTTCTCATAATGTCTTTTGGTATAGGTCAAAACAGCTTCAATATCCAGATATTCTTTAGCTGTCCAGGTGAACCAACCGGTGCTTCCGCCATGACCGCGTAAATCCATAACAATCACATCAAAATGCCCGCTTAATATGGTTGCCATATCTTCAAACAAAATGGCTTGCTTGCTATTGTAAAAACCATGCACGAGAATGATAACGCGATCAAAACCATTTTGATAATGATTAAAAGTGATCGTCTGATTATCCGTTGTCACGACCGAAAGAGTTGTGAAGGATTCACCCATTGATCTAAGTTCGCGTTCCATCATCGATACCACCCGATAGATCGATATATTTACCGGCCATACGGATTTTCTTCCGCGGTCTCCTTGCCGACATACCCATCGGCGGCACCCTCGGTAACACCTCCGACGGCTCGCGTGCCTTTACCGATATATTCGCCACCTTTCTTCGACCCTTCGTAAACGGTTTCACAACCCGCGGAAGTCAGGGCAAACAAAACAGCCAGAAATAACGATATTCTTTGCATACATTTTCCCGCTTTCTTTGATGAATGAATTTCAAATTATTCCTTAACAACATTTCCTTTTTGAATCTCACCCTGTGCCGCGCCGACCACCCTGGCCTTTGAAAATTTATCTTCAACGGAGAAGACGCTCACATCAGCCACCTTGCTTGAATCGCGGCCTAACTCAATTCCCGTATCCGGGTCAATCAGGGCTTCCCCTTCCCGCCACACGCTAAAGGTATCTCCATTTTGGACGCCGACATTCTGGCCGGCATTGATAAAAACCTCATCCCCTTTTACGAGAACGACTTTACCTCTCCAATCAACCTCAGCCGCTTTTTTTGAAACAAAATTCACCGCGCGGTCAATGGCCATTTGCACGGCCTTGCCCAAAGGTGTTTTTTGAAAATTTGATGAACTGATATCAAAATCACCGCTGTAGCCTAAAGATAATCCACCGGACTTTGCTTCACCTTCAACCCTTTTGGAATGGAGAATCTCCCCTGTCGTTGAATCAATAAGCTGGATGATCACCGCGATGTGTGCTGTCGACTTTTTTGCCCCGATCTTAAATCCTTTGATCGACAGGCCCTGCCCGCCTCCGGATGTATTCTCTTCAAATTCCGTTATTTGACCTTTAATGAGAATTTGGGACGCCACAATCTTACCCGTCCGAGCCGAGGTCGATTTGGCAAAACGGTCACTTTGGGCCAGATCCTGCTCAGCCATAACCACATCAAGGTCCTTACGCGACAGGACGATAAATTCCCCGCTTTGAATCAACGCGTCATTTAATTGGGTGGAGAAATCTTGACCCAAATTGCCCTTGGAACGAAAACCGGAATCATTCTTAAAATCAAAAACAGCGACTGTTTTCTTTAACGACTTAACGGCATAGCAAGGGCTGACAGCAATCATCATCATTAAAAAAATACAAATTGAAATCTTTTTCAGCATAAAACCTCCTTATCCAGAGTTAATAACAAATAAAAGGAACTAAATCCTCAATATTTTCACGCTTATTCAATATGTTCACGCGTTCGCCGGTTGAACGATAAATGGTATGGTAGCTCACATCAGAACCCTCCTCAATAACAACATAATAATTCTTATCCGGACAATGGATCAAGTCTAACTCATCCCCCGGTCCGATTTCAAAATCTCTCGACGTTTTCAAATTAAGACCATGAATAATACGCGTTCCCTCCCCAGAGACATCGATATAATACAAAAAATTTTCATCTGGAGAGAAAATAACTTCACTGTCATCTTCGGTGCTCTTATATGAAAAAATGATGGAAGGTTCTTGCTGGCCCCGATAGGACAAAAAGACGCGATACGTGTAAAGGGGTTTCGACTTCTCTTCATATATTCGCAGGGCTTCCGTGACAGGGTCTCTTTGCTTTTCGACCTTCCATTTCCGCGGGGAGACAGACCGGTATTTCTTTTTCGCCTTATAATCCACAACATTTGTTCCGCCGGGGGTTTCAATGACAATTTTTCCATCTTGAACGCGAGCGCGGTTGGGTTGCCCGTCGATATCCTGGGCGGCGGCAAAGGAGCCGCTAACAAAAAAAATAATGATCATCAGGACAATTCTTCTCATTCTTCACCTATTTTCCCTATTTCGTTTATATAATAATTCAATTTAACATAGTTCTTCCGGGCAGACAAGAATAAACTGGTTAAACCTTCAGACGGAATGCCCATCAATAAAGCCGGATAATAAAACGGGAGGCTGAATCCATTGGCGGCCTCCATGCGCCCTCCCGCCCGGTGGCAGGTGGCGACTGGTCCAGGCCTAACTGCTCCAACGCGAACGCCTGATAATAGACATAAACCTCATCTCGTCCAACCCTGGACCTTAACGCGGCCCGCGCGGCAAACAATAGCCCCTGATAGTCCTGTTGATTCAAATAACATAAAATGTTCATTAAATAAGCTTCTTGATAGGCCTCTTTTACTCGATCCATTAAGTTTATTTTCTTTTCCCGCTCTACGGACTTTAACAAGGGTTGGTAAAGGACCTTCGATGCCCGCAACACACGCACTGTTTTCTGAGGGTTCAACTGAAACGCGGCTTTAAATACGCGGGCCGCTTCCTGATACTCTTTTTTTTCAAATAAAACAAGCCCTAAATTGTAATAAGACAAAAAGAAATCCGGGTTAACCCTGATCGCCATCTGAAAAGAGCGAACGGCATTGTCCTTCCGGTCAAGATGATAGTCGATCACGCCCCGCAAATGATAGGCTTCAACGCTTTGGGGTATATACACCCGTAACTGGTCGGCATATTGAGCATATTTTCGCCATTGCCCGGGCTCCAGGTCTCCTTCCTCTTCCAAAAAAGAAACCAAGTCGGTATAGGCCCGCGCTTGAAAAAAATAATGCGAACGAATTTTCCGGCCTTTCTCTAATTTATCTTTATCAATGACACAATAAACCAGAGCGGCCATTATGAAATAAAAAACAATCGCCCGTGACAGGAATGTCATCTTAATCAGCATGGGACCCTTTCCGCGCGTCTAAAAAAATTAACCATATCAAATAAAAGAACCAACCATAAAAAAGGACAAAAATTCCAGAGTAATAAAAATAAACGGCCGGCCGGCCAAACGCGAACAGCACGCGGTGTGGACCGGCGGGGACCCAAACACCTTTAAAGGCGATATTGCCGCGATATAACGGGACTTCCCGGCCATCCACAAAGACCCGCCATCCCGGATAGTAACAATCGTTATAGACAACAAACTTTTCACCCGGAAAATTGGTCTTTACTTCAACTTTATTCGCGCTATAGCCAAGGACATGAAATTGTTCTGAAGAACGCGTGATCAATAAAGGCGGGACCCTTTTAACCTGCCCAAGAAAAGATTTACCATCTGATTCCCGGATAAAAGCGATATTCTTATGGTCATCAAAAGCTTGCAATATAACCGACCTTGTTTTCGGCGTTAATCTTATTTGAGATGTCTGATCATAAACGATAAATTTGTATTGCAGGTATTTCTTTATTGTGGCGTAAGGAAGCGCCTGTCTTAAACGGTCATACCAGGCCGTTCCGATATATATGGGGGGTGATTTTATATCGGGATCCGTCAAAGAGCTAACCTCATAGTAAGGAAACGCCTCCGGCAAATCATATGAAAGTTTCGCCCCGGGTAATGTCCGCATGCTCGCGTTTAAATATCGACTGACAGCCAGGGGTTGAATGACAATCAACAGCAAGATAACCAGGCGCGTCGACGCGGGTTTTTGTTTCAAATAACCGTCCTGAAACAGAAAATATAATAAGCTGAGCAAGATAGCCAAATAAGAAGATAGCACATAATGATGACAGAGGATGAGAAAAAGAAACAAGCCGCTATGAGCAATGACGAGATATATTTGTTTGTTACGCCGCTTACGGCCTTCCTCTTCCTCATTTTCAAAAACATAAAGATGCTCGATCCCAAGTATAATAATAATCGGCAATAGAAAAATCCATATAAAAAACTGAAAGTTGCGGAACCATTTGAAGAAAAAAATGTATTTGTACATAACCGGATACACAAAAGAAGCATCATATATACTTAACAAATAAATCGTCGCCGCCCATAAAACATACAAAACAATTCTCCTGTTCAGATGAATCCAGCCTGATAAAAGCAACAGGACAATCACCCAGACAGGAATATAAATCGTGCCGATATGCATATTTTTTAAATCCAACAATCCGTCTTTTAAAAGATTCACCCGCGGGATCCCGCCAACCGCCGTTGTCTGATGGCGTAAGCTCAATGAATTGTTTTCTGAAGATAAATGATGTCTCACAGGAAGAACAAATAAACCTGATCGCGCGTTCTGGAAGAGAAAAAGCCCCGGGCCCAATGCGAGAAAAAGACTCAACCCCGCTACAAAAGCCAGCCGGCTCTCTCTTACGATGAACGCGGTAGAAATACGCGCGAAATTTTTTACACGATGAGGATATAAAACGGTCTGGAACAGCAAAAAAAACATCAAAAGGGTCAGAAAGTAAAAAGGGATGTATGTCGCGCAAATGATCAGAAGACAAAACAACGCCCCGATAAAATTAATCCGGCTTTGTTTATGATAGAACGAAATTATGAAATAAAAAAACCAGATCGCCGGCGTAAAGATGAGAATAATGAATGATTGAAAAAGGATGGAACCGAAGGACGAAAACGTTAACAACAAAGCGCCGATAAACGCGTATTTTTCCTGTCGATATATTCGTTTTATAACGTGATAAAAACCCGCCAGTCCTAAGAACATATAGGCAACAAGAAAAATAAAATAAGCCGCCTCAAACCGGGCGCCACATTTCATCAAAGCGAAAAGGATAACATAAAACGGATTAAACTCGCCTATACGGCGCAAAAAAAAGGAATTGGGAATTCCATGCCCGTAAGAGGGGTTCCAGAGCGGGTAGACTCCGTTCGAAAAACTCCCGGCTATAAAGGAAAAACTTTCAAAATAGGAACCGGCATCACCTTTAAGCCTGAGGCCATTTAACCACCCTCCCCTGTAGATAAAAAGCCATAAGGCGATCACACACAGCAAAAGGACAAATGAACAGACGGTCTTTTTTTTAAATTTCATTGTTACCATTTATCTAATACCAATTCCGCTTTTCAGAATTGAAATAGCACAATTCATTAATGGATTTGCTATAAACAGGCTTTCGGGCTAAAAAAATAAGTCTTTCGCTCTTGTCTTCATATACAAACCGGATGAAAAAAATTCCTTCTCCGGCAAGAATTCTGTATAATATTGAATATTATAAAACGATTCCTGACATAATCACATAAAATAAACAAAAAGGAGTTCAAATGGCCCGACAAAAATCAACGTCCCCCGAAGATGACTGGCCTTTAAAAGCATACAAAAATTTAAACTTTTTAAACAGCCCGGCCGGCCGGCCCATCCGCATCTTAAGTGAAATGATCGAACCGGCGGAACGGCTCAGAAAAAACCGTATTTATAACACGGTCGTTTTCTTCGGGTCAGCCAGAACGATCCCGTTAAAAGAGGCAAAATTGAATTTCAAAAAGGTCGCGGCTAAATTAAATAAGCACAAAAAGCCGGTTAAAAAAATTCAACAGGACTATAAAAAAGCTCAAATCCAATTAATGACAGCGCGTTATTATGAAGATGCCGCTTTGATATCGAAGGAACTCTCGTTATGGTTTAAAAAACTTAAAAAACATCACAAGCATTATGTGATATGCTCCGGGGGTGGGCCCGGAATTATGGAAGCGGCGAACAGAGGCGCCCGACAGGCGAAAACAGAATCTGTCGGCCTGAATATCAGTCTACCGATGGAGCAATACCCCAACCCTTACCTCTCGAAAAAATTATCGTTCGAATTCCACTATTTCTTTATTCGAAAATTCTGGTTCTTTTATTTATCAAAAGCCCTCCTCGTTTTTCCAGGAGGCTTTGGAACATTCGACGAATTGTTTGAATTATTAACCCTTATCCAAACAGAAAAAACAAAAAAACATATGCCGATCGTGCTGTACGGCAAAGATTACTGGGAACATATTGTGGACTGGAATATGATGCTTGAGTGGGGTAATATTTCAGCCAATGACTTAAAACTTTTCCGCGTCATTGATGATGTCGACTCCGCCGTTGATTACCTTAAGGCTGAAATAAAAAAATACTATTTAAAAGACATCCAACATAAAATATAAATAAATGTCTAGGGGGAAATATGTCGTTGCCGTGATTGATTTCAACGACGGTCCGGATAATAACTATTATCGATAAAAAACGACATTCGTTACCTGTTTTTGTGGTAAAAAACGTGATTTTTTAATAATTTTAAATAAATTTAAACGGCTATGTCCGATTGATCCAGCAAATCGGACAGTCGCATATTAAACGTTATCCATAAAAATTAAAAACAGCTCATCTTGACATGTACATACAAATGATGTACACTTAGACCATGAAATACGAATGGAATCCCGAAAAAAATGAATGGCTTAAAAAAGAACGTAATATAGCTTTTGAACAAATAATCTTTCATCTTTCACAGGGGGATGTTTGGAAAATAACAGACCATCCAGACCAGACAAACTATCCTGGACAAAAATTATATTTTGTTGTTATAGATGGCTATATTTATATAGTTCCACATATTATTGAAAAGAAATATACATTTTTGAAGACCATTATACCAAGTAGAAAAGCAACAAAATTATTCAAAGACAAACAGGAGGGTTGAGATGAAATATAATAAAGAAGAAAAATATATTCTTGATGCGCTGGAAAAAGATACGATAAAATTGTCTACTCCATCAAATAAAGAAATCGAATCAATAAAAAAAGCAGCAAACAACACTTTTAAAAAAAATAGAAGAATAACTATTCGTCTCTACGACCACGATTTCTTAGGCATTCAAAAAAAAGCAATGACAATGGGAATTCCTTATCAAACACTTATTTCAGGTGTTATTCATCGCTACATTGAAGGAGATATAAAAATAAAAACAGGATAACAAACCGCTCCCCCTGACCAAAAAGCTGCGCTTTTCGGCAGGTGAGCTCAAGCGTTATGAATAAAAATGACAAAATTACCGAAAAAAAACAGATAGAATAAAAAATTATAATTATTCAAATAAAGGTGTGTATTTCGTTACCATTTGTTCAAAAGACAGAAAAAATATTTTTACAGAAATAAAACCCAACGCAGGGGCGGGCCTTGCGTCCGCCCGATTTAAATTAACAGAATTAGGACAAATTATTAATATCAATTGGCAAAATATTGAAAATCAATATGATAATATTGGATTAGATCGATTCATTATTATGCCAAATCATATACATGGAATTTTAATTATCAATGAATACGGCAATCGGGCGGACACAAGGCCCGCCCCTACGTTATCTGATATTGTTTGTTCATTTAAATCAAAATGTTCTGTTGAATATTTGAAATATATTAAACAAAATGACTTAAATATCTCTTATCAAATATGGCAACGATCATTTCATGATCATGTAATACGGAATGAAAAATCATTGCGGGAGATACGTGAATATATTGTTAACAATCCTTTGAATTGGGACATAGACAAAAATAATATTAACGGAAATTCATAACACCTATAAGGTCCCCGTTGTCAAGGGAAAAGACTTCCCCGTCGAAGATTTCCAGTAATCTTTTAGAGTTGTAAGAATAAAATTATTTCATCGTTTTTGTTTTGACTTTATTTCAGATTGCAGGTCATACCAAATCCATTAATAAATTGCTCTATCTTAATTCTGAAAAACAGAATTGGTTTTGGTCAGTATTTAATGAAATCGGTATAAATAAATGTCTGGGAGGCTGTCAGGATAACAGCTATTATCGATAAAAAGCGACATTCGTTACCTGTTTTTATAGTAAAAAACGTGATTTTTTAATAATTTAAAATAAATTTAAACGGCTATGTCCGATTGATCTAGTAAATCGGACAGTCGTATATTAAATGTTAGCTATAAATAATAAAAAATGAAAAGAAATTGCAAACTTTGTAATCAAAAGGGGAATCTGGAGAACAGCCATATAATACCCTCTTTTATTTATAAGTGGCTCAAAGAAAGTTCTGGAACTGGATATTTAAGATTTGGACAAACTCCAAACAAGAGAGTTCAAGACGGCTTAAAGGAATATTGGCTCTGCCCTACTTGTGAAGATTTATTCCAGAAATGGGAAACAGAATTTGCAAAGCATATATTTCACCCGATAGTGAAAAATAATAAGAATCAGTTCAACTATGGTCCTTGGCTTCTAAAATTTTCTGTATCTCTAAGTTGGCGTGTTTTATTATTCATTAAGGAAAAAACCAACTTGTCAAATTTTCCTCAAAAGCTAAAAAACGAAGCAAATTTAGCCTTAAAAACATGGAAAAAATTTTTGTTAGATAAGGAACCAAATCCAAAAAAATATCAACAGCATATGCTACCTTTAAATGCAATAAGAAGTCATTCCTTTGACAACCTGCCGTCTAATATGAATAGATACCTTTTAAGAAGCGTCAATATTGATGTGGCCAACAATACAAAAGAAGCATTTGTTTATATTAAATTACCTCGCATATTATTGACAGGTTTTATTCATATAGAAAAACCAAGACAATGGAAAAATACAATTGTACATGTCAAAAAAGGAACTCTCGGGGCAGATAGATATGTTTTACCCAAATATATGGCTGATTACTTAAAGAAACAAGCAGACAAATCTAAAAGCCTTAACAAAAAAATATCTGAAAAACAACGATCCAAAATAAATGAAACTTATAAAAAGAATATAGATAAATTCGCCACATCAGACACTTTTGCGGCTTTACAACATGATGTAGAATTATTTGGTGAAAGTAAAGTTTTTGATTTGACAAAAAGTAGCTAACAAATCGCTTCACACCGATCAAATTTGCCGCCAAAAGGCGGCGTCAAATCTGGCGGGGGAGCTCCGATGTTAGTTACAATAAAAATTTAACAAAACGATGCACCGAAAGACCAAGATTCAATTATCAGAGTTGGAATGGGTAAATGTTGAAGAAATAGATTTGAAAAATATTAGCCGATGACAATGATCCGGCGCTATCCTGAAAAAATATTCTCGATGAGCGGCACCCAATTGTCCAATTGCTCCAGATCTTTGTCATCGGGGATAAACTTAACATAATGGCCCGGGCCGGCCTGAAGCAATCCGGCATCGGTTAACGACTGTTCCACCTCATTAAAACCCTGCTGAGACCAGCCATAACTGCCGAAAGTAAAAAATTTACGGCCTTTAGGTTTTAACCCCTTCATATACATTAACATACCGGCTACCGTCGGTAACATGCGGTTATTCAACATGGGCGTGCCGAAGCACACGACTTTAGAAAACATGATATCTGTGATCACATCAGATATGTGGGTATTTTCTAAATGAGCTAATTTGACGGGAATACCGGCTTTATCCAGCGTCTGATACAAATGTTTCGCCATCCGTTCCGTTGATTTCCACATCGTGTCATATATAATCAGGACACGATTGTCGGTTTGATGGCCTGACCATTGGCGGTATTGCTCCAGGATGCTCTGGACATCCGCGGGATGACGCCATATTAAACCATGCGAAGGACAAATGATATCAATCGGCAATGACGCGATCGCGTCTAAAACACGCGTGACCGGTTGTCCGAAGGGTAAAACAATATTGGCATAATATTTCGCGGCTTCCCGGATCGTCGTGTCAACGCCAGGTTCGTCAGCAAAACGCTGATGGGAGGCAATATGTTGCCCAAAAGCGTCATTCGGGAATAAGATCCTGTCCTGGACAGAATAGGTCGCCATTGATTCAGGCCAATGGACCATCGGCATGTATTTAAAAACCAGGTCGCGCTTGCCGATGTTTAAAGTCTCCCCATCCTTTACAACTTTAAAGGGCCAATCTTTTTTAAAATGTCTTTTTAAATTTTCCTCTCCTTTGTCCGAGCAAACAACTTCCGCCCGCGGACAAAGCTTAAGCAAGCTGTCAATTGTACCGGAATGATCCATTTCCGTGTGATTAGAAATAATATATCGGATCTCCCCGGGATCGATCACGTCTTTCACGCGCCCGAGCATTTCTTCGTAACCATAATATTTAACCGTGTCAATAATTGTGGGCTTTTCATCTTTAATGACAAAAGCATTATACGTTGATCCCATGGGTGTCGCGTAGCCGTGAAAGAGCCTTAAATCCCAGTCCACATAACCTGTCCAATATACATCTTGCGCGATTTTATGCATGTTGTGTCTTCTCCTTAATCATCCCGGATAAGTTTCCTTCAGGTCCCTCTCCCCGGCTTATACTAAAGGATATCTTTTTAAAATTTTGATCATTTCAAGAAACATTATTCTTCCACGACTTCAAAATCTTCTTTTGAAACGCCGCATTCCGGGCATACCCAGTCATCCGGAATCTTCTCAAATTCCGTGCCCGGATTGATACCGCCGTCCGGATCACCGACCTCAGGATCATAAATATAACCACATACTGTGCATCGATATTTTTTCATAAGTCCTCCTGTATTTTATCATTTATGATTGAATACCAAATTATACCAAATCCATTAATAAATTGTTCTACCTTAATTCTGAAAAGCAGAATTGGTGTTGGTCATTATTTAATGGAATTGGTATTATTATATCTATTAACAATAAGAAATCAAACCATAATGTAAGTCGTGTCGCCCACAAAAAACTTACACAAAATCTTTCCGGGGGCCTTCGGCCTCGTGGGGCTCAATATGAACAACGACATCAAGCACATCCGGGCCTTCGGCCAAAAGCCGGTGTTTGACTTCCGAGGCGATATCATGCCCTTGCCTGACACTTAAAAAGGCATCCACCTCCACGTGCAAATCAACATACCATCCCGGTCCAAATTTTCTGGTCCTGATCGCGTGAACAGACCGCACCTCTTCAATTTTGTCAATGATGTCTAAAAACTGATTTTTTTCTTTCCGGGAGACCCCTGTATCGATCACTTCCGCGTACGCGTTATAAACAATCTTCCAGGCGGTGCGCAGAATAATAATGGCCACGATAAACGCCCCGACATAATCAAGAAAAAACCACCTGGGAAAAAACGCGGCAATAGCAACCGCGATAGCGACCGGAATGGAGCTCAAAGCGTCTGTCCGATGATGCCAGGCATTGGCTGTTACGGCCGACGACTTCACTTCTTTGCCGACTTTTATTGTCCATCGGTACAAACCTTCCTTCATCACAATCGATATGAGGGCGCCAAGGATGGTTAACTTCTCAGGCTGCCGGACATCATGAACTTGAAGAAATTGAAGAGACTTGTAACCCAGACTGACGGCGATAAATAACAAGAAAAAACCGATAAACATTGTGATAATCGTCTCGATACGGCCATGGCCATACGGATGATCATCATCCGCCGGTTTGGACCAATGAGAAACCCCTAAAAGAATCACCAAATCCGTGCTCATGTCCGACAAGGAATGAAAGGCGTCAGCAATAATGGCCTGGCTTCTCCCCCAAACCCCAAGATAAAACTTAAACAGGGCCAGGAAGATATTAACGAGCAACCCCAGACAAGTCACCTGCCGTATTTTTTTGTTATTTAGATCAGACATTTCAATAAAGGCTCGTAATACCAAATCCATTAATAAATTGTTCTATCTTAATTCTGATATTCTTGCCTTAGCGTCGAGAAAAGCAGAATCGGTTTTGGTCATTATTATATGGAATTGGTATTAATAAAGACATTTTCAAACTTCAACACCAAACCACGGCTTTAAATATCAGGCCCATAAACTCAGACCCGTCTGTCGATCAAAAACCCGATGAAGCTCCTCTCCCTCCAATTCCTGGATGAAATACTCAGCGGCAAAGATGGAACTTCCCGGCATGAGATGCCCACCGTAACAATGACCGGAATGGTCCGCTAAGGTAATATGGGCATGAATAAATATCTCGTTCTCTTTTAATGAAATATTTCCCGCGCACGATGTGATTTCGAGTTTCTCAGCCAGATCGACACATGTCACGTAAAATTGACTCTCTTGATCATAATAACCTAATTTAGCGGACGTTACCGCGCCGATAACGCTAAAGACTCCCAACCGGATGGATTCTTTTTTGCAAAGCAATGTTAAGCTTTCCGAAAGGTCCGATTGGTGAGAAAAACGGCCGATGAATGACCGGGCTTTATCAACCTGCATAGTGTTTCTCCTTTTATTTTCAAAACAAACAACTGATACCAATTCCATGTACTATTGAACTCTGTTTTCACGCCCATTACCACCGCCCCATTAATGCCCCTTTAGCGCCCGACACCCACCTGTTTTCCGACTACCTCCGCGTTCAATAAAACTTAACGCTAAACCCGCCATGCTCTCCCACAAATTTCGGTTCAGGAATATTCTTTGCTTTGCATTCATTGATAATTTTTAATGTTCCACGCCCCCATGATTCAATGAATCCTGACCTGAATATTAAATCATCAGTTTTTGTAGATGACCGGAATATTCCAAAGGATAGGGATACGGTGTTTTCAAATCAAAAGCTCCATCCGGAAGACACTTTTTCGCGTCCACGCAATACTGTCTTATCTCCGCTGTCGTTTTCTCAGGGATAAGACGTTTTCCATTTTCCATGACTTTCATTAAGAGCGGGCGCGTCCGCGAAGGGGCTTCTTCCTTCTTTAAGCAAACCTTGTCGCCGGAAAAACGATGATCGGAACCCGTGCCGCGGTAAATCTGTTTGTGGCCGGGAACCGTTTGTTTCCGCGGACTGCGTTTAGCTTTATATTTCACCTGACCGTCCGTTTCAATCTGAACCAATTTATAAATAAGGTCCGCGGCGGAATAATCACTGGACGTGACCATATCCGTTCCGACACCAAAAGAATCTATCGGCGCTCCGGCCTGGACGAGTTCCTTGATCTTATACTCATTCAACCCCCCGCTCGCGATGATCTTAACCCGCGATAACCCGGCAGCGTCAAGAATGCGGCGGGACTCAGAACTCAGATTGAACAAATCCCCGCTATCCAAACGGATGGCTTTTATCTGATCGCGGTAATCCAGACCTGTCATGGCCTTAACCGCTTTTAATGTGTCATATGTGTCGACGAGCAATATCGTGTGATCCGGAAAACAATCGTGATAACGCTTAAAGGCTTCCTGTTCATCATCATAAGCACTTATCCATGAATGAGCGATCGTACCATAAAGAGGGATATCAAACGCTTGACCGGCAAGAACGTTCGACGTGCCCGCGCAACCGGCGACATAAGCCGCCCGGGCGGCTAAGACAGCGGCATCAGGCCCATGGGCCCTGCGGGAACCAAAATCGACAACGCTCCGGCCCAAACCATCTTCTCGCGCCGCATGAACGATGCGGGCGGCCTTGCTCGCGACAAGGCATTCAATATTAAAAACCGACAACAAATACGTTTCTAATAACTGCGCTTCCGCTATCGGCGCCACAACTTGTAAAATAGGTTCATCCGCGAAAAAGACCTCACCTTCCCGCATGGCGTAGACATCCCCGCCAAAGGAAAAGTTTTTTAAGAAATCCCAGAAATCCTCTTTAGTATGTTTAAAAACATCTAAAGATTTCAAAAAAAGAATATCGTCATTGGAAAAAGTTAAGGAAGAGATATAACTTAAAGCTTGTTCGAGTCCGCAAGCAATTAAAAAAGACCGGTTCGGCGGCATGACCCGCCAGTACAATTCAAACACAGCCTGAGAGGACATATGATTTTGAACATAGCCCGCGGCCATCGTCAATTCATACAGATCTGTCTTTAAAGCCTGATGCCGTTGTCGCGTTCTCAATGACCTTAGCTCCTTATCCTTTCCATTGATCTATTTGAACCTTGAGAGCGCCAGCATCCACCATCTCCTCGAGCGCTGCCTGGCTGTCATCAGGATGAATGTTAACGCCCTTGATGGCATCTTCTAAGACGAATACCTTAAACTGATTCTTAAGCGCGTCCAGTACTGTCGCCTTCACACAATAATCCGTGGCTAACCCGCAAACAAAAACCTGATCGATGTTTTCTTCTTTAAGGACGTTCTTTAAATCCTGACCTTGATCATTCTCTGCCTCGAAAGCCGAATAACCATCCTGGTCACCCCTGATGCCTTTAGAAAAAATCATCGTATGTCCGGGTAATCGGAGATCCGCGTGAAAAGCGGCTCCGGGCGTGGCATTGACACAATGAACCGGCCAATCCCCTCCATAAGGTTTGAAATGTGACGAGCGCGGTGGATGCCAATCCCGCGAAGCGATAACCGGGCGGTCTTGCTGAACAAATATTTCTATATACGCGTTCACTTTTGAGACGACCAGATCACCCTGAGGCACCGCTAAACGGCCGCCAGGACAGAAATCATTCTGGACATCAACAACAATAAGGGCGGCATCTTTGATGCTTATCATGATCCCACCTCCTTTTCATGCGTATCCATTACCGTTAATAAAGCCATTCTTTTTCCGTGCCAACAAAATTTTATCCGGTTTCGATCTTCACTATAGTCTAATGACAATCTTCATCAAATGACAGCATATTCTTCAGTCGTTCCCGCTCAAGCATTCCTTATATAAAAAAATAAAATAAATTATAACCCGGATGTCACGACACAAAAAACGCCGATAATCATGATGGACATCCCGATCAGGCGTTCTTTCATGTGTCGCTCTTTAAAAAACAAAAAACCTAATAAACTGGTAAAAATGACACTGGTCCTTTTAATCGCGATCAGGTACGGAACGATGGTCAGTTTGATCGCCGACATCTGACAGATCAGGGCCAGGGCCGTACACAGGCCAATGCCCACTAAATATGGCCAATAGCGAACCATTTCGTCAAGGACATTCCGCCCTTTTTTCATGAGTACGATAGTAAAAATAATCGACAGTGAACTGTGAATGCTCACAATCCAGGCGGCAGGTGAAGAGTTAACGACCCCGATTTTATCCAGGTTCGCGCCGACACTATAGAGCACGGCCACAATCAACATGTATTTGGGCCCTTTCTGCTTGATCAAATTTTTCCACGGAGCAAGATACCCTTCAGAGCGGTCCTTTATGTTCAACACATAGGAACCCACAACAATCAGCAAAACACCGACCAGGCCGATGCCCCGCGGCCGTTCATTCAGCATGAGCCAGGACGTGAACAGTAAAAATAACGGTGTAAACGTCAGCATCGGCATCGTGACCGAAAGCGGTGATGACGATATCGCTTTAATATAAAAAATTGAGGCAAAAAACAAAATAACCGTTGAACCGGCAAGGGCGACAAAAAATCCCGGATAGATATCAGGCCATCCGGTCTTACACAAAAAAATAATAAAAAAGGGTAATGGAAAAATAACCCAGGACCAAATGAGCAAATAAATATCAACTTTCTTTGACATGGCTTTCATGATCACGTCATAAAACGATGTGAACAAAGCTGTCGCCAGTGCTAAATAGAACCACATAATGAAATTAATCCTCTTAAACGAAAAATATTAATATGACATTTAGAACCTATCAAGCCCGGACGAATGCTTCAACAGCAGGATCACATCATATGACTGAAGACGAAGGCGGGACGCGCGATGACCGGTAAGCCTGCGGGATAAACGGCCGTTCCAACATGAAAGGATCGCGCTCTGTTGTCAGGTGATTGAAAACGATTTATTTATCTTTCATCATTGTTTCCATCCGCAACACCTATTAAGATTTGTTCAGACACCAAACAATGATGACCGCCAGGAAAATATATGAAAGGATCTGGACACCAAAATGCGATCCATAACGAGGGACAACGCCCCTAAACCAAACCATGATAAGGACAAAAATAATGATATATTTATAAACTATCTTGGGTTCCAGTGCTGGTCGCATCATCATCCCCGGGTTTCGTTGATCCTTAAACCGAAATAATATCTAAGTTAAATCAAGTCTTTTTATTAAATATTTTTTGT
>JAIORP010000016.1 GCA_021108075.1 Candidatus Omnitrophota bacterium | reverse complement strand
CAACTTTTTTCTTATTGAAAAGTAAATGGGTCTTTATTTTACGTAATTGGTATAATGATATATTTATCTATGCATTCATGTCGTTATAAATTTATTGGAGTATAACATACCAACGTAGGTAAATGAATGATAAATGGAATTTTTTAACGCATATAAAAGGCCGTCAAAAGAGACAGCCTTTTATATGCGCTAGGCATGGGCGCTTGCTAGTCGGTGAAAGACCTTTAGGGGCAGTAGGTATCTACAAATGCGCTGCTGTCTCAATTGTGGATTGCTCTTATCGTTTATCTGATGCTTTTTTATTTGAAATTCAGATCAAATTTTAAATGGTCAATTTATACTTCAATGAAAATATTACCCGTTAACATTTTTTTTAGAAGATATATTTGGGATTGGCTTAATGATCCATATCATCAGCAATCAAGCGGTAATTTACAGCTGAATTTTAACTTCGTCTAATTTGGACGGCATAGATGGGTAATAATTGTTTACTGACCCCTTTTGTGATGGGGTAAAGCCGTGTTGCTTTCCCTCCGGCTAAAATAATTCCTTTCATAATAACCTCGTTTCTATCTGTTTAGGTATATATTCTATTAATATTGCGATATATAATATACAAATTTATTGTAAAGTCAAGATTCAGGGCGCAATGCTTTTCTTAGTTGAAACTCTCCAGGGTTCTCCTGCCGTATTTATTTAATTTCAACCAACTTCTGAACGCTCACTGCAGGTTTTTCAGCCGTGCGAGCTTTGACAATTTCCTGCAATTTGTATTTCAAAACTTTCAAATATCCATAGCCCTTGATTCTGCGTAGTCGTGGTTCAATATCCATAAGACTAGAGCCTGTCCAACGCAGAAGTTGATCACTATTATGCCAACGATCAACCTTGTCGGTGTAACTTCCAATTTGTGACATCAACCCTTCAATACAATTGGTCGTACTTAGACTTTTTGATAACTCTGAAGATAATCCAAGTTGGTGAATTTGTAACGTTTCTTCCAAGCCCTCGCTCAGACTATTGGCTGCTGAAACATTGATAGTTTCTAATTCTTTATGTAGCTTTGTTAAGGCAGCCTTAGCTTCTTTGTATGTGGTTTTACTATAAGCATCTTGCAATCGACGACGAGCGATGGTCGCTTGCGGCTTATCTAAATAGGCAACAACATTCTCACGCTTGTGCCAGCAGCAGCGTTGGATCAAACAATACATGGAGAATTTTTGCTTAATAGCTTTGCTAAGCCCCTTTGATCCATCGACAATAAAAAGGATGCCTTCCTCAAACTTCAATCCACGTTCAATCAGTCGGTCAAGCCATTGACCAATCGCACGAGCATTTTCACTATGGATATGTTCAACTCCTAAAACAATTTTTTTCCCGTCCATCGTGACACCCAGAGCAACAATGATTCCATCACCGGCATAACGTTTGGCATCAATAAAAATGGCCACAATGTCATACTGTGTTAAATGGCGTGTTTGTAATTCTTTTAGTTTCTCAGTTGAGTTCTTTTTGAATTTTTTGGATAAATTGGATGCGCTGATTCCAAAAGCTTCAGCAGACAAAGAGGAACTTTCATGATATTTATGCGTGCTTAATCCATGTAATAACCTGCGCATCACGTCGCTGTTATCATTAAAGGGCTGTTGTAATCGTTGGTATGTATTTAACGGCACTTCTTTGTTGGCTTGTAAGTTGCGAACACGCGGAACCTTGATGGGAAACTTTTGATCTCGCAAATAGGCAGATCCATTTTGTTTTCCCCAACGCACATTATTGGCTTCACGGCTATGTTTCGGACCAGCCAGTTGTTTAACTTCATTTTGAAGTTCCTCGGCAATGGCCTGTAAACCTAAGGGGATTAATTCTTGTATGATTGACATCTTGACATCAAATTCTTCACTATAGCAATCCTCAATTTTTTTCATAGCGGCCTCACGCTTATCGCTAATTTTCACCTTGGCTTTTCCGCGTTTCTTTGCTAATTTGTTTATGGGCATGGGTTCTTCCTCCTTTTATAGGTTAAAATGAAGTCTATTCAACTCCATTTTAGGAGAACCCTGCCTATTTTTCTCTTTGAATTTCAACTAACTTTAGCATGCCGCCAGATTCAGGCTTTAAAGCAGTTTAAATGCAAATAATTGAATACTTATTTGATTCTTGCTTTAGGTAACGTGATTGTGAATGTTGTTCCTTTATCAAGTTCACTGGTAACGTCTATTGATCCCCCGTGTTTTTGAATGATTCCATAGGTAATCGATAAACCCAGTCCCGTTCCATCCCCCAAAGTTTTCGTTGTGAAAAATGGGTCGAATATTTTGTCGACATCCTCTGGTTCAATCCCTTTTCCCGTGTCCGAAATGATAATAAGGATATTATGTGATGTTGATTTAGTTTTAATGATGATTTGACCTTTTTTTCGAATGGCCTGTGAAGCATTGATAATTATGTTGAGCAGCGCTTGTTCGATCGATCGTGGATTGCCATGAATAGAACCTACGTCGTCCAATTCTATAATAACCTCACAATTGTATTTGAGTTCGGATTGAAGTAAGGATATTGTGTTTTTAACTTCTGAATTGATGTCTACCAACTGGCCATCGGTTGTGTCGGGATGTGAAAAATTTTTTAGACTTAGAACGATATTTTTGATGCGATGGGCACCGTTTTCAATTTCACTTAACATTATTTCAAAATCTTCATATATATATTCCATCTGTTGTTGTATTTTAATTTCTTTAATTTCTTCAAGAATGGATTCTAATGTGCCATCGCTGAAAAAGATTTTTGGTGAATCGTCGCATCGGCTGATGGCGTTCAATATATCTGTGGTATAACCGCGCAGCACTTCGAGATTGGATATGATAAAACTGGTCGGATTATTGATTTCATGCGCCACTCCAGCCGCGAGCTGCCCGATTTCTGCCATTTTAGCTGATTTTTTGAGTCGTGTCTCGGTTGACTTCAGCTCTTCATATGTCTTTGTGAGCTGTTTTTCTGCTTGCTTTTTTTTCGAGATGTCACGGCCTAAACAGACAATACCGGCAATTTTTTGTTCATGATCACGCAAGAGTGAATGGGAAAAACTGACAATAATTTCTTGATGGGATTTTGTTTTAAAAAAGACTTCTTCGGATAAGATGTCGCGGATTTTGATATTTGAATAAAAAGTCGATAAACGATTAACCGGTTTTACGATTTTAGAAATGTGAGCACCTAACAGTTCTTGTTCCTCGTACCCGAGGAGTTTCTGAGTTGCTTGATTGATGTTGACAATGCAGGCGGTATTGTTTAAAAGCAGAAAACATTCCGACATCGTTTGTAAAATTTTTTCCGAAATGAAAGATTGGGTGACGCTTAGAAATTTGTAGCGGCTTATGATGTAAATAAAAATGGCGAAAGCGATGATAAAAATGACATCCGCGATATCGGGTATTTCATAATATTTCAAGATCAGGGGAAAGATAACATCTGTGGTGAACCCGCTAAAGAACGTAAGGCAAAGGGAGATGATTAACATCTGGGTCTGCTTTTTGATGATATGATTTTCAACGTTTTTATAATGGCTAATGAGCATGTATAATGCCGCCAAGGTGTAGGCAGTGGTATACATGACAAAGAATAACGTGAATGCGTTATATTTTAAAACGCGGGCCCAACCATACCATTTAAGAATATAGTCAGCCGTGAGCGCATTAGAAGAGACGTGCATGATAAGCATCAACAGTGGCGGAAAGTAAAATAAAAAATAATATTTGGACGACAAGACCTGTTTTTGTCCCTTGAATATCAGAACGAAGCTGATTAGATGAATGCTGAAAAAACACCAACCGTAACTCGCAATTTTTTCAAAGAAATACACAGATTCTTTGGGCGTGTATTTATTGTGGACGAAGATCATGGCAAACGACCAGGCGACATAACAACTAAGCAATAACGCGCAAGCCTTATTTAACGGCGCGTTCGGGTTTTTATATAAAATATAAAACATGAAGTATGAATAAACACAAAATGTGAAGAAATGTAAATAATCCATAAAAATTAAAGTTTATACCAAATCCATTAATAAATTGTTCTATCTTAATTCTGACATTCTCGCTAAATCGTCGAGAAAAGCAGAATTGGTTTTGGCCATTATTTAATGGAATTGGTATCAGTCATAATATCTGTTAAAGAAAGTTATCCGATTAAAGAGTTTTGCAACGGCAATTGAATATGAAATGTCGTTCCCACTCCAACTGCGCTTTCAATATCAATTTTTCCGTTATATATTTTAATAATGCTATTCACAATGGATAGGCCTAATCCCGTTCCTACGCCAGCTTCTTTTGTCGTGAAAAATGGATCAAGAATTTGATCGATTTGATCAGTGGGGATTCCTTTGCCACTATCTTTTATTGAAATGGTTAAAGAATGTTTGTTTGCCCGAGTGGTGATGAAAATTTTTCCTTTTGTTTCAATGGCTTGCGCGGCATTCACCAGCAAGTTGATGAAGACTTGAGTTATCTGTCCGGGATTAATCGGAATTTTCGGGATTTGTCCATATGATTTAATGATTTCACATTTGTATTTCAATTCATTCCACGCGAGGTTGATGGATTTGTCGATTTGAACGTTGATATCGACCTCCTGGACAATATTTTTGTTGGTGTTGGCATAGTTGCTTAAATTAGCAACAATCTCTTTTACTCTCAGTGCTCCTTCTTGAATATCATTTAACAATTGAAATCCATCATCCATAATGAAATCAATTTCATAATCTTTATTTATGTCTTTATAATGCCTGTCTAATTGTTCTTTGATTTCAGCTTGCTCTTCGGCGTATCGGTATAACACATTTTTCATCCCGATATAACAGTTTAAGGTTTGTTTATAGTAGTTTTGTGAGACTTCAAGGTTAGCGATAACAAATCCGGCAGGGTTATTGATTTCATGGGCGACCCCTGAGGCTAATCGGCCAATGGCGACCATTTTATCCGAGTGAATCAACTGATCATTAGCAATCTGTAATTGTCGATAGGCTTGTTCTTGTTTTAATTGCATAACTCTTGATTGCGTTATATCCCTGGCGATACAAATACTGCCCATTCTTTCAGACAAATCATTATTGAGCACTGAAAATGACAGGAGGACGGGAATCTCTTCTCCCTCTTTTGTCTGAAAGAATCCATCTTGATTGTAGAGAGGTTTTTTTTGCATAATTTTTTTGAGCGCCGTTTTGTTGCCGATGCTTGAACTGAAAATATGTGTTAATGGTTGTCCCAGGATTTCCGGTTCTGAATAACCTAAACAATAGAATGTCGCTTTGTTGATTTTGATAATATTATTTTCTTGGTTAACAAGAATAAAGAAATCTGACATCGTTGAAATAATGTTATCAGCGGCCATCTCGGGGGTGAGGATTAAAAATTGATGGCGCGTAATGATATAAATAAAACCAATGCACCAAACCAAACCTGCCACATTACCCATTTTGGGAATATTTGACCCCATCATCGGCAAGATGACACTGGAGATTGTAACAACTAAAAGTGTGAAGAATGTAATAATGATTAAGACCTTTGCCTGTTTTTTCTTGATGGTGTTTTTTGTTGTTTTCGAAAAACGGTAAAGAAGGGTCATTCCAAGCAGGATATAGGTAGGGTAATAAGTAAAATACAAATATAGAAAAAAAGATTTTTTCCATTGGCTGATCCAGCCATATTTAGGGGAGTAGGTGAGATCGTCAAACAAACCATAAGTCCATTGCGCCAGAACGGTGATAATCATAGGCAGAAGAATAAGAAAAAGTTTCGTTTTGGATATTTTTTTTTCTTTAGAGCCGATAAAGTAAACAACCAGCAAAAGAAAAAAACTTCCGATGCTCCCCCATCCTAAGACGGCAATGTTTTTCATGAACATCGCGAGGACGCGTGAGCTGCGTGGCGAGTGGGAAAAAAACATTGAATAGCTCCAGAACCCAAAAGCCAGGAGTAAATAGGCGCTACATTGATTCAAACGTGAGTGAGCATTCTTCTTGACGATGAAAAGCGCTAGAAACCATTCAATCAGACAGCTATACAGGTGAAGGAATTGTAAGAAGGTCATTTTTAAAAACGTGGTTAAGCGCGTAGATTTGTTAAAATTATTTTAAAAAGCTGTAAAGGCCTCTCGTTCATTTCCATCGAGTCCTTTTTTTTATACTTTTCTGCGTCCAGTACGTCACCAATAATAATATGTAATAACAGTTAGTATTAATTAATTACTTTAAATATTATTAAGCATCACCTCAAAAAACACAAGATTAAAGTCATTTTTTTTTAATGATCTTAACGATGTTTGTGGGTGGAGTCCGACAGGGTGGAATAAGGTCATATCATTGATTACCCATTAATGAGGATTTAAGTCACGCAATGAAATAGAAGTTTACAAGGAAAAGAATTTGAACTTTTTTAGGTTCTGAAAAATTTGTTTTTTATCAAAATAAGGTAGGATACAGGTGTATTGATCTGTCCACATTCTGGCCCGGGAAGGAACAGGGGCGTAATCAGCTTGCCATGCAAAATCTGTGAGCAGACGATGATACTTGTTTTCATCCCATGTTATGGTTAGCCATTGTGACGAGTAAATGGCGGGATTTTCTTTGACAAAAATGTCTTTGTAACAGGAGTGGGCATTAAGGGATTGAGCGATCTTGAACAGAACATCTCTCGCGTCAACATACCGGTTACTGATGTGGAAGATGATCATCCCTTCTGTTTTAAGTTGTCGTTTGTATTGTTGGATCGCTTCATAGGTAACCAAATGAACTGGGATATTGTCGCCGCTAAAAACATCAACAATGATTAAGTCATATTGATTCTCCGGGATTTGGCTGATCATGAGGCGGCCATCACCAATGTGATGATTGATTGAGGCAGGAGATGAATTTAAGAATGAAAAATATTGGTCGGCAACATATAGAACATCCGGATCAATTTCGAAGAAATCAATGTTTTGTGTCTGATCAAAATAGGCGGCCATTGTTCCGACGCCCAAACCAAGAATGCCGATGTTTTTAAATTTAAAATTCTTTGAAGATAAAATTTTTCCGATCGGTGAATCGTTAAAAAAATAAGCTAATGGGATATTCCTCTTGTGTTCGTTAACGAATTGTTTACCATGCACGGTCTTGCTATGCACGAACGTTCTGATCCCCTCTTCATCATAAACTTTGATGGTGCCATAGTAATTGCGATGTTTAAAAATGTGTTTTGTGTTCGTCCAGAAAGGTTCTAAATGTTGAGATAAAAGCAGAATAATCAATAAACAGAAGGTCAAGCCATGTCGGTTTTTACGTAATTCTGAAAATAAATAATAAAATAAGGCCATAATAATGATTAGACCGGTCAGACTATAACCGATGAAGATGACCGGCCAAACATAAACAACGATAAGCAGAAAAATCGTTAACATAAAGTTTCGGTATTCTATTGTCTTTTTCTTTTCTCCGAGTTTCCAGGCCCAAGCGACAATGCTCAATCCAAGTAAATATTCGATATAGGTTGAAAAAATAACCGGGATGAACCATGTGACAACTAAACCTCCCAGAAAGCTTCCCAATGATATAATTAGGTAGAATAAAGTAAGATTTTGCAGCTTTTTCGGCCTTGAGGTGTAAAGCTGTGCCTGGCAGAACATGCATATGATAAACAATGAAATTAAAAGCAATATGAGTTGGATGATGTCTGGAAAAATTTTTTTTTGAATTAAGAAATACAACAATAAACTCATCCCAATTGTAATATGAAATTTATCAGTGATAAATTTGGGACACCAAGTGTTTTTTTGAAAAATGAATGTAAAAGAAATAAGGTAAATGGCCAGTGGCAGGATCCACAACAAGGGCATCGGCATTATTTTTGATGTGATAATATTTGTTACGGCAATGAACATGACACTGCCGGCTGCGCCGTAAAGCAACCAGGTCAGGATGTCCTGTCTTTTTATGTCACCATGCCGGTCATTGACTTTTTGTGGGGATGAACATGTTGACGATACTGGTTTGATCAGATACGCGGTTATAAGGAATAAACCGATGAGTATGAAATACAAGACTTTCCATATCAATTGTTGTGTCGAGAGATCAAAGGTAAGTTCGAAATAAAACGGATAAGAAAATAAAGCTAAGAAAGATCCGAGGTTCGATACCGCGAACAAGACATAAGGATTATCTTTTTCCTTCAAAGTTGATAGTGCTAACCAGGATTGCGTTATCAGACTCATCGTCGATAAAATAAAAAATACCGGTCCAATTGTTATGATTAATTTAAGGAAAACATCCAACACCATGGGGACAGGAAGACGCGAAAATTGAAGAGCCAGGGAATGTCCGGGAAAGAAAAAGAATGGAATGAAAAGAATGATGAAATGGATGATCCTGTATATTTTTATCTCGATTATTTGCAAGATATAGTGCGCATACATATAACCCAACAATAGTGCCGCCTGGAAAAATACGACACAGGCGCCCCAAACAAGATAGCTGCCCCCAAAGTTTGGCAGAAAAATTTTACCAATAATCAATTCAATTTGGAAAAGCAAGAAAGATGATAAAAAAGTTATGATTTGAAATAAATGGATTTTTTTCATTCAGGTAAATGCGTTATCAGATCCGTATATCGAACAGTGATAAAAATTATAAATTTTTTTAATTTGCCTTCTCAAAAACTGCTGGACTGCTTTTTTTCATTTTATGCCAATTTTTATTTATCGTTAACGGCGGAGACGCCACAACAGTAACGACATCCTCCGGGCTCGTTGCCGTCTTGAAGTCGATAATCATATCGACATTTTTTTAGATTTGGCTTTACCAGAAGGAGCTCGTCAGGTAATCCGACTTTTTTTTACACCTTTCAATTGAACATTGTGTGCGGCTGTCCAATAGTGCCCGGTCATCTCTCGTATATAAGGACGGGTGTTCTCCAGGTAAATTATTTCTCGGTTAGCTTTTTTAATATGATTCACAACGATTTTGTTTCTGATCGGATAATCTGTTACAAAATTGGCTATTTTTGATTCTATTCCAGCTTCGGAGTTTTAAACGCACACACTCCCTTCTTTTCATAGATAATCGTTCCCCAACCATCGCGATGAGGTCCTGTGGTCCCGCTGCTCTGGATTAATCCCGTAAAGCTGAAATAAATACTGGTTGGAGCAGTTGCACTCATTCCTGATAATTCACACACAGTATTATCGCTGCATAAAAAATGTACATAAAGTATGCATATTATATCGGTGAGCTTTGTAATAGTCAAATTCCGATGCGTATATTATTGTCAGTCACTATTTTAGTAAGGGTTTCGTCGGCTGTAAATTGAAACGGGGTCAGCTGTAAAAACGATACGATTATTATCAGAAGGGGAATTATTTCCATCATCAGCGAATCCCATCAATTGAGGAACATTGAACAACGGTGTAATGGTATGGATGACAGGGGCAAATCCGGTAAAGGTTGTCGTGTTGATTTGCTCTAAAGGTGTCATGTCGAAGGGAATTTCTTCTCCCCTTGTTTCTATGGGAAGTTGTTCGGGATTCAAATTGATACCCCCGACCTCGTCCGGCTTTGTCAGCATGGCTTGGTCAACCTGAGCAGATTCCGTGTATCGATATGTCTTCAGATATCGCCAAGTCTATCGATGGCAAACGGAATTGTTTAACCGAATTTTGCTAAAGCCGTAGTCAGAGACCCCGTAGCTTGATGCGTGGTGCGTGGTTCATTTTTTTGTATATACTATTATATTTATAGTAATAATGAATACACATTATTCTCTTTGTGATGAACTTATCGAACTATCAATTTTTCATTTTTTGATAAATCCAGGATAGCGTTGAGTTCGAAGGTTATCTTAAGTGGAATGATCATTTGGGAATATGCAGGAAAAACCAGGAATTAAGACTCTTGCGCAACCTGCGCTTGCGGTGAAGGGGGTACGATCGGTATGCGGATAATGAACGTTGTGCCTGATCCAATCTCGGACTGGACTTGCATATCCCCACCATGACGTTTGATGATTTCATAACTGATGCTCAACCCCAGACCGGTCCCTTTTCCGACAGGTTTTGTTGTGAAGAATGGATCAAAGATTTTGTTAAGATTATCTTGTGGGATGCCCTCCCCTGTATCGCTGATTTTGATAAAGACATTTTTTTCAGAGGCATATGTCTCAATCTCAAGAGTCCCTTTTTGCTTCATGGCTTGGGCGGCATTGATGAAGAGATTGATGAAAACTTGTCCGAGGCGTTGAGAATTGGACTTGATAAGGGGGACTTTATTATAGTTTTTGATAACGGTTGCATTCTTTTTTATTTTATTCCAGACGATGGTTAAAGCGTGTTCAATAACATCTGAGATTTGTAAAAATTTCTTTTCATCACTATTGTCATCACGCGCTAAACTGTTCAGATCAATAATTATATTTTTCACACGATTAAGCCCGATAATAGATTCCTGGAGTATCATTGAAATATCTTTTTGAATAAAATCAAAATTTTGTGTTTCTTCCAATTGCTGTATTTCTTTGAGCACCATCCGCATGTGCGCAGTATTTTGTTGTATGACGGCTTGTTTTAGATCATCCATTAACTGTAAAATTTTAGTGATGGTCTGAAAATAATCAGCTAAGGTCAAAATATTGCTGTTGATAAATCCAATGGGGTTATTAATTTCATGAGCGACAACAGCTGCGAGTTGGCCAATGACAGCCATTTTTTCTGATTGAACTAAACGCATCTGGGTCTCTTTTAATTTTTTGTAGGCTTCCCTCAATTCCTGGAAACTCAAATCCATCGTTCTTTCGAGCAAGTGGATCTCTTTATCTTTGAAATTGTAGGCTTGATCGATAAATTTTAGGAAGTCAAAAAATTGGGGTGTTTGAAATGATGAATTTTTGGTATAATCTTCGCCGATAGTTTTCTTAATCTGACGTAGCAGCAAACGATTCATATTCTAACCTTGAAAAAAAATATTTATAATATTACGAACAAAATACAATATTCATCATATATCAATTTGATAATCTTTCAACCATCAATCCCAGAAAACAGACATTGACAACTAAAGTGTTTTTTCTAACCAGCGGAGACATATGTCTTCAAATATTTCGGGATTAGAATCATAGATTTTTTCTGCATGTCCTGCGTCCGGAATAATTACCAATTCCTTTGGACGGATGGCTTTTTTATATAATCGTATACTATGTCGATAGGAAATTAGCCAATCTTTCTGCCCATGAATAAATAAGACCGGAATGGGTGAAATTTGATCGACAATATCAATGGGTTTTATTTTTTTATTAAAAGGGTGACCCGGACGGATAGACTTGCCTCTGCCCTTTGGCCCTAGATTGAGTTTCAGGTCGGCGATCATTTCTGGTTTCCAAAAATGATAATTGATTTTCCAGAAATCAAATGGTGCGCTAACAATGATCAATGTGTCAATGTCCTGATTATGGCTTGCTTCAATTAGTGAAATTGCGGCACCTAAAGAAAATCCCATAACTCCAATTTTTTCATAACGTTGTTCTTTCGCGTATTTAATAACAGATGCTAAGTCATTTGCTTCAGATGCTGTCCATTCAAAAGCGCCGGTACTTTTTCCATGACCACGGAAATCAAAGAGTATAATGTCATATTGAGTGAAAAAGGATTGCGCAATTTTTTTAAACAGATAAGTGTCTTTATTATTGTAAAATCCAGGAGCAATAATGAGAACTTTTGAATGTCCTGCTTGATAATGATCATATGCTATTTTTATATGATCGTCCGATATGATGTGCTTGATTGGCATGGCTGTGATTTCCTGTTGTTCAAAACCGCTGGACAGAATGGCCAGAAAGATGATGATTAATGATGGTTTCATAGCGCTAAATGTTCCTCTGATATTCATTTTTTCAATTTCTATAAATTACAGGTATGACGGCATTATTTTGAGAAAAAATTGATCAAATTTTTTGTGCATTAATGTAACGTTCGAACCCGACATTCATTTCATTTCCAATCTTATGCAGCAATCTAAATGGTGATGAAATAATCTTTATGCTTGATTTTATGGGCCATTCGATCGTTGATGTCGCCGCAGATTGAATCCCTTCTAATGTCTTTGATACATATTGCCTTTGAGCAACCGTGAGGCCAAGTTCAAATCCAATAAAAAAAATAAAAATAATGATAAAAATAGTAAATACATATTTCATGTCATTCTCCTTGTCGTTATAAGCATGTTTGACTAAAAAACCTGAACCAGCCACTGCCACATCTGAATGAATGCTAATCCAAGTATTGTTATGTAAATCAGTAAGGTAATTTTTGCGATAGCCATGATTTTGTCCTTTCTTTTGCGGATTTTGTAAGAATTTGATTAATAGTTAACCGGTCAACTATATATTTAAAAAAAATTAATCCATCATTTGAGTTAACCAAGATGTCAATGTGTGTGCTAAATCTTTTTGATCAGCTTGGTGTAATTTGTTGATTTCCTCTAATAATATCTTATTATATCCTTCCCAAAGATCATCAATGAGCTGTTTTCCTTTTTCCGTTAAGGTCACGATATTAACCCGACGGTCTCCGGATAAAGCATTTCTCAGTACCAAATCATCTGTTTCCAGTTTATCGATCATTTTTGTCATATTGGATGGAGTGACAATTAAGTGATGGCTGATGTCGATTTGCTTGATCCCTTCTATTCCCGCTTGATGTTTAATGACAAGCAGAATATTTAGTTTACCAATGGTCAAATGATAGGGCCTAAGATATGTTGTGATTCTCGATTTTATTACGTTATATATAAGAGCCATTGAATAAATAATTTCTTCATGGTAACGGCCTTGTCCAATGATATAACCAAATTTTTGAAAATTTGTCATGATGTTATCCTTTTGCTTTAATTAAAGTTTACCATTCAACTGTTTACTTGTCAACTAAAAAATGCATAATTTATACAAATCTATTAATAAATTGTTCTATCTTAATTCTGATATTCTCGCTAAATCGTCGAAAAAAGCAGAATTGGTTTTGGTCATTATTTAATGGAATTGGTATTATTGGTTGATAGAGTAGAATTGTATTCTGGGATTCAGTTTTATTACAAAAAACCACTCATTTGTTTGGTTCGCGTATTTTCGCTTCTTTGGACGTCCATGGAATGGGTATCACAGGGCCTTTTCATAACATTTGCGATTAAATAATTTATGAAAGTTCTTCATTCGAACAGCCCGGTCGTAGCAACAAACGTCAGAGCCTTCAACCAATCAAATCTATTTATTGTTTTTTTAAAAATGTCCGTTATAATATTTTAATGAAAAAAATACCTGTACTCGTTTTCATTTTATTTTTTCTGTCAGGTGCCAGTGCCCTCATGTTTGAAACAACTTGGCAACGCATGATGTTTCTAGTTTTTGGTGCCAGCGCCCCGGCCACTTCTGCCATATTCACGGCACTTTTTTGCGGCATAGCTTTTGGTAGTTTAATCGGCGGACGGATATTAAATCGCTTTCGCAACCCATGGGTCTTCTATGCCCTCGTTGAATGTTGGATTGGTATCTGGGGTTTATCCGTTCCGAAGTTGATCCCGTTTGCTGATTATTTACAGTTGATTTTATTTCGCAACTTGATGCCAGGTGATTCGCTCTTTTTTCTGTGCCGATTTTTTCTGGCTGTCCTCGTGGTTTTACCGGCCACGCTTGGTATGGGCGCGACCATTCCCGCCATGAATCGCATATTAACACGCTATCGCAGTGTCGGTTTGGGTATCTCGACGGCATATGGAGTCAATACGATCGGTTCGGTATCAGGGTGTCTATTAACAGGTATTTTTTTGTTTTCCTGGTTTGGAATTAGTCGATCACTCTTTGCAACGGCCAGCATCAACTTTCTGGTCGCGGCCTGTGCACTTGCCTGGTTTATATCCCAACGCAATAAAACAGAGCTTGAGGATGATATCATCACTCCACAGATATCTGGTGAAGATCATTCTCCTCCATTACAGCGGAATGAAAAATTTTTGTTGGGAATCTATTTTGTTACAGGCATGCTTGCTTTAGGGTATGAGATCGTCTGGTTTCGCTTGATGGGTTTAGCAACCATCAACACGATTATCACATTTACAATGGGGCTTTCGTTTTATTTAATGGGATTCGCCCTTGGCAGTTTAATTCTTTTCCCTATATTAACTAGGCGCTGGAAGTCAGAACCAATTTATATCCTTGCAAATTGGGGTACAGCTATCAGCACATTATGCTTGATCCCATTGTATTATTATTTTTTTAACCTTAAAAATATTCAATTCCTGGATAATATGTTCGATGCTCTGGATTGGAATTTCTTGTCCCGTCAGGTCTTTGAAGAAGGTTTTTACGCCTTTATCATTATGTTTATCCCTCCGATTTTTATGGGTTTAGCGTACCCTGCGATATGTGACCTGTTGATCAATAATAAAAAGCAGGCAGCGTTAAAGAGCGGTAGCATTTATTTCATTGGTAGTTTAGGGTCTGCTTTAGGTGTCATTTTGGTTGGACTGTTTATTATCCCTGCGATTGATATTGTCGCGACATTGTCTTTGATGTGTATCATCGGTTTAATATTGGTGCTTTTAACAATGCAGTATATGCCGGATTATCGTCAAGGAAAAAACGGGGCTGTTTTCAAGTGGAGCAGTGTCATCTGCATCATCATTGCCCTTGTTTATTCCTGCTTCGGGATGCCTTTTATGCGTGGCGGAACAAAGCTTATTAAAAAAGATAATATGTGGGTCTATGCCCGGACCGGGCCGGAATACAATGTTCCGCTACATCTTTTATTACGTTACAAGTCAGGCGCATCGGGGAATATTAGTGTTGATCAATTCATCGGAGAAGGGGAAAATTATAAAAGATTACTCATCGACGGGCAACGCGTAGCCTCCACCCGCATGAAGCCAAAAGTTGATGCCAAGATGTTAGCCCACGTGCCGTTACTGATACATCAAGATCCGAAAAATGCGCTGACGGTTGGATTTGGAAGTGGTGGAACATCATGGTCCATGACACGTTATGGCATTCAAGTCGACTGTGCTGAAATTGAACCCGAGGTCATTAGATCCGCCCATCTTTTTGAAGACCAGAATTATAGTGTCGTTCATGAACCCAATTATCGGATCATTTTAAATGATGTCCGTAATTATTTGCACCTGACGACCAAAAAGTACGATACCATCTCTACGGATGTCACGAATTTGCAATACAAACAGAGCTCTAATCTTTATACACGTGAATATTTTCAATTGCTCAAGGACCACTTAACTCCAACAGGGATCACGAGCGCCTGGATCCCCATGAGATGGTGTAATATTATTGATTTCCGTATCCTCCTGAAATCTTTTCAGGATGTTTATCCGCATACTTCTATCTGGTATTTTGATAGCTATTATGTCATTTTAATTGGCACTCCGGAACCTCTAAACATTGATTACAATCGGCTGCAATCGATGTTTAACAATCCAGCGGTTAGAGATGATTTGGCTGAGATTGATGTCTATACGATCGGTCAGTTTCTTGAATTCTTTGTTGTTGATGAAGATGGTGTGAGAGAGTTTGCCGGCCAGGTGCCTATGCATACAGATGATTATCCGATTTTGGAGTTCCGTGGAGCCCCACATTTGTATTATGGCCGCATGGTCACAAAGGATGATTTAAAGCAGGTTTTAGTAAAAGACCGTAATAAATATATCGAAAATAAAAAATAATCCAAATGCCGTATTAATCTTCCAATTTTTTTTATTTGTGGCTCGTTGATAGGATCCAAGGGTGACATTTTTGGAAAGCCGTATAGGGCCAGTGATAATTCTGTCGCGGACTATTATACTAAATCCATTAATGAATTGTTCTATTTCAATTCTGATATTCTCACCTTAGCATCGAGAAAAGCAGAATCGGGTTGGGTTATTATTTAATGAAATTGGTATTAATTAGTTGGTGCTGATATCTCTGGTTCTCGTAGCGACAATGGTATAAAATTCAAACTTGCGGCCACATTGTTTTTGGGAATGAAATTTTAATTTATATTCTTCAAAACCAAGCAAGGCGAGATACTGGATCATGGTCTCCGGGGGGATAGCCCACCACGTTTCTCTGGGCTCGACCGTTTTAGGATTTGGTACGAAACGAACCCAGTTTCCGGTTAATTTTTTGAAAATTTTCAAAAGCCAATAATGTTTCGGGACTAATTCAGTAACAATGGCTGTTTTTAGGGTCAGTTTTAAGGCTTTCTGTATGACTAAAAACGGATCACGGATATGTAGAAGGATAGCACAAAATGTTGCAATATCCACATGTCCGATTGCCTCGGGAATCTCATAGGCCGAGCCGTAAACCACTTTAGCCCGGGAGTTAAACGCCTTGTGCGCCAACCAAAAAGCGTTATTAATCGTTGTCATACCTTCACGGCGTTTCTCGGCAAAGTTTTTATAATCGTATTGACAATAAGGAACAATATCCCACTCTTGCTTCTCAGAAAGATCACAGGCCACAACATCCGCGCCCTTACGCTCCATGTTAAAAGTAAGAAATCCGCTTGCAGGCCCGATTTCAAGTACGCGTTTACCATTAAAATTTTCGTTTCCTAAATATGCATCGACGCCATCCTGAAGATCAAATTCACCTTCTACAATTCCATATCCAGGGATATCCATCGTATGATAAAAGGTACAATCTTTTAGATCCGTAACAACTCTTGGCTCGGCGTAAATAGGGGGCACTGAAAAATAGCATTTGAGAAAAAACTTTAAACACTCTTTTCTTTG
>JAIORP010000189.1 GCA_021108075.1 Candidatus Omnitrophota bacterium | reverse complement strand
ATCATTGTCATCCCAGTAGGAACTTAAACTGAATGACTCATTCGCCTGGAGACCATCAATTTTAAGATACAAATAGGGCGTGTCGCTGATATCCCCGGAGTATGTATCATAAATACCGTCTCCATTCGTGAAATAGGACGAAAACCCGGTGATCGCCCAGGCATTCGAACTAAAGGTTAAACAGAGCATGATTGTAAGCGCGATGAAATATTTTTTCATTTTCATATCCTTTTACTTAGTGTGATTTAATTTTAGATTCAGTATGTTGATGTGTCTTCAAATATACATAAATTATAAAATAAAAAAAATAAATGTCAAGTAAAATTTTTATAAAAAACGGTCGCTGAAAATGATGGAAAAAAGCGTTATTTGTGCGGTTTGCATGCCGCAAGTCGTTTGTATTAATAATCTTAGGGTTTCTCTTTTCTGGCGGGACGAGCGCGGAGTTCAGGTGTTCTTTAAAAAAAGTTTTATTCCAGAATTAATTGGAATGACTTTCAGGCGGCGGAGTGCTTGATTGATGGGTTAAACGGTTATAAACGCCCAGCAGCAAGTTGAAGTTGACCGGAAAGGGAGCAAGAATTTTAAACCCGGTTTTATATTCATGGGTGAAAAGGTCCTTTAAACTCCACGCTGATCGAACCGACAGGATAACATCTTCGGGGTCGGTCATTTCTCCGTCGACCGTTTCAGCTGACGGAAGCTTGATGCTCAATGACAGCGATGTTCCCCGAATGAATTGATCCGGCGTCGAGAGACAAAGCCCTTCCGGACTTAAATTCAAAACGCGGGCGGTAAAAATTTCATCATCTTTGTCACCGAGAGTGTACTCGCTTTCTAAGACAATCTCCAGACGGTCATGTTTTCTTTGGTGTTCATTCATTATGGTAAAGGCCTTAACCGGTCATCCGCCAGTCCTTGCCACCAGGATAGAGGAGTTATGCCACGGTTTCCGGTAATTCTTCCGATTGCTCAACACGGGTTTCTCTAATATACATGTCCAGCAAGAGGTCGAAGTTATTGTCAACGGGGTCGACAATCTCAACACCCAATGTGTGTGGATGCGGGGGGTCGGCCCGTTGGCACCAGGCGACCTTCGCGTGTACTTTAACCCGCTGATGATTCTCGATCGTAATGATGATGATCAACGGATCATCGCGTTTGGCGATTTTGCCTGTCCGTAAACATAAGCCGGCTTCGCTCATATTGGCAATCGAAGCGTCGTAGAGGTCATCTTTGCCGTCATCAATCGAATAGAGGGCGTTGAATTCAACACTTTTTCTTTGGTGTTTTCTCTTGTTATTTTCCATGATCTGTTTGTTGATAGGTTAATGTTTGTTGTTTTATCCGTATTAGATAGTGATATTATATACAACATCGGGGAAAAAACAATATATTTGTCAAAAAAAATACCGGTCTCCGCGTGTTTCGCCTGTCGTGAAAGTTGCCGGTTTATGAAATTGATTTTGTTATGTCATTTTGGCGCGTATTCTGCTAGGATTATAAAAAGTTATTTATATAAACCCGGAAAACGCGATTGGGATCACCTGCGAAGGCAAAACCCGTCGCGATTGCTGCGTTATGCCCGGGATTATTTTGTTCACCGTATCTCGATACGCTTAACGAAATAACCCACGTAATGCCGTGCGCTTGCAACAACGACTGCCTTCTCGTTGCGATTCCCCAATCGCGTTTTCCGGGTAAAGTTAAAAAAGGGGGCATCATGCAAAAGAAATTGTTTTTATTGTCCGTGTTGTTTCTCTCGATTTTCAGTTTAACCGGCTGTATCGAGACCAAACAGCACTACATCCTTAACCCGGATGGTTCGGGGAAAGTGGACTATCAGATCAAGATGGCGGTCACGCAATTTGGGATGGGTCCGACGGAAACAGGCGCGGCCAGGGTGAGGGGAATGGCCAAAGATATTATCAGTAACTCTGAAGGCGTCGCTGTCTGGAAAGATATCGCGTTTGAACAGGAGGAGGATCAGCGGATTTCGTTTAACGGGATCGCCTATTTTGATGATGTCAATGAGTTGAATATCAATCAGGGTGGTTTTTCGTCAACGATGATGCAAATTCTTTTTACCCGAAACCCCGCTGGCGGCGCCACATTAGAGCTGCGGAATGAAACAACGGAACCGGAGGTTGACCGGGAATTAAGCGCGGCCATGATGACAGAGTTATCAGAAGAAGAGGTTGCTGAAAAAATAAAAAAGGAAAGACAAAGTTATCAGCAAATGAAACCGATGCTGACGGGTACGATGATGAACATAAAGATAGATATGCAATTTCGTTTGCCGGACCCTGAAAAAACCTTCACGAATTTCGAACGTTTAGACAATGGGGATTTAAGGGTTGTTTTTGATGGCCAGAAGTTTTTTGAGGTTATCGATCAATTGATTCAAGATGACGAGTGGCTGCGGGAGAATGTCATGAAAGGCCGCCAGTTCGCGAAAGAAGGCCCTGAAATGGACGACGAGCTTAACGCGTTTCTGTACGGCGAAAAGGCTCCGATTAAAGTCATGATGGGGTCTGACGCGCGGCCGCTGTTTGATTATGAGGCTGAAGTCGGCCAGGCAAAGAGTCAGTACAACGAACATTTAAAATCATTAGGTTTAGGATCGCTCATTCCGATACCGCAAGCCCAGGGCGGGAACCTGAAAAGTCTTAAGGTCGGTGGGGTCCGGATCATTCATTATTCCGACACGCAGAACAATATCCGTCCATTTAATTATGATAAGGGTTTCGCCTTTTCCTTGATCGGGCAATTGCCGGGTGCTGTCTTGTCGGTTGAGAAAGGCAATTTAATAAAAGCGGTGGCGGATAATGGCGAGAGTTTATTGCCTGAAAGTGATTTCAGCCGAACAATCAATTTTTTTCACCTTTCCGGGGATAAATCGCAGGTTATTTTTGATGTCAACCTGGAATTGCCGGCCGGCCATGTTCAGACGATTGCCCTGATCGAAGGCGAGCTGGTTTATCACGTCGCGGGACCATTGAAACAGGTTGATCTGGGGATCACCCGGTTCGCGGCCGGTGTGCGGGGCACTGCCCTGGGGGCTTTAGTCCAATCGGTTAAACCGAGCGATTGGGAAAAGGGGCAACATGAATTTTCCCTGGAGCTTGACTTTCCCGCGTCCGCGGTTAAAGAGGCGTTCTTCTATGATAGCGACGGGAAAAAATTGAATGTTCGTCAAAATATGACCAGCACTGTCAATGGAGTGACAACAATTACTTTTTCTTTAGATCATCCTTACCCCGCGGAAGGCAGGGTGGAATTGTCTGCGTATGATGACTTGAAGCAATACCGTATACCGTTTCGTTTAGAGAACATTGATCTGTTGGGGCGTCCTGTGGCGGTTTCGAAGCCACTTTCGAAGCCACTTTCGGCATCGGATACCGACCTTAAAAAGACCGGTCCGCGGTCTTCAGGGCCGGCGTTTGGACGGTCCAATGATAAAGTCGGGCCCCGCCCGGGTTCAATGGAGTGACAGGATTCGAGCGGTTGTGAGGACGCGGGCCGCGTGCGTCGCGACAGGATAATCGGGAAAAAGATCCATTTTTTTATAAGTTGTACCAAATCCATTAATAAATTGTTCTATTTTAATTCTGAAAAGCAGAATTGGTTTTGGTCATTATTTAATGGAATTGGTATTATTAAATTAAAATTATAATATGATAAAAGCGAAATTTAAATTTATTTTGTTGTGTTCTAACTTTTACGACTGATATTTTTTATGGCAAATCCTTATATTATTAATCCGCGACATGTTGTTGATTGGATGGGGCAGAATACCGATGAAGGCACCGGCTTTCCCGGTAGTTTTTGGATCCCTCCGGATCAACACGAGCGCGTTTATCGTTTAACGTCCGATAAGCTGGAATGGACGGCTCTCCGTTTGGGTGCCAACATGTATGATGTGGCAAACGCCATGATGTTCTGGACGCAACAGGAATTGTACCATCGCGTTGACGTTATCGTGCGGGCCTTAGATCGCGGTTATATCGGGGCCGCACCGACGCTGGAACTCAAAGCCTACTTCAATCCCAGCCATATTTCCGCTCACCCGTACGCGTATGGTCCGCATGCCGGCCGTCAACATGATTATTGGTTCTTCAGAATGACGAACAAGGATGGGCATTATCATTTGAATCAAGTCTATGCGGATGAAGCCCATTTTCCGAATGGTTGGTGCGATTGGTATCCTTTTGCCGGCGAGAACGCCTGGCTTGTGTTAGCCCTGATTTATTATTATCAAAAATCCGATGATTCAAAGGCCCTTGATATCGCCCGGCATATTGCCCTGGGCGCGCTTTATCTGCAGGACCCCATGACAGGAGGCGTGCGCATGGCTCCCAGGGGTACGCATCACACGAAGGAAGAAGGTTTGGACCCGGAGCAAAGAACGATTTGGTACAATACCATTTCGACCGAAAACAATATCTCCTGGTGGGCCGCTTTTGAACAACTGTTCCGTATAACGCAAGAGATGAAATACGAAGATGCCCGTGAGGATATCAGTGATTATTTAAGAAACGTGTTTGACCGGAAGAAAAATATGTTTGCCACGGGAATGGTTCATGCCGATGGCAAATGGACACACAACACCCGCTTTGCCACAGACTGTCAAACATGGGCGATCTGTGTCCTTGGTCCTGACTTGATTGATGAGTGGTTTGAATCGCCGGGTATGGCCATCGATATCTGGAGAAAGACAAAAACAGAGGCCGGATTTTATCAGGATGAATCTCTCCACGGCGTCGATTTCACAAATTGGCGCGCGCTTGGCCGCCAGCCCATGATCAGTTATGAGTGGACTGCGGGGGCGATATTGGCGACACGTTTATTACGGGTGTATTATCAGTCTAATGAATCCACTTATGCCAGTGAGGTCGAAATTGATGAAGATCAAATGCGGCGGTATTGTCTGAGCCGCATGCTTCATGTTGATGACCAGCATCTGGCCTGGCCCTATGCATCAGGCAAAGGCCGTAGCGCGTGCCGGGCAACAGGGTTTGGCTGGTATGCCCCCACCGAAGAGGTGTTAAGTTTAGCGTCCACAATCTGGATGATGCATGTCCATAATCCGCAGAAAATGTTCCACCCATTTGCTTTGGGGTTTTTGCATGATCAGGTCGATTCTGATGGAAATCCTTTTTTCCGGTTTTTCAAATGGTTCGACCGTTAACCCGGAAAATTGTGACACCATCATTTTTGGCGGAGGATTTCGACGGCGACGGAACGGGCGGAGCGTAGTGCTCCGGGTTTGTCAATGGTAACGCGGACAGCCTGAATTTTTTCGTGGTCTAAACAGATGCGCGCGATATGTTCCGCCAGGGATTCGATCAGACCAAAAGAAGATGTTTTAATAAAAGCGATGATTGATTTTGTGACCAGGTTATAATCCACACTATTTTTTAAATCATCACCTTCACCCGCCTCGCGCAAATCGCAATACAGAACGAGATTGATGACGACATCTTGTTTCTCGCGACGTTCTTCTTTGTAGATGCCGATAATACAGCGTAAGCTTAGGTCCCGAATGTGAATGCAATCCGGGGAAGGGTCAGCGAATGCCATTGAGTGCTCCTTTGATGTGTTGTCCTTCGTCAATTTCAGTCTTTGATAATGTCATTTATCAACTTCTCCAAATCTTTGGGAGGGATTTTACTGCCGTTGACGCGCGGACTTCCTCCGATGGTATTCGCCCCGCCCCAAAGATCTTCTTTATTGCCTTCAATTTTGTTGAGATGGCGTATGATTTTACCAATATGAAAAGGGACAAAAGGCGACATGCGCCCGATCGTATAGACCCAATGATTTTTCGACTTAGGACGGACAGCCACATACGCGCGGACACCGTCCATATAGGCCCCGGTCCGGCCATGGGCTCCGATTTCTTCAAGCAATACCCATTCCTCAGAGCCGCCGATTTTTTTATAGCGTGTGTCTAAGACGACTTTACCGCCTTTACCGTTCAGATATCGTTTGATGCGGCGTTCAATTTTATTCAATATGTCCTGATATTCGTCCACCCTTTTATTCTCCAGCCCGCCGTTCAGTCTGAATCTGCGGTAAGGGTCGAAAATCCATTCGATGTTTTGAAGCTCCGACGGTCGGATTTTAAATGGGTAAGCTCCAGCGGTCGCGTCGAGCAAATCTTCGATAATAACGAGTTTGCTGATCGGGGCAGGGATTTCCTGTTCAATCAGAAAAAAATTTTTAATGAGATACCAGGACAGGCAGACATCTTCATCGCAATCGTTGACAAACACATGCGCTATGGGGGTGTTATTTTCCTGGAAGCAGTCGAATAATCCCTGGCGGATAGCGATCAATATTTGAGCGCAGGTTGAACGCGTGGCCAGGCGGTCCACATCCTCATGGTGATTGAAGTTGGCCCAGGGCCCTTTTCGGCTGAACTTAGGCGCTTCACGGACATATCCATCCAGCGCAATCGAGAATGGCGGGTGGGTATCGCAAAAAGTTTGCCAGGCGATGGGCGCATTGTTCGGTTTTATCGTCAGATTGAGATTCGCTTTGATTCTTTTTGGCATAACAAAAAATGGACATTCAAGGGTTAAATTTTTATTTTAGAAGACTTCCTGAAAAAGGCAATGCATTATTCGATCTTTTCTTCGTTTGTCTTATCGCCCCTGTAATATCATTCCATGAAAATATATGGCCGCATATGTTCCGTTTACCGGGTTTATATATTTTTTTGTTCGAATAAAAGTTGAATAGTCAGGATGCCTTCCAAACAAATGTTGTCATCCCGCAAAAAAACACTATAAATTTTCACGTGCAATTTATTTAAGTTATAATGACCTGAAAGTATATCATAACATAAAGGGTGCTATCCTCGATAAAGCGTCGAGAATAGCAGAAGCAGTTTTGGTGTTTCTTATGTTTTTTTAACACGATTGACACGGAAGAAGAAAAAGAGGGGGATAAATATGACGACTATAAGTGGAAGGTCATTTTTACCGGGGAGGGGCATTGTTTTCGTCCTGTTCGGGATCAGCCTTTTCTCTGTGTGGGGTTGTGAACTGAGGAAAGACAAGACACCGCCCCAACGTCAAGAGCTATCCGATCAAGAAATGTTACCGTTAAATCCGCAAAATGATTTGATTAAGCGGGCTTTTGAGGAGAAAAAATCGGACCTGATGGTCATTTCCATCGGTACAGTCGTGGATATTCTTCCGGATGACACGCGCGGTGTCCGGCATCAACGTTTTGTGGTCCGGTTAAAAAATAGAATGACACTATTGATCAGCCATAATATTGATCTCTCCGATCCGATTAAACAACTGAAAAAGAATGATACGGTCATGTTTAAAGGTGAATATGAATGGAATGCCGAGGGAGGCGTTATTCATTGGACGCATAAAGATCCCCAGGGGGAACGGGAGGGCGGTTGGATCGAGCACAAAGGGAAAAAATATGAATAATGATACCAAATCCATTAATTAATTGTTCTATTTCAATCCTGAAAAGCAGAATTGGTTTTGGTCATTATTTAATGGAGTGGGTATGATGGCACGGATAAGTCGGTTTGATGCCGTTGATCTCATGAGCGACGCTATCAAAATAAGGAGGTTGAAATGGAAGAAGTTTTCAGTAAAATTTATGAGTACCTGGTTACCTACGGCTTTAACCTGTTGGCCGCTGTGCTTATTTTTATCGTCGGGCGTTGGGTCGCTTCACTGGTAACAACGATTATTGAAGGCGTCATGAAAAAGGCCGGTGTTGAACAGACCCTGGTTTCCTTTATGCATCATATTGTTTTTTTTGGAATGATGGTTTTTGTGATCATTGCTTCATTAAACAAGCTGGGTGTTCAGACAGCGTCGATCATCGCGGTCCTGGGCGCGGCTGGCCTGGCGGTCGGCCTGGCCCTGCAGGGTTCCCTCGCCAATTTCGCGGCAGGAGTGATGTTGATCATTTTTAAACCCTTTAAGGTCGGGGATTTTGTTAAGACCGGCGGGGCGGAAGGCATCGTGCTTGAGATTCAAATTTTTAACACCGCCCTGAAGACCCTGGACAACAGCCGGGTGATTATTCCGAATTCGAAGATAACGGAAGATAAGATTATCAACTATTCGATCCTTAAGAAGCGCCGTGTGGACCTGGTTTTTGGGATTTCTTATGATGACGATATCGCGACAGCCAAAGCGGCTTTACAGGATGTTGTTAAAAAGGATAAGCGGATCCTGGCGAACCCTCAACCGACCATAGCTGTCGCGGAGTTGGGTGATAGCAGTGTCAACCTCGTGTGCCGTCCCTGGGTTAAGCCTGCTGACTATTGGGACGTCTATTTTGATGTGACGGAAAAGGGAAAAATCGAATTAGAAAAAAAAGGGTGCACGATTCCTTTCCCGCAACGGGATGTGCATATGTACAACACGAAATAATAACACCAATTCTATTAAATAATTGTACAAATAGCGAGACAAAATCAAATAAATAATTCTGCTGATTTCTCCCCGCTATTCGCGTAAAAGCGTCCGCAAAAAAGATGAAATTTTTTGGTAATTATTGAATGGTTTTGGTGTAACAGTCATTTTTTTAAAAGGGTGGAACAGAATGAAGTATATCGCGATTGCCGTCGGCGGAGCAGCCGGAGCATTGCTGCGCTATTCGGCTTCAGGGCTGGCCGTGTATTATTTTAAAGGGATCTTTCCGTGGGGGACCTTGATCGTCAATTTGAGCGGAGCTTTTTTGGTCGGCTTGTCCTGGGGTATTTTTGAAGGCTCGCTGATTGATATCCATTGGCGCTATTTTATTTTTATCGGACTCCTCGGAGGATTTACGACATTTTCATCTTTTTGTCTGGAGAATCTGAATCTGATGAAATCGAATGAGACGAGCGCGGCCATGGCTAACATTTTGATCAGTAATGTCGGTGGTTTGGTCCTGGTGTTCAGCGGCTATATGATCTCAAAATGGTTATTAACGGTATTAAGATGAAAGGATCCGCTGATGAAGCAGGCGTTCTTCCGCGTGTTTGTATCAAAACTATTAATGAATTGTTCTGTTTCAATTCTGAAAAGCAGAATCGGTTTTGGTCATTATTTAATGGAATGGGTATTATCAGAGAGGAAGAACACAACCGTTCTTTGTTTTAATCGGTATATTTTCAGATGATTAAGGGCGTTTTTTTCTGAACATGCCAAAGCCCAAAAGCGGAGCGCCGGACAGGAATAACACTGTGCTGACCGGTTCGGGGGCATATGTATACTGGATATCGAGTAAGGGGTATGGGGTGGTCACTTCCGACGAATGAAATCTCGCTAGACGCCCTTTGGGGTTTCCGGGTAATCCGAACTTCAAGATAAAACTTAACGCGTCATCGTTTAAGTCCATTCCATAGTTCCACTCAGCGATGTTCAGGTTCCAGGTATAGTATTGCAATTCCGTTACTTCATTGACGCTGGACAATAATGTTGTCTCATGTTCGGGGGTGTAATAATTATACCAGGTGGCGGTGTCTTCATACCAATTGTCGTTTGAATTGCGGTAGAGTTCAAGGTTGGTCGCGCGGGTCGGGTTGCCCCGGGTATGCAGAGAAAGTGTGGCCCCTGTGATTTGGGCCCCATCAGGGATCGCGGATAGATCAAATTTTAACAGCGTCTGTGTTTCTGTCGCTCCGGCATGGTAGAGTTCTAACTGGTGTCGGGTAGCCCCGGATGGAAAATTGCCGAAATTGCTCAAAGGGGCGGTATTTTTTATATACGTGTCATCCGTCGCCTGGAGTTGCAGGCTGTCAGCCTGCGCCGATGGAACAGCGCTCCATCCTGTGAATAACAGTGCTGATAGGCTGACGGTCAGTATGTGCTGTTTAGATATTTTTATCATATTGTGTCTTCCAAATTATAATGGTTTGAATTCGAAATATTAATAAAGTATACTCCATTCTGTCAATAAATCAATAGGACAAACCGGGACAAGCGGGGATAAACCCGAAAGAATGGTGTCGTTTTTCACAAGAGGTTTTAATTAAATAACTTATGACATCTCAAGAAGAAGGTTTTTTGCCGGATTTATGAAGTAATACCAAATCCATTAATAAATTGTTCTATTTTAATCCTGAAAAGCAGAATCGGTCTTGGTCATTAATTAATGGAATTGGTATAATCAGGGGATCTCCACCAATAGTTATCCTGCCCGGTTTTTTCTGGCTTAATAGACAGTTGTAGCGCCTTTTTAAAAATAATCCATTGACAATATCTCAAAATGAGATATACTTCAGGTAAGCTAATGAGAGTTATTAAACGTAAACCATTATTAAATTTTGGAAGAGAGCATCCGACCACTAAAGCGGGATTGGATCATTGGTATAGAACGATTAAGCTGAGTTCTTATAAATCATTTAATGCTTTAAGAAAAACATTTAAGACAGCTGATCAGATAGGGAAATTCACGGTTTTTAATATTGGAGGTAATAAAGCGAGATTGATTGTAGCAATTCATTACAATACACAAATGGTTTATATTAGGCATATACTTACGCATGAAAAATATAATGAAGGTAAATGGAAGGAGTAATTGATGATGACTAGTATTAGGTTTAAAGAAGCAGTTAAGGTTTGGCCGAAGGTTTCAAAATCACTTACGGTTCCACATAATGATAAAGAATATAATCGAGCGGTTCATCTGTTGGATGAATTGATTGATACTGTAGGCGAAGATGAAAAGCATCCGCTATCATCTCTTTTGGAAGTTTTAGCTGTTGTTATTGAAAATTATGAGAATCAACATTATGCAGAGCCAGAAGGATCACCTGACGAATCCTTAAAATATCTTATGGCTGAGCATGGTATTAAGCAAAGTGACCTCAAAGAGATCGGGAGCCAAGGAGTTGTATCGGAAATCTTGAGCGGTAAGAGGAAGTTAAATATGAGACAAATTAAACTTTTGGCAAAGCGATTCAGTGTTTCTCCTGCTGTTTTTATTTAATTTAGACAACAAATAGTTGCAAAAAACGTCCGTTTGGGGAGTTAATATTTTAAGCCGTTGTGAGCAATATGCTTGCAATGGCTTTGCGATACCAAATTCATTTTCCGGGTTAATGAATTGTTCTATTTTAATCCTGATATTCTTGCCTTAGCGTCGGGAAAATTAGAATCGGTTTTGGTATTAGTTGTTGTATCATGAAATATTGCAAATGATGGGGAATAGGGTTTCGCCCGTTGTTATTTAATTAAAATTTCCATATCTAGCTATTCAATCATCAAGGCTTCTGGTACAATTTATCATATGATATTTAATACACGACAAACAGTCATTCTCGCCATTCTTGTATTATTCTTAGGTAAATTTCTTAATAAAAAAATATCGGTCTTCCGTGATTATAATATTCCAGAGGCCGTAAGTGGTGGATTATTTGCTTCGGTTTTTGTGGGAATCATTCATTATTTGTTTAATGTCCAGATAGATTTTTCTCTTTATCAACGTGATGTGCTTTTATTGATTTTTTTTACGACCATCGGGCTTACTTCTCGATTTTCAACTTTAATTGAGGGGGGAAAAACATTAGTAATTTTTTTGTTTGCCGCGGTTGTTTATCTTTTTATCCAAAATGTCACTGGCATTGGTGTCGCCTATATGACAGGCATTGACCAGACGATCGGGTTGTTAGGTGGATCTGTCGCCTTAAGTGGAGGGCATGGAACTTCGATCGCGTGGGCGCCAATTCTTAAAAATTCATACGCGGTTGAGAATGCTATGGAAATCGGTATTGCCTGTGCAACATTTGGTCTTGTGCTGGGCGGTTTGATTGGTGGGCCAATCGCTAAATTTTTAGTAAGTCGCTATAAGCTCAAGTCACAAACAGATGAGGAGGTAACAATCGGCGTGAAACACGATACATCGCGTCTTATCAATGTCGATGCAATGCTTTCAGTGCTTTTGATCATAAGTGTAGCGGTAGGTATTGGAACATATTTGCATGATTTCCTCGCGGGTTTGGGTTTTCAGTTGCCTGTTTTTGTGACTTGTATTTTTGGAGGGATTGTATTAACCAATATTGGCCCGCACATTCTACCCAAAATGCAGTGGCCAGACGGCACCCCAACATTAGCACTTGTTTCAGAATTGAGTTTGGGGCTTTTTCTCGCTATGTCGCTTATGAGTTTACAACTCTGGACTCTTGTCGACCTCGCGTTTCCAATTATTTTTATATTATTGGCGCAGGTCATTGTTGTTACTCTTTTTACAATATTTGTTCTATTTCGTCTCATTGGTAAAAACTATGACGCCGCTGTTATGTCCGCGGGGTATGCGGGCCTCGCGCTAGGAGCAACTCCAACAGCGATTGCCAATATGACCGCAGTCACAAAAAAATATGGAGCCTCTCCAAAATCATTTATTATCGTACCACTAGTCGGCGCGTTTTTTATCGATATCGCAAATGCCGTTATTATCAAAATGATGCTGATATGGGTGCATTGAATATGAAATAATATTAACCCGACCGGGCATTATGACAGAAGGACGTGTGACGATCATTGTAACCAAAGACCAGGCGGAAAGTGTGACTGTGATACCTGATTCGGCACCAACCCTTGAATCCGTTTCCGGGACAGCGACCTATGACACTGTTTCCGGTCCGGGAATAGGGATTCAGTTCTTTCGGGAATTGAAAGATGAAGGGTATGACGAAGAATAAAAAAGGCAGTGGAAAAAATGAGAGTTGAGAAAGCAAGAAGTGGATATAGAATGATCAAAAAGATCCTTATATTGCTAATCCTTTTTATCCTTGTCTCTAAGTGTGTCTTTGCGGGAGATATGAGCGCGTGGGATTATGAAGCTGAAGTTAAGATCACTAATGGTTCCGGAGGGGCCCTTAATGCCCACCAGGTGCTCTTGACATTAGATACAGCGTCATTGATATCCGCAGGAAAAATGGAATCTGATGGAAAAGATATTCGGTTCACCGAAACCAAAGATGATGATACAACTCTCCTTGATTACTGGATTGAAACAAATACAATAAATACTACGTCTACTAATATTTGGATTAAAGTTGACTGTCCGGCAGGATTAAAATCGATTTACATATATTATGGCAACGCGGCGGCAGTTGCCCAATCAAATGGACCTAATACTTTTGAGTTTTTTGATGATTTTGAGTCTTACGGCTTAGGTGCTTTAGTTACAGCAAATTGGATTTGGGAAGCGGCCAATGTATCTCCATCTATAGTAGATGATGGTGGCAGTCAAGCAATGAGATTGACTCCACAAAATAATGGTGAAGGCCCTGTCCTTGTTAATATCGCGAGTATGAGCAATATGGCAATACATGCGCAAATGAGGGACGCGAATAATAGACACTTTCATATAGGTCGGCTTGATCCATTAACAATCCCGGTGGGTGATTATGGTATTGGCTTTTGGATATATTCTGCCCGTTCAATTTTGTATAGAAATAATGTCGGATACAATTCATGGACATCTGTCAACGCGCAATCAAGAAGTATATCTTTAACGACATATCATTCTTACAAATATTTAGTAGATGGAACAAACTTTACACTCTATGAAGATGATGTCCAGATAAACGCTGCGAGTGATGGAACGTACGCTAATGGTAAACCAGCACTAATGTGTTATAACACCGAAGATACCTATGTCGATAATTTTTTTGTTCGTAAATACACGACGACAGAACCGACAACTCAAATATTTCTTCCCGTTGAAAAATTAGTCTTTACAACGTCAGAACAGCAAGTAACAAAAAATCAGGTTTCGGAAGTTGTTACTATTGAAACTCAATCTGAAGAAAGCCTGACAACCGCGATATCAAGCGCGGTCACGCTTAATCTTAATACGACTTCTGCTACAGGTGAGTTTAGTTTGACAGACTCTCCGTTCACTCCAATGACTCAAGTAACGATTGCTCAAGATACAAGTTTTGTGAATATTTATTATAGAGATTCTATCGCGGGGGTCTATACCATTTCAGCGTCTGAAAATCCATCACAAGGTTGGACCGATGCCAGTCAGACTATAACCATTCTTACATATTCTGGGCAATCTTTTGAAGAAGATATTAATGATTGGAATTACAACGCGACTGTAGGTATAAATAATTCCTCAGGGGGCGCCCTTACTGATTATCAAATTTTGCTTAGGATTAATACTGCCGCTTTAGTAGCAATGGGCAAAATGAATATTAATGGCGATGACATCAGGTTTATTGATTCAGATAGGACAACACCACTTCCATATTGGATTGAATCGGGCATGAATACCAGTGAGACAAGAATCTGGATTAAGGTTCCTTTAACCCCGGCGTCTTCAAGTAAAGATGTTTATATGTATTATGGCAACGCGTCAGCTTCAGCCGCATCCAGTGGAGTAAATACATTTGTTTTCTTCGACGATTTTGATAGTTACGCGCTTGGGGCTTTAAGTTCAAATGATTGGGTATGGGACGCGGCCTATGTTTCTCCTGCGATTGTTGACGATAATGGCCTTCAAGTAATGAGGTTGACTCCGGAAGGTGGTGGTGAGGGCCCAATTCTTGCTAATGTTGAAAGTATGGGTAATATGGTCATACATGTGAAAATGAAAGATGTAAATAATCAACATTTTCATATCGGAAGACTGGAACCCTTAACGACACCGGTTGGCGACTATGGACTTGGATTTTGGATATATCCTAATCAAACAGTGCTGTATCGAAATAATGCGGGTTACAATTCGTGGACTTCTGTCAATTCACAATCGCGAACAACATCGCTTACAACTTATCATTCTTATCAACTTTTTGTTAACAGTACGACCTTTACTCTTTATGAAGATGATACGCAGGTAAATAGCGCGAGTAATGGCGCGTACACTTCCGGTAGGCCGGCTCTTATGTGTTATCGGACGGAAGACACCTATTTAGATAATTTTTTTGTACGGAAGTATGCTGATCCTGAACCAACAGTTAATTTGATTTTACCAATTACGAAATTAGCTTTTACTACCAGTGAGCAGACAATATATGAAGATAGAGCCTCTTCGATAATTACGATACAAACTCAAGATGATACTGGCGCGAGTCAAAATGTGTCAAGTGATACAATCATTAATCTTGGTTCTGGCTCTGAGAGCGGGCAATTTAGTCTCAACGCATCTTTTACCGAATTTATCACATCAGTGACCATCAGTAGCGGTCATAATTCAGTTAGTTTTTATTATCGTGATTCAACAGTCGGTACATTTACTATTTCTGCTTCAGAAACCCCGTCACAAGAATGGACCGATGCCAGTCAGGATATAACTGTTCTGGTTGTTGAGCTTGTCGGTAAATACAAAAGAGCTGTTACTATTACTAACTTCATACCAGAAATATTATCCGGTTATCAGATTCAACTTATTATGGATACAGCCACCTTGGTGACTGATGGCAAGATGCAAGCTGATGGAGCTGATATCAGGTTTTTAGATTCGGATGATTTAACCCCGATTTCTTATTGGATTGAATCAGGCATGAATACGGCTACCACAAGGATTTGGATTAAAGTCCCGTCAATACCCGCTTCTTCGAGCAAAGATATTTATTTGTATTATGGGAATAATCTAGCTTCCGCGGGTTCTAGTGGGGAAGCCACCTTCGAAGCTTTTGATGATTTTGAATCGTATTCACTGGGAAGTTTAACGTCGGATAGATGGATATGGGACGCGGCATATGTATCTCCTTTTATTGTGAATTATTCTGGTAGTCAAGCTATGAGGTTAACGCCTGAAGGCAGTGGTGAAGGGCCGGTATTAGCAAATATTCCAAGTATGGGAAACATGGCAATACATGTAAAGATAAGAGACGTAAATAACAGACATTATCATATTGGAAGACATGAGACATTAACGACTCCTGTCGGAGATTATGGGATCGGCTTTTGGATATATTCTAATCAAGCCGTATTATATCGGAACAATAGCGGATATAACTCCTGGTCAGCTGTAAATTTTCAGAGTAGAAGCTTATCTTTGACATCTTATCATTCGTATCAGTTTTATATTGATGGTTCTTTATATTCGCTTGTTGAAGATGACATACAGATAAATAGCTATAACGACACAACTTACGCGTTTGGAAGGCCTGGCCTTTTGTGTTATAGAACAGAAGATCTATATGTCGATGATTTTTTGGTGCGCAAATATGTTTCAACTGAACCGGGGACAAGTCTTTTGTTAGAAGACACAGTTATTTCTCAACTTACTTTTACAACGCTATCTCAAACACTTATTCAAAATCAAACATCAGTTCTAATGACAATAGAGACACAAGACACAGGGGGTAACGCGAAAGTGGTTTCCGTGGATACAGATATCGAGCTTGATACGACTTCCATGGGAGGACAATTTGCCCCTGAAGGTAATCCCTCCAACTGGAGCAGTAATAATTTATTGACGATCACAATTTCTGCCGGAAAATCATCAGCGTCGTTTTATTACAAAGATTCTATTGTCGGAACGCCGACCATAACCGCCTCTGAATATCCTTCACAAGGCTGGACAAATACATCTCAGCAACAGACCATCAATTCCGCGGTGAACACTTTTTTGGTCGAAACGGATTCTCCCCAGGTCGCGGGAACAGAGTTTACCTTGACGATTACAGCTATCGGTGACAACGGCCAGATTTCCACGAATTATTTTGATCCTGTTGATATAACAGTCCATTACGTGTCCCCCGATACCGGTTCTGGCACGCTTTGTGTAACAAGCACATCAACCTTCGTGAATGGAGTAGCAACCATCACGGACCAATGTTTTTCGGATTGCGGGACCATCACCATCACCGCGTGTAAGGCGGCCGACCCTAATAAAAACGGCACCTCAAATAATACCCTGGTTGTGCCATATGACTTTACCGCGGTTGTTACCGGGTTAGATATGAGTTCAGCCGGGACGAAAACGCATACGGTGGGCAAACCTTTTGCTTTAACAGTAACAGCAATGAACTCTTCCGCGCAAACCTGCCCTAACTACAGAGGGACAGCGGATCTGACTGTAGATTATTTGTCGCCGGCGACAGACCAGTCTGGATCTCTGAACCCGGATACGCTCACGGCAGACTATTGGACGAACGGCGTAGCTGAGCTGGAGGAATTGATTTATGATAAATGGGGCGCGGTCACATTCACCGTAACGGACGCGACCCTTGATACGCAAACAGGCACCAGCTCAAGCGTTAATTTTGTCCCTAAAGATTTTGTTTTAACACTTTCAGATCCACCACCAGCCAGGACATTCTATTATTTGGATGAAGAATTCACTCTCACGGTTACAGCAAGAGATTTTGAAGAAAGTACCCTGAGTAATTATGGGGGGATGATTCGATTCGCGGGACCTGGATTAAGCTTGCCAGAATATTACACCTTTTTAGCCAAAGATGCGGGTACAGTTAGTTTTGATTCAATCAACGGTACATCCGCTGTTGAAGATACAGCAATCAGCGTTACAGATACGGCTTACTCCGATGTGTCAGGGAGTTCTGATCCGGTGACCATTAAGGAGGCCAGTATTAAAGTTTTTTCCAGCCAGGGACCTGTTGGAGATTTATCATTAACCGTTGCCATCATTGATGAGGAAGGCGATATCATCACCAGAGATGATTCAACAATTTTTACAGTTACATTGGAAGAGGGCATCAGTGACAATTCCGCGACCAGTGATACAATATCTCAGCCGGGCATTATGACAGAAGGACGTGCGACGATCATTGTAACCGACGACCAGGTGGAAAGTGTGACTGTAATACCTTTTTCGACACCAACCCTTGAATCTGTTTCCGGGACAGCGACCTATGGCTCTGTTTCCGGATCGGGAATAGGGATTCAGTTCTTCAGGGAATTGAAAGATGAAAGACAGGACGATACAGAATAAAAAATAGCGCTTAATTTAATGATATCAATTCTATTAAATTAAGCGCTATTTTCGGGAACACCTTGAGGATTCCTTTACCCATTGATTTAATTTTTATTTTTAATGGATTGCTGTTCAGAGCCGGGAAAAAAACAATTTATCGGGTAACCCTGCCAATTTTTCCCATGACATCTGTTCTGAGAGTTGTTATTAGCCGCTCATCTATTCCCATGACCCATCCTTGACCCATTCCCAGTACTCCGCTGGAATAATATTGAGCGTCACTTTTAATCTCCACCATTTTTCTGTCAGGAGAAAATTTTATTATAGCCCGAACTTTATAACCTTCTTTCAACTTTCCTGTCCAAGTATATAGCCATCCAGTCCTGAGATATCCATCTTCCTTCGAAATAATTTCAATATCAAATTCTTTGGAAATAAGATCGACAACAGAATTCCAAGCCTGATTATATTCTAACTCTTCGCGCACTTCCACTGTATTCCATCCCGGCCGCATCGTTCGTACAAAGGTTGTGGGCGCGCATGATGTGATAGAAATAACGCCAAACAGAAGTAACCAGGTAGCAAAAAATTTTTTTAGTTTTTTGTTCATTTTTTTCTCCGTATTATTGTTAATAATTATTCCCTTTTGTTTCTAGAAAAATAGACATGAGACGGGAAAGCCCTTTATGGCATTAAACTGAATTCTAATTCAGGTTTAGATCCCCGGACAGTAGTCCGTAGCAGTTGATAGAATTATTTGTAATACTAACATTAAAATAAATAACAGTCAAAAAAATAACCGGTCTGTTTTTACATTAAAAAACGGGATATTGTCAAATGTTGTGGGTGAGTATCCATTCAAATTATATTTAAGCGTTCATTAATACCAATTCCATTAAATAATGACCAAAATCAATTCTGTTTTTCAGAATTAAGATAGAACAATTTATTAATGGATTTGGTATAATTTTGGCGTTTTTGATTTTCGAACATCAATCCCAGCATCAAAAATAATTCCTGCCTACGCAGGAATGACACTCCGTTTTTGTCATTCCTGTGGAGCGAAGCGGAGACAGGAATCTCTTTTGGAAATTAAATATCCACTATGACCCGGTCTGCAAGCCAGGAGGACAATCCGTTAAGTATAATTATACCAATTCCATTAAATAATGACCAACACCAATTCTGCTTTTCTCGACGATTTAGCGAGAATATCAGAATTAAGATAGAGCAGTTTATTAATGGATTTGGTATTATCCACATTTACCCACTTAAAACTTTAAAGAGCCATAAAAATTTTATGATATTCTTTTTCCCTTACCAAAATGTTTCGCTGCTGACATGGTCGAGTTTGTTAAAGACAGCCTGTAAACCGGATTCATAGGCGATCTGACTGAACATGTCGGCGATGAACTGTTTTATGAATTCAAGAGCGTCAGCGACGGGACAGACTGCGACTGGAGCGATTCGGACGTTACCGGCCTGATGATAGATCTGACTTTTTAATAATTTTTTTAGTTAATCCTAATTGATTTATGTTAGCCTGAGATATTTCAAGATTATCCAAGCTGTCGGACAGCAATAGTCGAAACCACCACAGGTAGAAAAAAGTCAGAAAGAAATACCCTCAAGTCATTGCTGATTAAACCGTCATATGTTAAATTAAGAAAGGGTATTTTTTGTTTTTTCCCAAAATATTTTTTCTCCCAATAAGATGTCCTATCGCGCCACAAATTGAGAAACAATTTATTATAAAAAAATTTCATCGAGGAGGTTCAAATGAAATATCTCTCATTTT
>JAIORP010000218.1 GCA_021108075.1 Candidatus Omnitrophota bacterium | reverse complement strand
TTTAGTTAAGGTGTTGGTCCATTCCAACCCTTTTAGGAAAGTCTATCAAGACTTAGCCCGCGAGGGGGCCTTAATTATTATCAAATCACTGCACTGGATTTTTACTCCGCTCCGCTACGTAAAAACCAGTGAGTTCAGTCGTTAGACATAATTAAAAATTAAACATGAAAATAATAAAATCGATTCTAGCCTCCATATTGGCAATATTTATATTTGTAATCGTTTGGTTTCTCTTTGATTTGGCATTGAAATTATTAGACACCTTGAGAGATAATCGAAATTTTGTTCAAGATGCTTTCAGGACGCTAGTCTCTCCAGGAGTAGGTTCATATTTCACTATAATTGGGGTTAACAAAATTTTCAAAAATTATAGCAAAAATATTGTCTTCTATACTTTTTCTAGTGTTTTAATATTATTTACCGTATGGAGATTATCTGTTATGATTCCTGTAACCAGTCAGGCGGGTTTTGGAGTTTATGATTTTTTCATACAAATATTGACACCAATAGTTGCTATCCTTACTGCATATATTACAAGCAAAAAGGTTTAAATAGCGTGTGTGGGAATATTTCAAATGTAAAAGGTGTGGCGTTAATTGTCTGGCTTTTGAGAAATTAGAAAAAAATGAAAAATAAAACTCAACCGATAATGCAAGCAAAAAACATATATTTCCCAAAACGCTCATCAACAGATGAATATTTAGAAAATGAAAAAGAATATTGTGAAAAAATGAAAAAAATTCTTCCTAATTTCCCTGAAGAAGTTCTTTTGCAATGGTTTTATCGACATTGCAGACAAGACATTGATGATTATGCTTGGCTTGATTATCCGACTTTGCAATTTGAAAAAGAGAAATGGAACTCGGGAAAAATTTCTCTTTCAGGAATCCAAAAGAATGAAAAAGTGCAAATAAACAAAGCACATTTTGAATCGGGAATCAAAGCAAAACATACAGATGATATCAAGAAACACTTCGAAGAACAGTTTACATGGCCAATCGCACCCATATTACTTTATAATCCAGACAACAATATGTCATTGCTCAATGGTTACCGTCTTACAAGTCCATATCATCCATTGGATGGAAATCATCGGCTTGGAATATTTATTTCTTTTTTTGAGAATTCTATAATAAGCAAAGAAAGAATGCATTTCGTATGGATTGCAAAAACTAAGAATGTCTAACAAATCGCTTCACGCTGACCCTAACCCGCGCCAAAAAACTGGCACGGATTCCGGCAGGCGAGCTCCGATGTTATGCCCCAGACAAAACTAACAGGCGAAACACTTTCATGAGTAGAAAAGACGCAAGATACGTTGCACACTTCGACATGCTTGGAATGAAGGCGGCTGTTCTCAGAAATCAAGATGAAGCATGGGGTGCATTAAGTGATTTAAATGCGGCGAAAGAAAGAATTTATGAAATCTCTATCGAAATAGTCTCCTCGGGGCATGTTATCAAAGACCGTGTAAAAACATTTATATTTTCAGACACAATAATAATTTTCACGTTGAGTGATCTGCCCGAAGACCTTTATTCAATTTTAATATTATCTTCAGAACTTTTCTCAAACTCATTACACCGTTGTGTCCCTTTACGTGGCGGCATTACTCACGGTGACTTCTTTTTTAATCTCGATCTTGGTCTGTTTTTAGGAGTTCCGCTTGTAAATGCTTATCAAATAGGGGAGGAAGCGCAATGGGCAGGAATTACAGTTGATAAATATATTTTTCAAAAAAGCAAATCAATACCTTTGAAAACAGCTGAAAATACCCATCCAATTATTGAGTGGGATATTCCCCTAAAAAATCAAAAATCTAAACGCGGATATGTATTGAATTGGCCAAAGATTTTTAAAAATAATTTCACAATAAAGCCTGTACCTTTGGTTGATTTTTACTCCCCGTTTGAAAGTTTATTTGGCTCCTATAGTGCATTGCGTGAAGATGTTAAAGCCAAATATGTTAACACTGTGGAATTTATCAACAACCAACTGTAAATAAAGGGAAAAATGGCATAACCAGGCGCTGGAGTTGGACTGGGCAAAGCCGTGCCGCTTTTGAAAGGTAGTATTTGACCGGTAGTTTTTACCCTTATCATAGTTTTTCGGTTATCGTTGCCCAGCCCCTCAGCTTTGCGTTAGCCATGCATATGAAAGGTCATAAATTATGCAAAGCAATCTTGAAAAATACAAAAAAGATTTAGAAAGGCTGGTGGAAAAGGGCGATTTGCTTCTGATTGCGATGCAAAACGACTGTTTCCCTGAACAAATAGCGAAGGTTCTTGGAGACAAAGCAAAAGAATATATCAAGTCTCTACCAAAATTCAAAGATGATTACCAAGCGTGGTATTCAGAGGCCAAAGTTGTAATTAAACAATTGCTACCTGATAGGCTTTCAGATTTCGAACGGCACTATGAGAAACCCAAACCAAGAAAAGATATTACCAGCGACAATTATCGTATTGAAGACTACTTGCAGGGGTTGAATGTCACTCGTGGCTGGCAAAAAGAATTGGTAGTCGGTCCAGATGCGGCGATACCTCAATTTCAACAACAATTAGCAATTTTAAAATCGGTTTCTCAGCGTTTTGAGAGCTCTCTGTTTGATATTCGTCAACTCGTTCAAGCAGACCTTTTTGATTCTGAGCTCGAAGCGGCGAGAGAACTCATTAGGCATGGGTTCTTACGCGGTGCTGGTGCTATAGCTGGTGTAGTATTGGAAAAACATCTCGCCCAAGTAGCAGATAATCATAATATTAAAACTCGCAAAAAGCATCCAACAATAAGTGACTTTAATGATCTTCTTAAAAATGGTGGAGTCTTAGATGTTCCATCTTGGAGACAAATACAAAGACTTGGAGATATCCGAAATTTATGTGACCACAATAAAGATAGAGATCCGACAAAAGAAGAAGCTCAAGAGCTTGTTGATGGTGTGGAGAAATTTACAAAAATTTTATTCTAATATTAAAAAATGGCTAACATCAGCTTTGAGAAGGATGCTCATTTCGCTACGCTCCATTCGCACCTCTCAAGCTGGGCGTTAGGTGGTAAATAATGGATCCCATTTTTGATGTTTGTGTTCGAATTCTGTTGGATTTAGCCGAAATAACAGGAACATTTTATAAACAAATTAATGTAATTATTTTCTGTATAGTATGGCCTTGTTTAACGGAGAGTGAGAAACAAAAACAATATATGAAACGCGAGTCGAGAGAACGGAACCGGATCGAAGGAGACATTGGCAACACAAAAGAACACTATGGCGGGAACGGGATCCGGTATCACTATGTAGAAGGAAGCGAGATGTGGGTGCGGTTATCCTTCCTGGCCAAAAATCTTAAGCTGGTAACGGTCAGAATATAAGCAAAAGATAAAGAAGGAAAAAGCTGGAAAGGATATGGTCGGGAAGGTCTTGATCGATTTTTCCGGTAAAGCCTTTTTTCAGCGGACTCTAAATAGGATGCTTTTATCAATAATCCAACTCTTAAAATATGTCGACAGAAGAAAAAAAATATATTGGACGCTATTGGAAAAAAAACAAGGATGACACGATTCAATGTTATCTTTGCCCGCGGCATTGCCGCTTAAGGGATGGCCAACGCGGTTTTTGTTTTGTCCGGAAAAACGTGAACCAAGAACTGGTCTTAACAACCTATGGCCGCAGCAGCGGATTCTGCATCGACCCCATTGAAAAAAAACCCCTGAATCATTTTTATCCCGGCACAAGCGTTCTATCCTTTGGCACGGCAGGCTGCAATCTCGGCTGTCAGTTCTGCCAGAACTGGGACATTTCCAAATCAAAAGAATTTGACCGCTTGACCGAACGCGCATCCCCGCAGGCGATCGCTGACGCTGCCCGGGCCAGGCAGGTCCAGAGTGTGGCCTTCACGTATAATGACCCTGTCATCTTCACCGAATACGCCATCGATACCGCTATCGCCTGTCACGCGCAGGGGATTAAAACGGTTGCGGTCACCGCTGGATATATCGAGGGGGAAGCCCGAAAAGATTTTTTTGAACATATGGACGCGGCCAATATCGACCTGAAATCTTTTTCTGACGATTTTTATAAGCGCTTAACCCTGAGCTCTCTTAAACCGGTACTCAACACGCTTGAATATGTCCGCGAAAAGACGGCAACATGGCTGGAACTGACCACGCTGATTATTCCGCAGGAGAATGACAGCGAGCAAGAAATAAAAGACCTGACGCGCTGGATTGTTGAGCATTTAGGACCGCAGACGCCTTTGCATTTTACGGCCTTCCATCCCACATACAAACTGCGCGACAAAGCATCCACAAACGCGCAAACACTTCAAACCGCCCGGAATATCGGCCGGCAAAACGGCTTGCATTATGTCTATACCGGCAATATTATAGATCCTGAAGGATCGACCACGTTTTGTCACCAGTGCCAAAACACTTTAATCGAAAGACGCGGTTATGACATTGTCGCCTATCATCTGGATAAAAACCATCAATGCCCGAAATGCCAGACGGTATGCGCGGGTGCTTTTGATTCCTCACCCGGATCGTGGGGCAATAAAAGACAGAGTGTCCGGTTTTAAAACTTTAAGGCGGCCATAAATAATATTATTTTCTAATTTTCGTTAATTCTTACGACAAAGGACCAATATGCGACTCATCTCCTGGAACGTTAATGGAATCAGGGCGATTTCAAAAAAAGGATTCCTGGAATGGTTTGCGCGGGAATCCCCGGACATTTTATGCCTGCAGGAAACCAAATGTCACCCTGATCAACTCACGGACCAGCTTTTAAACATCGAACCGTATCATTCTTTTTGGTCGGCCGCGGAAAAAAAAGGGTATAGCGGTGTGGTTATCTATACCAAACAAAGACCCCAAGAAGTCATTGAAGGTTTGGGCGTTGACAAGTTTGACCATGAAGGCCGGACATTAATTGCTGTTTACGATGATTTTATTTTATACAACATTTATTATCCCAATGGGGGGTCCGGAAACAAACGTGTGCCCTTTAAGATGTCCTTCTATGATGCTTTCTTGAAACATGTGAACAAACACAAAAAACAGGGTAAGAACATCATCATCTGTGGAGATTTCAATACCGCGCATATGGAAATGGACCTGGCACGGCCAAAGGCAAATGTCAAAAATACCGGCTTCTTACCTGAAGAACGGGCCTGGATATCGGCATTTGTTAAAAACGGTTATGTTGACACATTCCGGCATTTGACACCGGATGGCGGCCACTATACCTGGTGGGATTATAAAACCAGAGCCCGCGAACGGGACGTGGGATGGCGCCTCGATTATTTTTTTATATCTCAAAATTTTCTTCCCTTCTTAAAAAAAGCGTTTATAATGAAAATGGTTTTGGGTTCGGACCATTGCCCTGTCGGCATTGATCTGCAGACGCCCTAAAAACCCGTCGGGAAACAGCTATGTTTCCAGTTTCTAAAATCATGACATTTGACCCGATCACGGTCACTGAACAAATGCATATTTATGAAGCCGTTGGGATCGTATGACAGCAAAAAACAAGTTTGATCAACAAGTTATTGCGACAACATTGATGGGATGCGTTCAAGAAACGTTCCGGACAATGTGTCATATTGAGTTCGAAGAACAACCCGATTTTCAAGAAAAAGAAATCATCGAATACAATAGCCGCATGCGCGCTTTTGGTCTGGAGAAATTTGAAGGGCCCTGTTATGTCAGCATCATTTATTTTTACCTGAATCAAAAAGATTTTAAAGCCGAAAGAGCGAACGGGGCACTGGCCCTTTTCATTGAAGATTCCATATCACAAACACTTTTACATTCCTTAGGGCATCGCAGTTTAAATGAAGACGACAAATCGATTGTTATGGACACCTGCGGGGAATTCGCCAATGTTGTCGCCGGACAATTTAAAAATGAACTTCAAAACTTCGGATATGTCGATGTCATCATCTCAGCCCCGAAGACATACATCAATGATGTCCCGGAAGGCATAAACTTTAATTTTGATGAATTGAAATATTATGAAATGTGTTTTTATCTAAAGAAAACAAAGGCGCTTGTCATTGATATTACGATGGGGCCTGTTCCGCTTAAAGCCTAAAAATAAGTCATCCCAACGGAAACAAGAAAGAGGAGTAGGAAATGAAAAAAATTTTAGTCGTCGACGATTCCGGAGTCCAAAGAAAAATGATCATTCAGATTGTGCAAAAAGCCGGCTTTGCAAACGAAACATTAGAAGCCGAAGACGGCAGCAAAGCGATCGAGATACTGGCCGCAAACTTTGAAGATACCGCCCTCGTATTATGCGACTGGAACATGCCGAACATGTCGGGTTTAGAATTTATCGAAGCGATCGCGCAAGTACCGGCAGTTGCCGGTATTCCTGTTGTTATGGTTACAACCGAAGGAACAGAAGATAAAATTGCTGAAGCGAAAGCCGCCAATCCAAATTTAGCCGGATATATTGCTAAACCTTTTACCCCGGATGTCTTAAAAGCAACCATTACCCCTATCTTAGAGGCAGCGGGATAATCGTTTTTTTAAAGCGATGACAAAGAGGATTCGTCCATGGAAATACAAGATCAAGTGTATAACGCTATCCGTGATTCCGTCGCGAACACGCTCGAAACAACGTTGTCTTTATCGCCTGAATTGCTTCAGCAGGACGGATCAGGGGCCGCGATAGCGCAGGATGATGTGATCGCCAGCTGCATCGACCTTGAAGGGGGGATCAACGGGAAATTGTGTGTTTCTTTTGACAACAACAGCGCCTGCCGTATCGTTTCCAAAATGTTGGGGATGGATATTGAAGAAATCAACAATGATGTCTATGATGGCGTCGGTGAAATCCTGAACATGATCGCGGGCGGGATGAAAATGTCATTGGCCAAAACAGATGTTGGGGTCAACATCGGATTACCGGTGAAGTCAGACCGGGCATCCGTGCGGGAGGATATCAAACAAGACGAATCCATCAGCATTAACGAAGAATTCCGATGCCCTGAGGACATCTCATTTTCGGTTATCCTTAAATACAAACTGGATCAAAAGGATGCCGGACAAAAAAAAGAGCCGCCGTCTACTACGACAAAAACGTTAAGCCCCCTTGATAAGTTGAATATGCTGCTGGCAAAACAAAACACCGAAAAAAAAGAAGACAACACGAACAAACAACCTTAATTGCAGGCGATATCTTTCATTATGACGATTTTTTACGACCCACATAAAAGAAAACCAAAAATGCTCGTTATCTTTGCCGTTATTCTGATCCCCTTATTGCTGGTCACGATTATATTTATCGCAACACGCAAAGCCGTCTCAACAAAAAGAACAGAGACGAAGACCGAACAGAATAGAGACATCTTTAAAGAAATTGATAAACTCTAATATGGAAAACAGCAATTGTTTCAGCATCGGGAACATTGATCAGTTTATTCTGCAGCGCAGTCAACTTTTGCGTATACCGGCAGATACGTACAAACGGATCCTGTTGGCTTCTGTCGATCCCAGCCTCAAGGATTTAGACCAATTACGCCAGGCGATTGATCAGAAGGATTACAGCGACATCCAAACAATTGCTCACCGCTTAAAAGGCGTTTACGCGAATTTACGGATAGAAGAGTTGTCATCTCCGGCAAAAGAGATAAACCAGATGGCCCTTGAAACGGGAGCAATACAAGGCATCTCAAAACGGTTCGAACATTTAAAAACATCATTGACAATACTCCAAGACGCGGTTCAACCTTAACCCTTTAAATGATAATTTTCGGTATGATTAGTGTCCGTCAAGCTGACAGCTTCATTCAGCAACATTTATATCTCCAACAAAACACAACAATCCCTCTGCGTAAAGCCACGTCAGAAGTTTTTCGCCAGAATCTTTTAGCGCGCGATCCCATTCCTTCATTTGACCGGGTTATGATGGACGGCATCGCTTTAAAATACGCGCAAGTCCAGAATGGACGAATCACATTCCCGATTCAAAGCGTCCAAAGAGCGGGTAAAGCCCCGCAGCGGCTCAAGAACGAAACCGCCTGCATTGAGGTCATGACCGGATCACCTTTGCCCGCATACTGTGATTGCGTTATCCCCTATGAAGAACTTGAGCGGCAAACCTCATCGATCAAACTCCTGGCCCCTCAAGCCATCACACCGCACCAGCACATTCACAAGCAGGGAAGTGACGCGAAGAAAGGCCAAAAACTATTGTCCAAAATGACGCGGCTGCAACCCGTCCATCTGGGTATACTCGCCTCACAGGGATGCCATACTGTCGATGTCGCTCAAAGGCCGCGTATAGCTGTTATCACAACCGGGGATGAACTCGTTGGCGCCAAACAGCGAAAACCCGGCCACAAAATTTACGCGTCCAATGACGCCTCCTTAATTTCAGCCCTCAATCAGTCAGGGTTTACGGACGTGTCGAAAAAACACGTGCAGGACAATCCCGAAAAAATATTCAATATATTAGCGGACACGATCGACAAATATAACGTCATTATTATCAGCGGCGGCGTTTCTAAAGGACGCTATGACTTCATTCCGGACGCCTTGAAACAGTTGCGTGTTAAAAAAGTGTTCCATCGCGTTAAACAAAAACCCGGAAACCCGCTCTGGTTCGGGAGAAAAAATAAAAAAACTGTTTTTGGACTGCCGGGCAACCCTGTCTCTGTTCTCGTCTGTTTTTACCGTTATGTTTTGCCCTTCCTCAATCAATCGCTGGGATTACCCGCCCAAAAACCGCTGATGGTGAAACTGAGCAAGGACATCTCTTTTCCAGCGCCGCTCACATTGTTTCAGCCGGTTGAAATCAAGCAGCACAAAAAAAATGGATTAATTATGGCTAAACCTGTTAATATTAACTGTTCAGGCGACTTTGTTCACCTCAATACGGCCCATGGATTTATCGCTTTACCGGCCGCTAAAAATATTTTTAAAAAAGGAGAATGTTATCCTTTTACCAACTGGAATTTTCCCGCATGACGCGACCGAAAAAAAATAAAAATGATACATTATTATTTGGTCTGGTATTAGCCGGCGGGCGTAGCAGCCGCATGCACACGGACAAAACAATGCTGGTCTATCATGATAAACCCCAACTCCGGCATACCTATGATCTGCTGCGGCTATTTTGCCAAAAGGTCTTCATCTCAAACCGCCCTGACCAACAGACCATGGATACGCATGCGCAGCTTCCCCGGATCCATGACACCTATCAGAACATCGGACCATTGGGCGGCATATTAACGGCCATGGATGAACACACGCAGCATACCTGGCTGATACTCGCCTGTGACCTGCCGTTAATAACAGAGAAGACACTCGGTCGGTTGATTGAGCAAAGAGACCCCGACAAATTGGCAACAGCGTTTCAGAATCCGGTTAAACTTTGGCCGGAACCATTGTGCGCCATCTATGAACCCGGCATTCGTCCGCTTTTGAAACATCACCTTAACGCGGGCTTACATTGTCCGCGTAAAATATTGATGCGGACCGATATTCATCTGCTCCATCTGGAAGATACAAACGCGCTTTTAAACGCGAACGACACACAAGAATTTCAAAACATTAAAAAACACATTCAATCATCAGGCCGATCATGATTTTCGAGATGACACTCATTTCAATATTGATTTTTTGTTCATACTTTCCACTTTATTACTGGAAGGTTATTACCCGTCCTCAATTAAAGAAATATTATCGGTTCAATATCTATTGCGTCAATAGCCTCGGAGGCGTAGCAACGGTCATTTTTCTGATTTCCAACTTTACCATGCAAACCAAGGTACTCGCGGTCATCTGGAAGGCCAGCTTATATTTAAGTTATCGTCTCCGCAATATTTATCCGCCGTTCCTGTCCAGTTTGATCTTTATCTTTCAAGTCATCTGTATTTATTTTATCCAGCAATACATCGTCGAAATCGAATTTCACTATATTATTCTTTTGTTTGTTTTCAACTTTTTGATCAGTTCCTTCTTTTTTAATCACGGCCTGAAAAAATCGACAACAAAAGCAAAAGAATCGGATCAGGCGCAAACGCTTTATTAATATAGGTTTGCCGCAAGTTGCGGCCTTATCATTGTTTTGTAACATTCTGATCTTAATCCTGTTGATTGAATTACAAAAATAACCGCAAAAACAGGTTCGATCAGAAAAAATGAGGACACTCACATCCCAGATGGATCAAACAGACGAACAATTGATTTTGGATTTCCAGAACACGGATAATACCCACGCCCTGGAAACCCTCTTCAGTCGATACAAATCATCTATTTTTAATTTTTGCTATCGCCTGCTCCAAAACCGCGCGGACGCGGAAGATACCACCGCCGATGTTTTTATCACCCTGTTTGCCAAAAAGTACGCTTTACGCCCAAACGCGAAGTTCTCCACCTGGCTCTATACCGTAGCCAAAAACAATTGTTTTAATAAATTACGTAAAAAAAAACGCATGACCTCTTTCTTTTATAAAAATAAAAAAGCAGGGGGCTACGACTCCTGGGATCCGCCGGCAACGAACGCCTTGCCCACAGAGGACGCAAAAAGACAGGAAGAAGCGGACCTGGTCCGTCAAGCGGTCAATAATTTGCCGCCCAACATGAAGGAAGCCATCATTTTAAGGGAATATCAAAAGCTATCGTACAATCAAATCGCAGAAATACTGGATTGCAGCCTTGATAATGTCAAAGTCATTATATTTCGCGCCCGCGCACGGCTACGCTCGGCCTTAGCTCAGTTGTTGGAGGAAGATCATGACGAAACATAAAGAATTCGAACAATTAATATCCTGCTATATAGACGGGGAACTCTCCAGTCAAGAGTCGACGCGGGTTGAAAACCATTTAAAAACATGTGCTGAATGCCGCGCCTACAAGCGAAGCATCCAAAGCATCTCAACCAATCTGATGTCTTGGGGCGATGAAGATCTTTCTCCGGACTTAGAGCAGAAAATATACCGCCACACGCGGATACCTCCCGTAAGCGCGCGAAAAACAAAATCTTTCAACCCCATCTTTGCCGGCAGCAGCCTTTTGGTCCTGCTCTTGATCGGGTACACGAGCTTCCAAGTTTACAAGATGACAACGCCTTTTGAAAGAGACGTCGTCCTTAAGCATGCGCGGACAGAAAAATCAGGGAAGAAACAAACCCCAACGACACAACCATCCGATGAGGGATTAGTACTCGTTGACACTAAAAGAATTCAAGAGAAAGCCTCTCTTGAACAAACAGTCGTTCGCCTGCCAGCATCGATTGACAAAGAGTCATCACCAAAAAAAACATTTCATGTCGCACTACAAAACCGCGATACTGACCCATCCAGCCCTATGATCGAAGGGGCGCAGCTGATTGGATTTCAATCCACAAATGGCGCTGGCCGGTCCGGATCGCGTTTACGCCGCATGGACCTGAGCTCATCATTAACCGCGCCAAGGCTGAAAAGAACCATGATCCCGCCGCCCCAACTGAAAGGGACCTCGTCAGCGCGTCTGGTCAAACCGGCGAAGGTGCTGCCGGGTCAGGCCGAATGGAAACGCAAGAGCGGCGCCGCGCTCAAAGACACCCGGGGCATTATAACAAGGAAGGCCCTGGAAAAGAAAAAAGAAGCTCCTGTTATTTTTGGCGCAGACGCCTATGACCAAATGCGTTCATCGGATAAAAATGAAATCATTTTAAATACACGTTCGTTTGTTGCTGAACGTCAGACGATTGCTAATGACATCATTGTAGATACACGCTCATTGAGCGCTGCCAACTCTAAGGCTGATGTTGAAATTTCCCGTGGAGGAGAGATGCCCGCCTCATCATCCCGGGAAAACCTTATCCATGCCCAGGATCTGGAAGTCTACCGCGGAGGCATACTGCCCGACACGACAAAAGAATACGACCGAATGGCCGCGCAAAAAAGCGAACCGAAAATCATTGAGATCGCGAAACCTCAAGAGGGACTTTTAGCGAAAGCAGGATCCATGGCAGAAGAGGAGGCTGACGCGGTCCGGCCGTTTATCCAAATATTTCAGGGCGGAGCAGAATTAGGAGGATACACGGAATACGTCGACGCGCCCACGCGATCATTAAAAAAAGACATGCACGTCTATCCCATCACGCCTGTCGCCGGAGAAGACGACGCCTTTAATACGGAAGACTATGACCGCATCGTTGAGAATGAATTCTTGATTTGCAAAAAAAATCCCTTGTCGACGTTCTCCATTGATGTTGATACCGCTTCCTACAGCAATATCCGACGGTTCCTGGACACGGAAACCATGCCGGATCAGGACTCTGTGCGCTTAGAAGAAATGATCAATTATTTTACGTACGCTTATCCGTATCCCAAAGAAGAACAACCTTTCTCGGTCACAACAGAAATCGCCCCCTGCCCCTGGAACCCCGCGCATCAACTGTGCTTGATCGGTCTGCAGGGAAAAATTTTGGAACCCAACAGCATTCCGCCGAGCAACCTGGTCTTTCTCATTGACGTCTCCGGATCCATGGACCAGCCCGACAAGTTACCGTTATTAAAAAAGGCCTTCCGTTTATTCGTCAATCAACTCTCCGGGCAGGAACGCGTCGCGATTGTCGTTTATGCCGGTGCCGCTGGAACCGTTCTGGAATCCACGCCCGGCTCTAGCCGCAACGCGATCCTGGAGGCGATTGACCGCTTGAGCGCGGGTGGCTCAACCGCCGGAGGGGCAGGCATCGCGCTAGCGTATGATCTCGCCCGGCATCATTTTATTAAGGAAGGGAACAACCGGGTCGTGCTGGCAACAGACGGCGATTTCAATATCGGTTCCTCCAGCGACGCGGCCATGGTGCGCTTGATCGAGAAAAACAGAGATGACGGTATTTTCTTAACAGTCCTGGGTTTCGGCACAGGCAATGTTAAGGACGCCAAGATGAAAAAAATCGCGGACCAGGGCAACGGGAATTACTATTACATCGACAGCACCCGCGAAGCCCAAAAGGTGCTGGTTAATGAATTAGGGTCCACCCTGTTTACAATCGCCAGGGATGTGAAGATTCAAGTTGAGTTTAATCCCGCCCATATCAAGGCCTACCGCTTGATCGGATATGAAGACCGCATGCTGACCAAAGAGGACTTCAATAATGACAGGAAAGACGCCGGAGAAATCGGGGCCGGGCATTCAGTCACGGCTTTATACGAACTCGTCTTAGTTGATTCGGACGAAGAGTTTCAAGAGACCGATGAATTGCGTTACCAAAAAAATGCCATTGTCTCCAATCCTGAGTTGATGAACATCAAATTGCGTTATAAGAATCCGTCCGAAAACACAAGCCGATTGATCGAAATTCCCATCCATCAATCTGACGGCGAGGCGGCGCCCAGTGATAATTTTAATTTTGCCTCATCCGTGGCTGAGTTTGGCCTGCTGTTGCGGCATTCCCCGTTCAAAGCCAGCGCGTCTTATGACAATGTGCTGCGCCGCGCGCGTGGGACCATACAAATTGATCCTTATGGATACCGTAAAGAATTTATTTCCCTGGTCGAAAAAGCTCAATCTCTAGACATGCCTGACACCCGGCCGGCTGAAGGCATGTATTTCAAAGGCCGGCCCGAATAAGCCGTAGAGCCATACCTTATTCGAAGCGCTCATGGACCTCTCATCATGAGCGCTTTTTTTAGTTTGAACAATCCCCATCGATCCCCAAAACCATCATTTTTATCCTCCCGTCGTAAAATGGTTGTACCACTTTAGGATGATTTGCCTTCACTATTATTGGTACTGATTTTTTTCTTTGGGGGGTTATTTAACCCGAATTTTTCAATAGAAGAGGTAATCCGGCTTGAACCGCTGCTTTTCTCGTCACTAATTGAGGAAGCAGACGCCCTGCACCGGGTCTTTCAAAAAAAATTAATCTGTACTTGAACGTTTACGCGGCACAATGTCTTTGTCCAAATCATTCATCAAGACACTTGATTTCTTCACGTATTAATAATATGATTTGAAGGAAACATCAAGCTGATATTTCAATGAAAATCGTTTTTGGCACCATCATCGTTTGCCGGACGCGTGATGCCCTTCACCTTTAGGAGAATATATTTATGGCGATCAATCGTAAAAATTTTATCACAACCAATCAATACCAACGCCCGGTTATCCTTCTTCCCGTCATAACATCTTTCATCTTTTGCTGCATTATCACGTATTTCATTCTCGCTTTCCGCCAGGACCTTGTCGCTGATCTGGCCGGCAAATACCGGCCGTACCTGCACGCGGACGTGCTGACCAAGTGGGCGATTCTGATCCTCTTCAACTTGTGGGTGCTTTTTGTGATTATCGTTATTCAGGCCTTTTATCTGGCAGGGAATATGCTCGGGCCTTTCGAACGGCTCATCAAAGAATTAGATCACGGGATCAAAACAAAAAAACCAAAAAAACTCCAGGCAAGAAAAGAGAACACACTCGCGCTTGATCTGGTCCAACGCATCAATGTTCTGATCGAGCACTATGATCCGGACAAAAAGCAAAGCCAGCCACCGGCGGATAGAATCAATAAAATTAAAATGCTCTAACTGTATTCACATTCTTTAAATACTCAAACCGACAGAAGCCCTGAAGGAGGTTTTCTTTATGATCCATGAAAAAGATATCACACAAGCAACATTAAAGAATATCGCGCTGGAAATGGTCATTGCCGCGCGCACAGCGCCCAAGGGCCGCGGGCTCAACAATATAGAAATTTGTCTGGTGGAAGGGGAGGAAATAAAGGCCCTATCAGCGAAGATGAAAGAAATCGGTCATCAATACTCGCATAATGCCTTTCTGCGGGATGCCGATAATATTCTCGCCTCACCGATTATCATTTTGATGGGCTCCATCATCCAACCCCTTGGATTAAAAAAATGCGGCATGTGCGGATTCAAAGACTGTGAAGAAAAAAGCCAATACAAAAATATTCCCTGCGTTTTCAACACCGGGGATTTAGGCATAGCGATCGGATCAGCCGCCAGTATCGCGATGGACAAACGGGTGGACAACCGCATCATGTACACGGTCGGCCAGGCCGCCATGGAGTTGAAACTTTTCACGCAAGATATAAAAATTGCCTATGGCATCCCTTTAAGCGCGACCTCAAAGAATCCATTCTTCGACCGGAAACCGCCCACGCCAAAACCCGACCCAAAGGCGTAAAAAAAATAACATCACATCGCAGCGTCGATCAGCGGACAATGCTTGGCTTGCCGGGCATTAAATATAAGGGAGGCTTGCGCATCTTCTGGCAGGTCATCTTCATACACAATGGCCTGAGGCGGACATTCTGCCGTGCAAGCCCCGCAATCAATACACACTTCGGGATTGATCACTAAAATATGTTCGGATTCATGGAAGGCATTGACCGGGCAGGCATTCAGACAGGCTTGACATTTTGTGCATGCTGGCAAAACAACATGGGTCATGATATCACACCTTAAATAATAAACGACCTTGAAGCAGTATGAACGGAAACACAAAGCATCATTTCGCCCCGTCTTTCTTAACAAAATATTTCTTAGCCGGTTGGGCGGTCTTTGTTCCCTCAAATGTCTTTTTAAAAAAGTAGTCCGCAAACGCTTTAACCCCGAAAACTTTCCGCAATAAATCTCCGATCGAACGGATCGAAATCAGCATCGCCCACATCTGCCCCGGGCGCATATAAAACTCTTTCAAACCTTTATCAATAAACTCATCAATTTCTTCGTGGCTCAATTGAGGGTAATTCAACAATGTTTTTTGTTCGTGTTCAGCTGTTAACCATTCATCCCAATCTTTAGCAGTGATGTAATCATGTTCTTTGGCCCAGTGATACAGTTCTGTTCCCGGGTAAACCGCGATCCCGGTAAACTGGGCGGTGTCCATCGGGATCGACTTGGCAAAATCAATCGTCTTGCGGGCGGTCTCACGGGTTTCTCCAGGGGCGCCGATCATAAAACAACCATGCACGGTAAAACCGTGTTTCCGGGCTGTCCAGGCGAACTGGCGCGCCATATCAATATTTACCCCGCCTTTTTTTACCGCTTTCAATCCTTCATCATACCCGAATTCAAAGCCCGTCATCAGCATGCGGCAACCCGCCTCACGCATCAGAGGCATCAAAGACAGGTTGGTATTCACCCGCGTATTGCAGGCCCAACTCATCCGTTTGTGCAATCTCCGCTTAATGATCTCCCTGCAAATTTCCTCAACATGTTCAGAGGAAGCGACAAATGTATCCGTTTCAAACATGATCTCACGAATTTGGGGATGGATGGTCAAGTCATATTCAATTTCATCCACAACCTTTTGCGGGTCTCTTAAACGCAACTTACGACCATACATCACCTGCGGATCGCGGCAGAACGTGCAGGCATTATTACATCCCCGACCGGTTAATAATGTCAAAAAAGGAAACTTTTTCCCGGCATCCGGATACCATTCCGGTTGGATGAGCTGCCAGGCAGGGAAGGGCAATTCATTCATATTCAACAGCGGGCGCTGCGGGTTATGGATCACCTTGTTGTCATCAATCCAGGACAGTCCTGATATCTCAGAGACGGTTTGCCCGGAGGCGATATCACGCAAAGTAAAATCGTATTCTCCCCTTAAAATATAATCAACCACGCCCTTAGCAGTGGAGAACGTGTTCTCCACTTCCGCGCTCACATGCTGACCGACAAAGGCCACCTTACATTGGCACACTTCTTTGATCTCCCGCGCCTGGATAATGTCCTGATAAATCGAAGGGGTCGTGGCGTGAATAACGAGCAAATCCGGTTTGGAGGCCATAACATGGTCGTAGGCTTTCTCTAAAGGCAAATTGCGTGCAGCGGCCTCGACAAACGTCACCTGATGCCCCTGATCAATGAGGACCTGAGCCGCCGTTAACAGATATTCCGGATGCCGTTGAACACGGCCGCGCGATTTTGCCGCCCAGCGGGCGACACGGACAAAATTTTCACCGTAAGAAGGATTTAAAATGCAGACATTCATTTTTTCAACCTTTAAGACGTTTAATAATATTTATGACAATTTGTTTATATTATAAACATTTATTACCTTTTGCAAATAGATAAATCGCTAAAAAATAGGATCATCAATTGCCTGCCTTGAGGCGCCAAAGATTTCAGATTTGACTAATCCTTTTGCTATCCTATAATACATCCATTCCAATATCAAAATATAAAGAGGAGTTTCCATGACAAACGGTTTCAATTTATCAAAATTATACAAAACCATTACTGTTGGTAAAAAAACATACACATTCTGTCAACTCAGCATGCTCAAAGAACTTGGACTGGGCGACCCGGAACAGTTGCCGTTTTCTATCAAAGTCTTATTAGAAAACGCTGTGCGGAATTATGACAACGATCAGATTACGTTAAAAGACATCAAAAAGATCCTGAGCTGGTCGGGGCGGATTAAAAACGAGACGGAGATCGCGTTTAAACCCGGACGGGTCATTCTGCAGGATTTCACCGGCGTGCCGTGCGTGGTCGACCTTGCCGCGTTAAGGTCGGGCATGCGGCGACTGGGCGGCAACATCAAAAAAATCAATCCACAGGTCCCCTGCGACCTGATCATCGACCACTCCGTTCAAGTTGACGCCTATGGCACCCCCACGGCCATTCAAAAAAATGTTAAGTTAGAATTCAAACGCAATAAAGAACGTTATCAACTGTTGAAATGGGGGCAAAACGCCTTTAAGAACCTGTCGGTCATTCCTCCGGCAACCGGCATTATCCATCAAATCAACCTCGAATATTTAGCCAAAGGGATCCTGAAAAAAAACATTAACGGCACCACCTTTGTTTATCCGGACAGCCTGGTGGGAACCGACAGCCACACGACCATGATCAATGGACTCGGTATTGTCGGTTGGGGTGTGGGAGGGATCGAAGCGGAAGCCGTTATGTTAGGCGAACCCATCAGCATGCTTTTACCGGAAGTCATCGGCTTTGAATTGAAAGGAGAATTGCCGGAAGGATCATCAGCGACAGACATGGTCCTGACCGTTGTTCAAAAACTTCGAAAGAAAGGGGTTGTTGGAAAGTTCGTCGAATTCTTCGGCGACGCGCTCCAACATTTATCACTGCCTGACCGGGCCACGATTTCCAATATGTGTCCGGAGTACGGCGCGACCATCGGGATTTTCCCGATCGATGAGCAAACCCTGAATTATTACCGCCTCACAGGCCGATCCAAAAATGAAATTGAACTGCTGCAACGCTACATGGAACGCCAGGGCATGTACGCCCCGACGATAAAGTTAAAAACAGCATACGCCGACACCTTAACCTTAGACCTCAACACGGTGGTCCCCAGTGTGGCTGGTCCCCGCCGGCCGCAAGACCGCATCGTCCTGACAGATATGAAAAACAGCTTTAATTCGGTCCTTACCGCGCCGAAAGAACAAAAGGGTTTCGGCCTCCCGGCGCATGCATGCGATAAAACCTTTGAGGTAAATAAAGAACACCTCGGACATGGCGCGGTCGTGATCGCGTCCATAACCAGTTGCACCAATACATCCAATCCCGGTGTTTTGGTTGCCGCAGGTCTATTGGCTAAAAAGGCCGTTGAAAAAGGACTTAAAATCCCCAAATATGTTAAGACCAGTTTTATCCCCGGCTCACAAGTTGTCGAAGAATACCTGACAGCTTCAGGACTGATGACATCCCTCGAAAAACTGCGCTACCACATTGTCGGTTATGGTTGCGGACCGTGCATCGGAAATAGCGGGCCCCTGGCCAAAGACATCGTGGAGGTCATCGACAAAAACGATCTTGTGGTCTCCAGCGTTTTAAGCGGCAACCGTAATTTTGAAGGCCGCATCAGCCCGCACACAAAAACAAATTATTTAGCCAGCCCCGCGCTCGTCATCGCCTTTGCCTTAGCAGGCACAATGCGCATCAACTTCAGCGAAGAACCCGTCGGTCAGGATAAAAAAGGGCGGGATGTCTTTTTGAAAGACCTCTGGCCCACCCGGGATGAAATCAACACGATTACAGATAAATTTGTGACACAAAAAGCGTTTCGTAAACGGTATAAAAATATCTTTGAAGGCAATAACTTCTGGCAAAAGATTAACGCCAATAGCGACGCCCTGTACGCGTGGAACCCTAAAAGCACATATATTCAGGAACCGCCATTTTTTACGGATATCCAACGCGAACCTGATCCGATAAAAAGTGTTCGCGACGCGCGCGTGCTTGTTAACGTCGGGGACTCCATTACAACCGATCACATTTCCCCGGCAGGCGCCTTTAAAGCCGACAGTCCCGCCGGACAATATTTAATCAAGGAAGGCATTCAACCCCAAAATTTTAACAGCTACGGGTCACGGCGCGGAAATGACCGCGTCATGACCCGAGGGACCTTTGCCAACATCCGCCTGAAAAACCAAATCGCGCCCGGCACAGAGGGATCATGGACAAACTATTTCCCGGACAATAAAATAATGAACATCTATGACGCCGCGCTCCTCTACAAAAAAAACAACGTCCCTTTAATCGTGCTCGCTGGAAAAGAGTACGGCACCGGATCAAGCCGGGATTGGGCGGCAAAAGGCACAGCACTCTTAGGCGTCCGCGTCGTGATCGCCCAAAGTTATGAACGCATCCACCGCAGCAATTTAGCCGGGATGGGAATATTACCGCTCGAATTTATGTCCGGTGAATCGGCGGACACGCTTAAACTGTCAGGAGAAGAGATTTTCAATTTTGAAACGATTGATGAGACACTCACGCCAAGACAAAAGCTGACCGTTATTGTAAAAGACCAGCAGAAAAAAGAAAAACGGTTCGAAACAATTGTCCGTTTAGATACCCCGGTGGAAGTTGATTACTTCCGGCACGGCGGGATCTTACAAAAGGTTCTGCGCAAACTTCTGTAGTCCATAAGCCGCGTTCATAACGCATTCGATATTGATATTTATACGCATGCAAATAATAATACCAATTCCATTAAACCGAAATAATATCTAAGTTAAATCAAGTCTTTTTATTAAATATTTTTTGT
>JAIORP010000202.1 GCA_021108075.1 Candidatus Omnitrophota bacterium | reverse complement strand
TACACTTGGGCATTTGCCAGAGCCTCTGGCTACCCACAGATTTTATTAACGAGGCATAAATAAAGACATTCTTACTTTATCACGTCTGAATTCAATCACATAAAAACGGATCAAACCTACGAAGATATTCATAAAAACGTCCCCGGCAGGAATCGAACCTGCATTTCTGGCTCCGGAGGCCAGCACTCTATCCGTTGAGCTACGGGGACAAAAAAAGGTGGCAACGACCTCTTTTAAAAAAAGAGCGCTGTCACCTTTTTACCATTTATTGATATATAAAATCAACTGATTTCTTGTTGTTTATCCGATTCCTCTTCCCGCTTAACACCAAGCAGTTGGTAGAGATTGATCACGGGAGAAATGTTGATAATCAGCGGTTCTAATCCTTCAATGCGGATATTTTCCAAACCCTCAAAATTTATCGGCGTTGATAACTCAACCGCATTTCCGCCTGTTTGAATATCCAGAAAATTCGAATTAAAATCAATACCACCTTTTTTATCGTCGATATTTGTTAACATCGCCCGGTCCCATTCCAATTCTTGAAGGTTCTCAAAAGAATCCACCACTTTTTTTATCATGTTCGCTCGATGATCTTTGGCGGCAAGACGTGAAGCGAGTGTATTGCGGACCAGGTGATCAACCGACTGAAAACGGGCGAATTCGTTGCCCCTGCGCAGGCCAAAACGGGAATATGCGGCCATAATCTTCAGTGTCGGCTCACCGTTCGCCATGGTGGGAATAAAATCCGGACGGATACCAACCAACTCGCGGAAAGGCAGTCTTGCAGGAGAAAGCACGCCATCTTCAATATCAGCGTGTCCGTGGTAAGCCATTTCCAGCGCGACATAAAGAAGGACGACGGACGGGTGCAAATGGGCAAAGGATTTCGGAAAGACATTGTTGATCATCTCCTGCTTCGCCGAAACCCCCTGCATCATATTAATCCGCAAAGTCTCACCCTGTGAATCCAGGCCGATGCGCATAAAGAGGCCCTCAAGCGGATCAACACCGTTTTGTTCCTGGCCTATGCCCATATAAAGCCCAAAGGTGCTTTCGGCAATCCCAAATCGCATGCCGATAAAATAATCCGTTCCAGGGATCGTTGTCTTAAGGATCGTGCGACTACTGACAAAATCCCTAGAAAACATGGTCGTCATAGTCCTGATATTCTCCGAGGCTAAGGCCAACTTTTGATTGTTATCGACATCTGTCGGCAGGAGGTAAACAAATTCACTCTTTAAATACGGAATCGCATTATACGTGTCCACATACGTGGTAAAAAAGTCATGCAACACACTCTCCGAAACCCCTTTAACCTTAATTTTATTGGCCAGCATCCACTTCAAGACAGATAAAAGGTGTTCGGACACCGCCTGCCGGGAAGGCAATTTCCATTTTTGGGCTAAGACGTTCAGAAATTCTTTTGCGTTCTTATTATTCCCTGAGGAGTATTGAACTTGGATATAGTTGATGAATTTCTTAAACAAAATTTCATTGCTCAGGACATCAGCGCGGTCTGTTTCAAGCCATCTGATAATTTGATCTCTTTCGTCCTGATTGATCTCCCAACCGCTGCGCAAAGCCTTCAAGCTGTTTTGGGATGTTTCAAATAAATTGTTAACGGTTTCGGCTAACATCGCCGCATCGAGTGGGGTGAAAACTCTTGTCGCCTCAGCGGAAATATCTGCCGTTTGCGGTTGCTGAAAGACATTCGAAACGATAAAATTACCCACTTCATCCTCGGGTGTAATCCGGTTTAACATCGCCGCATCAAACTCACTCTTGTCTAAATTGATCCCCCCGGAAAAATATTTTCTGGGCCGGATGATATTCTGGCTGGAGTCATAATCCTCTTTGATGTAATCATAGACACCTTTTTTAAAGGCTTCCAGATACTGGTCGTAAATCCTTGCCTTAAAAGTTGCGTCACCTGTTTCCAGGCCATTAACCTTTTTCTGATTCGAATAGGTCAGGTTCAAAATACTTTCTTTCAAATTGCGTTTATACCAGGCCGCGAGGATAAAGGAATTATAAATTTGACGCAATTTAGCAAAATTCTCCCCTTCATTCACTTCTTTTTCTATTTCAGGAATGATAATGTCTTTAAGGACTTGCGTCGAAACACTGCTGAATTCCGAAGGATCAGCCGCGTCTTCTTTGTTATTGGTTTCATCAAAATTTTCTTTCATCGCCAGGTAATCTTTTTCCAGCATAACCTCTAAACGGCTATGGACGACATAGGCGCGGTCGCCGTTCTCATAGATCTCAACCTTGTTCGGCACAATCCAAACTTTATTAAATGTGTTCACCGGAATATCGGTTGTTCCATAGAGTTCACCGGCCTGTTCATAAACCGTTTCCCAAAATTCTCGGCCTAATTCTTCTTCCGGGTAGATCAACGAGGCGGTCAATTGTTTCAGCAGATAGTCTTGTGCCAAAAGATCACGGCCCATGTCTGTCTCACCAAAAGCCTGCGGGATAATGCGTTCTTTTTCATAGGGGGACAGGTTCACCCACATTTCATTTTCCGGAAACGTTAAAGAAGCCAAAAAATATTTGATAAGTTTGACCGATTCGTCTTTTAATTCCTCGTCAGAAAACTGGCCTGTGCCTTTGTTAAGAATGAAATCAAATTGAAACGGTTCTTCCGGGTAAATGATCAGCCCTTTTAATGTGGGAGGGATGGTCGACCTTGATTGTTTGACCATTGCTCCGGGTTCAGGTAAATCCTCAATGCCTTGAGCAAAACTCATATTGAGGGGCAAGGTCATATTGATTAAAAAAGAAAGGCTTATCGCCACAGATAGGGTACGGGATAAGAGGTGGGGTATTTTTTTTCTCATGATACACACTCACTTTAAATGGAGATATTTGTGTTTATTTTTATATGGATAAGAAGCAATAGATTATAACATATATAAATAGAAATTGCCAAATGGAGTCTTTTCTACTGCAAGATGAGCCTGAAGCAATGAGTCATTTTACTACCTAGGAGCTATCTTTGTCCAGATGGGCACACTCAGACGGTTACATATTTACGGAAAATTCTGTTATGGTGAATTTCCACGGTTTTAAAGGAAATATTGAGACAAACAATCGTTGGGATTCAAAAAAATCCGTTTCCCACATGGAGAAACGGATTTTTATATGACATAAAATTACAATTGAAAAACTATAATTTTACAACATTCTTGGCTTGATTACCTTTTGGACCGTCAACGATTTCAAATTCAACCTTTTGACCCTCGTCTAAAGTCTTGTATCCTTCACCTTGAATTTCAGCGTGATGAACGAACACATCTGCCCCTGATTCTGGCGTAATAAAGCCGTAACCTTTTTGGTTACTAAACCATTTTACTGTACCTGTTGCCATTATTTACTCCTCCCTTCGATTAACTTTGAGTAAACAACGACAAGATAAAAAATTATAAACCACAAAGCTAAACATTTCAGGTAAGCAGTTTAACTTTTTAATCTTTCTAATTTACTCGAAAGCAAGTATGATTGATTTCACCCGTTTTGTCAAATAAAAAAAAAGGAACTTTAAAACAAACAATTACGGCAAAAATCAACCGTTCATCCTCCCCCCGAACAACCCTTTCAAAATAAAAACAAAACCGCAAACAATTGGCACGAGGTATGCCCGACAGGGTGAAATGTATCTACTCTTTCGCTTCATCTAAAACCTTGCCCGTAATAACAGCCTTTAATCCTTCGCGCGCCGGCATTTCACAATCATAGCAACGGGCAGTTACCTCTTTACCCTTTACACGGGTAACACGCCATTTACCGACAGGCAACTCTAATCCTTGAGAAGTTACAAAAAAAAGGTCAACCTGATAACCAATCTGGGGGTGACGGTCTTCTTCGAGTTCAATCACAACTTCCTTACCTAGAACTTTTGTAACCTTTCCATTAACGCTGAAATCAGGATCTCCTTTGTCATTTATGTTGCCAAATTTTCCACCGGTAAAATCATCTTCCAGCATTTCGTCCAATCCAACTCCCTCCAACTTTTTCAAATCCTCTGCCGTTACTTCAAAAGGATTTGTTCCATATTCCTCTTCTTCAAGCGCGATGATAACTTTTACTTTCATATTTTTACTCGGAGGCACTTTCTGGGAAACGATCTTGCCGACAAACACATTACCTTTCACGGCAGTGATTTCATATTGCCCTAGCAATACCTCCAGGCCCCCTGCTTTATAGGTTAAATCAACCCGGTTTCCCGGGCTAAAAGGATTGCCCAGTTCCAACTGAACCGTGATACTATCATCTTCGGTGTTTATAACCTTGCCGTCTATATACTGGGCGTAACAACTCGTCGCGCTCAACAAGATACCGACCAGAACACAACAAAACATTTTTATCTTCATCCTATTCTCTCCTTTTTTGTTAAATAAAAACTATTACCTTGTTTCATCTACAAATTTTATCGTCTTCTGAAATTAAGTGTCCAATTCTCATTATTAGTTGCAATTAAAGTAAACGCACTGGCATCACCCCGAACAGTGCCTTCGTATATAGCCCCTTTATCAAACTTCATTCTAAAAAAATTACCACTGCTTAATGTCCAAGTTCCGGCACCCAGATTTCGATTTGAAGTTCCATCTGCATGTCGGTGATGAAAGTCATAGCTATAAGTTCCATTTGAGAGAAATTGCAGGTGACCAGAAACAGTAGTGCCACTTGGACAGCTTCCGGTAATATCCCAATCGGCAACTATTGTTCGAGAAGTCAATTTAATCCCAACTCCACCGCCAGGGAGTGGCGTATTCCCTCCACCCGTGGGTGGAAAATATCCGCCTCCGGGATCATACCCATCCGGTTTGTTAATCTCATCCCACAGAGCCTTACGCGCCTTTTCCTGGCGACGGAATTCTTCTTCCTGGCGACGAAGCGTCTCTTTAGCTGCCTTTGCGCATAAGGTCATGGTTGAGTTTGGAATATGACAACCTAACGCGCGGGCCTCCTGGATCAAAGGATCCGCAAAGCGGACATTGGATGCTCTGCAACTGCCAAGGATTCGGGTCGCTAAATCGCCGCACTGTCGCTCCTCAATCATTTCATCAATTATTAATTGTACCTCCGCAGCCCAAGAACAGGTATTTGCGTTAGCCAGTAAACTTTGTACACCTTGTATATTATCTGCATCACTAGCAGCTTGAATTCTTCGTCTATACTGCTTGCAATTAATACAAACTGTTTTATTTGCATTATAAATAAGCCCCTCTGAGCAAACACAATCAGCCCGTCGCGTTTGTGGATCGTAAGCAGCATGACTTCCCTTGATGTGGTCACAATCAGTTGCTAAAAGATAAAAATCAACATTCAGTTCTCCAAAATAATCTAACTTAACCGTGGTTTCTTTTATTTTCACTTCAAGTCCCGCCTGGGGCCACTGACTGATAACTGTATATTCTTTATCAGGATGATTCGCATCCTGCCTTTCATTTGTTTCTACTGAAATGTTGACACGCCCCAACATGCCGGTAGCTTGACTGACCGGCTGACCGGAAAAGTCCGGCAAAACATAACTGACCGGTTTATCCCTTAAACCATCGGCTAAACTAAAACAATAATCCGCGTCCGCTGATGCCATAGCAATCCGCTCAACATAACGCACAGCCATTTGGTCCAGATATTCAATAAGATCTAATTTTTCCTTGGCTTCCTTTATAACGCTTCCCTCTTCACCCGGCTGACCGAATATTTCGTGCAATCTTTGTATGGCCTTATTAAGATTTTCTAGACGTGAATCCAGATTCTTCAAAGTCGGAACGATCTTCTTCTTATCCGTATCCGGCCTGGCAGGACATCTTTTACATTCTTCGTAAGCCTTATCGATGCGCCTCAAACAATCCTCAATCTTCTCCCACATTTCTTTACCACTCTCGAGCTTAAGCATCGGCTTAACCAGCTTCCGAAGGTATTTTGCCAGCTTTTTAGCCTCTTTGCGCAGAGGCGGAATCTCTTCAATCTTTTGCCGGGCAGCGGCAATTTTATCAGCAATAGTATCCATTTGCCCTTTACAGTCTTTTATGGTTTTGATCATGCCGCTTAGAGTAGTTATCCCATCTAAGGTCTTCTTGGCTTCTTCAAGTTTTGCAAGTTCTTCTTTAGTCCGTTTGATTTTTTCCTTAATCTGCCGGTAATAATTCTTGGCCAAAGTATAGTTATCCCTTACCGAAGATTTATGCCTGAAGATTTCGTTGCAAATAGCATCGCGTTGTGAATTCTTATCAACATTCTGCAATTCTTGAACCTTTTCACAAACCCAGTTACTAGTCTCATCAAGCGAAACTGCAATTTTACCTAATCTGGACGTAAGGTTTTCAACCTGTGAATGGTCAGATCGAATATTCGACATTGTTTGCTTTGTCCGGGCAGCCGCGCTTTTCAGTTTGCTTATTTTTATTTCGAGTTTATTCAAAGGTTTCTTGATTCCGTCAAGTTTTGATTTCACCGCTTCGATCATTGTGCTTGCCGTTTGGCACAAGGCAATAGATTCCTGAGACAATTTCTCAATTTTGTGTGTCATCTCCAACAAATCTTCTATTCCCGTTTTTTGTTCCGTGCAGTATGTATTCTCCACTTCGATAATTAAACTTTTTATCTTTTTTGAATGATATTCATGCTGTTCCCTGGCAATATCCTGATCGGATTTTGTATTCTCATCTTCTCCTGATACAAGATCCCATGTATCATCGGCCGCGTCATCGTTATAAGCTGAAAGATCAATAAGCACCCTGGCCGCGGATATCGACCAGCTTGACCCTGATGCCTCGGGATGGTCATAAACATGTTTCCAGCATTCACGAAAAACGTGATGATAAACCATTTTTCTAAGTATGTTCTGGTCAAAACACAATTCATCCTTTTCTAATGCGGTCACTTCCGCGCAGCGATCCTTGATCTCCCTGATTTTCTCTTCCATGAGCACCTCAGCCTCGGCAGGCAGCCTTGCCCAGGGTTGCGCTCCAATATCATCAACAGAAGCTTTACCTGTTAAAAAATACTTTCCTGTCAAAAGGCGTAACCCTTCGTCAATAACCGAAGGCCCGCCCTTAAGATACTTTTCCGCCTCATCTCTATTTTTAAGGATCCGCCTGTATATCTTTAAATATTTTTCCAAAGTAGCGGCATTCTTTTCATAAACGTCCCATACATCAGCCTCTCCCATAATGTCTCGCTTAATCCCTTTGAGCCAATCACTCAAGGAATAAACAAAATCAACAAACTCTGTCCCCAATGTTTCTCTGATATTTTCTTCGACTTCATCTTCTATCTGCAGCTCTTTTGCGATTTCCATCAATTCTTCGAGCATCTTGGGAAGCTGTCCGCTGAGACGCGCCATTTCACTGCTCTTTCGCTCTTCCAATTTTTCTTTTAAATGTTCCATAAATTTAAGTTTTAAAACTTCCCAGCGTGTATACCAAAGTTCTTTAAAGTGTTCTTTCAATCTTTTTCCAGCTACTTTATTTTTTTTCTTATCAGTCATTGATTTGTAATACATCAGAAAAGGATCATTCGCCCCGATATTTTCTTTTAAGATATCATCAACAAGCCACGCTGTTATTCCGTCATAAACATATTCAATGGGGAATGGATTTTCTTTTCTGTATTCTTTATCTTGCTTAAAATATTGGTACATCTCCCGGATTTGAGATTCCTTCTTATCAAAATAATCTGAAAGATCTACTTCTTCACCTCTATATGTAACCGACGCGAGCATCCATTTTGAAAGAATGATATCTTCACTTTCACGGTCGACTCCAATCAATACAAAATCCGCGTTTTCATACAGCTCATCTATGAATACCTCCAATTCCTCCTGCCAGGTAATTTTCCAATACTTCTTTCCCAAATCCGTTCCAGTCCTTGCGGCTGTATCAAACAACGATGCTGCAGGAATCAATGTCTTAACCAAATCCCAGGACGCGGCAAAATATTTACCTAAAACAGCATTTTCAACCGCAGAATACCCGGGAACACGTCGTTTAAACATCTCAGATCCAAAGTCTTCCCATTTACCCTGATAAATCAAGGTCGAATATACTTGCAACTCATCTTTTAAATTGATGAGCATCATCCCCTTCATAAAATATTTGCCACCGGTACTGGCGTCAACAGAACGGTTAAAAGACTGATTTATTCCGCGGACCCCTCTTGCAACACAATTATCCAGAAGCTTAATATTCATCTTAATCTCAATATCCTTAAATTTTTTATGCAAATTATCCAGGCTGCTTTGACGCTCTTTTCCCAGTTTATACTTACTAAAATAATTATCATTTCCAAGAAAATTGTTAACTTTAGTGCTCCAGGATGTTTCATGATTCGTTTTTAAATCTTGATACCAAGCTGTATCAAATGTTCCCTTTTTAATTCCATCAAGCAATGTATTATCAACAAAATCCAGAGCATTGTGAACACTCTCAAGAGCAGCTACTATGCTTGCAACACCCATTTCAAGATTCATGGAATTTTTAGTGTCTTTATGCGCTTCCAGCTGCTTTTTTAAAACTCCATACACTTTCTGAGCTTCAACTCCATGTGCTTTGCCTTTTGCTTTTGCAAGGAAATCATTATGAACAAGCCTAAACCTACTCATCAAATTATCAAACTCCCTTGGAATAATATCTACACCCACTTTTTTATGGTGCATAATTCTGCTTTGAGCTTCCATCATTTCCCTAACTTGTCTTATTTTTACTGTAAGCTCGGAATTCGGAGTAATACTATCGGGGTTCATTGTCGCGACTCGCGCGTGAAGATCATCAACCGTTAACATAAATCCACTATTAACATTTTCCCACATCGCTCCACGGCAAGTATCCCAAAATCCTTTAATTAATTTTTTATTAGCTTTTAATGTGGCTGAAGCATGTCCTGTTTCACTTGGAGTAAGATCAATTTCAAATGGAAAAGACGTACCTTTTTTATTAAAATATTTGCGGATGATATTTGCCAGTGTATCAGGAGGGGCTGTTTTACGCTCAACTAAAAGCGTACAAAACTTTGATAAATCTTCATCAACAACTTGCCCTCCGGCTTCCTTTAATGCCTGCATACTCCTGTCTGTATATTTAGCAGCCTTAATAAAAGATTCTTTGCCACAATATCATGCTCAAAGTGGCGGATCATCTCCAAACTGATTCCCGGCTCAGTCGGCCATTTTATTTTTTGCAGATTGGGTAGTGGAGTTTTTGAATATTGTGCCTCCAGCAAAATATCCGTTAAGGCTTTTTTACCATCAACACCCTTACCGATCCTGCTTCCCCCTGCTCCCGGATCAAGATTGATCGGCCTTAATTTTTCCATATACTTCTCAGCAAAAGCCTGCCCGTGCTTTTCAACAAACACTTCGTAATCAGCCCGTCCATGAGCTGTGCAAGGGATATCCATCTCCTCGGGTGTCATTCCGTATTTACTGATAATGTGCTGATCATAAGCCTGCTTTAGAAGAACCGCAATCTCTACATTTCCACAGAAAAAACTAAAATCAATATCCCCGGCTAATTTCATTTCAGCGGGTAATTCCTTTGCCCAACCACCGATTTCAGCTAAAAATACAGAATATTTCACATTGTCTACAACATTACGCCCCGCAAAACCACCCAAAACTTTTTCTACGGCATCCATGACAATGGTAGTTCTTCTATTCTTAAGAATAATTTTTTCGACCTCTGTTCCTCCTCCAACAATCTCTCCTTTGGCATTTTTTGCCTGCAAAGTCTTTCCAAAGAAATATTCCCGGCCGAAAGATTCTTTAGAAGTTCCGAGTTTTTGAATAATATCTTTTTTGACTAACATTAATGCGTGGCGGGGTTCTAATGAATGATTATCTTTGCCTATTGGCATTTCCATCTCGCTTAAACTTTTATAAAAAGTATCAACATCCATATTATTATTTTTTACTTCCAAAAAGTTTTTTGCAATCGCGACACGTGTCTCGACAGCATCAACTTTTGCCTCAATAAGTTTTGCGCGTAATTCATGAAGAGCCTTGAAATCCTCCATTGAAAGTTCACCGGCAAAAACAAAAGTTCCGGCAAATAAAAGAGTTACGGCTGTGAGCGTTAATGTTTGGAGAATGGATTTTCTGAAAAGTTGAATAGGAAGCTTTGAAAAATTTGGAAAAAAATTGAGAATTTGCATATTTCTCCTTTTTTTATAAAGATTAGAAAGAGGTAACAGTTAAATGCAAATTGTAGCTTTTGGATGAATATCTCAATAGCCAGAAAAATTGCAATAGGCGCGCGGGATTGTTTTTCCCATAGAAATTAACTCTCAAAAATAAAGGCCAGTGTCTACCCGGCTTATTTTCACAAATCCAAAAAAAATATAAGCCAACACCAGTAGAAGCCCCACTAATATTCCGATAAAAAAAGGCTTACTTTTTCTTTTAATTTTTATCCCGATCCATAACGGAATAACGATAACAAAAGGAATTGATATGTTAACAAAAATATGGTGATAAAACGCGCATATACTGGCCACCAGGCAAAAAAATAACGGGACAAGCGCGCCGAAAAAAAATTGTGATATTATAATAAAAATTTTCTTCATCTAAGGACACACACCCTAAAAACAAAAGGTGAAATTAATCCAACAATGTTTAGAAACAAGCATGCCGGTATCTAAAAGCGCTCGCGTGAGAGCTTGAGCACAGTCAGAATACATTCTCCAGGGTCGCGTTTCATTGGCTTTCGCAAAAATAATTCAAAATATTTAAATTGCATACCCATATGCTAAAATTTATTCTTTATTAATACCAATTCCATCAAATAATGACCAAAACCAATTCTACTTTTCAGAATTAAGATAGAACAATTTATTAATGGATTTGGTATAACCATAAACAGACTTCAACATCTCATAATCTTCCACGGCAAGTTAATTGCGCAAAGGCCATGCTAAAAATTAATCTCAACATGAAAAACTATTAATTTTAAACCTGCCCGGGATTCTTCATTTCCAAATAAAGCTTTATACGAAAAGCTAATACCACAATCGCAAAACCCATCAACATAGCGATGAAAACCCAATTCCTTTGAGCCGTAATACCAAATGCCGATTCAAGCTGGCTGGCCTGAACAGCACGTTGCAATGCCCGCAACACGAGAAAAATTGAACCAACCGTCAATACGGCCCTATTCTTCACTGGATTCCATGCGGCAAGACCCATGGCCGCACCAAAAAAAATCATGTACGCACCCAGGAGCTTAATGGTAAACATTAAAGCTGTTCCTGGCGTCCCATCATATTGGAAAACAATCCTGGTAAATCCCACAACAACACTCTGGGGACAATTAAATATGATGCCTAGCAGGATATTGTACCCACAGATAAACCATACAACCCCCCTAAAAAATAAATGCCGGTTCATTCTCCCCCCTTTTTTCATTTAAATCTTGATTGTTTTTAACAACTGCCATGCGCGGACTCGTAAGCAAGTGAACCAGGAGTATCAGCCCCTTGATAGAAATGTAAACAGGCACTGACCGGTCCAACAGATGTATGGAACGCGGAGGCACACCTATTGATGCGTTGTTCATCGAGAAATCTTTTGCCGCGATAATCCGTGAAAGCGATATTTAACAGGTTATATCTTTTCTTAAACAATAACAACCCTATTATAATCTTCAGGCAGGACCACCACTTATTTTTTCTCAGGCTTCTCAACAGGTAATAGACCGGAACAATCTTAGCATTAAAGAAACTTGCCTTAGAAGCATTCTTGCCCATTAAATGATAAAGCTTTAACATATCAATGTAATGATTTAATGGTTTGATCTGGCCTGGCATTCGGACCAATACAACATGCGCCCCACAATCCGGATGTATTTGCGCGCCCCAGGGTAAATAGGAAGGCAACGGAAAGACATCCTCAAAAGTAAAATACGTCTGTTGGGGATCATTTAAAAAACTCGAAATAATTTGCTCCCGGTCAACAGAATCATCGGGAGAAATATTAAATCGTCCCACAGGAGCGGCACTTCCAAAAACTAAATTTTTGACATTAGACCCCAGGAAAATTTCTTTTTTCAGCAGGGCGCCTAATTCTGACAAATTTCTTTTCGTTGTCGTGCAATTAAACCCCAGGCTTAAACCCGCAGCGATAAGATGATCGATTGCCTTTCTTTTTTCGTCTAAATAATTCCGGCAAAGAAAATCTAATGTTGCTGTTTTTAAAGAATCGAACTGAAGACAAACACCTTTTAATCCACATTTTTTTAACGAATAAGCAAATTTCTTATTCTGACCTAATAAAAACCCGTTAGAGACCATCCAGACCTTAAATCCCATGCGCGTCAGCCGTTTGATGATGTCATGGATGTCAGGATGAATAGTTGGTTCACCGCCAAACAACCGTAAAGTTTTCGCCCCCATTTCACGTGACGCTTGCGCTCTTCGAATAATTTCATCAACAGATAAAAAAGTCTTTTTCTCCCCGCCGGAATCCGCCGCGCAAACAGCACAGCGAAAGTTACACGCATTTGTAATAGAAATATAATTCATCATATATTTCAGCCCTGAGGCCGGCGCATCAGAAGGCTGCAGATAACTCTTTTTATTCAGGGCGAAATACATCCGGGCATTCGATGAAATCAAATGCTCGCGCTCTTCTCTTGGGCAGTGAACGACGCCGATCACGTGGTTATCACGGACCATCACATCAGCCGGATGAGAACTTCCGCATTCCGGGCAAAAGGCTGTTGTTTTTCTATGTGTTTTCATCATTTTAATGAAGCCTCTAATTGATAATCCGCGGTACAACAGGACAACAATTCCCCATTACGAACAATTGCCGTCGGACAATACTCACAATATTCTATTTTATTCCCTTCTATTATAAAAGGCCCCCCATCATAAACAATCATTTTATGTCTCAATTGAGAGCCGGGAAGCAACGCCAGGATCAAAAATTTAGCTGCTGGAAATATCCGCAGACAAGAAATCCCGTTCAAAGCAACGCGTAGAAAAGTCACAAAAAAATTGTGCGTCGTCTTATGAATATGTCTTCCCGTGAAAAACTGAACCATTTTCATTAAAAAAACGTCCATCCACGTCGACCGGTAATGATAAAAGCGCGTCTTATTCTTCCTATAAATAATGGGAATAAAATAAGAAATCCAAACGGTGCTATTCCCGCTTTTTGTTGGGATATACGCAAACGGTTCAAAATGATACCGCTCCTGAAAATAACGTTCCATTTTTTTCACTCGATCTCCCCGCGTGTGCCCATCATATTTATTTTCAGATGTCAGGCCCCCGTAAAACGCTTTCAGATCCGTCGCGCTCGATAAAAACAGAAAGCTTGTTTCAGGCTGCTTTAAAAAATATGGACATATTTTCCGCTCATCACCTTCATCATAAAGGGTAAAGGAAATGGAAACATCCAACCCAAACGAATCAGCTAAACCGACCAATTCATCCAAACGATCCTGAACGTCTGCGAAGGTTGGCTCTTCAGGAAAATCAGGTCTCTTTTGCCCCAGGTCGACATGAAATAAAATGAAATCCAGGCCGGCCGCCTTTAACCGTCTTAAATAATCTTCATCGATTAAAACACCGTTTGTTAACAGAAACACATGGAGTCCTTCTCGCTTAATCATTTCAACAACCGCGCATAAATCAGGATGAAGTGTCGGCTCTCCCCCTGATAGAGAAACCGTGTGAAGCTTGCGTATTTTCATCGCGCTTTCTAAATCGTCCTTAATCTCGTTCATGCTCTTGATATGAGAAGAAAACTTTTTGTAACAGGCCCGGCAATCAAGATTGCAAAAACCGACAACCTCGATCATAACATTTGGCGCGGTTAAATTCGTCCAGGGCATTCTGATCATAAACAGGACCTGTTCGTTGTTGTCATTGATACGTCAAGCGACATATTTCTGGAGTTCCACGCTGTCTTCTTCAACAATTCATCTAATTCGCCCAAACGGTAAAGGGACGATAATTTCAAATGACCCTCTTTCATGTTGAATTTATGACAGAGAAACTTGATCATTTTAAGCTCAAAATGATTCGGTAATCGTTTGATATCCAATGATTCCAACTGCCCTAACCGGCAAGCTTGATCATAGTAGGGGTTCATCCGCAATTGTTTTTCAACGACACAGGCAAACTCCTTCATCATCCGGGGAGACAAACGGCTTTCAATAAAAAGTGTATATTGACGCGCGGCCATGGGGCATAAAAACACACATCCATTGATCGAAGACATCCGCCTCGCTTGAGCTATCGCTTGATTCACATGATACTCTGTCAATTTTTCACCGACGAGATCAGATTGCCGGCCAGACCTGCCAATAAATTTCATACAGGGAATATTCTCATAGACGTCTGTTATTTGAACCATATCCCCGGTAACATAACGACAAAGGCCCGCTCCGGTGGTGAGGATCACTTCGTATATTTCTCCCTTTTTTAGATCCACCGCCGGATAAACCACGCCCTCTTTATCCCGAAACTCAAAAAAATGAGAACACAGAGCTAACACCGGGTCTTTCCCTTTTTGAAAGGGGATACTCACAATCCCTTCTGTTGACAGCAACCCCTTACCCTGAATTTCAATATCTCCCAATCGTTCTTTAACTTGTTCCATCCAAACAGCCGATTGGGCGTCTGCCCAACAACTCAATAATGACAATGAAGGGAATACGTCTTTCCATACAAATGGATCGTGTTGCCCGCCTGTTCTTTTAAAGTATGCCTGCAACTTTTTATCCAGATTAAGAAAAAATGTCGGACTCCAGACAGAAATAAAACTTAATTGTGAGCAAAGCAAACGTTCAATTGTTCGAAAATAAAAGGCATCTGAATCCATATTCTCATCCTGTCTGAGGCTGATAACGGCATCAGACAAATACGGAAACACCTCCGCGTTAAAATAAGACAGATCATCCCCCGTTCCAATCGGTATTTTGCATTGAGGAGACAAGGATGGTTTTTTTAATGGCGGCGAGATGGATAAATATAAATCCCCCCGGAGAGCTTTGGGATAATTTTTAGAGATACGACACATCCAAACACCGATAGCCCGGTCGAATTCATCAAGTAAACTTTTTGTATACGGAATCCGCTTAACCCGGGCATTCGTTCCGGAGGTTTCCTCAAAAGCGACAACCGGATCCGCTGTCAAAACCTGTTGTGTTCCCTCTGCAATCTGAGAAATATAAACACTTAGATCTTCATGCTGACGCAAAGGAACATTCCGGACAAATTGTTCATAAGAAGAAATTTCTCTAAAATAATGCTTCTTGCCGAAAATGGTATTCTGATTCTGCATTAAATAGTTTATTAAAATATTCTCCTGGGTTTCCTGAGGGTCCTTACAAGCCCGCATAAAATCTTCATGCACACGTTGATATGGGGATAGCCATCGTTGATTGTTTGAATGAGCGTTTATCATATTGTTTTTGAAAATGTTTTAGAATTTCTTACTATTTCTAACTTCTCAGCCTTTTGCAACTGCCTGATAATATACGGGCATAAATTATCCAGCGAAAATTCGGCCAAACAAAGGAGCTCGTCACCATTAACATGCCCGGGGTTCTTATTCAAAAAATACCTTACGTGATGATCCAGCCTATCCTGAACACTATTTTCCCCTGACAATTCTCTTCGTAAGTATTGCCCCGTCTCTGGCGCTTTAATAATCCCGGAATCGGTATATTTTCGGGGGTACTTTCGATATCCAAGCGCATGCATCAACTGACACATCTGAACGGGTGTATCATTATCATAACGCGGATAAAATTCCTTAAAAAAAACGGGGAGAACACGGTACGTTCGGATACCCTTTGTAATCAACATCCAATAAAGAGGAAGATCAGGTCTTTCGTTCAAAATAGACAGCATCAAGGCACCAAAGGCCATCGGCAAACGCAGACTGCCCCAGCAAGACGGGGCAATAATCGTGTCTCCGGAGAACGCCACACGACAAGTCTTCCCCTGAAAATCATGCAGGAAGACCTTCAGCGTTGAAAATCCTTTTAAAGACAAACTTGTGGAATCCTTAATAATAATGACCCAATCCTTCTCGAAAAGATCCCTCTGAAACTGTTCCCGGGTAACATTGTGATAACAGGCATCCAGGAGGTCGAACATTTCCCTAACAGTCTCGAAGGATATGCTCTCAACCGCAGCAATGTGAGCTCGAAGCCCCATTTATAGCCCTCCCAATTCAATATAAGGAACGCGCTGATCCAATTTCCTATAAGCCGCATGTCCATCTTCCCAATAAATAATATACAAACGGCTCTTATAAAGGTGATGGGGCCTTTCTTTAACGACTTTCAACAAAGGATCTTTTTCATGAAACCCGATAACAAAAGAATGAATATCTTTAAATCCTGGCCGGGATAAACCATATTGTAATAAGGCCCGAAAGACTTCCGCGTTGTCATCCTTCATGCAACATATTGACCCCGCACGGATTTTCAAAGCCCTGCGTTCCTCGGGCAGAAACGGTTTCCCGCTTAAAGACGCGTACACATTATAAGCCCACAAAACACGCCTTAACCGAGGAGTGTATTTATGTACAACATTTTGTTTGTATGAACTCTGATCCCAAAAACCTAAGCTTCCAATGATTTCTTTGCCTTTTAAAGCCAGAAAGATATCGGGCAACTTCAAACCTTGCAGTAATCCGCGTTTAAAATCATCTGTCTCATATCTCGGGAAAAACTGTCTGTTTTTTCCATGCCTGTTAAGAAAGTCCAACAAAACAAGCGCATCGCTCTCATCCGCCGGCCGAATAATAAAGGGAAACTTCTTTTTCACGTCCTGTGTCCGTGTTGGCCGTAAAGCAAAGGTGTGTAAATATCCCTGCTCCCGGCAAAAAGGCAATCCTGCGCGCCTGGATGTTAAGACTTTTTCAGCACGTTTATTATCTTCTGTGATTGTTGCCAGATACAACTTGACGTTTCTTTTAAAATGCAATTCCTTGAATGTCTGAAAACCCCGTCCAAGCAAAAAAAGGGAACGGTATTGAGGTTTCAGCCTCAGGTTGCTTAAATATCCAAAACAAGAGAGCTGCCCGTTAATGTACCCTTGTTTTTCCGCCCGTGTTCCCATACCGACGATCTCACCTTCGCCTGTCCGTCCGACAATGACATCCGATTCTCTCCCCTCGACATGTGATGCTTGGAAGAAATCAGGTTCTCGACGGAAAGAAAGACTTATGTCTCCCGGCATCGGCATCTCTTTTAACAAAGATCTTAACGATGGGTCATCTGAGGTCCGCGCTATCTCTATGGTTATTTCCTGGCTATCATGCGACAAGGACATTCTCTCTTTCTTTATCTCTTACCGTTATCAAGTCCCCCTTAAAAGATAAATCTCCAAGGGGATAATCAATGCGCTGCTCAGCTTCTTTTCGCAATAAAAAATTAATGAACCAATACGCGTTAAACATTAACAAATTCCCACAATTGCTTCTGTTAAACATCCTTTTAGCGATGGACGGAACGCCGTAAAAACTTTTGCGGGCTTTGACACACTCTTTTTTAATGACATCAGGAGCTATAACCGTTTTAAACGGCACCTCCCCGTAACGGTAACGGTCATCCAACCACCATTTCTTATAAAGCAACCTGCCCTCTTTCTCCAATTTTTCATATACAGGAGTCCCGGGAAACGGCGTGAGATGATTGAAAGCCGCCATAAATATTTTATGCTGAACGCAAAAATCCAATGTGCGTTTAAAATCGTCTATAACATCATAATCATATCCAAAAACAAATGTCGCATATAATCTTAAAGTATACGCGTTTAATCGCTGAATAGCCTCTTCATACTTAATATTTGTGTAGTTAAACCTTTTATTCATGGCCTTTAAATTCTGAGGATTAAGCGATTCAAATCCAATAAGCACACCCTGACAGCCGCTTGCGCGCATTAAAGACATCATTTCCCCGTCCAGGGCCAACGTGATACTTGCCTGCCCGACCCATTTAATATGGAGCGGAATAAGCGCGCGGCAGAATTCTTTTGCGAATGTGACATCCGCAGTAAAATTATCATCCACAAAAAAGAAAAGCTTTTTCGAGGACTTGAGCGTGTCAATTTCTTTCATCAGCATTTCAATCCGCCGGTGTGAATGTTTTCCCCTGTGAAAGGCTGTAATCGAACAAAACTCACAATGACTGCGGCAGCCGCGGGTTACTTCAATCAATCCGATATCGAGATACCTCTTCCCGGAAAATATACGACGGTCAGGAGAAACCGTTTTAAGGCCGTTGGCTCCGCTTGAGCTGTAAATTCGTTTCAACCTGTTGGCTTTGAAATCCGCCATTAACACCGGAACGCTTTCTTCGCCCTCACCAACAACAACAGCATCGGCATATTGCAAAACTTCGTCGGTTAACAGCGTCGCATGATACCCGCCCATAAACACCCTCACCCCTCTTCGGTGGTATTCAGAAGCAATCTGATACGCTCTTTTTGCCGTATAGGTCTCCACACTAATCAGCACTAGATCCGTTTGCTCATTGTAAGGAATAGACTCCATTCGATCATCATAAAAACGAACATCCATATCCTCCGGTACAAGGGCTGATAAATACGCGGAAGGCAATGGTTCCATTTGCCAGGAGCGAATATATTCTTCCCCCGGGATACGGCCAACACACGGATATATAATCGTTACTCTCATTTTTCTTCTTTAAATTGTTCGTTACGCCTGCTCCTGAGAGCAAACATAAGGACAACTTCCTTTATTTGTAAAAATTTCTTGTGCGTGTCCGCTGTCAGGAGCCATTTCGGGTTTATTTTGAAGCGGACGATATTTTTTTGGAAATCGATCCTGATCAGTATATAGCCGCCTGACATATAATTTATACGCAAGGTTACCAAAAAATTTAATTAAAAAAGAATTTCCGCTTCCCATAATCCTTTTATGGATAGATCCCAATCTGAATGTTTCCCTGTAAGCCCATTTAAACCCCTCATCAAGCTCACGCGGGCTCATTTGCGCGGGCTGAAAAACAACATGCTGTGTATCGTAATATTCCCAATTTTCGTGCAGGAGTCTCCTTTCGGCTTTCAATCTTTTATACGCTTTCGTTTTAGGGTAGGGCGTATAAATGGCGTAACGGGGTATATCAATTTTTAAATGATTAACAGCTTCCACGGTTTTCCTAAAAACACGCTTATCATCATTGTCGAATCCGAAAACAAAGCATCCCTGAATGATAATCCCCCTGGCATGCAGGCTCTTCACCAATCGATGATAATTATCAGAGTTATTAAAACCTTTTTTGATAGCATACAATGCTTGATTAGAAACGGATTCAAACCCGATTAGAAGGTAAACGCATCCACTTCTGCGCATCAAATCAAGCATTTCTTCATCATGGCCGATCTGTGTTGTGCATAAACCGCCCCATAATTTTTTCAGCGGGATCAATGCCGTAAAAAGTTCTTTTGCGTATTCTCTATCCTCAAGCAGGCTCACATCATTAAAAACGATCCTTTTAGCTTTAATGCCACGCACCTCATCAATAACTTCCGCAACAGGACGCGTGTTCCATCCAAAGGGCACGGCACTGACGGTACAAAAATCACAAGATTTTTTGCATCCGCGGGTTGCAAAAACAGTGTGCGGGTTTAAATAGCCAAATTTCTTCTGCAAATCTCTTCTGGGAGACGGCAAGCCCTGAATATTATTCCCGCTGTCCGCATAAATCCGTTTCAATGTTCCGCTGGAATAATCTCGTAACATCTGCGGCCAGGTCTGTTCGGCAAAACCGATCACAATACTATGCGCGTGTTTAACCGCTTCCTGAGGCATAAGAGAAACATGAACACCGCCTAATACGACTGTTGACCCTTTCTTCATAAAAAAATCAGCAATCGCATAGGCCCTTGTCACTGTTCCCGTCAGGCAACTGATACCAACCAAATCATAATGTTCTTCGAAGGGAATCTCTTCTATGCTCTCATCAATGATTTTCACGTCAGCATTAAGCTCGGAAGGAACAAGCGCGGCTAATGTGGTCAGTGTTAACGGAGCTTCCCGAAAAGAAATGGAACGCCTTCCCCATTTCAGCTTATGAATATTCGCGTTCGGCAATATAAGCAATAGCTTCATGTTCTTCCTAATTACTTGATATATCAACTAATTATTAATAAAGGGCTAATCGACATTAACCCTGATCCACTTTATCACTAATTGAGACAATTTCCTCTGATCAGCCAAATTTAATTGCGAACCCACTTTCTTTAACATTCGATTGTATCCAGGCCATACTCTATCCAGTAAGCTGGAACCCCTTTCTGTAATTCTGACGACATTAACCCTTCTATCATTTTTCCGGTCAAATCTGTGAACAAGCTTCTCCCTTTCAAGCTTGTCTAACAGGCGGGTCATATTCGACGGTGTTACAATGAGATGTTTGCTGATTTCGACCTGACTGATACCTTCTGTCTCTCCCTGATGTCTGATTGTCATCAGAACATTAAATTTAGCCGGCGTCAAATCAAATTCTTTCAAACATGAGATCATTGCATTATTGAGCAAGTTATAAAGCAAAACAATGCCATAAATGGACTCCTCATAGAATTTACCCTGTCCGAGCGTTATGCCAAAGGATCTGAAATAATCCATTTCTCACCTCCCTTCCAGGAATAAGTTTATAATACAATAGTTGACATGTCAACTATTATGGAATTTTTTTAACCTTTTCGAATATTTGATGATTTGTTTAAAACGGGGGGGGGGGGGCTTGTGGGCGACGTTCATGGATCAGTCGACGACATCTTTCAATCTCTTTTGGGTCAAACTTTCGAGATAAAGTTATACCAAATCCATTAATAAATTGTTCTATCTTAATTCTGAAAAGCAGAATTGGTT
>JAIORP010000107.1 GCA_021108075.1 Candidatus Omnitrophota bacterium | reverse complement strand
CTTAATTCTGAAAAGCAGAATTGGTTTTGGTCATTATTTAATGGAATTGGTATTATTATTTTATTCCAATAATTGAATTTTTAGAGATTGCCTTAAATACGTTCACAATTCTTCAAACCATTCTTTGATCCAGAATTTCTTTTTAAGTCCCCTTCGGCCTACCAGGTCCCGCGTCAGCTCTTCAATCGATTTCCTTGCACCCTTTAAATGAACAACATATTGATGAGATATCATTGGACTCACATAAAGGATCAATTCATCCTTATTAAGCTTTAAACGATTTATTTTTTCTAAAGGAATATAAGTCGAAGCTAAATCACCGTTTTGATCGCGAAGATACAATTTATGTTCGCCCAAAATGATTTGACCGGATATCGAGTGTTCAGACTCTTGATATATTCCTTGTCCATAAGAAAATGTAAACATACGAATTCAACAAAAAAACTATTCTGTGTGCAGATACATCCACGTATCAATGACACCATTACTATTATTAGTCCTTGCCCCATAAGACTCCATAAACTTAAAACCATCCATAATCGGATAAACGATGCGATCAAGATAATATCGGTTCACATCTGCCGGCATATCTTCCAAATTAAATTTTTCCAGGTCGACCATCGCTTCACGCTCCCTCAAATGATCTTCTTCTAAAAGAACGCCGATCTCCAATATTTCTTCTTCAATGCGCATATAACGGACTTGCTCTAACTCGGCATCTTCCTGGCTTTCTTGTTTCCTTCCGATTTCAGCTTCAAGATCTTGCAACTCCTTTTTCATCCGTTTGATTGAGTCTTCCTTCTTCTCCATACTCTGACGGATATCATCCAACCGCATTTTCTTTCCGGAAACGGAAGCAGACTGAACCAACTCATCCTTTTTCAATTTCTTGTTGACCCACTCTAACAATTCACGAATTTCATCATTCAATGATTGAAGCTGCAAATACTGGACAACCCGATTCTTTCCAATTAAACCAAAATTGACTTGTTGGAACCCTTTTGTACTGCTCAAATCCGGAATTTCTTTTCTTAACGTATCCACGGCATTCCGGATCAACTCAGGATTGTTAGTGATTAACATATAGTTATCCACAAAACTGATACTGGGGATAACATTTTGGCTGAGCTGAGTCTTTAACAGCACAATGTTGTGACCTTTATAGTCTTCATCCGAACTCATGAACAATGGCACCTTTTTGAGTTTATCAAGCTGTTCGAGAATTTTATTTTTGTCTTTCACGCTGAAGAACACGACCAGGTTCGGGATTGGCACGTTTCCACCAAAAATACCTTCAATGGTTATTCCGCTTAAATAACCTCCGATTTCATCACCTAAATGAGGAACAACATCATCCAACAAATTGATGCCAAAAGCCTGTTCAAACACGTCTAATACCGCTTTCACCTGATCGATCTCCAGGGCTTCAGCATCGTTCATCGACCCTGTTTTCTGAAGCACTTCCTTAAAATCATAATCCAAACAATTGTTCCATTGGTAATACATCGCGCTGGCCGGAATAAAATTAAGCGATCGATTAGACGTCGACGGGCAAGAATAGACCTTTGCCAATTTTTCCGTCATCTCTTCTAAACGGTATTGCAAAGACATCTTTGTTTTCGAATCACGTCCAAAAGTCGTCGATACCGCTATGGTGTTGACCCCGGTCATTTCGTCCGTCACTTTATTAATTTCCGCCTGAGCCATATCTAACTGCATTTGATACATATCAGGGTCATCAAAATACACCTTCATCGCGGCCAATTCATCGATCACTTTCACCGATTGTTCCCGAAGGTAATTAAAGAACAAGTCCAAGTCGAAATACGCGTCAATACTTGCCTCTTCCAGGAAAGACTCCTTAGCTTTTAAGTACTTAGTATCACGGGACAGAACCTTTTCTTTGTTGGAATAATAATCGATAACTTCACGGATTTTAGATTCTTTTGTTCCGATAATGAGGTAATCTTTGATGCGGACCATCGTCATTTGAACATCAAACAACGGGGCTGTTAAAATATGGATATCAAAATCTCCATACGGCGCGACTTCTTTTTTAACGGCTCCGCCTAAATTGTTCAAATGGCGGGCATACAATTCCATAACCCGCGCTTCGGATGTAATCTTCGTTACCAGATAAACATTCTCCAATAACTCCAGTGTTAAAGCAGGCGTAAAATTCGTGCGGACATCAATCAACCGGTTAAACGTTAAATTTGTCGGGTATATCGCAAGCACGACTTCCTGCCCAAAAAACTTTGACACAAACGACTGAAAATCTCGGGACTGCAGGGTTTGCACAATGAGTTCCATTTGCTGGATCTGTTCCTTCGTCACATTATTCTTCTCCAGGGCCTCATCCCAATTAATATTCACGACACTTTTCCAAATAGGCGTGTCTGTAAACGCGGCCAGGCTTTCCTTGGTTTGACTTGTCCTCAGCACCACGAGGGGGCCTTCAGGAAGAATGTTTTCATACGTAATTCCGCGGTCCAGGACAAAAAAGTAAAACAATAAACTTCCGATTACAACCACAAAAAAACTGAAAACGATCAACAGAGTCTTCTTCATACAACCTCCTTAGCTCTTCAATAAATAAGCGGCATCCATATTAATATTATATGTTTAAAATGATTCTAAATTAAAAAATCTTTTCGCGTTCCGCGTTGTCTTCTCTCCCACGGCTTCCTGACTCAAGCCCTTTAATTCCGCATACGCCCGTAATGTTTCCCGCACATTCTTGGGTTCCGCGCGAAAACCCGGATCATCACCCTCTTTGTCCCGGTAAAAGACGGGACTATCTGTTTCCAGCATGGTTTGATCAATCGGAGCATAACGCATCGCTTCTTTTAAAGGCGGGCTATACGTAATAGCAGGCGTTGTTGAGACGAAAAAGCCTTGATCTAAAATATCTTTTAAAACATCAATAGGCCCGCTGTACCAATGGAAGACGGCTTTCGTGACAGCCTCCTCCTTTAAGATGTCAAAACACTCTCTCCAGGCTCCGCGGGAATGAATGGAAACGGGAACATTGATTTCTTTCGCTAAAAGACACAGCCGACGGTAAATGTTACGTTGAATATCCTTAAGGCTCTTATCCTTTTTAACCCATTTATACCAAAAATCCAAACCGATCTCACCAACCGCTACAATATCCTGATGATGAGACCGTATGAGTTCGAGACAAGGGGCCAGCAATTCCTCTCTGGCCTCTGACGGGTGGATTCCCATCGCTAAATAAACACGAATAGCAGAGTCCCGGTATGATTCGTATATCCGGAAATTTTTCTCGCTTGTTTCCACATCTTCACTGACAGCGATAACGCCTTCGACGCCAGCCTCAAGGGCCGCACTTAACTTAGAGTCTAAGTCTGGAATATGATCTAAATGAGCGTGTGTATCAATCATCAAATAATCCTTTAGAAATATTTATCACAATCAGACACTATCCAGCATAAACGTAACCGGTCCATCGTTGATCAGCGAGACGTCCATCATCGCGCCAAAAACACCCGTGTCCACATGGGCGTGGCGGCCACGCATTTCTGAAATAAAATAATGATACAATTCTTCACCTTTTTGAGGTTCAGCTGCTTTATCAAAGGACGGCCTTCTCCCTTTTTTACAATCCCCATACAAAGTAAACTGAGAAACGATCAATATTTCAGCGCCCGTATCTAACGCTGATAAATTCATCTTACCCCGCGAATCCTCAAACAGACGCAATTCACTGACCTTGCGGACCAAATAATCCGCATCAGCCTCTTTATCCTGCTTTGATACTCCTAAAAAAATCAAAAGTCCCCTGGAAATCTTCCCTGAAATCTGATCACCAACGATTACTTCGGCCTCTTTGACTCTCTGGACAATAATTCTCATATATTAATTTTTTTATAACTATAAATATTTATAACTAAAATCATTTGATAATTATAGGGTTTATCATCTCCATGGTCAATAAAAATGATCATCTCTTCTCCAAATAAATATATTATTAACATTTTGAATGTGACATGTATTGATCGCTCATTCAAAGAAAGGATATAGCATGAAGACGCATTGAGCGGTAAGATGGGGAAAAGACCGACCAGCACAAATGTGCGGTTCGCGCTCTATTACTTCTAGACAAAGGCAAAAGATTATGATACAACAATGCCATTATGAAATTACAACAAGTCCTTAATGATTACGCATTCCCCCCTGAATACATTAAAGCTATCATGTCCTCAGGCATTCTGGACCTGTACGAACCCCAGGCAGACGCAATCAACAAAGGCGTTTTAGACGGTGAAAACTTACTGATGTCTGTTCCAACCGCGGCGGGTAAAACTTTAATCGCGGAATTAAGCATCCTCAAATCCTTAATGAACAAACCGGGGCTCTGTCTCTACATGGCCCCGCTAAAAGCCTTGGCCAGTGAAAAATATAAGGATTTCAAGAAAAAATACGAACCATTAGGATATAAAGTCGTTCTCGCCGTTGGGGATCAGAACGCTTCCTACCAGACGCTTCAAGACGTGGATATCCTTGTGGCGACAGCTGAAAAAGTTGACTCGCTGCTACGTTTCAAGGCCCAGTGGTTGCTCGACTCTTTACGTGTCGTCATCATTGATGAAATTCATTTCATCAATGACGGTTCACGCGGCCCGACACTTGAGATCCTGGCAGCCCGCATGATGCAGTTATGTTCCGACGTCCAAATCATCGCATTAAGCGCGACAGTACAAAATGCCCAAGATATGGCCAAATGGTTGAACGCCCGGTGTGTCCTCAGTACGTGGCGACCCATACCATTAAAAGAAGGCGTTTACTTTCATGGAAAAATTAAATTTAACGGGCATGGAACGCGGCTGATTGATAAAACCGTCCGGGATGAAATCAGCAATATCACATTAGACACCCTCCGTGATAATGGGCAGGTGTTAATCTTTGTTAACTCGCGTCGGTCGGCACAGGCTGTCAGCCGTCAAGTCAGCGCCGCTGTCGCGAAAGTGTTGACGGATGAGGAAAAAGAAAAACTAGCTTTATTAGCAAAAAAAATCGCGGGGAATCAACTTGATCTGACAACGAGGCCATTCGACATGGCGCGGCCTTTCATCACGCGGGATTAAAACCCCAACACCGGGAACTCATAGAAGAAAATTTTAAACGCAATCTCATCAAAGTGATCAGTTGCACCCCCACGCTGGCTGCCGGAGTCAACCTCCCTGCCCGCAGGGCCATTATTCGCGATTGCAAACGCTTTGAAGCCGGACGGGGGTCAACGTTCATCCCAACATCCGAATACAAACAATGCGCTGGACGGGCGGGCCGTCCTCAGTTTGATTCCTATGGGGAAGCTGTCCTTGTGGCTAAAACAGAATCACAGGAAGATATGTTGTTCGACAGATATATCCATGCTGATCCCGAACCGATTATATCAAAACTTGATTCTGAATCAGCCCTGCGCTTTCACATCCTCTCGTCCATTGCCAGCGGTTATGTCCATGACCTTAACGGGATGTTTGATTTCCTTTCGCATACGTTTATGCATCACCAAAAAGAATCCCGTAATCTGCTTAACTCCATCAGCCAAATATTTGAATTCTTACACGAAGAAAAATTTATTGAAAAAAGCGGTTACCGTTTCTTCGCGACCGCGTTGGGAAGCCTGACCAGCCGTCTTTATATTGATCCGATGACCTCCATCACCATTCGTGACGGATTACACTTAGCGAAAAACAAACAGGAACCCCTGACCCCCGAATCATTTATCCACCTTATATGCTGCTGCCCGGACTGCCCGCTCTTAAGTGGAATAACACCGAAAACGATTGACGCGATAGAGAAAGCCGCCGCGCATTTATATGATCAATTGATTTTAAATCCTGAAAACCACCATCAATTTCAAGATGTCTTCTTTTATCTTCGGACCATTAAGACCATGCTGATGCTGAATGAATGGATTTTAGAAACAAAAGAAGATATGATGTGTGATTTCTTTAATATCGGACCGGGGGATATTTATCGTCACATGGACTCGGCCCAATGGCTGATGTACGCGGCAACCCGCATTGCTGAATTGCTTCAATACCGGTCGTTAACTTTTGAATTGGAAAAAACCCGTCAACGCATCCGTTACGGGATCAAAGAAGAGCTTTTAGACCTGGTCAAGTTAAAAGGTATTGGGCGTGTCCGCGCGCGGATATTATTTGATCATGGCTTTCATAAAATGTCGGATTTCAAGTTCACAACCATTCAGGCGCTGGGGTCTATTCCGAACATCAGTGTGAACTTAGCGGATGACTTGATCAAGCAATCCCTGACAAAAATTTAAAACGGACAAAAAAAAACGGTTGCACTTCTTATTGTCTCGTCGAAACTGATTGGCGACCATGAGCATTGATCAAAAAAAACCACAACGGCAGACCTTGATGCTTAAATACACAACTCCTGACATCGAAGGGTGTTATAATACCAAATCCATTGATAAATTGTTCTATCTTAATTCTGAAAAGCAGAATTGGGTTTGGTCATTATTTAATGGAATTGGTATAATAAGACCGATTAATCAAAAAGCCGCAGATCTGTTCCAGAGAAATTTGTTTCTGCTTCATTCAATTGTTCACAACTCTTTGAGACAATTTTATTTGCTTTTTCATTACTCAAACCTTGGGCTATTGGAAGAGACGGCCTGATTTGTAAACTATACGAAAATTCCTCTGGACAATAACAGTGCCAAACGATCTATACGCAGGGCAAGGTAGCGGTAAAAACTTTTATGGACTCGATGCTTTGTGTCGTGAAACATTAACTGCTCAACTATTCAGTGTTTTTCAAACACTCCACTTAATCTACGACATCAAGGTAACACAACAAATTCTGTTTAAGCACATCTGAATTTACACAAATACGCAAATCTTTTTTATTGTTTGAGGCATCGATAACTTTAACGGCAGGGCTTAATGCCTTTGCATCCGGCAAAAAATGGGTTAGCATGTTCTCGGATTCATTAAAAAAATTCTGATTGAGCGCGTTGTCGTATTTTAGCGGGTACACAGCACAATAAAGCATATCCATTTCGACGAGGTCATTGAAAAAATGTGTCCCTAAAGAGACCTCGGGGATAAGCCCTTCATGCATAGCAGCGACCTCACACAAAATAGAAACCGTATTAATCTCGCAAAATGAAACCGGCACTCCTAACGAAGGAGTGGAGGTTGCCCATCGGCCGGGGCCGATAAGCATAATAGAAGGTTTTTCTTTTTTACCTTTCAAATGAGTAACCTGGCCAATCAGCCTTGCGACAGCGTAACGATCACTCATCTTCATCTTTCCATATACCTCCGGCACCACATAAATAATACGGTCAATCGTTGTCGAGACATTGCTCCCGATAATCGGGCCTTTTGATTCCAGAATGATATTATCTACCGGCACAGCACAAGGTTTTTCTATGCTCAAAATATTTCCCTTAGCCTGAAACGGGCGGCACTGTACAAGGTTAACCTTACAGTCGCCATTATCGAAAAAGTTCGCGGTAAATTCTATATCTACAGGATGATTATACGCCTCCTGAAGAATCTCCATCATACTGCGCATATCCCGGACAAAAGATTTTTGAGAAAGCAAAGAATCAAACGTCAGCATCCAGGAAAAAATATCCTCTTTACCTGATTCACGCAAACGCTGCTCTAATTCCAGATCACGAGTAGCAAAAATATCCAGCGGAAAATCAGGAATAGGCTTAACGACCTCATCAAAAAAACGTGAAGTATGGCAATTGGCAGCAAGGTCTATAATATCAGTTTTATTTTGAGAAAATTTACGCACATCATCGGCGCTTGACTCAGGCCGGCACATCGGGGCATTAAGCGCTACAATGCGTGTATAATCGTCGTCGACACAATCAACAGCCCTTGTCCCTAACCCGAACACAAGACGAATCATGCCGGCCTTCGGGTCTATTTCAGCATTCCAGACATAAGGATTAAAGGATACTCCTACCCCTGCGATTTGAGGAAAAAATTGATCCCCATAGACCGAACCGGAAACACGCTGGATAAGAATCGCCATTTGTTCATCCTTCTCAAGAAGCCCCCAGTGGGCACGATACGCAATGGCCTCTTCGCTTAACGTACTCGTATAAACAGTACGAACAGCTGTCATAAAATTTTCAAGCCGTTCCTGAGGGGTGCCCTGATTAGCGCAGAAAACACTTTCGTATTTGCCGGAAAAAGCATTTCCATACGCGTCTTCCAGAAGGCTTGACGAACGCACAATAATAGGAGACTGCCCGAAATATTCAAGCATTTCCATTAATTGATCCTGAATGTCTTTAGGAAATTCTCCTGTCAACATCCTTTTTTTGGCTTCTTTGTCTAAATGAAAACCGGAAGTGGAATTCTTCAGGCGTCGCCTGATCCACCAGCAATCATTCTGAATAAGATAGGCATAAAACACATCCGAACCGATAAAAAAAGAATCATGCGGTTCCAGCTTTTCAATCCATTGGGGATCATGCTTTTTTAAAATGGCACGCGCTAAAAGCATGCCCACGGATTTGCCTCCGATAAGCCCTGTCCCAATCATGCGCTTCCCGATCTCAACAATATCCGCAAAATCAAAATATTTTTCAGCAAGTTCCAGCATCCGGGCATCTCTTGTCACTGCCATTCGCAATAAACGGCTGAACAGATTGCTCTTTTTCCAGGCTGCCTGGCGATCAAATCTGGTCACATTAACGATCTCCTGTGCCTGCAAAAAATTCCTCGTCCACACATCACTTCTCTGCATAGAAAAATCCAACCAGGGTTGAGGTATCTCTGAAAGAATTTCCGCGGTCGTAGCACTCGCGGTTACTGGGATAAAATCCTCTCCCTGCCATTTATGAAGCATATACATCGTGTCAGAATAACGGCCATCGACTTTTAAAGGATGGATGTAGATTTCCTCTTTATTTTTATTTTTATAAACATCCATAACAACCTGCGCCGTATCATGGATGGCATCAACAGCGACGGAAGTATTGTCATTACGTATAAGCGCAAAATAAGCGATTGTTTCAAAATCATAAAGATAAGGGCATGTGACCATAAAAAAGTTTCCTAACATCCGGTCGCTATACCAGTCAACGGCAAGTCCCGAGAGACAGTCAAAGACATAAAAAGCCCCTTTGCCGAATTTTTCAATAACATCAAAGATCTCGGAAATAAAATGCTCAAAACCTGCTTCAGGATGAAGTTCGTATACATGCTTGCAAACCCCTTCAGGAATAACCATTTGATGTTCGGCAAAACGAAAATAAACAAGATCCTTTTTTTCACGTAACGCCACTTTATAAAAAGGCTTAACAAAAAGGATATACTCATTGATATTATCCACTTGTAAAACAACATTATCCCCCAGTCGAACACCGTCTAATATCTTGTCCAGTCCCGGAAGCCCCGTATTACAAATATTAGAAACTTCACGCATATAATCCCTGCCTTATTTTTATTTTTATCATAAATGTAATTACTCAGGCATTCAGTATTCAGGAGACAGAAGCCGGAAAAAGATTCCTGCCTTCGCAGGAATGACAAACTAAATAATAATACCCGCAAATCTTTAAAGAACCCTAACAAATAATTACGCCAGCAGCCATCTATTAATATTTTCAGCAACACTGCGGCCTTCGTCAATTGCCCGAACGACTAAAGACTGCCCGCTCCTCATATCCCCGGCAGCGAATACACCTTCAATATTCGTCATGCCGTTTTCTTTTATTTTTACATTGCCCCTTTCATCCAACGCGACGCCTGATTCTTCCAGCAGCCCTTTTTTAACAGGGCCCAGAAACCCCATTGCTAAAAATACAAGATCACATTCAACCTCAAATTCAGACCCGGGAATTTCCTTGAAAGATTGCCGCCCTGTATCCGGATCCTTATCTCCATATTTTAAACGTATCGCGTGCAGCTTTCTTAATTCTCCATCTTCGCCGCTTAATGATTTCGTAAGAACACAATAATCCCTGTCACATCCCTCTTCATGCGATGTAGAAGCCTTGAGCGTAAAAGCCCATTGCGGCCATGGATTTTCAGGACACCTTTCTTCAGGCGGGCGGGGAAGTATTTCAAATTGTTTTACTGAAATTGCCCCCTGACGATTTGCTGTCCCGACGCAATCAGCTCCGCTATCCCCTCCTCCCAAAACAATAACACGTTTATTTTGAGCCGTAATCCTGGACTTATGCTCAATCCTTTGCCCTCTGTTTATTCGATTCTGTTGCGACAGGTAATGTATGGATTGATACACGCCCTTTAACTCCCGGCCGGGCACCTGTAAATCACGCGGCTGTTCCGCTCCTCCTGCCAGAACAACAGCATCATATTCTCCCTGAATATTTGTAACATTAATATCCGCGCCGATATTCACCCCTGTTTTAAAAATAACGCCTTCTTCCCGCATCAGATTAATACGCCTTTCAATCACCCATTTTTCCAATTTAAAATCAGGTATTCCCAGGACTAAAAGCCCTCCCGCTATTTCATTTTTTTCAAAAACAGTCACTGTGTGCCCTGCTTTATTAAGCTGATCCGCACAGGCTAATCCCGCGGGGCCTGAGCCGACAACGGCAACTGTTTTTCCCGTACGCGATCTTGGAGGCTGTGGCTTGATCAGCCCGTTTTCAAAAGCCCTTTCAATAATCATAAGTTCAATATTTTTGATTGTGACAGCGGATTGATTAATACTGCAAACACATGAATGTTCGCACAGCGCGGGACAAACGCGCCCTGTAATCTCAGGAAAATTGTTGGTTGCGCAAAGCCTTTCTGCCGCTTCTTCCCATCGCCCCTGATATACTAAATCATTCCATTCCGGGATAAAATTGCCAAGAGGGCACCCCCAATGACAAAACGGCACACCGCAATCCATACAACGGGCGCCCTGTTCTATTATTTCCTTTTCAGAAATAAATTGAAAAAATTCCTTCCAATGTTTTATGCGGGCATTGGCAGATTCTTTAATCAACTCCTGCCTCTGATATTTCATAAAACCCGTGACGTCACCCATTTCTTTATCCTTTATTTTTCCCCCTTAAAAAAAAGGGAGGGAAAATCCATTCTGTCTCCTGAATTCTGAATACTTGACTTACTTAAATATCACTTCTTCCCTCACCGTAACTTCATCTTCTTTTAACATCTGCCCCAACACCCTGCGATACTCCATCGGAAACACCTTAACAAAAAAAGGCAAACACTGTCCCCAATTTTTTAAAATATACTCAGCCTTCTTACTGCCTGTATATTCAAGATGTTTTTCTATCATATCTTTAAGTTCATCAATATCCTTCAAATCCTTAACGGGTTCAAGGTCAACCATGTCCAGATTGGCACGCCCATCCAGCTTATTCTCCGGGTCATAAACATACGCGATTCCTCCGCTCATCCCTGCCGCGAAATTTACTCCGGTTTCTCCTAAAATAACAACACGGCCACCTGTCATATATTCACATCCATGATCGCCAACCCTTTCAACCACTGCGTACACCCCGCCATTGCGGATAGCAAAACGTTCACCGACACAACCGCAAAGATAAATCTCCCCGGAGGTTGCTCCATAAAGAAGGACATTGCCGCAAATAACATTCTCCGACGCGTCAAATCCATGGCCTGCCACAGGCTTAACAATAATCTTGCCTCCACACAATCCTTTTCCCACATAATCATTAGCCTCTCCCTCCAGGACTAACGTTAAACCTTTCATGCAAAAAGCACCGAAACTCTGTCCTGCCGCTCCGGTAAACCTGCAGGTAATCGTATCATTCTCCATTCCTTCACAACCATAACGCGTGGCAATCTCTCCAGAAAGCATCGCCCCTGTTGACAGATTGACATTACATATCGGCATCTCAATCTTTACCGGCTTCTTTTTATCCAGCGCGTCTCCGGAGAGTTCTATAAGTTTTTTATCAAGAACAGCGTCAATACCATGATCCTGACTCTCCTGATAACGGCATTGGGCGTTTTCATTCACTTTTGAACAACAGAAAATTTTTGAAAAATTCAAGCCGCGTGTTTTCCAAAAATCAATGGCTTCGTTCATCTCAAGCAAGTCATCCCTGCCGATAAAATCATCCATCCTGCGGAATCCGAGATGTGCCATATATTCTCTTATTTCTTCGGCAACCATATGAAAAAAATTAATGACATATTCCGGTTTGCCCTTAAAAAATTTCCGCAATTCGGGATCCTGAGTTGCCACCCCCACAGGACAGGTATTTAAATGACATTTTCGCATCATAACACATCCGCACACGACCAGCGGAGCCGTTCCAAACCCGAATTCCTCCGCGCCTAACAATGCAGCAATAATGACATCACGGCCTGTTTTCATCTGCCCGTCAGCCTGAATACGAATACGGCTGCGGAGATTATTGAGTTTTAGTGTCTGTTGTGTCTCAGCCAGGCCTAATTCCCACGGCGCTCCTGTATATTTAATAGAAGAAAGCGGCGCTGCTCCTGTCCCTCCATCATATCCACTAATCAACACCATATCCGCGTGCGCTTTGGCAACACCGGCAGCAATAGTTCCTACACCAGCTTCGGAAACCAATTTTACTGAAATACGTGCGTTGGGATTAACATTTCTAAGATCAAAAATAAGTTGTTTAATATCTTCTATTGAGTAAACGTCATGATGTGGCGGAGGTGAAATCAATGTCACCCCGGGTATAGAATAACGGACATACGCAATCTCGTCGGTAACTTTGTGCCCGGGCAACTGCCCTCCCTCACCCGGCTTGGCTCCTTGTGCTATTTTAATCTGTATCTCTCTGGCATTTACCAGAAACTCTGCCGTCACTCCAAACCGACCGCTGGCAACTTGCTTGACCGCGCTACTGCGATTGTCGCCATTAGGCAACAGCTTATACCTGCCGGGGTCTTCACCTCCTTCTCCGCTGTTGCTCATTGCCCCGATCCTGTTCATCGCAATGGCCAAAGTCTCGTGAGCCTCCCGGCTGATAGACCCGAATGACATAGCAGAAGTTACAAAACGCTTCATGATTTCCGACGCAGGTTCAACTTCATCAATCGGAACAGGTGTTGTTTCTTTAAATTTAAACATCCCCCGCAACGTGCTGGTTTTTCTCGCCTGGTCATTAATCAGTTGCGCGTATTCTTTGTAAACCTTTTTGTCATTGAGCTTCGTCGCGTACTGCAGCTTGCTGATAGTTTCAGGTGTCCACAAATGCCTTTCTCCATCCCGACGGTAGGCATAGTTACCACCGCTTGACAATATTTTTTCCGGGACGTGAGGCGCTGCATTATACGCGTTGGTGTGCCGGGCATTTGCTTCAGCCGCGATTTCATTCAAACCTATTCCTTCTATTCTCGATGAGATTCCGCCAAAATATTTCTCAATAACATCACAATTCAATCCGGTAGCCTCAAAAACCTGCGCGCCTCTGTAACTTCTGAGAGTAGAGATGCCCATCTTGGACATAATCTTAAGAAGGCCTTTGCATAATGCCTTAATATAATTTTCAATAGCCTTGTTAGTGCTCAGAGGCTTTCCCAAAACATTTCGTATCGCCATGTCTGATACAATTTCAAACGCGAAATAAGGATTAATTGCCGTTGCGCCGAATCCAAGAAGCAATGCGGCATGGTGAACTTCCCTTGCCTCTGCCGTTTCCACAATAATACCTACATCTGTCCTCAATCCCCGGGCGAGAAGGTGCTGATTAACAGCAGAAACAGCAAGTAAGGCAGGAACAGGAGTCAAATCCGGAGGAAGGTTGCGATCACTTAAAATAAGAAGGACGCATCCATTGGCAACGGAGGCCTCTGCTGCCCGGCATAATTGATCCAAAGACTCCTCCAATTTATCACCGGAACCCTGAGCGGGAAAACCTGCCTGTAAAGTTGTTGCCCAGAACTCTTTCATATTTAACGCGATCAATCTCTCCAGATCTTCGTTGGAAAGTATCGGATGCCTGAGTTTAATCAATTTACTGTGCTGAGGAGTTTCTTTAAGAATATTCCCCGGAGTCCCCAGAAAAGTCATCAAAGACATCACAAGCTCTTCGCGGATCGGATCAATAGCCGGATTGGTAATCTGAGCAAATAGTTGCGAAAAATACCGGTACAGCAGTTGTGTTTTATCCGACAACGCGGCCAACGGCGTATCCGCGCCCATGGACCCGACAGGCTCATACCCATTTTCAGACATTGGCCGTATAATTACCCGAACATCTTCACGTGTGTATCCGAACAATTTCTGTAAGCGAAAAAATTTATCAGTACAGGGAGAAGCTTGCGCGACATCGTTAAAAAAACCATGCAATACAATTTTGTTCTCTTCAACCCATCGACGATATGGCTGCTTCCTGGCATATAAAATTTTGGTTTCCCCGTTCTTAATAACACGTTTTTTCTTAAGGTCAACCATGATAATCTCACCCGGCCGCAAAGCTCCTTTCTCCAAAACATCACTGTCAGAAAAATCCAGCACTCCTGTTTCCGATGCCAGCACCATAAAACCATCTTTAGTAATTGTGTACCGCGCAGGCCTGAGCCCGTTGCGGTCCAATAATGCCCCGACCTGATCCCCGTCAGTAAAAGCAACTGCCGCTGGCCCGTCCCACGGCTCCATTAACCCCGCGTGATATTCGAAAAATCCTCTTAAGTCCGGCCCGATCGGATATTTAACACCCCACGCCTGCGGAATAAGCATCATCATTGAATGGGGCAAATCGCGCCCCGCCTTGGCCAAAAGTTCAAGGGCATTATCCAAACACGCGGAATCGCTGCCGGCTTCATCAATAATCGGCAAAATCTTTTTAATATCTTCACCAAATAATGGGGATTCCAAAGACTTCTCTCTGGAATGCATTTGGTTAAGATTACCCCTTAAAGTATTAATTTCTCCATTGTGGGCAAGATACCTGAACGGCTGAGCTAATTTCCATGACGGGAAGGTGTTGGTGCTGTATCTTTGGTGGATAACAGCTATGGCACTGATAAAATCCTGATCGTTTATATCCAAATAGAATTCAGGCACCTGATTTCCCAGCATCATGCCTTTGTAAACAATCGTGTTACAAGACATGCTGGGAATATAAAAACGATCTCCCAAACGCAACTTTTCTTCAACACAATTCTCTATTTGCCTGCGCGCAACATATAGCCTGCGTTCCAGGGCAGCGTCCTGAAGCCCTTGTCCCGCGATAAAGCATTGCATAATTTCAGGTTGCGATTCGCGCGCCTTGCCTCCAAGAGCATCGCTATTAACCGGGACTTCCCGCCATCCCAATAATTGAAGCCCTTCCTGAACAAGTATCTCTTTAATAATATTTCGGCACTGTTTACTGCTCCCCTTTTCCCGAGGAAGAAATATCATCCCCACGCCGTACTTTTTTAACTCGGGCAAAGAAAAACCTAAAGAATTGCATTGGACGCGAAAAAATTTATCAGGTATTTGAATGAGAATACCCGCGCCGTCTCCGGTCAAGGCATCTTCTCCTGTCGCACCGCGATGAAGCAGTTTTTCCAATACCTCTATGCTTTTGACAACAATATCGTGAGATTGTTTTCCATCAATCTGCGCTAAAAAACCAACGCCACAACTGCCGTGTTCATTTTCAGGGTCATACAAACCCTGTTTTTCAGGATAATAAACCTGCCGCATAATTTAATTTTCTCCAATCTGCCTGGTGACAATATGTCCCTATGTCAAAGCCACGTGCCTTAATTTCAACACTAAAAATGAGTCCTCTTTGAGTTAACAAATCTCAAATTATTCCACAACTTCCCAATGCCCGCCTTTAGTAGGGCCGATACGACGTAGATGCTCCGCGATTTCTTGCGCGGTAATCGTGGAATTCTTGACTATAATATGAATCACCTTCCCCTTACTTTTCTTGCCACCCTTCTCCAGTCCTTCGCCTTTCTCCCACTTCGGACGGTGGAAAATCACCCAAACCCCGTCTTAAGCCGCTTAAAATCAACCCTACCCTCTGCGACAACACATTCATCATGGATACGTTTAATTCCGCTTCCCCATCGTTCGATATCCTTTGATTTGCACATCGTCTCCGCAATCAAGGGATTACGCAAAATCGAATGCTCATGACCGGAAAAAAATCCTCACGATTAATCTCTGGCGGAAATAACCCCGGCCTTGAGCTCAAAAATTTTTTTCTTTAACTCAATGGAATTTACTTCTGTTTGAATCCTGAACGCATATATAAAAACCCTTCAATTTCCAAACTGCTTTCGCAGCATAAACAATTTCTCCCCCAGTTTCTCCGATTACGGTAAGGCTTTGACCGACAAAGCTCGTGCCATCTTCCGTATAAAATTGCCTTCTTCATGTATTTTTGTAATATGCCGTGGAAATTCTTTTGAGGATGAAAGACGCTTCTAAATTCTATCTCAATATATCATCTTACACTTTTTTGTCAAGAAACTCACCTCACCCCCAAGCGCACGCATCTAAATCTCTTGTAATACCAATTCCATTAAATAATGACCCAACCCAATTCTGCTTTTCAGAATTAAGATAGAACAATTTATTAATGGATTTGGTGTAAGAGTACGGTCAGGAAAGAATTATCCCAACCAGCCCGTTTCATTTTCAACTTTTATACCACGATTATAATGTTTCGTATAGATGGAAAAAATTCTTGGTGACGCGGCATGAATTCTCAGGCAGAATTTGATGATTTGCTCTTAAGATTAGAACTTGGAGGTCAATCTTTCTCGCTGTACCCTTTTTGCTGGCCGCAGCCCAATACATTTGTAATACCAATTCCATTAAATAATGACCCAAATTTTATCTCGCTTTTCTCGAATGCTTTTATGGGAACAGCGAGATGAAATCAGAAATATTATTTAATGGAATTGGTCGTGTCAAATGGGTCTTTATTTTCTGTAATTGGTATAACTGTCATTTTAATGACAGCCGATCTCCCTGAATTTCGTTCATTAAAATAATTGACTCAGAGATCTCTTTCATTGACCGGCAGGAATCCATGCTTTTTTTATGGATAAGTCGGTACGCCGCTTCTTCACTTAAATCGCTTAACAGCATTAAAATCCCCTTTGCCCTCTCAATAAATTTTCTCGTCTCAAGCGCTTCCTGGGCCCTTAATGCCTCATCCATTAATTTTGTATTCTCAACAGCCACAGCTGCCTGATTGGCGACCATTTGCAACACGTCAATTTCTTCCTGAGCAAATAAATGCGGGGTTTTTGTATAAACATTTATTATGCCTATTGCCCGATTTTTGACAATCATAGGCACCGACAGCATGGAGGTAAGATCTTCTTTAACCGCAAGCTCTCTAAAACTATATTTCTTCTCCTTGCGCACATCATAGACAAGAATCGGCTTCCTGTTTTTGATTACGTCTCCGCTTATGCTCGCTTCTACTCTCAGATTTGGCTTTCTTTTGTAATCCTCACTTAAACTCTGCGTCGCCTTAATCGCCAACTCATTCCCCTTTTTATCCAATAACATTATTGAACAAATTTTGGAGTTCAACATCTTGGCTGTAACGACAACAATCAGGTTCAAAATTTCATCAAGATAACTTACAGATGTAATGGAACGGCTGACTTTAATCAGACTATCAAACTGCAATGCCTTCTTCCTGGCCTCTTTATACAGACGGGCATTCACAATGGCGCCACTGACCTGTTTGGCTATAATTGAAATAAGATTAACCGTACTTGCAGTGTACTCATGTTCTTTTTTGTGCTGAATGTTAATAACACCGATTGCTTTCTTTTTATAAACAATGGGGACAGAAAGAAAGGCTTCATATTTATCTTCCGGTAAAACGTCAAAACTTTTGAAACGAGAATCATTACAGGCATCTTTTTTAATAGCAACGGGTTTATTCTCCATGGCAACCCAACCTGTAATACCTTCACCTGTTTTTAAAATAATTTTTTCCAATTCTTTTTTGTGAGGAATCTTTGACGCCATGAGGATAAAATTTCTGCTTTTTCCGTCAAGCAGATAAATAAAAACAGAATCTGCTTTTGTCCCCTCGTTAACAATATCAACAACTTCTTTAAGAACCAATTTTAAATCAAGCTCGGAATTTGTGATCTCGACAATCTTCCTTAATATTTTGATTTCCCGGGCTTGACTAATGTTTATTTTTTTTCTCGTGCTATTGACAGAATTCATCTGGTTATCCTTTACATTAATAGATTGTACGGGGAAAGGACCTTATCCACTAATTCTTTACTTAACTGCTCCTCCAAAAAACTCCTCAAATTCTTTCCCCCTGAGGCTTCAAATTCCTTTAAGATCGCCACTGCCCTGTCATAGCCCACATGCGGAATAAAAGCCGTAATAATCGACGGGGCGTGGTCCACGTACCATTGGCATTTATTAACGTCCGCTTTTATTTCAGGAATATGCCGGCTTAACATTGTATTTATATTGACGAGAATTTCTAATGATTCCAAAATAGCTGTTGCCAAAAGCGGCATAAACTCATTAATCTGTAAACTACCGCGGGAAGCTACTTCTGTAATAATCCCGTCGTTAGCAATTACTTTTATTCCCGCTTGAATAGCTGCCTCCAGAATAACAGGATTTACTTTCCCGGGCATTATTGAAGAACCTGCTTGCAACTGCGGGAGCCTTAACTCTCCAAATGCCGTTAACAACCTCAGGTCATTGGACATCTTAATCAGGTTACTGGCATGCGCTTTTAAAATGGACGCGACCTCCACAAAAGAGTCTACGTTAGCGGTTTCACCCATTGCGTTTTCTGCACGGCAAAGCCCAAGGCCTGTTATTTTCCTTAATTTTTCAATAACTAAAAAAACATATTTCTTCGGAGCGACGATGCCTGTCCCGACCGCTGTTCCCCCGATATTAACTATCCTCAAACGCTCTTCACATTTAAACGTGCGCCACCTGTCTCTCGCAATGCCCTCGGCAAAGGCAGCAAATTCCGCACCAAGTGTAATCGGCACCGCCTGCTGCAATTCCGTTCTGCCAATCTTCATAACACTGGCGAATTCCCTTTCCTTTTTCTGTAGAACGCCCTGAAGCAAGGCAACCTTCTTACTTAAATCCCTGACTCCATAAATTGCCGCTATCTTAACCGCCGTAGGATAAACATCATTCGTGGATTGATGCATATTGACGTCTTCTATCGGATGTATTAGCTGATAATTTCCTTTTTCTCCTCCAAGATTCTCAATCGCTCTATTGGCAATCACCTCGTTAATATTCATGTTTGTTGACGTACCCGCTCCACCCTGCAAAGCATCAAGTGGAAATTGGTCCGACAGTTTTCCATCGATGATTTCGTCGCACGAAACATTGATTGCCCTGGCCTTTTCTTCGTCAAGATACCCGAGATCGCAATTCGCCTGACAGGTCGCCTTTTTCACCATTGCCAACGCACGGATAAAATTAAACGGTATCCTTAACGAACTTACATAAAAATTCTCAAGTGCCCTTTGAGTATGAATACCCCAAAACACTTCTGAAAGAATTTTTTTACTACCCAGAGAATCTGTTTCTTCCCGATATTTCACTATTATTTCTGTTTGGCTCTTTGGAATTCCAAATGAAATTGATATTTATTTTCTCTGCCTACAAATATTTCTTGAATAATACCAATTCCAAAAAATAATGACCAAAACCAATTCTGCTTTTCTCGACGATTTAGCAAGAATATCAGAATTAAGATAGAGCAATTTATTAATGGATTTGGTATAAATCTAACGTTGCCTGAACAATAGTAGCTCAAAAATTTGTAATGCCCACGCAAACAACTTCTTGCCTTTCAGCAACTTTTTATCCTTCAAAAATCTTTCTACAGCTTCATCATTCTACTCATTTTCACCTTCTGTAGCAACAAACAACTTAAAAGCAATTTAAGAGATGTCACTAAGGCAGGCTGAAAACTAAAAATTACCGCACATTTTGGGAAAAAAACTTTCGAAGGCAAATTAGTTGTGTGTTAACCCAACCTGTTCTTTTATAAAATTCTAATGCGGCAGCATTATTTTTATCAGTTAATAGTTGCAGGCGGGCTATTCCTTTTTCTTTTGACCACGCCTCCATTAACTCCAACAAAGACTTCCCGATACCTTTACCCCGATATTTTTTGGATACGATCATGTCTTCAATAACTCCTGCAAGGCACCCTTCGGCTGTTGAGATAACTGCCTGCACCGAGCACATGCCGACAACTTTTTTATTCAGTTCAGCGACCATCACACAACGCTCATCTTGAGCCTCCAGCATTAACAGAAGCCCTGCGCGCTGTTTCTGTTCATCAAAGACAAAGTCTTCTTCAATAGAAAATAATTCTTCGAGAAGCTCTACAAGACTGTCAATATCAGGAACAGATGCTTTTCTAATAATCACATCTTGCAAATTTCCTGTCATCTTATCTCCGTCCGCAGAAGGCTACAAAAAAATCGCCTCCGGCGATGACTTCATAAAGTTTAGTGCTCCCTATCAAAAAGAGGATAAAACATATAAAAAATACCACCTCCTCAAAAAAATTGCCAGGGGATTATCCTACCGCATCCTTCCCTTTTTCTCCTGTTCGTATCCTTATGCATTCAGGCAAATCCAGAATAAAAATTTTACCGTCACCGATTTTGCCTGACTTTGCCCCTTTAATAATGGCATCAACTGTTGATTTGACAAAATCCTGATTAACTGCGATTTCAATCCTTACCTTCTTTAAAAGATTCACTTCATGAACAACACCCCTATATGTTTCACTAAAACCTTTTTGCTGTCCACAACCCAAAACATTAGTCACAGTTATTTTATGAACATCTGCCTCAAAAAGAGCCTTTTTGACATCCGGTAATTTATGCGGTTGTATCATGGCTATAATCAATTTCATTTTATATCTCCTCTTTTAGAGCCGTCTACTTTTAGTTTTCAGCCGTTGATCAGCTGTCATCTGAAAGTTTAAATCACGACGTTGTAAAAATCTGGAATCCGGAATATGATTCCATTCCATGCAAACTAATATCCAAACCTTTCAACTCTTCCTCACGGGAAACACGCAAACCGATTCCCTTATCAATCAATTTAAAAACGATCGTCATAACTGTGAACACAAAAATAACAACCGTTGTGACACCTAATACCAATTACAGAAAATAAAGACCTAAAAATTAGCCCAATCGCGAGAGCATA
>JAIORP010000084.1 GCA_021108075.1 Candidatus Omnitrophota bacterium | reverse complement strand
TTAATTCTGAAAAGCAGAATTGGTTTTGGTCATTATTTAATGGAATTGGTATTATTGAGCATTTATGGTGCAGACTTGTCCGTGCCGGGGGATTCAAGATTAAAACCAGGGAGTTTTAACACTCTTAAATTTTGCGCGCTGAGGTCTTTCAGCTTCACCTGATTTGTGTCAATTTTCATAATAATATATTTACTTATGATATCGCCTACTTTATAGAGGTCACCATTAATAATCGCGTGAGAACTCCCTTTTTTGAATATAACCCCTTCAAGTACAATTTTTTCTTCGATAACAGGCGGTGGCGGTGGAGGAGGTGGTGGCGGCGGTGGAGGTGGAGGTTCTTCAATGACTTCCGGTTTGGGTGGCGGTGGTTTAACAAGCGCTCTCAGTTTTTCCGCAATGATCCCTTCCATCATGGGAATTTGATCAACAAACTGCTGTTGAGCTTTCACCATTCGCAAAATTTTCTTTTTTGTTCGACTGATATGATATTGATAGACTAATACGATGTTTAATAGTAAAAAAACTAATAAAAAAATTTTAAATGTGCGTTCATAAAAAAGATAGCGATGAAATTTTTGATTCAACATCATAAAGCGTTTATCCTTTCAACCAATTGCTGTGCTTTTTTGACATCAGCAGACTCATAAGTCGATTGAGTCCCTATAATGAGTGTATCTAATTGAAAAATCCGCAAAGCTAAAATAGATACGCCAAAAGTCATCACCAACAAAATGACGAGCATGCTAAATTCGAGCATCGAACGCAAATGAAACGAAAGGCTATGTTCTTGAAACAAATTGATTTGAAAGACTCTCTTATCAACAGCTAATGAAGTCAATGTGTTTTCGAGTTTTCCGTGGCAAAAATTTTGACCAAATTTGGTTTTTAATTTTTCGGCCAGCTCTTCACTTTTATGGCTATCTCCAAAATAAAAAATTTGATCAAAATGTTTGCACTTGCTTAACGCCATGGCATGGCTTAAGGTCTGTTCAATATCGCGGAACACTTTTTGTAGATCATCATATACGATTTCCCGAAATATTTCACATTTGTGGTCCTGGAGGATACACAAATGAATCATACTGTTTTCTGAACAATGCAGGACACAGCTGCGACCTTTTAATATCTTCTGATCCTGGCAAAAAGAATCGATACTGACGAGACTGTACGGGATCAATCGGTAAGGGAGAAAATGAAAATCATCACAAACACGTAAATACTGGTCAATAACACTCTTCTTTGCGCAGGCGATGACACCTGTACACTGGCCATCTTCTATTGATGAAACTTGATAGCTCAATACAACTTGATCGATTGATGCATTCAACAGATTAAACACAAGAAATTTGATTTTGTCATCAATCTCTTTATCCAATATATTTTTAAAGTGAATAGGACAAACCAGAATATCTTTTCCTGAGACAGCGATGGAAACAAAGCCTCTACGGCGTCTGCTTTTTAGCTGCGCCTTTAATTGAGATTTGAAATCTTCAACGGAAGAAACATTCAGGCACAAAACATTTTTGAAATGCAGTAATCTTTTTTTCTTTATTTTACGTTCCGATAAATTAGATTTTGTCATAATTTTTTAATCTAGTATTCAATCACTGTTATTAAATTTAATATCGGCAGGTAAATTGAGACAACAATAAACGCAATAAATATTCCCGCCACAATAATCATGATCGGCTCAAACAGAGTCAGCAACCTTTTGATGTCATGAGAAATTTGTTCATCATAATAGCTGGCGGTTCTAAGAAGCATATCAGAATAACTTCCTGTTTTTTCACCAATAAGAATCATTTTTCCGACGAGGGGGGGAAACATCTTTTGTTGGTATATCGCGTCTGAAAGGGCTGCTCCACCGATCACCTGTTCACGAATCTTTTCTATAGCCTTACGGTATGATGGGTTAGGAAAAATGAATGATGAAATGGACAATGTCGTTGCCATATTAATCCCTGCGGAGAACAACATACCCAATGTTCGGCAAAACTTTGAAATTAAAAATTTCTGCAGTATTTCCGGCCCCACAAAAGGTATTCTTAATTTCAATTCCTCGACGAAATCCTGAACTTTTTTTATCCGTAGCGACAACTTCAGAAGGATCAAAAGAAACGTCATTCCACCTAAAATAGGAAAAATATTCACGGAGACATAATCACAAATGTTTAAAGTAACCTGTGTTAACCAGGGTAAATCCTGCCCTGTATTACTAAACATTTCTTTAAACTTGGGAATAAAGAAAACAACGACACAAGCCAGAATAATGATCGTAAAACTTATGAGAAAGATTGGATAAGTCAATCCTGTTTTAACCTTCTCTCTAACTTCATCCATGTCTTCTAGATATTTCGCTAAGTCTGCTAGCGACGTGACAAGCTTTCCTGATGATTCTCCAACCGTAATGATCGTAATAAACATATGATCAAATATTCGCGGATATTCTTTTAGCGCTGATGTGAAATCCCTTCCCGAATTGATATCTTGGCGGATATTAGCGATAACTTTGCTGAAATGACTATTACGCAAAGACGTACCGACAACATCTAAAGCTTCCGTCAGAAGAATGCCGGCCTTTAATGTTGATGCAAGCTGTCGCGTGAAAAAGACCAATTCTTTCGTTTTAATATGTTTTGCGTTCTGCAGGTTCCGATCTCTGGTAAATGGGGCAGGCTTACGTTCCCGCAAGGTCAACGGAAAAAAACCATCTTTGCGGAGGTAGTCCTTCAGGGCATCTTCCGAGGGTACTTCCATTACGCCCGTAATTGTTTCTCCATTTTCTATGTGACGTGCACTATATTCGAATTCCATTATTTTTCCTTGAAGCGCTAAGTCAAACGAAGCACTTCTTCAACTGTTGTATGACCATCCATTAACTTTTTAATCGCGTTTTGCCGTAATGTTATCATTCCGTTGCGCACGGCTTCTTCTTTGATTCTGGCATTGTGAGTGCGCTCAAGAATGAAATTATCAATTCTTTCATTGGGAATCATGAGTTCAAAGATTGCATCCCGGCCCTTATATCCTGAATCAAAACATTCAGAACAACCCTTACCATAATTAACCTTTTTAATATGTTTTAGATCATCAAAATGCAGCCCACTGTTGTCCATAACTCTTTCCGTCTTACAGTCCGGACATATGACCCGAATCAATCTTTGAGCCAAAACCCCTAACAAACATGATGATAAAAGATATGCCTCAACACCCATATTAATCAACCGAATAGGCGCGCTACAGGCATCATTCGTATGCAATGTCGCAAAGACCAAATGACCGGTCAGGGCCGCATGAATCGCGATTTCGGCTGTTTCCTGATCGCGGATCTCCCCGATCAGGATAACATCCGGAGACTGACGTAAAATAGCACGAAGACCGCTGGCAAAAGTAAATCCCATCTTAGAATTAACTTGCGATTGAGTAACCGCACGCAGCCTGTATTCAACCGGGTCTTCCATTGTCATAATGTGTTTAGCCTTGGTCTGAATCTCTTCAAGGGAACTGTAGAGTGTGGTTGTCTTTCCACTTCCTGTCGGGCCTGTCACCAGAATAAGCCCGTGGCTGGCATGGATAATGGTGCGATAGGCCCTGAGTTCTTCAGGAGAAAAACCCACTTCAGCGAGAGTCTTTAACAGGGTAACAGAATTCAATAAACGCAATACCATGCTTTCGCCGAATATAGTAGGGAAAGAAGAAACGCGTAAGTCAACATCACGGTTACTCACATTAACGCGGAACCGCCCATCTTGAGGGATACGTTTTTCGGCAATATTCATTCCTCCGAGAATTTTAATGCGAGATGCGATCGCACTGAACATTTCTTTCGGGGGAGGCTGTTGTTCATAAAGAATCCCGTCAATACGAAAGCGCAAATCCACCGCTTGATCTTTAGGCTGAATAATTATATCACTCACATTATTGTTAACCGCCTGAATGATCAGGGACTTTACATATGCGACGACTGGAGCGTCATCCGCACTGGGCTCATCTGCTTTCGATTTTTCAGTGATTGATTCACCAATTTCAACATCAATGAAATTTTTCACATTTTCCTGCATTTTCGTTGTGCTGTGATAACAGTAATCAATGGCCGTCATGATTTGGGACTGGATGGCTATACAGCATTCAATTTTGCAGCCCGTCGATATCCTTAGTAGATCAATATTATCAACTTCCAGGGGATCAGATAACACAATATAAAGCGTATTTTCTTTTCGTTTAATCGGAAGAACTTTTAACTGGTAAGCTAATTCTTTTGGGATACAGTTGATAACATAGGGATCAATATTTTTATAGATCGCCTTCAAATCAATATAAGGTAAATCAAAAAATTGCGCCACAGCCGGAGCCATATCTTCATTCGAGACATAACCCTTACTCAGAATGATATCGCCTAACCGCACATTCGTCAGACTTTGTTCTTTGAGAACATCATCAAGTTGTTCGGCTGTAATTAAACCTTTATTTAAAAGAAATTCTCCGAATTTTTCTATCATTTTTTCAAAAATTTATTTATTAATCGTTTATAATAGTTTTACTGTTAATACAGGAAAAATTCAGAAGCGATTTGTATTTATTTCATAATTTTTCCGAAGATTTAAGTGTGCTGTTTAATTTTTTTTTTATTTTTTAAAACGAAATCTATTTTTCCTTATCTTCGTTACAAGCATTCCGCGCAATGTCTTAATTGTTTCATTCTGATTCTTAACGATCGCCCTCGTGTCTTCAAGTTGCTGATGTTTAATGGCTAAATCCATCTTTAGATCTTTAAGACTCCGGTGGACAGGAATCTCCATCATCCCACTTTTTTCTTCCAGTTGAGTTGTCATTTCAGCCCCTGTTTCTTCTGACATAGCTTTTTCTTCTTCGATGCGTTTAGTTCTGGAATTTCTCATATCATTCATCTCAACCAAAATTTTTTTTATTTGTATATCTGATTCCTTCTGTTTCTCATGAGCGGCAGCCAATTGCTTCTTTAATCCATTCTTTCCATTATCTGATTCCTTCTGTCTCTCAAGAGCAGCGGCTAATTGTTCTTTTAGTCCATTCTTTTTTTTATCTGATTCCTTCTGTTTCTCAAGAGCGGTAGCTAATTGTTTCTTTAATCCATTCTTTCCATTATCTGATTCCTTCTGTTTCTCAAGAGCAGCAGCCAATTGCTTTTTTAATCCATTCTTTCCATTATCTGATTCCTTCTGTTTCTCAAGAGCGGCAGCCAATTGCTTTTTTAATCCATTCTTTCCATTATCTGATTCCTTCTGTTTCTCAAGAGCGGCGGCTAATTGCTCTTTTAATCCATTCTTTTCGTTATCTGATTCCTTCTGTCTCTCAAGAGCGGCAGCTAATTGTTCTTTTAGTCCATTCTTTTTTTTATCTGACTTTTCTAATTGGATTTCAGCTTTCTTCAATTCTTTTTTAATTTTTTTTATTTCAGGCGGATCACTTTTTTCTATCCTGGTAGTCTGATTTTTGACTGACCTATTCAGTTTCTTTAACTTTTTTTCCTGGGATTTAATAATTTTTTTAAGATCTGAAAGTTCCTCGCGTAACGGCTCATAATCAGATTTCCATTTTGATTGCCACTGATTTTCGATGTCAACCGTTATATTTTTTATTGAAATAATTTTATCTTCCAATATCTGCTTATCCTGATTCAAGACTAATATTTGCTCATTTTTCTCATGAAATTCTTCACGTAACTGAGCCATTTCCGTTTTACACGAATCTATTCTTTGTGTTTTTTTATTATCCTGCACTTGATATTGCACGGTTTTCTTTTGTAATTCATCCCGCACGCTCCCATGCGCAATTTTTAATTGCTTTTCCTTCTTATTCAACTGCGATTGCAGGGAAGAAACCTGATTATTCAAACGATTATGATCTTTTTCTGTATTCCTGATAATTTTATCTTTTTTACGAATTTTATCTTTCAAAGTTTTAATCAGATACTTATGATCTGCTACAACCCGTTGCTCCCGCTCTAACATTGCTGTAATGTTATTTATCTGCTTTTCATAATGTAAAAACGTGTGCGTTTCTTCTGAAGGTATTTTTTGCGGTTGTGTCTTCACAGAACCGGTTTTGGCTTTCAGCGGCAAATTTTTGAGGTGTGGTTCTTTGGTAATTTGAACCTGATGAGGGTCTTCCCAGACACCTCTATGATTAGCTTTAGCCTCTTCCATCATTTCCAGAAATAGCGGACCAAATTCATCCTCGCTTATCTGGGGCGCGGCAACTGCCAGGCCCATACGAATAAGGGTCAAATTAAGCAATACTTCATTCGTATGCGGTTTTGTGTGGAAAACATGTTCGCCATGAAAAACAATGGACGCTAAATTACTGCCAGTACATGTTAACGTGACATAAACATAAGCATTGACATTTTTTTGTCCTTCACGTTCTTGATCTTTGTAAACAATGCTGATCTGATCTGCCTCGGCTAAAAGATCATTTAAAAATTTGACAGTTTTATTTCCTTGATGCACGATCGTTTTCCAATCCAGTCCCAGGATTTTGGCTTGTGAACGGGCCTTGTCGTTGTCCCTGGTCTCAAAAACCTCGATACCCTCTAACTGAACAATCATCCCACTTTCAAGTTCAATATGTGTGTTATCCAGAACCTGCTTTACAGTCACAATATTTTTTGCTTGAACCTGTGTGCAGATACATAAAACAATGAAAAGATATGTAAAAATAATTTTTTTGATCAAAATGCTATGCCTTTTTGCTAATGATAACCGTACCCTATTTTGTATATTTGGACTCTTGCGCATTGAACTATTCCAAAACACATGACATCATTTAATTTGATTATAACAGTCTTTCATATTTGTAATATTTTGTTTTCAATTAATAATTATACAGCTTATATTGAATAACTTAAAAACAAAATGATATTTTTTAACCAAATTTTTTAGTTAGGTATTGTTTCGTTCTCTGTGGAAAACCGGACTCTTAAAATTTTATCAATAAAGTAAAATTACAATTTTTTAACGCGAGCCTATTTATACTCGTCCAGCCTTTGTTTTGTTTTCACGCCTGGCGGGTTGCTGTTTGTCAAAAAAGTGTTGTTTGTGAAGTCGTTTTTTGATGTGATTGTGTGAAGTAACTGCTGTTACACCGATGTTATATCTAATCCATCAATGAATTGTTCTATTTCAATTTTGATATTCTCGCTAAATCGTCGAGAAAAGCGGAATTGGTTTTGGTCATTATTTGATGGACTTGGTATTAATAAACAGCGTGGATATGTTGCGAGAATAAAAAAAAGGCCCGACACAATGGCGGGCCTTTTTTTACACGGATTATATCTTCACTACGTTTGTTGCCTGGGGACCTTTAGGGCCTTCTTCGATTTCAAATTCGACTTCCTGGTCTTCATTTAATGATTTGAAGCCTTCGCCCTGAATTGCGTTATGGTGAACAAAACAATCTTTGCTCCCATCATCCGGCGTTATGAAACCGTAACCCTTTTGATCGTTGAACCACTTAACTTTTCCTTTTGCCATTGTTATACTCTCCTTTCGACAAAACTTGAGTAAACAATAACAGACCGGAAACAAAAAACACAAGTACAATATTTATTCTCATGGAATTTAATTTCCTCTTCTTGATTTACTCACGCGCTATTTTATATGTTTCACTAATTAAGTCAATAAATTTAATTCTCTTTTTAATATAAGCCGTTGCAAGTAAATTATTCAAAACGTCGCACATCCAATGAACGCCTACTTATTTCCACGCACCAAATTCCCCGATCACTTTAAGTCGCTTAAAGTTATACAAATCTCTAAACGCAAACTAGCCCGTAAAGAACGCCAGGAATCGCATGTTAATCCCATTAAGCGGGATCGAAAATATCATCAAATGCCAAAAATAAGTTTAAATCAGAATCCGTTGGCAAAAAAAATGGGGATTTCTCTGGCGCGGGCAAATCAACATCTTACCCTGCTAAAACTTCCACAAAAACAACAAAACGATCTTCTGCAGTACGGAAAAGATGAAATGGTCAAAGAAATATTTAAAAAAATTTATAAAAAAATATACCTAAATGTGAGCTTCACCGTGAACGGCCGCGGCTTCCCATTTTCCGAGACCAGCCATTACATCTTTAAAGCACAGTTTTGCCAATTCGTCAAAATTGCTTTCCAGGATTCGCTGAATTCGCCCCGGCTTTGAATAGAATTCTCTCATTCCCCATGCGCCAAGACGTCCCAGATCCTCAATACTTAAATGCTCTGTCGGCACAACAGGATGAAGAAAATCCCATTGAAGCATATCGAGATTATCAGGATCAATCCATCCCCGTTTGATTCCATCGTCCCAAATAGGAGAACCGGGAGGTGGCGTCAGGTATCCCACCCACATAACATCAGGATCAACTTCATTAGCAAATTCAAATCTATTTTTTATTATTGCCTCATCATCATAATCAAAGCCAATCATGATATCGCCTACAATCGCGATATCATTTTTACGAAGAATATCAATCGTCTTGTAAATCTGCTCGACAGATATGCCCTTATCTAACTTACGCAATTCATCATCACTCGCGACTTCTATCCCGAAAACCGCCATGAACATCCCCGCTTTTTTCATCAAAGGGATATCCTTTTCCAACCTTACCCAATCACTGGCACAACCTAAACTTACCCATTTCATGTCAAGGTTACGTTTTATCTTTTCATTACAAAATTCCCGGACTCTTGAAGGGTTGATATTAAAGTTGTCTTCTTGTATGACAATGACCTTTGTTCCAAACTGTTTTTCTAATAGCTCAACTTCTTCCACAACACGCGCAGCTGATTTTGCTCTCCAGCGATTAAAATGTTTAAGTGCTCTTGGATCATGTTCGCTCCATTCATAGCAAAAAGTGCATCCATGAGTACATCCTCGAGACGTGACTATTTCCGCGAAAGGTTTCCAATAAGTATGCCCAACATATTTATCCATAGGGAAAAGATCATAGGCTGGCAATGGAAGGATATTTAAATCTTTAATTAATTCACGTATGGGACCAAAAACGATTCCCTTTTCTTTTCTTGAAGATAATCCGGCAATTCCACTGAAATCCGTCGCATCATTATTTAGAGCGTCCATTAATTCATTAAAAGTGATTTCGCCTTCTCCCATAACAACAAAATCGATAGCGGCATTCTTTTCCAATGATTCCTTCCCGAAAAATGAATACCAGAGCCCTCCTACTACAATTTTTACTCCCGGTAAAACTTTTTTAATTTCACGAGCGGAATCATTAAAATATTTCTGCACGGCAAATCCTCCATATGAATGAAGAATATCTCCCAGAACCACAACATCAGGATTTTTATCTTTAATGATCCGTAGCATTTTTTCAAAAGGAATATCCAACGCTTTACAGTCCAATACTTCTGGTTCAATCGTCCCTTTTTCCCTGGCATAGGCTGCCCAATGCGCATGCATCTGATTTGGGGCCACATGATGTCCATGCGTCGCCCATGAACCGAGTTGTGGTGTAACAAATAAAACTTTCATAACAACACTCCTTTTTTAAAATCGAATATTTTTATTTGCGATAAAGAATTCCTTCTGACCATATATCCATAATGAATTCTAATGCGGATTGAAAGGATACCCCTTCCTGCTCAAGGACTTCCGGGGTGATAATACTATTTACAGCGCCAAGATATGCTCTTGCCGCAAGCGTGGGATTTACTTTGCGAAACTTTTTCTTTTTAATACCTTTTTTAATTAAATTTTCAATTTCCAGTATCTTTTCAGTGCGATAGTCAACAAAATCCTCCCACAACAGTGGAACTTCAAATTTTATATCAATTAAGAAATGCTTAAACCATGGCGCTAATTCTTTTTGTAAATAAAATGTATTTTTCGATAAAATCTCCAGGGGATCAGCGCTTTCTTTTTCGACTTTTATCTGATAAGTATTTATTTTATTCTTTAGTCTGTTCAGAAGGAATTCCGCTATTTCAATCTTACTTTTAAACTCTTTGTAAATTGTATTTTTGCTCATTCTCAAGTCGCCTGCAATTTCATCCATTGTGACTTTTCGATAACCAAATTGAAGCATCCTCTTTTCCGCCGCATTTAAAATTTTATCTTGATTTGTCATCTCCATATGTTCTCCTTGAAAAATAGAAATACTAGAATGGTATTTATAGTATTGTACAAAATCAGAAAGGAATTACAAGTTTTTTATTGATTGTTTCTTTCAGGGGGGGGGTGCACGAAAATCAGGAGATATCTTGACGCTTATTTCCAATTGGTACATCTTTTGTTCTGATTTTTGACGCGTTTTAAAACAATAATTGACAAATGCGTTCGTATTTAATAAAGGAATCTTGTTGCCGGATAAAGGACAAACAAAATAATCGTCACCATGAAAAATTATTTCATAAATGATCCTCTCAACGCATTTCCCGACATTAGCAATCCCCGCTATTCCCTAATATCTATCAGAGAAAAAGGAGGATCCCGGAGGCGTCAACATCTTACCAACCGCTTCGGAGCTTTTAATCATCATTGCCCTTTCGAGGCCCACATTCATAGGAGCAGGGGAAGCGCAATAAAGGACACTGTCTTTAATGTGGAATTCCATTTCCGTATAACTACTTGACATCTTTATTGACGGTTGATATATCTTATACTTCTCAGGACTGTTGAGCACAATCCATTTAAGCCAACCCGTGGAACAGGCCAAAACAACAGCTATCCGATCTTGTGCCACAGGAAACGACCAGATGCCCCACAGGCTTAGATTATACCTGTCAACATCTATTAAAATCTCTTTTGTCCAATGGATACCATCTAATGTCGTTGTCACTTTTATAAAAGCTGTTCCAACCAAGCACCTCCCATCACTTTTCCACGGGCGTCTTCGCCATTCCGGGAGAAAATTATGTTTAGGAGAACAGGTTTCTACTTTCGGAAAAAGAGAAACCACCCAAATACGCCCTTGCGCTGTCTTAGTAATGGTGGTCGCCGCAGAATCCCGCCAGCTAAAACCTCTCCTCAAAGTCGATGGGCCGACCCCAGACCCTCCTAAATTAAGAACTCTTTGCGGGTACCCCCAATGGACCAAATCATTCGACTTACGGACAAGCCCCGGTTTCATGAACATCCAGTACTCATCCTGAACGCCAAAAATATGGTAACTCTGTTTAAACGGACCTCGCCAAAAAGTCGAATATTCCTGGTCGATAGCACTCCATATTTTTTTGTCACCGAAATTCTCTTCAACCTCTTCAAAAATCATTCGCCGCGGGGTTTCCCAATGGAGAAAATCATCCGTAAAAGAGATAAAATATCCTTTATTTAAATGGGTGTCTCGCGTAGCACGGGACCATATAAGGGCTATTCTCTTCTCAGAAGTTTTAATTAAGGTGGGATTATACTCATCCTCATCACTGTTGATCGTCCCCGGCAAATGAACAGTCATGTAAGGATCATGTTTTTGATAAATTTGCATATTCCGTCCATCTGAAAAAACCATCCATTCACGACTATAAATATCTATTTTCGGATTTCCGGTGTAAGCAGGAAGCTCGCCTTGATGATGAATCTCCCCGTTCTCCCAGCCGTGCAGCATGACGTGGTAATCAATGATCTTTTTTTCTTTTGCTTTTTGATCTTTAGGCTGAACAGCCGCAACTCCGTTGAAAGGAACCATCTTAAATTCTGCATTCCAGAAGAGTACTTCGCGGAGGTCATTATTGTTCTTCAATAAATAGAGCATCCGCTCTTTGAGATTATCTATCCGGTCAGGTCCGGTAAATCGTTTAATCTCAACAAACTGTGTGCCCCTTGGCAAAGAGATGGTTTGATTGAAATCACTGTGAATAGATTTAAATCTTCCGACATTCTTAAAAGTTCCTCCGCCTTCAGGTATCCTAAAATAAAATTCAATTAAACCGTTGACCTTTCCTTTGATTTTTATTTGTTCGATCGCCGCACCTTCTTGCGCCATAAAGCGATAAGATTCATAATAACTATTAGGAGATCCACCCCCAGCCTCTATTGTCTTCCCATGCCTATAATCAGAAAAATCTCTGCGGAGTTGATATCCACTTTTTACTTCCGTAACGTCTGAAAGGACTTTCTTATCCCTGATAAGCCGGCCGGTCTTGACATATTGATCAAAGACAAGATTGGCAGCTTCCAGTTTGAGATAACCATAAAATCCGCGCTGGTCAGAATTATTCGGAACAATGGCCTGCGCTCTTTCCACAAGCTGTTCAAAAAAATTGTAATCATTGAAGACCTCATGATATATTTGCAAAGCGTCTTCAACCAAACCCTGTTTGGCAAATGACCGTGCCAATTCAACCTGTGCATATGTCTTCCACATCCAAACCGATAAAGGCAAGACTTTTATCCAGGGCGTCTTATACTTCACGGGCCGTTCATGAATATATCTATCGGCTAACTGTTGATGAATAGGCCTGATCCACATTCGATAAAAGATCTCATCCTTTCGTAAAACATCCCAATCCCAAATAGGGGTATTCCTCTCCTTGGCGCGCTCCTTGAGCCAAGAGGCCCATATTTCTTTCTCAAGGAAAACTTTTGTTTGATAAGCTTCCTGGCTTTTTTTCTCATAATCATTGGCCGTTGCGATCATCTGGGCGAGTATTTTTTCTTGAAGAGGTCCCAACTCCGGATGGCCCTTTGCTTTTTCAAAGGCAAGAAAATAAAATTTCATGGCATCACGCATGTCAATCGTTCTAAAAACATCACCCGCTTCCTGAGCCAACAGAACACTATGGAGCGGCTCATTTAACAAAAAATACAAATCGATCGCGCTGAGATATACTTTCTTGAAATCCTGTGCGACCTTAACACCATCTAAAAACAAGCTCAACGCGTCTGGATATTTTCCCTCATCAAAAGCATTAAGCCCGTTATAATAGGATTGGGCCAGATCGATGGTTCTCGGGATAAACCCTTCAATCCCTTTCAATTCATCAGGATCAAAGGTTTTTCCTAAGGAACTCAACACCTCCAAGCAAAGATAACGAGGCGCTTTTAGGACGTCATCCTTCCCCCCTTCCCAATTAGCTATGGAGATAACCTGCTGATCCTCCAGACAAATCAACCGTACCTGAATTAATATCCGCTGATTTTTTATACCGAAAGTACCTAATAAAAGCAGCTGGGCCTTTGCGAGCCTTCCCTGTTTAAAAGCTGTTTGTTCATCAACAAATCCACTTGTCAGCATCTTATGTTCTTTTAATACCTCGACTAAATGTTCGCGTCCAATAACCTGATAAGGACTCAGACGGCTTAACATTGTTATCATCATGTCCGCGAGACCGCGTTTCATCCAATCAAGACCAAGCTCGCCGCCTAAACGCTGAAATTCGAGAACACACACGGCTTCATTCTCCGCCAGCCCAACCTGCGGCAAGAAAAATAAACCGAATACAATAATGCCGATTATTAAAACACTTCTTTTCATACGCCTTATAATTTTCTCCACCTTTGCCTCCTCCGCAAAAGAGGACCGGCGGGATTTAGAACAATTTTAAAATTACTGTTACCGTGTAATATCTCAATGAAACGTCACGGATTGATACAAGCTCACTTCTTCTTGAGAAAGATGCTCTTCACACAACCTTAACTTTCCACTGATCTCAACATTTTTTTCGCTCAATCGATTTCTTACCTGCACACGTTTAAATTCCACAAAGGCATGTTTATATTCTTTTTGAATAAAAAAACTTTTCGCTAACCAAAAACGCGCGATATCCTTAAGGCTCTCATTTTCTGATGCCTCAATAAACTTACTGACCGCACGGTTGTAGTCACCACAACAATAAAAACTGAGTCCTTGCATAAACAACAAATTAGCGGTTGGATCTTTATCAATAGGGGATATATCTTCGGGGAAAACCTTGTCGACAGACTTCATTAATCGACCACATAATTGCTGAACCGTTTCTCCCAAGCGATCCTTTCTGTCCTCAATCTCAGCGGAGGCCGCCAGAACACCTGTTTCGATATCATACATATGGGCATTGATTCTTATAGATTCCTCCTCACATTTATAACTGCCCGTAATATACGCATTGGCTGCGACGAGTCTTCCTATACGCAACATTTCCGCTTCAGCCATTGGCCATGACAAAGAGACTTCCTGTTCCTGAAGCACCATCTCCATCTGCTGACGCTCTATGATCTTGACCCCAGGGATAGAAGACAAAAAAACACTAAAAATCTCCGCTACACCCAAAGCAAGGGGGTCCTCTCGAACAGAAGGATCCATGTTATCAAAAGGCATTATCCAAAAGACATAATCATCTTCAGCAGAAGCGGAATAAGATGAAAACAGCATACAAGAAATTAATATCAACTGAAAAATACGTCGCGTGTTAATCATAACTACTTTCCTTCTAGTTTTAATGGAGTGAATTCCTCTGAGCTCTGCTCCTAGGAGATTCACTGGATACATCGCCTGTTCCGGGCGCAGCAATAAATCTTCACCCACTTGCTGAACAAATGTTATCTTGCGATCATTCTTATCGTAAAGGACGTCTAGAGTTGTAATCTACGCGGATCCCAAATCAGGTGCTGGTAGCCGATTAGGTTGCTAAGGATAGTTTTTTTTCATAAAAGTGAGCCTTAATAACTTTAATTAACCATTAAAAAAAAATCAGTACCAATAAAAATGAAGGCAAATTATCCTAAAGTTGTACAACTCCCCGTGGATTAATGCATAAATAGTCAGGAATCTACTAATTTATCGCACACATCCCGGATCTTATAAGAATTACTTTGGAGATTTTATTGAATAATTACTGCACAGACAGATAGACCACAAATTCCTATATTAGTATCTATCGACCTTATTTAGCACTCCTTTAGAAATTTCTACAATCCCTTATATCTCCTTGGTTAGGATCAAAATCATATCCATCTTTCGTAACATTATCCACTTCAAAACACCCATACCACAAATTACGCTCACATCTTTCCGAATAACATGTGGCTCGACCACTAGAATCAGTAACACAATAGCTTTCTTCATCATGATAAATCTGCCACTCCCAATGGCCATATACTTCTGCATCAGGAATAGGGATCCAGTTTTCATCAGTAATTCTGATTTTTGCCTCAGGACGGTATTTTCTTCTAAGACCGCCACCGCCACATCTGTGTTTATCTAAATATTGAACATTAGCGATCATCGTCGTTGATGGTGGAGGAGGCGGTGCGCAATCTTGTTGACAGGTTTCATGAGTTTCTTTGTAATAACAATAATCATCAAAATTACAATAACAGCGAATTAAAAGCTCTGATGAAAAGGGTTCCAGAGAAAGCGTCCCTTCAATTGTATTACCGTCAACATCACAATATTTTGTATCGAGACTATAATTTTGTGTCTCGTCCGTTCCGTTAACAAATCTTTTAATATTGACTTCGCCTGTCCAAGGTTGATAGATGTAATACCACAATGGTGCTTCTTGAATTGTATTTTCAGCCCATTCGTTGTACCAGGAAGTCCAATTAATGCCATCGTATCTGTAGAATTCTTTAATAATACCCCAAGTCTGAGGATCGTTGTTCACAACGGGTGCATAGGGATTATAATAATAGTTATTATAGAAAAATCCGAATACTCCTCCATCACTACTGTAGGGTTGCTTCCAAAATCGATGAAGATTTACATTGGAACCACTCTCCATATAGAAAATATTTTGATACACTCGGTTGTTTCTCATCAAATCATTTATCACACCATCATCATTACAATCATATTCGGAGACACCCATCGTAGGATAACCCCATTGTCGTACGGTATTATATCGGATAGTATTATTATTACCTCCGTGAATAAAAATAGCACCTAGATTGCTCCATGCCCCAATCACACTATTCTCTTCGATCGTGACATTATTAGCACACCAATCAAGGTATATCCCCGTGCTTGCAGGGTGGAGCTCCGAATTGGGTATTCCGTCTGTATTGCTGCGTCCCCAACTAATAACATTATTCGAAATCAACGATTCTTCAAGAATAATGTCTTCTTCCCCACCATGAATATAAATGCCCCCGCAATCATCTAGAGATAAACAATATTCACTAATATTATTTTCAGAAACGACAAGTGATGTCATGCTTTCAGCCGTTCCCACTGATACTCCAGACCAGCCTGAATGTGAAACTGAATTACCTCTAAGCTCCGCTGTTTCAAACCCACCAATCCATATATTAGATAATTTTTGTCCAGGACCACCCTCCACGGGTTGCGTACTAATACGGCCATTATTTGAAATCACATTATCCAATAGTATGATATTTTTACAATAGGTTACTTCAATGCCGTTCGCGTTAGAAGATGAAATAGTACAGTTTTCAATACCAACATGATCAGCATTATTTGAATAAATTCCATATTCGTTAGAATACAATACATCTGTATTCACGATAGTCGCGTTCTTAGTGTTAACTAAGATGCCAGTCGCCGCAAAATTCTTAATAATGAGATTTTCAATCCGCAACTTGAGATCTGCATTATTAGAAAAAATTCCATAATTATATTTAGAAACAGAAATCGTATGATTTTGCGGATGACTGTTATCGGAGATCCAAACGTAGAGTTTTTGTCTTTCCTCATCGTACCACCATTCTCCGGCCAAATCTAATAAAGGCAGATTATCCGACAGGAAAAAGCCATACCCTTCTTTCACTTTATACTGATCAACCGAAGGGAATGTCGTCTCCGGCGTCCAATTGACAATCGCTGATGTTGAATTATAACCTGTAACTTCTCGTTTATCTATATGCCAAGCATTTAACCTGATATAGATTTGTGTATCCTTCAGAGCATACGTATTTAGAAAATTTAAAGGTTCTTCAGTTTTTAAGCTCGTTGAAGTGGGATTCGGACCAATATTAATATATCCATCGCCATCATTAGAAGTTTGATAGGGCGATCCTTTAGGATTAGGATGTCTGGCAAGCATCATCCTCTCCCCGTCGACAAAAAGCTGAGAAGCTTTATTTATATTTGACACATAATACACCGGCGGATCGACCAAATAGTCAATCAAGTCTCCCTCAAACCAACCATCAAATCTTGTCCAAGAAGAAGTGATTGTTTCGGCTCCGTTAATAATCGGCCTTTCGCCAACACCGTAGTTACTAATAGCGACCTCTGAATCAAAATTAGAATTAATGTTAAGCGTTATCTGACCATACCATTCCTGCCCACTCTTAAAAAGGATTGTATCTCCACCGCTGAAGGTGCTGTTACTAACTTGTGATACAGTTTTCCATGGTCCAGTTTCGCCTCCTTGAAATTCGGGAGCAAGGCCATTATATGTATCATTCCCATCTACCGCATCCACATAGTATGTCGCCGCATTAACTGATTCCACATTCTGAAAAGTGATAAGGATAAAGGATATCATCCCTAAAAAAATTATCTTTTGAAAATTTTTTTTCATTGTACCCTCCTTTTTGCTGCAACTGTTCTGTTACCGTTACAAATACTAAATTTGGTTCTAACCTAAGGGCTAGCCTTTGCTTAGACCGGATTCTCACTAGGTTCTATACGCTTCATGGCACATTACATCTTGAGATAGAAAAAAATTATGGGGTTCCTGAGTAATCCACATACTTACCAAATTTAACATAATGCAGAATTGCCCCATCAGAAATTTACTAATTAATTGCACACATCTAAAATCTTGTAAGATTTTTTTGATTCTTTCTCGAATAGATTACTGCACAGACAGAAGACATGGCGGATTGAAATATCAAATGCCTTTTGATAAACTAAAAAGGATACCGGATTACTGAACTCGTACGGCTGTCCTTTTTTATTATCTTGCCGTTACTCTCACGTTATCCACATTCGCGTCTTCATAACTTTCGGACATTTCCCCACGAAAGCGTATCATTAAATTATCGATACCCATTAAGTCGATTTGCACATCATGCCAGATATGTTCTTGATCAACGTTTCCTCTTAAACGCGACTTCTCCGTCCAACTCGATCCTCCATTTGTCGATACATCAAACGCCAGGTATTCCCCGTGATCCAGTTTATTCTTAATATACCAAGAAAAATTTATAGTCGCGTTGCTTCTCCCCTGCAGATCAATGGGAATTGAAGTAAGTTTGGCATCATTCGCGCTTCCATCCACTTCCGCTGAAAAAATGCCATCCACGAAACGCCGGTGTGGTGATCTTCGCTCCATAACCCATTCCATTCACTGACCTCAAAGCTGTCAAAGAATACTTCGATTTCCCCGCCCGATTCAGTTACTGTGACAACAGCCGTATCACTATCTGTGGCCCCGTCATTATCAGTAACCGTTAAGGTAACGGTGTAAATTCCTGCAGAGGTATACGTATGTGATACGCTTATCCCACTTGCTATGCCTCCATCACCAAAATTCCATGAATAGGAAGTGATCGTTCCATCAGGATCACTGGAACCTGATCCGTTGAAACTGACACTTTCACCGACTAAGGCAGACTTATCTGATCCGGCTAGAGCTACTGGTGCTTGGTTTGTTGGCGGGGTTGGATCCGTACCCTCTCGTCCCTCATATCGGCCAATCTTTACATAGTGTAACATAGCGCAGCGATTTTTATATTGTGCGTTACCACAAAAACCATTAGCTACATCCGGGTAACGTTGCAGATAATATTGAGATGAGAATCGGTAACTGCCCTGACGCCCCTCATAGATGCCATGCTTATGCCAATGCCAATAAGCTTCATCCTGTGTGTATCTTCTTAAACCCCCATTTCCATCGTCAGCTTTTAGACTTGGATTAAGCTCGAGGTACTCCTTCCAATTAAGGACATCAGGAAAGGTTGTATAACTGGGTACACGGCGTTCAGGTGGATTTTGACCATGATCAATGTAATGAGAAATCGCCGCAGCGTAGTTAGTAATCCCATAAGCGGCAGCTAAACCGTCATAATATTCAAGGTATTCTTTCGGATGAAACCAATAGGAGCCCCGGCGGCCCTCATTAATTCCATGATTGAGCCAATGATCTATTGCTTGTTGATCATTGTAATATGATATATCACTATTTAAAAATCTATATTCATGCGGATTAAATACGATTGAGTTCAAACGGGCATCTCCCTGGGGCTGGTGCCCCGTGCACATACCCCAATAAGGCATATCATAGGGAAGATTAGGGTATTGCCATCCACCAACCGGCCCAGCTAGAGCACAAAATTGATCTCCATTCGAATAATAGAAACCATTATGAACCTGAAAATAACCTTCCTCCAGAATATCGTCAGCCGGAGGTGGAACATATTCATCGTTAGTCAGCATTAGCTGTATCCGGAAAATGTCCCGGTTATTAGGGTCGTGCATGTTACTATAATAAAAATACGGATTTTCGCCCGTATATTCAAAATTGTACCCCTCAGATGTCGGATCTAATTGTGTTGGATATTGATAGTTAAAAAATCCCGGGGCATCTCCGAACCTGGCCTGAAAAAGGTCTTGCCCTTGAATTTCCTGCGGAACTGACCATTCCTCTGGCGTACTGAGCGTATCAGCTGTTATGTAAAACATCTCATTTACGCCCGGGAAAGAATCATGATAAGTCAAAAGATATTGACACAGTGATGTGTTATAGCTTAGGCTTGCCATGTCCCAATAGGCACTTCCGGGTAATACAGGTAATTCTTCCACTTCACCATGAATTGTTCTGAATGCACCGGGAAACAATGAAGGATCCCAGTATTCCCAGAAGTCCGGTTCAGCAATATGAATTGTCCTTATCAGGGAAAGACCTAGTGATTTAAGTGATCCGTCTGTTTCATCCCGGTTTATCGTATAAACTAGCGCATAATAATAATTTCCATCCTTTACAATGTTCCCGGGGTGAAACATTCCATATTGGTATTTAGCTTCATCTTCATGATAGTCCCAAACACCACCAGGCGAATAATTAGGATAATCATAAGACCTGACCACGACATGATCAGCTCCATAACCGTTTAAATCCCAAGTGTATCCGGCATCAACCGACTTAAAATGGGAAATAACGTTCTTCCAACTTTTATGTACATTATCTCCACTCCCACAATCACCCTGTTCTAAGCAGGCATACCATTCACTATGCGCCAGCCCATAAAAGGTCTGTCCGTCAAGTGTGTATGGCGCCATGATCCAGTGTTTATAGTCATACGCATTTTCATATATATTAAAGGAATCTGTTGAAGAACTATAAGTGCTCGTTGGGTACATTGAAAGATTTTCGAGGTTAGGACCTGAAAGGACATAATTTTCATAACTAGGAATAAGTAAAAAGGTCGTGCCCTGATTATTACGGAAAGCCCTCAGTTTTCCATCCGGGACATTAACATCATGCACCTTATCCCTATGATCCCATACCTTTTCCCGAAAGCCGCCGATTTGAATGATCAAATCATCAACGCTTAGTTCTGGCACACAAGTCTGGGCCCATCCGTCACTGCTATATAAGATAAAAGTTAGCATTCCCATGATTATTGAGACTTTCCATAAGGATTTCATTTTTCCCTCCTGTTTAAATAATAATTCCCCGTAATTTTAATGAGTTTATATAGAATTTTGGATCAATTTTGACTGGTAATGATGTCAAATTTTTTCCAAAAACGTAGATCAATTTTTTAATTTATTTAACTGGACAGAATTAATATTGGATAAATAGATTCCCACGGGTTCACACCCGTGGTTGTTTATTGGTACAATCGCTATTGGCGCTAATCGTTGTCCAGAAACTTCATTTCTGGATCTAGCTCTCATCCCTGCCTTCACAGTCGGGAAATTACCGATGGAATTTCATTATAACACATGCGTAGGATAAGACAATATTGACGTGACGCGGCAAATGTTTAAAGGGGGCAAGTCTCAAGTGCAGCTTGAATATGAACGATTTTTGCGTTTCCTAATCCTTTAAATTCTTTCCAATCATGCGCATCTGTAAGTGAGACATATCTTGAACTGATTCAAACTTCTTAATTACTTTTCCCCTGGCCTATCGTCCGCAGGCAGGGATTTGATACCAGATGTTTTAGATGCCTTCGTCATTATGTTTTACTCTGTTTTTTTCAGTCATTAGGCCTTGCGTTTCTTTCTTCAAAAATGCAGAGACAGAATGCCGTCTAAATGCTCTTGTAGCCTATCTTGAACCCTACCTTTTTTTGCAACCCCGGCATAATTTGTGCCGCCAGATCCCGTTTGAATTTTGTATAAGACCGGCTTGTCATTTGGTGATTTTCAATGCCTTTTTGATTGAAGTTAACTTTTTATACCAAATCCATTAATAAATTGTTCTATCTTAATTCTGAAAAGCAGAATTGGTT
>JAIORP010000217.1 GCA_021108075.1 Candidatus Omnitrophota bacterium | reverse complement strand
CAAAGAAAAGAGTGTTTAAAGTTTTTTCTCAAATGCTATTTTTCAGTGCCCCCTAAATAAATTTTGTTATGCTTATACCTAAAAAAATATTTTTTATGACCGTCTTTTTCTGCTGTGCTGTTTTGTTCCAGTCAAGCGTTGCGGCGGATATGAGCAGTTGGTCCAATGAAATTGAAGTGGAAATTAATAACACATCAAACGCGAATGCCCTGACCGATTTTCAAGTGATGGTCTCATTTAACTCCCAGGCATTAATTGCAGCCGGCAAGATGGAATCTGACGGGAAAGATATCCGTTTCACGGAAACTCAGGATGATGATACGACCATGATGGACTATTGGACCGAGACCGGCACGATCAATACAACAGCAACAAACATATGGGTCAAGATTCCGTTTATTCCCGCATCATCATCGAAAACGATTTATCTGTATTATGGAAATTCTTCCGCCAGCGAGGTATCCAACGGCGACAACACGTTTGAGTTCTTTGATGATTTCGATGTGCTGGATGGGAGCATTTGGAGTTCAACGCATGCGAGTTCAGCCGTCTCCGGCTCTCAGCTGAGCATTTCGCGCGGGTCGGTCTACACGGATTCGACGCTGTTAGCCTCACCACAAGACAAACTTGTTGAGGCAAAAATCACATGGGCGAACAATTTAGGGAGTTATAGCGGGATGATGATTTCCGACGATCAGGCCACTGCGGGAAGCAATAGCCAGGGCGATGCGCTTGTCTATTATATGTCGCAATCGGGTAATGGGAATATGGGCATTTATTACTGGGCGGCCGACGGAACACTCACCAACTATAATCTAGGTGCCGGAAACCTTTTTAGCGCGAGCGTGGGCACGTCTTACGTGACAGGGTTTGTGATTGCCTCAGACAATACCATCAAATTTTATCGGGATTACTCCCATGTCTCTACTCGCAACGGGAGTTGGAACGCGCCGTTTTATTTTTGGTTAGGATATTTTACCGGGTCATCAGCGAGCAGCTCGGATGTCAAAGATATCGACGTGGATTGGATGCGGGTCCGTGAATATTCATCTGATGAGCCGACGGTCGCACTCTATTTCCCCATAGAGAAGATGGAAATAACGACGTCCGCCCAGACAATCACGAAGAATCAGTCGTCAAGTGTTATCACCGTCCAGACCTTGTCGGATGAAGGACTGGTTTCATCGACCAGAAGTGATGTGACGGTCAATCTGAGCTCAACTTCCGCGACCGGTCAATTTAGCCTGACGAATTCTCCTTTTGCTCCCATTTCCCAGATGACCATTTTACAGGGGGCAAGTTCGATCAGTTTTTATTACCGGGATTCCTCTGTGGGTACGCATACGATCTCTGTCTCTGAAACGCCCTCCCTGGGTTGGACGGATGACAGCCAGGCCATCACCATTTTAACATATGCGGGCGCTTCAACAGAAGAGGATATGCTTGAATGGAGTTATTCGGCGACAGTTGAACTCAGCAATGCTTCGTGCGGCAGTCATCTAACAGATCATCAGATTATGTTCACCTTAAACACGTCGGCGTTAGTCGCTTTAGGAAAAATGAAGGCTGACGGCAGTGACATTCGTTTTTTAGATGCTGATAACAGTACGCAGCTGCCCTATTGGATCGAGTCGGGAACGATGAACACGACCACGACAAATATTTGGATCAAAGTGCCGTCCATCCTCGCTTCCTCAACAAAGAATATTTACATGTATTATGGTAATGCTTCGGCCCTGAGGTCCTCATACGCTGCCTTCGTTTTTGATTTTTTTGATGATTTTGACACATGGGATTCGAGCTTGTGGGCAGCGACGCATGCCAGCACGAGCGTTTCGAATTCAGAATTGCTGATTGAACGAGGGGCGGTGTGCACGAATAATCCGATTTCATCCATCAGCCAGGATAAATTGGTTGAAGCTAAGGTGCGTTGGACGACAAGTCTGGGCAGTTATAGTGGCCTGATGATTTCTAATGACCGAGCCACTGCGGGAAGCAATAGTCAAGGGGACGCGTTGATCTATTACATGACGCTCTCCGCGAGTGATGATATGCGGGTTTACTATTGGGCTGCCGACGGCACAACGTCGAGTTATAACTTAGGCGCAGGGAATCTGTTCACATCCGTGGTCGGGGCATCCTATGTTCTGGGGTTTTCCGCCACCTCGGATAATAATATCAAATTTTACAAGGATCATACTAATATTCACACTAGAACCGGGAGTTGGAATGAACCGTTTTACGCGTTCCTCGGTTATTTTACCGGAGCCGCAGCAGGTGGCGCTGATATCAAAGACATGGCTGTTGATTGGATACGCGTTCGTAAATATTCAACCTGCAGTGTCGTCGCGACATTAAACTTACCTGTCTCAAAACTCGGTTTTTCAACCGGTCCGCGAACGATTGTTGAAGACCGACCGTCTGAGGTGATGGTGATCGAGACGCAAGATGATACCGGATTAGCCCAAACCGTAACGAGCAATACGACCATTGATTTGGTATCGAGTTCAGCTACAGGAGAGTTTAGCCTGACACCAACATTCTCTAGTATAATGACATCTGTGACCATCCCGAGCGGGTCGAGTTCGGCCAGTTTTTATTATCGTGATGCCACAATCGGTACACATACGATTCGTGCTTCTGAAGATCCATCCAGGGGTTGGACCGACACCAGTCAAAATGTCATTATTCGGCCGATGGTCTTGTTGGCTAATTACCGACGGTCGGTTACGGTCACCAGCTGTTCAGCCGGTGTCCTGTCAGACTTTCAGGTCTTATTGACGATGGACACGCTGTCTCTGGTAAGCGCGGGAAAGATGCAGGTCGACGGAGATGATATCCGCTTTGTGGATTCTGATGATTTTACATTGCTTTCCTATTGGATTGAAGCTTCGACGATGAATACAGCCTCGACGAGGATATGGGTTAAGGTCCCCTCATTGCCCGTTGCTCCGGCAAAAATCATTTACATGTATTATGGAAACCCGAGCGCAATAGCCGATTCAAGCGGTCAGCAGACATTCGGCTTCTTTGATGGTTTTGATTCATTGGACACATCGTTGTGGGGGGCGACTCACAGCAGCACCACTGTTTTAAATTCCGAAGTCGTAATCACAAGGGGTTCGATTTATACAAAGAGCCCTGTCTTAACCTCAACACGAGACCGTTATGTTGAAGCCAGGTTAAAATGGATAACGAATTTAGGGAGTTATAGCGGGATGATGATTGCGAATGATCATACAACCGCAGGAAGCAATAATCAAGGTGACGCGCTGGTCTATTATATGACACAATCAAGCAACCTCAACATGAGTGTGTATTTTTGGGCCGCTGATGGGTCAACAACGAACTATAATTTAGGCGCGGGGAATCTGTTTACGGCTACGGTCGATCAATCGTATATTACAGGCATCTTGATCGCGTCGGACAACACGATTAAATTTTATCGTGATTTTACCAATATCTACACAAGAAACGGATACTGGAACGAACCTTTTTATGTGTTTTTAGGCTACTTTACCGGTGCCGCAGCCGGCGGCGCGGACTTAAAGGATGTTAATGTTGATTGGGTGCGTGTGCGGGAATATGATGTCTGTGAGCCGAGCACATTATTAGGCGCGGAGGAAAACAGCATCGCGCGGATTAGTTTTATTACTTCCGAACAAAGCGTGGTCCAGAATAAGGCGTCAGCGATCATGACCGTTGAAACGCAAGATCAATCAGGGAACGCTGTTGATGTTTTTGTCGATACGAGAGTTTTATTGACAGCGTCCTCATCCGGCGGAGAATTTTCGGATGGTTCGAACTTCACATCGATTGTTACAGAAGTTTTGATCCCCGCGGGTCAAAACCGGGCGGATTTTTATTATCGCGATTTTGTTGCGGGGACGTCCGTTATTACCGTGTCCGAAAGTCCAGCGCAGGGTTGGGATGACGCCCGGCAGGATGTTGTGGTTTTAAACGCTGTTAATGATTTCAGTGTCACCGTAAGTTCTTCTCAGGTGGTTAACCGTGAATTCCAGATGATAATCGCCGCCCTCGATGAAGATGGAAATGTGATCACAACATATAATGACCCGGCAACATTATCGGTCCATCATGTCTCGCCGAATGCCAGCGCGGGTGTCTTGTCTCGAACAGCGGCGGCCATATTCGTTAATGGTGTGGCGGAAATTTCAGATCAAAGTTATTCAGACTGCGGAACGATCAATGTCATGGTGACACATGATGCCACGCAAACAACATCTGGAAGTTCTGCAAATATCTTTTTTGCCCCGCATGATTTTAATGTTGTCGCGCAAGATCTTGACGGCACTTCTTCCATCACGCAGGGGGGGCGGCATCCGGTGAACAAAGCGTTTGCGTTGAACATCACCGCCCGGAAGGCGGACGGCAGTTTGTGCTCGGGATATAACGGGCCGGCTAGTGTGTCCGTGCTTGAAATCAATCCCGCGATTTCTCAGGGCGGCAGCCTTTCTGTGTCAGGTTTGGTCGGACAGGATTGGAATAATGGACGGGCTTATGTTGACGGCCTGGCCTATGATAAATGGGGAGACGTTCAATTCATGTGTCAGGATGATACCTCAATAACCCAAACAGGGATAGGTTCCACTGTCGCTTTTATACCTAAGACATTGGAGTTAACCCTGTCTGATCCGATGCATGCGCGGACGTATTATTACACGGATGAACCGTTCAGTTTGCAGGTGCGAGTTTTAGATGAAAACAGCAGCTTGATTTCTAATTATCAAGGTAGTATCTCGTGTATGGCTGATTCATTATCATTACCCGAACCATATGATTTTGCTATGAATGACTTTGGGGCGGTGACGTTTCGTGACGTTTTTGGTCTATCCCCGACGGAACAGACAAGTATCCAATGTCAGGATACTCTTTATGGCGCTTACGTTAACGGCCTATCAGAGGACATTATCATCCGCAATGGGACGATAAAAGTTTTTTCTGATCAAGGCGCTATCGGAGAGATGACTCTGACGGTTGCCGTTATTGATGATAATGGGGAAGTCATGACAGAAGACAATTCGACGACGTTTTGGGTTACTTTAAAGGAATCGAATGAAAATCAGTCCGCCTCAAGCCCTGCGGTCACGCAATTGATGACAATGGATATGGGGCAAGCCGTTATAATGGTCAACAACTCAGAAGCTGAGACGGTTGAAGTGATCCCCTCCTCTAAACCCATCTTAAGGGTTGAAACAGGCACAGTCACATTTGGGACAGTTTCCGGCACAGGCATCGGTATTCAAATGTATCGCGAGGTAAAAGATGAAGAGATTAAAAATAAATAAAAATGGTTTTACATTTATTGAACTGTTGATGGCCTTAGCTTTGATCAGCATTGTTTTTATCCCGGTTATGAACATGCTGTCTGTCGCCCTGGAACAAGCCCGTGTTTTAAGCGATTTATCAACGGCAAGGACAATCGCGCAAGAAGAGATGGAAAAGATAAAAAATTTAAATTTTACAGTTGAACAGTTAATCAAGCAAGGTGATCAATGGACGCCCCCGTTAAATCAGCCGGGGATCAAATTGAACAATTCTCAATGGCGAGCTCTCAGGCATATTCAAGAAAATAAGGGCCCATTAAAAGTTTGGGTTAAAGTTTATAAAGAAGGGGATTTAAATCAAGATTTGCGTTTAGCAAATCCCTTAATTGAGTTTGTTACGTTATGTCAAGATTTGAATTGGTAGGGAAAAATAAAAAAGGCTTCACTTTAATCGAACTGATTGTCGCGATCTCGTTGACATCAATCATGGCCGGAGTTGTGATCGTTATCTTTAAAACGTCTTTGGACACGTATCAATATGTTCATGAAAGTGTTATCGTTGATAAAGTTTCAACAGATGTGCTGGATGACATTATCCATGGTTCCTACCAATCATACGGGATTAAAGACTCCTTAGAGATTATACGCGCCTCGACGGACAGTATTGTTTTTGTCCCCTTGTGGGTTGATGCTCAGCATTATTTTGATGCTCTTCAAGGACCTGCGCAAAAGTTCGTTTTAAAACAACCCTTTAAGCCCGGCGCAAGCATCCCGGTTGCTGAAATTTATGTCCAGGGAGATGAGCGTTTGCACTGGAAGGCATTTCCGATTAACTTTTATTTCGATGAAAACCGGTCCGTAATGGATTCAAGGGACGTTGTTACGTTTTTCGCTGATCCTCCCCGGGGGAAGGAGATCCGATTTATTTATCATCCCGACCCGGACTCTTGCAATGGCTGTATGATGCGAATTGGTTTTAAAGACGATAATATTGTCCGGGATTACAAGAGGGGAGAAAAATTTATTCCGCGGCATATACCCAAAGGCGTCCGTTTGAAAGATTTAAGGTTTCAATATTATGATAACACCAACACGGAAATTATCCCAAAGTTAAAAGGGTCGCTTTTATCAAAAGATGAATTGTCATTGGTGTCGGCGATCAGGGTTTCATTGAACGTGAGTTATCAGGGTTTTGAAAAAACAGGCAGGTCCTTTATCAACTTGCGGAATTTAAGTGTGGCGAACAATGGAATTATTATTCGTGAAGGCACGAAATTTGTTATTCCCGATTCAGCGGAAATTCAAGCCTTTAGCCTGCTGAATATCATTAATGTGCGGGATGGAGGTGTGATTGCTTTGGAAGCGCGCTCATCAAAAGGTCAATCCTGGCGATTTATCGCGGAGTTTGGTATTAAGGATAATAATCAAGTTATTAAGCGTTATCAGGTCGATTATCCAATTGGTCATAATGTTTTGACGCGCAATTCCCAACATCCTGTGAGCGAAGCCTTTAGCCTGTTGACATTTGATATCTCCGGCAAATATGATTATGATCTTGAGTCGGGTGATGAAAGTGTTGTTCAGTTGGACGGTGACATCGAGTTAACCGTCACGCGTATGGACGCTGCCGGGGCGTCCGTGTTGATTAGGCCTTAAACCCGGAAAACGCAATGGGGACAATTTTTGCCTTCTCGTTACGATTCCAATTGCGTTTTCCGGGTAAAACAATATCCTCGTCGGAATTCTTGCTTTTAAGCCTCCGGGTCGTTTTGATTCCTTTCCATTTTCGTGTTTTTTTGGCGAAAAGATCTGTCTTTTCGGCACCATAATGTTGCGCACGAACAACATGTGTTGTTCGGAAGATGAATCCCACCGGTCATCCCTTTTAAGAAAGGAGTTGTCTTATGAAAAAAGCAATGCCGTGTTGTCTGTTTGTTCTTAGCCTTTCCCTCTTGTTTCAAAGCCCTGCCGCCGCGGTTAATTATGGAGATTTTAAATCATCAACTTTAACTGCGAAGGCCTGGGGGGAATGGAATACCCGCAATTACCAGGACGCGATTGTTTATACCAACAAATGTATTGAACTTTATGCTGAAAAAGCAAGGGCCATGCAGTCAACGTTGACAGATTATCCCGATGGTGACACCGACTATATTCACAAAAATTTTTGGGCGCTGAATGACGTTGCCACGAGCCTGTTTATTAAGGGGAAATCGTTAATGTTTTTGGAGCGTGAACAAGAAGCAAGGGTTGTTTTTAAAGATCTCATTGAGAATTTTACCTTTGGGCAATGTTGGGATTCTCAAGGTCCATGGTTTTGGAAGCCGGCCAAAGCCATCCTCGATGAATTTGGCCCGGTTGCATCAATTGGGAGTGAATGAAAATTTTTGGACGAAACAAAATGGAGGTATGTCAGATGAAAAACGCACACGTAATATTCCTGACCGGAGTTTTATTTGTCACCGGGTCACTCAGTGTTGTCAGTATGGATGCCACAGCCGATCAGGCCGTGAAGACCGAAGGCCGGCGGATCGTCGTCGATTTTGACCAGGACGGTGAGTATGAACCGTTTTTTGTGAAGGGTGTCGGTTATTCGCCGGATCCGGTCAGAACCTTTCCGAGCCAGTACGGGAATTGCCGGTATACCGGTGAGAAAGAGGGTGAACCGCAATTTACGTGCCAACGCAATGTTTACGATAATTCAGCCATTCTAGACCGTGACCTTCCGTTGATCAGGGCCATGAACGCCAATGTCATTCGAACGTGGGGGGACGTCACGGCCAGATTACTGATGAAAGCCAATGAAAATGATTTAAAAGTTATCGCGGGTTTTTGGGTCCAGCATAATTTCGATTATGTCAACGGCGATGTTGCGAAGGTCAAGGAAGATTTTGTGAATTATGTTTCCAAGTTTAAGAAATATCCCGCTCTTTTTGCCTGGGGATTAAGCAATGAGAATGCCCTTGGTTTTTGTTCCTTCACGAGTGAAGCATGTGACCGCGATGAGCAAGCCAGGGCGTTTCATAAATTGATCAATGAAATGGCGCAGGCCGCGCATGACATTGAAGGCGCGGACTTTCATCCCGTTATTGTCGTGCATGCCGATTTGGGTGCTGTGGGCCGGTCCAATGCCGGCGCGGATGATGATGCGTTATCCGCCGTTGATATTCATGGCATCAATGCTTATCGCGGGATGACTTTTGGAAAAGGTGTCAACAGCCTTTTTCAACAATATATGGCCAGGTCTAAAAAACCGATGTTGATCACAGAATTTGGAACGGACGTTTGGTATACCATGGATCCTGAAAATCCCAGCCGCGGCGCAGAAAGGCCGGACTTACAGGCCGCTTTTGTCAGCAGCGCCTGGGATGATATTGTTAAAAATGATGTTTCCGCGGGCGGTCCGAACAATGGAGGCGTTGTCTTTCATTATACCGATGTTTGGTGGCAGGATAAGGGGGCGTGGAAACGTTCTTGTTCCACGCATGATTATGGTTATCAAGTCCTGGAGGGTGGCCAGGTTTGGGCGGGGGGGCAACCGGATGGATTTTCGAACCCCGAATGGTACGGACTGGTTGCCTTTCAGACGGACAATGACTTGCGGGAGGTGGATACTGTACAGCCGAGGATGGTCTACTATGCTTTACAGAACAAATTTTTAAAGCAATAGATTTTATCCAAATATTATTTTACTAATACATAATGAGGCGGGAAGATAAACCTGCCTCATTTTTTTATGGGTTGGATGTTTGTGTTTCTATTCAAGCAATGGGATGCCAATGATGCCACATTCTTCTATCCGTATGTCATTTGGAAATTTATGAAAGAAATGAACAAAATTGATATTTCGGATAAAATATTTGCAATTTTACTGAAAAATGATATATTTCACATAATTGTCATGTTTTTGTAATGAAACAAAGGTAATCTTTTATAATGTCCAGTATAAAGTTTAAAGTATTATTGTTTTCTCTATTTCTATTGTTATTGTTTGTCCCACCTCTGGAAGCAAAATGGGATGTGGATGTCGCGAGCTCGCTTTATACGGCCTATGATAGCAATGTGACATACGCCAATAACAACGCGCAAGATGATGTTGTGGCGACGGTGTTATTAGGCTTGAGTTTGGGTAATGAGTGGCGGACACAACGGTTGAATGGCAGCCTGAATTTGATCCAGCAATCATATTTTGATCATAATCAATTCAATAATTTTGCCCAGGAAATGAAATTGAATTATTATAAAGACCTGAGCCGTTTTGACCGCTTTCGAGTGTGGAACCATTTTACTTATGCGGAAGCCCCTTTGACGTATCAAGAAAGCTTTAGCCGGTCAACAGGTCGGTATCAGTATTGCAAACACCGTTTCGGAATGGACTATGAAAAAGATTTGTCCCCGCACTATGTTTTGCGTTCAAAATACAGTAATGAGCTATATGCTGTTGAGAGAGAGGACCTTTCCGATTCTTTTATGCAGCGTCTGGATCTGGAGCTCGATTACATTCGATCTTCTGACGCCCGTTTTGTTTGTGGCTACAATTTTGTAACGCGAAAATATGATCCGGGCGATCGGTCGTTTGTTCACAACTTGATTTTTGGATATCGCCGCAAGTTCAATGTTCACGTGAGCATGGACGCGCGTGTCGGTGTCGCTTTTATTGATTCTTTTGGGTCTGACTTACGCGTCCGTCGAACATCGTCATTGTCGTTTGTTAATGAATTGGATGAAACGACCCGGTGGAACGTGTCTCTTGATCAGGATTCCAATCCAAGCGCGTCATCTGTGAGCACCTTGGATTCCTGGCGTTTCAATGCCCAGTTCGCAAAGCAATTAAGTCAGCGGATCAGTGTCAGTGTTTCGACTTTTTACGCCATGGGGCATTATGATGAGATTGATATCGATGAGGACTTTTTTGGGGCACGACTGCAGCTCGACTTTGCTGTTCGGACAGATCTTAAAGCTGTCCTTTCCTATGTTTTTTCAGAGAAAATAACGGATGCAACTCTCAGTGAATACACTAAGAATTTATTCACATTAGGTTTAACGTACGTTTTTTAGTTTAGGGAAGATCATCATTTTCGCTAAAGATGCTTTTCCGGGTGGAGTATTATGTTAAAACAACATGCTACCATTTTCAGGCGATTAAAAATGCTGTGTGACGCTTTTTTAATCATTGCCGCTTTCTTTTTAGCTTACCGGGTTCGAGAACAATCCGGCGAACCGATATGGGCCTTAAAAGAGATGTTGTGGGTTATTCCGATTCAGATCGGTTTGTGGTTAAGTTCGCTCTATCTGTTTAATATGTACACCTCTTTTCGTCTTAAGGGGATACCGCATATTATTTTGATTATCATAAAGTCATGTTTGCTTTCGATTTTCCTGTTTGGCAGTGTTATTTATCTTTTCCGTTTGACCCATGTGAGCCGGGTTTTTGTTTTGTTGTCTTTTTTTTACGCGTCATTGCTGATTTTGAGTGAGAAGGTTGTGGTGTTGTCTCTGCTGCGGAACCTGCGGCGTAAAGGTTTTAATTTTCGGGAGATCATGGTGGTGGGGACCGGTCCGCGGGCCCGTCGTTTTATTAACCAGATTGATAAGCACCGCGAATTCGGATTGAATATTAAAGGCCTGATCGACGCGGATCCGGATAAAGTCGGTGAAAAGTTTGCAGGTTATCCCGTTATCGGAACGTTAAAAGATATTCCGGAAATTTTACGCAACAATGCTATTAATCATATTTTTTATATTGTGCCGCATTCCTGGTTAAAGCAAATTGAAGAGTCGGTCTTATATTGTGAAACAGTGGGTGTGCGAGTGAGTGTCGCGGTGGACCATTTTAACCTGACGGTGGCAAGAGCACATGTTGAGGAGTTTTTAGGCGTGCCCATGATCCGTCTGGAATCAACGCCTGACCGCGCCTGGGACCTCATGCTCAAACGATTGGTCGATGTGGTGCTATCTCTGGGTGCCGTACTGCTCTTACTGCCATTATTCATCCTTTGCGCGATTATCATCAAAGTGACGTCTCCTGGTCCGATTTTTTTCATTCAGGAACGTTCGGGGGTCAATGGGCGGCGGTTCCGTTTGTACAAACTGCGCACCATGGGTGTAGGAGCGGAAAGCGAATTGGATAATTTAAAAAAATATAATGAAATGCAGGGCCCTGTTTTTAAAATGAAGAATGACCCCCGCGTCACATTTTTTGGAAAATGGTTGCGTAAATTAAGCATCGATGAATTGCCGCAATTGTGGAATGTGATGAAAGGGGACATGAGCCTTGTGGGGCCACGGCCGCCTATTCCGACGGAGGTCGAGCAGTATGATCATTGGCAGCGTCGACGTTTGAGCATGCGCCCGGGTCTGACCTGCGTCTGGCAGATTAAAGGACGCAATAAAATTGTTGATTTTGATGAGTGGATGCAAATGGATTTGCAATATATTGACAACTGGTCTCTGGGGCTGGACGCGAAAATCATTATGAAAACGGTTCCGGTGGTGCTGTTCGGGATTGGCGCGAAATAATACCAAATCCATTAATGAATTGTTCTATTTCAATTCTGATATTCTCGCCTCAGCATCGAGAAAAGCGGAATCAGAAGAATTATTTGTTGGATTTGGTCTCGCTATTTATACAATTTTTCAATGGAATGGGTATAACAGCCCTGAGCGTGTGCCCTTTAATATTGAATGAAACGTTCGTGTGTTTTTTTTCTCCGCGGCGCGCGTGTTGACGATCAAAAATATTTGAGAAGCAAACATGCCGTTGTTGATAAATAAATGTTTAGTTCTAACCGTTTAAAGAAAATTCAGGGGGGGGTATGAAAAAAATCCTTATTCGTGTTCTTTTTGTTTCGGTTTTATTGTCGGGCGGGTTGTTCGTGTCTCCTGTTTGGGCGCAAGAAGGTGACAATTTTGATGACTATACCGTTGGGGTCAATGACGTCTTACGCATCACGATCTTACAGCCGGATGCTTATGATACGGTCGTCGCTGTCTCCCCGGACGGTTCCATCACGTTTCCCTATATCGGCAGTTTGCGTGTCAAAGACCTGACAATCAAAGAGGTTAAAGAGAAAATCGAACATAATTTAGCGGATGGATATTTAAGATATCCGGTCGTTCACGTGGTTTTGCAGGAATCCCGCAGCCGTATGTATATTGTTTATGGCGAGGTGATGCGCCCGGGCACCTATCCGATCGGCGAGAACAGCACGGTTTTGAGCGCGATCTCGATGGCCGGTGGTTTTTCAAAGTTCGGATCATCCAGCCGCGTGAAGGTTTTAAGGTCCCGTGAGGATGGCCGGCCGGGTTATGAAACAATAAAAGTTAACATTAAAGCTGTTATGGACGGCGATTCGGACGCGGATGTTCTTCTGCGACCAGGGGATATGGTCGTTATTTCAGAAGGCGCTTTTTGAGGGGACGATAGCCATTCATTTTCACGCCCCCTCTGTGGATGACGTCACGCGGGCACACGTTGAGCATCCGGTCGTCAAATGGTCTGTGTTCAAACATAAAGGAGATCATCAGAATGAACAATGTTTATGATAATAATGATTTTGAGATGGAGAATACGCTGCGGGATTACATGAAAGTGTTGTTTCGCCAGAAATGGGTGGTGCTTCTCTGTCTGTTGACGGTGAGTGTTGTGTCTGCCGCGGGATTGATGATGAAGACAAAACAATATGAAGCCCAGGTCAAAATGCTCATATCCGCCGAGAAGCAGGTGGAGTCGCCGTATTACCGGGAATTGATCGGGGGCCGTTCAGAGGTGACCCTGACCCAGAGCGAGATTGTGAAATCTAATCCGGTTATTGAAAGAGCCGTGCTTGCTTTGGGTATGCACAAATTGCCACAGGATTTTGAGAATAATTTTGCCAGCTGGCTCAAAAGAAAATGGATCAATTATAAAACGAAAAAATTCAACGAACTTGTCGCGGATGTTGACCCCAAACGTCTTGAAGAAGAGATGTTCCGCGTGGCGGTTGACTCGCTTAAAAAGGATATTAGCGTCGAGCCCATACGTGATACCAATATGTTCGTGATTAAGGTGCGCTTTTTCAGCCCCGAGGGCGCGGCCCGGATTGCCAACGCGATCAGCCGTTCGTATGTTATTTTTGATCTTGAACAGCAATTGGCCGAACTGCAACTCCGCTACGGGGACAAACATCCCACGGTGAATATTATCAAGGATAATATTTTTCTGATGGAGCAGAACTTGGGAGGCAGTCTGGTGACAAACCTGGAAGCGATCGGACCGGCCAGTGTTAAAATCATTGAACAGGCCACCCGCCCCTTGCGGTCGCTGGGGACTTCCAAAAAAATAACATTCGGTCTGGCCGTCATCATGAGCGTTTTTCTGGGCATCATGCTGGCCTTCACGTTTGAATACTTAGACCAGTCCTTGAAACAACCCCAGGACATCGAGCGTTACCTGGGAGTGCCTTTTCTCGGCGGTATTCCCCGAAAACGGTGGATGGAATCAAAAGTCGTCCATGATCAAAGCAATGATACGGGTTATGTGCGGGCCGTGCAGACCTTGACCGACCAGACGTATCTACTTGTTAAAGAGAAGCATTTGAGTGTCCTGCAGATTTCCCCGGCCACGCCGGCTGATAATACGACGCGGATCACAATGAATTTGGGCCTGAACCTGTCACAGAAATTGAAGAATAAAATTTTATTAATTGACGCCGATATGCGCCACCCGTCCTTGCATAAGGAGTCCACCTCCAGGGGCAATTACGGGCTTGTTGATATTCTAACCGCGAAGAAAAGCTATTCTGAAGCGATTGAGGTGATGAGTTCCAGCCTGGACATATTGTACGCGGGGCGGACGCATTTAAACCCGGTGACCCTTTTAGACTCAACGTCGATGCACGCGTTAATTGAAACGGTCAAACAGCAATACAGCCTTGTCATTGTCAACACGGCTGATCTGCGCTCCAACCGTGACGCGGCCATCCTGGCCCCGATGAGTGACGGGATCATTGTCGCTTTTGATGAAGGCCTTTCCCGGCGGCAAGTGATAAAAAATTCCCTGGCGCGGCTGAACAATTCCCAATCAAAGATTTTAGGCATTATTTTAAACAACCGCAAATATCCTATTCCTAAATTCGTTTACGACAGGATTTAACAACTATGCCCGCAAAGAAATACATTGCCGTTGTCGGAGGCGCGGGATATATCGGTTCGCACATGGTCCGCATGCTATTGGATCATGGCTACTCCCCTGTTGTTTTTGACAATCTTCGCACGGGACATCGCCGCTTTGTGCCCGGAGGGGTTCCCTTTGTCAAAGGAAATTTGGACCGGCCCACAGATATTCAACGTTTATTCGAGCGCTATCCGACGCGGGCCGTGATGCATTTTGCCGCTGCCAGTATTGTTCCGGAATCGGTGCGGAATCCGTTGCTGTATTACCATAATAATGTGAGCGCGTGTATCCATCTCGCCCAGGTCATGATTGATTTCAAGATACGGGAAATTGTTTTCTCATCCACGGCTGCCGTTTACGGTCATCCTAAAAAAGTGCCGATTCCCGAAACCGCCCGGCTGGCACCGGTGAACGCTTACGGTCACACCAAAAGAATGATCGAACAAATTCTTGAGGATGTCGCTTTCGCGCATCACCTGCGGTATGTTTTTTTGCGTTATTTTAACGTGGCCGGCGCCCATCCCTCCGGAAAGATCGGAGAGGAGCATAGACCGGAAACACATTTGGTCCCGAATATTCTGAAGTCCCTGAAACGGTCTAAAAACAGGTTCTTTTTATTTGGCGATGATTATCCGACCAGGGATGGAACATGCATCCGGGATTATATCCATGTCCAGGACCTTTGCGCGGCGCATTTGTTAGCCTTGCGACACCTTGATAATAAAAAAGACAGCGATGTGTTTAATCTGGGCAGCGGGAAAGGTTACACCGTCAGACAGGTTATCGATATGGTCGAACAGGTCACCGGACAGCCCGTTCAGTATACGGTCAAACCCGGAAGAGAAGGGGACCCGGTCAAATTGGTGGCTTCCTCCCGCAAGGCGCGAGACGTTTTGGGATGGATGCCGACACACTCCCTCAAAGACATGATTGCCTCTGCCTGGCAATGGGAACAAAACCGGTCCGCCTGACAGGCCATTCCATGCTCCGGTTGACAAAAAACCTTCAACAAAATAAAATATTTAACAGTTAAAATATCATGTCAGAAGATAGAATCATTGAGTTTTGCAAAAGAGTGAATGTGGAATACGAGGATGAAACGTATTTCAATAAAATTGTGGGATAAGTAGAGAGTATACTTTTTTAAATGATGAAAAAAATATTTAAAAGGAAAAAACAAAAGAATAAGGACACGTCGTTATTTGGACGCGTCGGTGTTCTTTCAGTTGGTGTTTTACTGTTAACAGTTGGTTGTTTCGGTTTGTTTTTCAGTGACGACGAATCTAATTGGTCTCAAGTCGAAGGGCGCGTATTAACATATGAAATCGCGGATGAAAGCATTTCTACCAGACATGGCATATCTTCTCGGTTTGTGCCGAGAGTTAAATATGAATATTCAGTCGATATTACGGATTATGTTTCAGAAACGGTGTCTCCGCTATTGCTATCTTATTCTTCTGTCGAATTGGCAAAAAATGATTTACCCGCTTTGAAGCAAGGCGGGACTGTAACTGTGTATTATAAAAGCGACAATCCGAATAAATCCGCGTTGTTGTTCAGGCGGCCTCCGGTATTCGGCGCTTATATGATGATTATGTTTGGGACAATGGCCTTTGTTCTTGGATGCGTTATGTCGTTTTATCAAATGAAACTTAGTAATACCAAATCCATTAATAAATAGTTCTATCTTAATTCTGATTTTCCCTTAATTTTTTGAGGTTTCTTCCTGGGGCCGGCCTTTTTTTTATCTTCAGGTTTCTTGAGTTTTCGCGCGGGTGACTTTTTCGTTTTTATGGTTGGCCTTTTTACCGGTTTTTTCTTTGACTTTATTTTTTTCTTATCAGGTGGTGGTATTTCTTCAATATCTATGCCAAACATTTCTGATAAATTTTTGTCATCGATAATTTTGGAACTTTTTCGTCTGGCTTTTTTAAGCAGGTCGTTTGTTTGATCTTTAACCACTCCTGTTATCAGGTCCTTCATCTTTACGCCTCTTAATGTAAAGAATAATTCCGGTTCAGAATCCAGTCGGGCTCCAATACCATATAACGTGGCCGCGACATGTTTGCACATATCGGCCCAATCGGGACAACTGCAATCAAAAGAAATTTCTTTAGGAGATGGAAACAAACCTGATTTTCGATCAGTAAATACGTCTGACAAAGACTTTGGAAAGCGCCCTGAAAGAAGTTCCTGGAAGGAATCAAATTTTCCCCGGCATTTTGTTTTAATGTTTTTCCATTTGTCTTTTTTTAGATTTTTTATTTTAATTTGCACTTTATATGGGCTTGATCTGGTTCCCTGAACTAACGACTCGATATATCCGGCTTTTATTTGTAAATCCAATACGGCGCCATAGCGTATATAGCTTCTTCCACGTCCGATGCGGTTCGTGTAGTCGGCATAGCTTTCCAGATTGGTATTCCACGATTTTCCCCACCATGTTTTAGCAATGGTTCGCCCCGCAATTATAACCGGCCGGATATTTGGATTTTTCTTCTGAAGGCTTTTAAGTTTTTTGTCCGCTCTGGCCCGTTTTCGCGCGACAGGGATATAAGGGGGATAATAGCTTCGGTAAGACAGGGTCTCTCCTTATAAGTTGAGTTTAAATAAATCTAAAATTTTTTCATTATCCATTTCTGTGATCCAATTTTCTTTTGAGCTCTGGATGACATTTTGGGAAAGGGTTGCTTTCTCTTCCAGCATAAAATCGATCTTTTCTTCAACCGTTCCCTTTGTGATGAATTTATGGACAAGCACTTTTTTTTTCTGTCCTATGCGAAAGGCTCTGTCGGTTGCCTGATTTTCAACCGCGGGATTCCACCACCTGTCAAAATGAATAACATGGTTCGCTTCTGTCAGATTAAGCCCGATGCCCCCGGCTTTTACGGAGAGAATAAAAAAGGGAATATATTCCTGACTCTGAAACCGTTCAACAATATTTTTTCTTCGAGACGTGGGGACACTGCCGTGTAAAATTAATCCTTCCCTGTGAAAGATGGTTTTAAGGAAATCATGGAGAGGGGAGGTGATTTCTTTGAACTGAGTAAAGATCAAGACCTTTTCTCTCTTCTCGAATATGGTTTCGCAAATTTCTTTTAAGCGTTTAAACTTCCCACTATCCTTTTCGTTATAATCTTTATTACCAAGATACTGCCCCGGATGATTACAAATCTGTTTAAATTTTATCAGTGACGACAATATCATGCCTTTGCGTTGAATCCCATCCAATTCTTCTAAAGACTCCCGCATATTATCAATCAATTCTTTATATAAGACAACCTGTTTTTTGCTGAGTTCCGGATAGGTTTTCATTTCAATTTTATCAGGCAGATCCGAAATAATAGTTTTATCGGTCTTAAGTCTTCTCAGAAGATACGGGCTGATAACATTTTTTAATCGGCTATATTGACCGGGATCATCCTTTAATCTTTTCGTGTAGTCTGAAAATTCCCTGGCATTACCCAATAATCCCGGATTGATAAAGTCATAGAGTGACCACCGATGGGCGTTCCGGTCAGAATAATCCGGTTATGAGATTTTAATTGTTTCACGGCTTTTGTCTGTTTTGTCCCGGGGTTTTTGATGGCCTGGGCTTCGTCTAAGATAACATAATACCATTTTGTTGATTTTAACGATTCATATTTTTGTACAAGGCCATAGGTCGTAATGACAAGATCGTATTTTTGGCTGAATTTATCATTTTTGAGAATTTCCTTACTCCGCGGGTTTACCGGAGGATGCGCGATAAAAAATTTTAAAGACGGAGCAAATTTATTAATTTCATTTTGCCAGTTACCTAATAAGGAAGCCGGGACGATTAAAAGATTAGCGGGGATATTTTTTTTCTTTAATAAGGTTAGAAACCCGAGAATTTGAATGGTCTTACCCAGCCCCATATCATCAGCCAGGCACGCGCCCAGCTGCAGCGAATGCAGGAAATGCAGCCAGTTTAGTCCATTTTGTTGATAGCCCCTGAGAATTGCTTTGAAGTCTTTATCCGGATGAATAGATTTAATCAGCCCGGGTTGTCTTAATTTTTTAATAACAGAGGAAAGCCATTGACCATTTGAGATTTCCAGAAGATCATTCGAAGAAGAATTATCAAAGATATCCTTTACTCCCATTTGTATGCGCATAACTTCTTTGAGTGTCAGGCCTGCTGATTCTGCCTGTTTGGCTTTTTCAAAGGCGTCAAGAATCTGATTGAGTTTGCCGGGATCAACTTCAACCCATTTTCCTTTAATAAAGGCCAGCCCTGCGGATTCCGCGAGGATTTTACGGATTTCCTGTTCACTGATAATATCATCGCCCAGGAGCAGTTGCGCGTTAAAGTTTAAAAGAGCTTCCATTCCTAGGTGAGAAGGGGAAGAGTCTCCAATTGTGATATTGATCTTTAAGGAATTTGAATTCGCCTTCCACCAGTTTGGAATTCTGCACAAAATGCCGCAATTTTCATAAAGAGCGATTTCTTTGAGGAATGTAAAGGCTTCGTTTGCTGACCATGCCAGGGGATGGAAGATTTCACCGGAATCTAATATCCGGGAGATGAGTTGGCTTTCTTTAGCGGCTAAATGGACGGTAGCCAGCAGGTCTATGAGTTTTTGATTATCATCCCCGTATTCCTCTAAGGCATGCTTCATGGGTAAATGTTTTGAACCGCCCTGTTTATTAAGGCCTGTTGAGTATGTCGCGAGAAACGCGAAGGGGAATTTTTCATTTTTTTTATTTTCTACGAGATGAAAATAAACTCGGCCGACAAGGTGAATGTCAGGGCTGAAATTATTAATAAAATTTTCTACAGTTCCTCTGTGTTTTTTTATTTCTTGTTGAAATTGAGTGTTTAACTGTGTCCATACTTTTTTAAGGATATTTTCATTAAGGTATTCACCCCCGGTCATAAAAGGGGATTTACTTATGACTTCTGCGATTTCGTTTTTTTCTAAATGGATAATGATTTTATCGCGAATGAGTTCCAGTCCGGGAGTGCGGCTTAATTTTTGCGCGAACAGCTGAGCAAAATCTCTTAAGAATCCAAGCGAAGGAGATAGACGAACACTTATATCACAAAATCCCAGGAAGAGCAGACCGGACGCGAAAGTCTGTTGAAATTGTTTAAAGATTTCTTTTTGTAATATTTCAGTGCTTTTATTGATTTTCCCCGGAGCGTCAATCCACTCCAGTTGGATTGCCCCATCAGGCAGGATAACAGCGATGAGTTCTTTATTCATGAATATAATTTTATCATCATATATGTTGTTAATAATACCAATTCCATTAAATAATGACCACAACCAATTCTGTTTTTCAGAATTAAGATAGAGCAATTTATTAATGGATTTGGTCTAAGATAGAATGACACCTTTGACACCGAAACTATTGTTGCTATGTTATAATAATTCTTAATACGGTTCAATGAAAATTAATGGTCATATAGCCGGATTTTTATGGGCTCAAGGGTGGGATTAGAATTGGTATATATTTCTTTCTTGAATAATTTTAACCAATATGTTATATTTACATTGTACATATGAATGACATTAAATTTGATTGGGACAAAAGCAAGGCCTCATTAAACAAAAAGAAACATGGTGTTTCTTTTGAAGAAGCTGTAACAATTTTTTATGATGATCATGCTTTAGAGTTCTTTGATCCTGATCATTCAAAAAATGAAGATCGGTTCATTATGCTAGGAATGAGTTTTAAGGCGCGTATTTTGGTTGTTTGTCATTGTGTCAGAGAAGAGGGTTCTCTGATTAGAATCATTTCAGCCAGAAAGGCGAGAAAACACGAAGCCCAAAGTTATCGGGAGGGAAGAATATGAGAGAAGAATATGATTTCTCAAAGATGAAAGGGCGCCGTAATCCCTATGCCGCACGCCTTAAGAAACCTGTCACAATTCGTCTGGGGAATGATGTTATTGAGTATTTTAAATCTATGGCGGATCAAATGGGAGTGCCATATCAGAATTTAATTAATCTTTATCTCCGTGACTGTGTCCAATCTCGCCGCAAGATTGAATGGGTCGCGCAATAAACAGGTTCTAACCTTCTTCAGCCGATTAAAATAAGGGGTCAAGTCTCAAAAGTCGGATAAATATTGGAGGCGGGTAAAAAAGAGGTGCCTGGAAGATTCAATGTTTAAGGACCTCTATCAGGAATTGAGATCAAGTTGTCAGGTTGAGACGCTAATGAGTTGAGATTTGATAATATTAGGAAAATTTACTGGTAAAGAATATCAGATAGCTGTTCTCTAAATAATCCGCATAGCTCTTGATCGTGTTCATGCTGCCAAGCCCGAGGATTTATGAACCCATTTTTGAATTTTGGGGTCTTCCGGATTGTGGGACACCGAGCCTTGTTTCAGGAATTTTTTAAAGACTTCGTACGGATCATTCTTATCGCCGTCTTTCCGAAGATGTTTTTCATCATTGAGGTATAAATACAAAATAATTTTGGGATGATTAGCGAAACAGAAAAAAAGACGATACCGTTTTAATCCCCGCTTATAGCGGCGAAATTTCTTTAAGTCCGCTCGTAACCAATATTCAGGGCGGTCAGGATCTCGGGGTATAATAGTCTTGTCCGCTTCCCGAATCCGTCGGGCAAATTTAACCGTCGGATGCCGGGTAAATTGATCTGGTTCGAGTTTTTCCTTTAATTCCCTGACCTGTTCCGTTAACTCGCGGATACGGTGATCATAGAAGTCATGGGCTTTTAAAAGATATTTACTCATCGTCACCTTCGTAAGGAACATCTTTCAGAAGTGTATCCAAATCTTTCCATGCATCATCCAGATCATGCAGTTTTTCAGGATGTTTCATTGCGTCAACACCGATAGCCTGAATGAAGGTCGCGAAGCGGGGGTCTGTTTCGATTGTATCTAATTCAGATTTTTTGCGTATAATGATTTCATTAGGTGAAAACTCTAACAGGAGTTCATCAGTATTTAAATTTTCAACGAATTCTTTAGGTAAATTAATCGCCTGGCTTCCACCGTGTTTAAATAATTTTCTGGTTATTAATGTCATAATAGCGCCTCCTTTGCTTATTTAAAGTGTACACTGTGTGTACACTAATGTCAAGAACGTTCTTTCCACAACAGTCCCTTATTTGATGGCTTTAATTGGTATAAAGGCACCGGTACAACTTGTTAAATTTAGAGAATATTTGGAGAAACGGGGCCAGGCGCATACCATTCTCGATTCCTGAGCAGATTAAGGTGTGATTTATTACCATGAAATAGGAAATTGACA
>JAIORP010000055.1 GCA_021108075.1 Candidatus Omnitrophota bacterium | reverse complement strand
AATCAAAAAGAAAATTGATTTATGTAGACAAAACAACTATTTTATGATGCTATTCCAATAATTTTATATATTTTATCTTACTAATTATTAATAATTACGAAAAGAGGGTAATTGGAGGTTTTCTTTGTGACACCAAAGCACAGTCACCCTGTGCTCCTCGCACCAGTGAGAATCGAAACGAGATTCAAGGATGCCAAACTCTGGATTCGGATATATCCTGACCGATTCACAATCGACACACATGATGGCGGATTGACCCGGGACGAAATCGAGGCTGGGCTCCGGTACCGTACAGCGTTCGACAACGGGGACAATGTCGAAAAGCGCGACGCATGGCGTCAGTTGGCAAGCTCACTGGGCACCCGGCGCGCGGCCTACGTCAGTCGGACGATGCTCAGAGACCGCAACAGCACGCCTGAGGAGAAAACGGTAAACTGGCGCAAGCCTCCTAAGCTCAAAGGGCTCCCGGATCACTTCGAGGTATTCGCGTATCGCGGTAGCGAGCTGGTGCATCATGTGCAGGTGATCCCACCGGGGGGTCGGATTAGTGACAATCTGTCTATTCTCGCGCCACCGGATGTGCTGCAAGACGGGTTGTTCGATGATGACTCTCAGTGGGTCGTGGACTTCACGGCGGCAGAAACGGCAGGAATGGCCGTCAAGATTCTGATGTCGGATGATGACCTAAGGCAAGGGTTCTCGCGCCTCGTGGTCGTTGGCCTTCGCAGCGGCAGCCCAGAGGAGGGAAAGGCGCTGCTTGAGGAACTACTCGACGGTCACCGCTTCACCGATGGCTTCGGCTTCGTGCCCTATGATACGCCTACGAACAACACACCGGAAGCGAGGTCCGGCTATTTGGCCACAGAGAGCCACAGTGAAAGTAGCTTCGAGACCGAGGTGCAGGGGTCTCCGCTGTGGCACCTCCCCGCCTATGTAGATCGCTATCCCACCAAGTATCCCACGAATGCTCAAACCTGGGGCGCGGCCTTGGGCCTCGGCGTGAAAAACGAAGTCCTGCGTTACGTGGAGAACTCTGGAGACTACACCGATGCATATGCCTCGCACCTTCAGGCCGTATTGTCCCCGGTACTGATTCGGTACCTGTTCGATCACATGCTGCCGGGTGTTCTCGAGCCCGGCGACGCTGGCAGGGTCGCCACCGAGTTCTCTTATCTTGTTCGCGCTCGCGGCCCGCTGCCCACAATTCGTATTGGCAATCAGCCCTACGGCGTCCTCCCGGTCAGCTCCATCGGACGCAAGTCGGCCCAACGACCCTTTGGGTGGGAATCCTCCGCTTCACTCGGTGGCTCTGCCAAGATGGCGGACAAATTGCAGCACGTCCTGACGCGGTTGTTCGAGAGATGGTCGAAGTGGGCGCGTATCAAAGAGCTGGTACCGCGCGTCACACGGGACGGCGACCCTGACGAAGAGCTGCTGCAAATCCTTAGCATGCAGCCCACGTCGATTGCATACCAGGCTCGCCCCTTCATCGGTGAGGACTTCATTTCTTGGCTTCTAATCGTCTCACAGGGTCGCCTCTATCCAGACGCTTTGAGTGCCGACGCCAATCTTCCTACGGGAGAGGATGTTTCTGCAGTCTCGGTTCTCATGGATTGGTATCGGCAGTGGAAAAACAAACAGGAGGACGCGGCGGCCATTCTCCACAACATCGGCGGCACGTCTTCGTCAGAGGATAGTTACAGCGACAAGCCACTGTTCCGACTGTCTGGATGGCGTGAGGGAACCGCCGATCCCATTCCGACGACCGTTGGCTCCGACCCGGACGATGTGCCCGAGAACTACCTGCCAGCCGTTCTAGCTGAAGCCTTGAGCGGTGGTCCAGCGGTCACCTCTCAGACGCTGCTGTACGACATGATCAGGCGCTCTCAAAAGCTGGACAACAGGACCAACACGCATCTCCGCACGCTGCTCGGATCACCGATCGACGAACTGGACACTGTAACCGCGCTCGATTTCTTCAATTCGGCGACCACCCCCGAGCAGATTGTTGAGCGAATCAGAGACGACCCGGACTATGGCTTGGGTCCGCCTCGCGCATATGGCGTGCGGCTATCATTGGCCAAGCGCATCCTCGACATTCGCAACCGTCTACCTGGTGGCAAGTTCATCACCCTCGATCAGATCGATGAAATCCGTGGTGTGGGAGACGATACCTGGCATGACATCCTGTACTCGTTCCCCGAGATTCCACAGACGTCCGGTTTGCGTGAGCTCTACCGCCCCGACTACGATTCTCTCTTTCGACAGGCGCTCGATCTCTGTACCCACCGGCTCGACGCATGGTTGACCGCCTGTGCCTACAGACGACTCAGAGCCATGCGTGGAGGAGCGCCCGAAGGAATATATTTTGGCGCGTACTGCTGGGTGGAAGATTTGGTGCCATCGCCAAACATCAGCATTCATCGGGGCCTGGATTTTTTCAATCGAGCACACCACAAGGAGCACATCGTTGAACGCGTTTGGGATTACCGCAACCACGCCTCGGGTTCCAAGTCTCAGCTTGATGGGCTCAAGAAGCTCGCGAAGGAGATCATAGAGCTTCGGGACAGCTTGTCGGAAAAGCAGATCAAGTCGCAAGATCAGCTCAACACCATCAAGAACCGATACCAAGTCGAATGGCAAGAGTTGCTGCTCTCTTTCGACCGTTTGAGCGAGGGATACATCCACGCCCCATCCACCGGGCACGCCGCAACCGCAGCGGTGCTTCACAACGCATTTCTAACCCATAAAAACAGCAACGCCTCCGGGCAGGACGGTAACTCTTGCTGTGTCAATCTCCACTCAGACAGGGTGCGGCGGGCACTTAGAATCCTGGAGGGAATCCGTCAAGGGCAGAACCTCGGAGCGCTTCTCGGTTTCCAGTTCGAGCGTTGGCTCCCCAACCATCTGCGTCGCTACATCGATGATTTCCGCAAGGCGTTTCCCACTGTCTCGCAAAGAGGCAGCGCCGAGTCATCAATTCCGGTGGAGACGGTCAGTGCCCGAAATGTTGTTGATGGTGCCGCCCTGGCACGGCGGTGGCAGCAATTGTGTGATGCCCACACTGGGCCGTCGAACAGCCGGCCCAGTGTGAATACCGCGTTTGTCGACGATGATCCCATCGCCACGGAGCACGACGCCGATCTGGCTGTCGAGCTCGATGGGGTGCTGGATTCATTGGATGCGGTTGGAGATGTTTTGCTCACTGAAGGTGTGTATCACACCGTCCAAGGAAACTACGAACGTGGTGGCGCCGCTTTGGAAGCAGCCTCTGGGAACGCGCCACCGCCGGAGATCAGGTCCATGGAGACGCCGATTTCTGGCACAAACCTCGGACACCGGGTGTGCATGCTTTTCCCGGAGGAGTTCGACACCGCCGTCGATCCGCAATCCTTTGGTCCGCGAGGTCTGGCCGAACCCAGAATCGCGACCTGGTTCTCCGAGCTCCTCGGTCCAATGGAGGAAATTGGCTGCACAACCCAGTACGATTCGTTGGAAGCCCTGAACCAGGCAGACGTCAACGACCTCGTATCCCAGGTCGGCCTGTCGGAGGGAACCGCACAGCGGTTGGTGAACGAGCGGTCTGCCAACGGAATCTTTTGGGCATTCAGCAGCATCTCCGAGAGAGTACCCGGTCTCAGTGGTTCAGACATCGACGCGATCAAACAATTGATCACCGAAGAAACCGTCACTCTGAGCCTGGCCGACTTGGGAGCCAGTGACTCGGCCAAGCGTATCGACGCTGCCGATCTGTTGTATCTAGCCTTTTCACCACCGGCAGGCGAAGAGACCGAAATCGAGCAACGCATCGCAGAGTACGTACGCGGACTACAGGGTCTGCCGGAAAACGTTCGTGTGATAATCCAAGCGCAGGAGATGGCCACATTCCCGCGCAGCCTGAACGATGCATTTCACGTAGCGCATCAAGCGCTACACACCCTGGGAGGCCATTCATACTGCGGACCGGATGCGCTGTGCCCACCCGTTCTCGCGCACGAAGCCACCTTTTCGGAGTCTGACGTTGACGAACTCGAGCAGCGAATATCGAGCGCTCATGCGGCGGCGAGCAGTGTTCTCAGCCAGTTTTCCGGTGGACTCGCAGCCGATGTAAGTAACCACGCGTCGGTGGTGAGTGCACTGTTCGAGGCGAATCGCTTCGGCGTCGCTGGCGGGATTCCCGGAGCAAACCCAGATGTGGACTTGGAAACGCTTCGGAGCAATACGGCGGCGGAGCTAACGCGCCGAATCACGAGCTGTGAGCAGTTACAGGCCCGCGTCCAAGCCGCCCGTGCTGCTTCAGACCCCCAAACCGCAACTGCCGCAGAGGTGCTCGGACTGTTGGTCGATGCCATGCGAGCCCTGTTCGGGAAAAGCTTCATCGTGCTGCCAACCTTTGCGACCCACGAGTCGAGCGGGTTTGGCGAAGCGTTTGCGGATCAGAGTGTGCTCGCCGGGCTCGGCGAAGAGCGCATTCGGTTGTGGCTGCAACAGGTTGCTCAGATCCACGGCTCGTTGCAGCAACTGGACGACCTGCTGATGCTTGCTGAATCGTGGCAGCAGACGTCGACGAATGGCGGCTCTCCGGCCTGTTCACTGAAAGTTGCCCAGCTCCCCTATCGGTCAGATGTAAAATGGCTGGCCCTGGACGACGTCGAACGCGGTGGGGGGCCTGAGCACGAAGACAACATCAGAGGCACCCTGTCCATGGTCGCCGCCTTGGGTGGCACTCCAGCTCAATCCGGTAATGGAGCATCGCCCAAGTACGCCGGTATCATATTCGAGCACTGGGATGAGCTACTGCCCAGTCGCACGGTGGATACGAGCGTGAGCTTTCACTACAATGCGCCAAACACCCAGGCCCCACAGTGCCTCTTGCTTGCGGTTCCCCCGCAAGACCCCGGATCCACAACCGCGGAGTGGAGCACCGTGGAGCTTGCACAGATCGTCAACGACAGCTTCGATCTGGCAAAAGCGCGCGCCGTGGATCTCGATGCGCTGCGCCAGTTGGATGACGACGTAGACGATCGGCCTGACGTCGGGGGCATGCTTCCATCGATACTACTGCCTACCAATACGGACGATCCAGGCTGGGCGCGAGACGAGACGATGGACCTATTCAATACCTGGCTACGGTCGACGCTGCGCAGGGGAATCGTGGGTTTCGAATCCTTCACCTACCGGGTTTCCGCATATGTGCGACTAGAAGCTTACTCGACAAACGCCTTGGAAAGCGTAGTTGGGGGGATGAGGTACACTCACTATTTCAATTTCGCTTACCATTCTACATCTATCGACATCACATTCACTGGACCGCAGCTAATAGTCGCAGGGCATTACCGCGAGGAATATACGGACTATTTTGCTTACCCAGGTCTCGTCTGTGATGGAGGCCCACTTTTGATTGAGCTGCCCGAACCTGTGTCCCTAGCAGCCGTCTATTGCGGAAAGCTCAACGTCATCACGGAAGCCGGCGCAATGACGGCGTTTTCTGACGTGAAGGCGTTCGATGACTCTGGCGCTGAGATTCCCATAGAGGTGCAGCGGATACCGCACGATACTATGGAGGATTTTCTTAGACCAAAGAAATGGTTCCTTCGTCGATGGCATCCTGAATCCCCGGGTCAGGAACATCCGACGTACGCCGGCGAGGAGATCGAGGATACTAACCCGAGTGTTTGGTATTTTGAGGATCCAGGACCCGGCCCTGCTAACGGTGACTTTGAAGTCCTCTTTTCGGAGTTTCATATATACGATTCAAAGCGAAGTGGAGGCCAGAAGATCAAACGGATCGAACTCCCCGGCGACTCCTGCGTGATGGCGATCGAGGTTTATGACTACCCAAAGGTGGAGGAATAACCAATGACACTTTTCCCAGATGAAATCAGTAAGTATGATGTCAAGTTTGCCGCATGGCTCCGTATTGAGCCACGGTGTCGATCCAACGATTTCGGCCGGGGCGTATCGGCCCGGACAGCGGATGCCCTGTGGATGCTCACCCGGCAGTGGCAAGTGGGGGAGTTCATGGGTGACGACGCCGCTTCCCCCATTTCGGTGACGCTCGAACACGAATCTCAAGAGCTGGACAGCTTGCGTCTCGGGACTTCGGTTCGCGAGCAGTTGTTTGGGGAGGAGGTGGGAGAGGTCAGTGGCCCGCTGGAGATGCTCGTCGAGCAGGAGCGACCAGCCCTCGATTGGCGGACCCGCCTTCAGATCGGGCAGCGCTTCGAGCGCCTAGTGAAATCCCACCTGGGCACCGGCGCTGCGACGTTAATCCAGTCGCTGCGAAAGCTCTATCCGGTCAACGCCCCCACGGATGCCGAGGCTGAGTCGATGGATCGTGCGACGCAGCGGTTCGTTCGCTTCCTGGCTGGGCGCGTCGTTGACGGAGGAGCGCTTCTGAGTGCGCTCGAGGAAGACCAACTTGCAGCCAATCTTGAGGATGACGGAGTGGATCCAGCGGTGGGGCAGACGCTAATCGATGATCTCACTAACTGGTACGCTAACCTTTGCTCGCTTCCGGGATCGACTAAGCCGAAATCGTGGATACCACGCAAGCTCGACTACCAGTTCAGCGTATCCCTGTCTGATCCTTCTGCTGCCAACGGTGGCCCCAAGACACGGATTGCCGCCCCCGACTATCGCAATGGAAAGTTGGACTGGTACTCCTTTACCCACGACGGCCCCGCACAGGGTGATTGGCAGGCCCAACCGAGCATCACAAAAACTCCCACTCGTATCGAGATCGCCGGTACGGCATCGCGGTGGTGGGCCTTCGAGGATGGTGCGACCGATTTTGGCAGTCTCGACGTGGCGAGATCCGATCTGGCCAAGCTGTTACTGATGGAGTTCGTGCTCATCTACGGCGATGATTGGTTCTCTGTACCCGTACTTGTGGAAGCGGGAAGTCTTTCCAGGATCAAGAACCTCATCGTGACGAATGTCTTTGGTGAGACAGTTTCCGTTCAGCCTGCTCGCAGATTGAACGCAGATCCGCTGAAGCGCTTTGAGATGTACTCGCTTTCGCTAAGCGACGCGGCCGTGGGTGTTCCGCCCCAAGATATGCTCTTCGTGCCACCGGCGGCTGGATTCCGCCAGGAGTCGCAACCGGTGGAGGAGGTTCGCTTCATGCGCGATGAGGGCGCGAACATGGTTTGGGCTTTGGAGGCTACGATATCCAACGGAATTGGCAATCCTGTGGATGGAAGCGAGGCCCAGCTTGAGCGAGTCCAGCGCCGTTACGAAGCTGAGATAGCGGCCCTTAAGGTTGCTATCGGGCAGCTGGACGCTCAGCTTACCACGCCTTTGTCGAATACCGAACGATCGACGCTGCTTGCAGAGCGCCAGGCCAAGCTGGACCGAATCGCTCTGCTCTCTCGAGGCCCGACAGCACAACCGCCAGTGAGGCACGGCGCCATTCCGCGCTACCGCCTGGCCACCACCATACCAGAGAACTGGTTTCCCTTTGTACCGGTTCAATGTGGCCCGACAGAGGATCCCTGCATTCGTTTGCGGGTCGCAGAGATGTTGCGCAACAAAGACGATGAGGAGCCAACGGATATCCCGGCGATGTCGCGGCTACTCGAGCACGACCCACTTCTGTGGGTCGACGAGGAGACGATCCCCCGAGCAGGCCTGCGAGTCATTCATACCAAGCAACGGATTCGATGGTTCGATGGGAAGACGTACGTTTGGCTCGGGAGGAAAGTCCTTACCGGACGTGGCGGGGGCGATAGCGGACTGCGGTTCGATACGCTGATATGGGGGGATGAATAGTGGGGATTTTCTTCGTAGAAACGGATTACCTTGACCCCCAAACCGACGATCAAGCCTTTGGGCCGATTCTTTCCGCGGAAACGACCAGTTTTCGTCTCGGGAGCCTGCACACAGTCAGCGCTGACTCCAAAGCGTTTGCGGTGACCTCTGGTCAGTTGATCGCGCAATCCATAGACGCAGCGTTGGTCACCCTTGTGCTCAAACCATATAGCCAGATCAAGGGGCTGCCACCTATCCAATACTTTGTCTATCGCGGGATCCGGAGGTCTTCTCTGATAGATTCGGCTTCTGACAACATTGCCTCGAGAACGAACAATGATCTCACTCGAAGCATCTGGGATTCAGCTGACGCAATCTCGTCGAGCGTCGCAGAGGTCACAGGACAAGCGGCCAACATCGAGCCGGGTGAGAGCATTCTGGGTCTGGGAACGCTGCCTGCGATGGTGGAGCTTGTTAATCAACTGTTCGAGCAGAGTGATGCCACCTATCCGACTGTGAAGGCTGGTTGGCATATCGGAGACTTTGCCACGGGCACCATCGGTTTTGAAGTTGTTTTAGATCACTTGGGTACACCCCTGACATTGGCCGATGTGCAACAAGTCGATCCTATACTCGAAGTTCCTGAGAACGCACTGACTGCCAACGACGCGGCAGCGTTTGCGAGACGCCATGCTATGGATCGGGTGCTACACTCCATTGATCCGGTGGCGTTCTTCGGTGCCTACGGGAGGGCGATCAGAGTCTTTCGCAATGGGGCTGCTGAATATCTAGGTGATCAAGGGGGATACGATGAAATCCTATCCAAGTACGTCTCGAAGCATCGAGTCTATCTGTACCTGTTTGATGAATTCAACCGTTCCTTTGATCTCGATGAATCCTATCCCTCGAGTGTAACTCTAGCGCTGGGCAGTGGAGTCACGGGCCAGAGCGTACCAACCCGGAGCCACGGATGGCCGATATTCTATGTCGAGCAGAGTGTTCTCGATCCAGCGCTGATGTCCGGCGAGATGATTCCGCTGAGCCTGTCGCTACCCACGAGTTCGAACTCCAGCCCACTACTTTTTGTGTCCACCGGGCTGCAGCAGCCGTCTACAGCAGGACGTGACCGAGACGCCCGGTTCATAAGACTGATCCCCGATGCAGGAGGTGTTTCGCTTCCGATCAAGATAGAACTCGCAACTGTTGTGACAGCTGATGGCTCCCGGGGCATGCGGGCCGGTTTCATCTATGCAAAGTACGGAAGAGGTTACGACTTCTCGGTCACTCTGCAAGCAGGGACGGGCGGTAAGCTTCGTCGGAACTGTCTTTTTGATGCACTGTTTCAGCCCTTTGGAATGGGTGCAGGTGCTTGCGTCCAAACCCTCATTCGCATCTGTCACGGTCAAGTCCTGGTGGATGATCCCACACGAATGAATGGGGCGGTGGCGATGTCGACTGGTCTCGCTGTTGATTCGGAAAGGGTTGCATTCATTGCATATCCCTCCGCCAAAGAAGTGCAATCGAACCTTGGCAGCCCGCTGAGTATGCTAGAGGAGCGCACCTCGGGATCGCGCAACTTCTTCGAAGAGCTCGAGAAGAGAGTCGGGATGATGCTAGTTCGGCGAGATGCCGATATCGCTGGCACAAACCTCGCTTATATCGTTCCCGAGTCACTTGGAGACGGTCCAAAGGCCAACCTCTTCGAATTCGACGTGACGGACCTTCAAATGATTGTGATCTCTCGGAGCGAGTTCGATTCCCTGGAAAAGTTGGTTCAGACGAGTACCCTAGACCATGATCTTCCAATTTATCTCGGAATTGACGTGGAGCGAGGGCCGACGCCGGAGATCGAAGCGATCCATCTCTCAATTCGAGGGTACGATACATCAAGCGGCAGTCCGCAACTGGCGGATGTGGACACGAATATCACCATCCTTTCACCCACTGTGATCATATGAAACGAGGCTACTGATGAGGATACCAAACAATATTCACATGTCCCAGTTGGCGATAGCCAGCCTGGGTTCCAGAGAAACGGAAGCCAGCGAAGAGGCTGTAGCGACCCCGCTGAGCTCGGACCTGTTCTATGGTGATCACACGTTGCACCGCGTAGCCACAGGACGGCTCAGTGTACGGCCGGACAGGCAACAGCGCGGTCGATATGTTCTTCGTGTGAACGCGGCTTTGAAAATCGTTCTGCCGCAGCTCGAGGGAATCACACCATCCGAAATAAACAGCGTGATGTCGTGGGCAATCACCGATATCTACAACGACACAAGCGAGACCTGGACCCGCCGATTTCAGGAATTAAAAGGTCTAGGGATCGACGGTGTGGTAGACTGGAAGACCATACGGTGGCTTGATCTTGAGCTCAACAAGATTCGCTACTACTCCGTTGATCCCGGTCGTGAGAAGGTAATCCACAATTCGTCGAAAGCCAATGTTGTTGGAAGATTTTATCGAATTTCCGAAAGAACCTTGGCAACCGTATTGGCGGATCAAGCCGCCCTCGACCGTCTCGCACAAAACAAGGTTCCAACGTCGGTTTCAGATTCTGTAGAGCTCGCGAACCATCTCACTGTATCCATTGCTGATCTAGACCTTCACTTCGATGGTTCTGAATGGCAGTTGGAAATCGAAGACTCTGGTCAGGAATTGGCTCTCCAATTTGCAAAATACACAAGAGAAAACCACGATGTTTACATTCACGTCTATGCGGCCAGTACCTACTTGTTGGATGAACCGTCGGCGAACGCGGCGCGCCTTGATCGGGTTCTTGCCGGCGACAGAGTCTGTGTTCTTCAGGAATTCGCCGATTGGCTCTTTGTCCGGTTGGATGATGGTTGTAAGGGGTACCTCAGGCGATGGAATGTGTGGATGGAGTCTCCGATGCCCGAACCCACTGCAGAACTGTATCGGGTGCGAGATGATGATTCATTGTATACTATTTGCCAAAGAAAATACGGTGTTGAGCCGGGCAATGGCACCGATCCTGTGATTGAGGGTTTAGACGCAAGATTCTACGCGGCAGCATTGCTCTTTATTCATAACCCCACAGGCGCGAATACGAAACATGTAACGATATATGCGGAAAAAAGAGATCCGCTCTGGGATCTGGATATTATTTGGATATTGATGCATACATACAGTCCGGTTCTGGCCACGCTAGAACACAATCTCGACTACCTCATAGAACGGCTAAGACAAAACCCGATAATCGGGCCCGGTTACACACTTCCTGCGTTTATCGAATACCACGTCAAAAAAAACCACCATTTATGGTTGCCGAGCCGAGAGTCACTTGCTGCACTGCGAAAATGGATTGGTTCCCGACAACTTGTTGCACAGGGAACGGCATTACAGACAATTATCGACTATCTTCGCGAATCCAATGAACAGAACTTCCTTACGATGTTCAAGGCTCTCTGGCCGGTTGGCCTTGGTGTGAGGGTCGACGCGATGGTTGGTGCGACCTTTGGCATCCCGCTAGGAGTGGATACCTCAGTGAACTGCTACATGTACCACGAAATGGTGACGCAGAATGGAGATGAGAAACACCAGATTCGCGTCGTTCGTAGGGGAAAGCTTTCCGGTGGGTTAGATACGGGAGTCGGTGCTGGCGCATTTTTCGGATTAGGGAAAAACCCCAAGAACAAGAAGAAAGGAATTGGGGCGTTACTCGGAGTGAATATGAGATTGTTCATGGGAGTCCAGATTCACCAGGAGATGGTGTTTCCCGTTGATTCCGTGCCCCCCATCATCGCCCTCGCAAAGATTCTGGATAATACGGGTGTAGCGGCGTCTTGGCTTATCGCCGAAATGCTACCAATGATGTTTGAATTCTTCAATGTTGATCCAAACGACTATACAACGAAAATAGAATTAAGCTTCATGTCTACTGGTATTGCGGCTGGAGAAGGCTCAATCGGTTTGAGGTACGGTGATGAAAACCATGGAGGAGTTTGGACAAACGATATTACGACTGATTTCTCCAAAGGCGACGGATATATTCTATTCTTTTTAGCAGACTTGCTGTCCGTCACGACAGGGCTCAGTGGCGAGTACGAAATCGCGTCGGTTTTAGAGTTTGAGTTTAGCGACTTCATCGTTGATCAGGAGTCGTTAAATTACTATCCAACAAAAAGCTCGGTGACTGCCAAGTACGAAGGCGAACTCGCCCTGCAAGCTAAGGTTCCAGTGCTCTCGGCATTGGGCCTTGCTTTAGGCGGCGGCGTTGGACTCAAATTCGACTGGACGTACGATGCAAATCAACTGCAACCAGGACAAGAACTGAATCGCCAGTTCGAAGCGGCTCATCTACTCCTATATTCCAAAAATGGTGACATGGACATATGGGAGGGGCCGGCCCAAGAGGCGATGTTCGAGTTTAATCTTCGTTTGACCCCGACTCTCACATGGCTGAATCCACAAAACTTCCTGCAGGATGTCGGTGAAGCAATCCCAACGAATATGACTGACCTCGTTGACAGCTTCGAGATTGCGAAGATACAAAGCCGGTTGGGTGCCAGTGGAGCATTTGCTTCGCCATGGAATGTTGAGGCGTTCAACAGATTTGCTAGGCGCATGAATTCCTTGCCCATTCTTATCAAGCATAACAGAAAAGCAACGAATGCGCCGATATTGGGAGCCTACCTGGAGATCGAGTGGAACTCCCCTGCAGACGCTGTAGTGCAATTGATTATGAATGACATTGTCTATAACGAAGGGCATCAGGTGAGGGAAGTGTTCAGCTATCTAGGAGACTACATCGAAGTCGGGCGTCTCCCAGAGAAACGCCCTGACTTATTGTTGTCACTATTCAAGGAGCTCGACAATCAGGCGATCACTGTCCATGTCGAGCTGGGATATGGGCTCAATGCAGGCTTTAAGGCAGCTGCCGTTGGAAAGGTCCGAGGACGAGTGATGGTATCCGGGGCTATATTCTGGCGACGGAGATACTCCATCGCTAATGCCACGAGCATTGTCCAGAATGCGCTAAAAGACTTGTACAAGATTCTCGGAATTCAGGGTGAGCGTCCTGATTTGACACTGCTCGGCTTGGACAAGGTCGTGACGCAGACCAGGAAGAGGTTAGCAAAATGAGGTACTATCCAACTCTGACGTCTGTAGTTCCAGAAGACTTGCTCCCGGTGAAGCTGGGGTTCATCGGGGACGCTCTTCGCGAGCTCTTCAGCCACTTGTTCTACAGAGATTTGTATACGTCGCAAAGTTCAGGGGGCGAGGCGGTACAGGCAAGTTTAGTGATCGTCTCGTATCATAAATTGGCCTTAGAGGTCCCTGGAATGGGTGGACTGGCGCTTGTCTTGTTTCCCGCCGAAAATTCTGATGACGTTGTATCCGAAGTGCCCATCAGCGTCGGAGTGAGGTGGGAGATCTTACGATTTTTAGAGAACCTCGACCCGACCGAAATTCCTACAGATCCGAGCAACTGGCTGAATTTCCTGCTTGATGCATTTAATATCGAGCCCATCGAGTTTCTCCAAGAGGTTATTGCGCACGTCTCTGGCGAACAGGATGATCCTTATGGTCATTTCATTAATGAAATCTCTGGTGGTGCAATTGCGCTTAGCAATGATCCCGAGTCGAGCTTGCTCCAAGAGATACAGGATGGAATCGAAACAAACAACATCGATCTCATTCAGTTTGCGTTTGAGCAGCTTGTCAGCAGCGAGGGCAGTCTTGAAGAAAAGCTAGATAGCATTGCTCAGCTATTTCAGCGGTGGCTGGGAGACTTGAGCGGCAACCAACTCGTGGAACTGCTGGTTCCGCAGATAACCGCGGCGATCCATGAACTTGATGCTGCCGTGGAGTTCCCGCGCAGTTGGCTCATTCCGCTGGACGATGGTGGGCGGCCGTTACCGGAACCAAAACAGTCGCGTCTGGTGATCAAAGGCGGATCCCTGCGGTTTTCCAGCAAGCGTGGTCTGCAGTTCGTCAACAACAGCCAGCTGGACTTTCAGAAGTCCGAGATACTGCAGACCGGTCTCACACTCGAAGTCGTCCAAATGCGTCTGGGTAGTAGAGAGACTGTGGATCTCACCAGCGGTCAATACAACGGAGCCTCCGCGCTCGATGTGACGGTGGAGGAGGCGCGGATCGGTTTGCCCGCAAGTTGGACTGTGGACCAACAGGGCGCAAATGCCTCGCTAATCGGCCGAGATTTGCGATTTCTAGCGTCTAAAGTTCCAAGCGGGGAAATCTTTCTGGATACGAGTACAGCGAATTCTCTAGGGATCACTCTCCCCGGCGGTATTCGCGTGGGTTTGAGTGCGTTTTCGGTAACCTTCGGCGAAGGTAATGTCAACGGTGTCATGGGAGGTTTTCTTACAATACCTGGCCTTCGCAATGCCAGTGGTGATACTGACGCGAAACTCGCGTTATCCGCAATCATGGATGGTAGGGAATACACGTTCAACGCGAGTACGCCGGATGGATTGCGGATTGCAGATTTTATGGTTCAGATCGATCAGTGCCAGATTGTAATTGATCACGAAACGATCGTTCGCTCCACCATCATTGGCTCCATCACCATTCCTGCGTTCGAGCTTGCCAATGGAAGGGCCGCAGTATTGGCCGTTCGGGTCGAGATAGAACCAGATCGCTATGCCATCTTTGCAACGGTAGATCCGATTCCGCAGCTACGCTTGAGCGAGTTTGCCGTTGGACTGAGCGCTTTTGGTGTCGAGTTCTCCGGTACGGGACTGTTGGCTCTCGATATTTCGGGTGCCTTAGAGCTTCCAGGAGTGAAGGACAGAACTGGCCAGCCAGCGGCACTTGAGTTTGCCGTGGAAATCGATCCGCCGGGATATCGCTTGGTGGTGGTCGATCCTCCTCCCCTAGATCTGGATGTGTTCGACATCGATTTCACGACGGTTGACATCGCTTTCACCGAAAGTGGGCTCTCCTCGCTCCTCCTAGGTGGCGAAATCACCATCCCTGGGGTCCAGGACACTCAGGGGCAGGTTGCTACCATCGATTTCAAGTGGAACACGGCAGGAGTCCAGCACACCCTCGCCACCAGCAATCTTCCAACACTCGTTGTCGGCGGTTTTGAGTTGATGCTTTCGGACTGTGACATTGCGGTTTCGGATGCCGGTCTTGAGTCGTTCATCGCTGAAGGTACGTTCTCAATTCCGGGACTCAAGGATCCATCAGGCACGCCGGCGCAGATCGGTTTTGTGTTAGGACTCCAGGATGACATCTTCCGTATGGCGGTATCCTCCGTGCCCGCATTGCATTTAGGGCCGCTGGAGCTCTCGATTGACATGGTGGATCTGAGCTTCAGTGAGACTGGTGTCCATTCAGCCGAGCTGAGCGGAACAATCACCATCCCTGGGGTTCAGGACACTCAGGGGCGGGTTGCTACCATCGATTTCGAGTGGAACACGACAGGAGGCCAGCACACGCTCATCACGAGCAATCTTCCAACACTCGTTGTCGGCGGTTTTGAGTTGATGCTTTCGGACTGTGACATTGCGGTTTCGGATGCCGGTCTTGAGTCGTTCATCGCTGAAGGTACGTTCTCAATTCCGGGACTCAAGGATCCATCAGGCACGCCGGCGCAGATCGGTTTTGTGTTAGGACTCCAGGATGACATCTTCCGTATGGCGGTATCCTCCGTGCCCGCATTGCATTTAGGGCCGCTGGAGCTCTCGATTGACATGGTGGATCTGAGCTTCAGTGAGTCTGGTGTCCATTCAGCCGAGCTGAGTGGTCGGCTGACAGTGCCTGGCCTTGAGACAGAAGATGGTGACAACGTTGAAATTCAGTTTGGGCTAAAGGCCGACGGGGATGTCTTTTCGATCTCGGCGGGAGACTTGGATGAGCTACCACCCTTAAAACTGGGTGAGCTCTCGGTATCGCTGAATTCCTTTGAGGTGACATTTGGTGAAAATGTACCCTTCAGCAGTTCGATTGCTGGCTACATCGAAGTTCCATTTTTTGAGAACTCCGCCGGAGAGCCCCTTCGTCTTGACGTCATCATCGATCTGGATGACGGGTTCGGGGTTACGACAACAGTCCCTGGCGGCGAGGTCACTATCTTGGATATTGCCGACGTAATTCGGGTCGCGCTGTTCAAGCTGAGTTTCGGATACGGTACCAACGGCGTGCGCTTTGCCATTGGTGGACGCATTGAGAACCGCCTCTCCGTTCCGATGCTCGATGCGCTGGTGCCATCTGAGATCACTGTTAACGATCTCAGCTATGACCCACAGACGGATGATATGGACTTGGACCTCGAAGTGGCTTGGCCCAGCGGTCTTAACATCACGCAGGACGGCGCCGGTGGATTTGAAGTGGTTGTACCAGTGGGTGAAATCGGAGGTGGGCTTTCACTGGATGCGGTGAAATTGGTCTTCGCTGACAAAGGCGGAGCCTACGACTTTTCCATCGCGTTCCAGGGCGCTGTGCTCAATCTCGGACCACTTACTGGCACGGTCTCCGGGCTTGGATTTGTGGCCACGGTGGAGCCCCGGTCGGAAGGCGACGGCAACCTTGGTCCGCTCCAGCTCGATCTCGGGTATCTCCCCGTCACACGCTTGGGTTTCTCCGTCGACGCTTGTGGCTTGGGGGGCGGTGGTTTCCTGGACTTCGACGACCCCAACAAGCGATACGCTGGCGTTCTAGCCCTGGATTTCGGCGACATCGGGTTGGTTGCCATCGGCTTGATTACTACGCGAATGCCCGATGGAACCGATGGCTTTTCAATGCTCGTCAGTATCACTGCGACCTTTGATCCGCCCATTGAGTTATCTTATGGATTCACACTGTCTGGCGTTGGAGGACTAATCGCCGTCAATCGCTCGATGTCCACGGAGGAGCTGCGCAAGGGAATCAAGACGGGAGCCATCGACTCGATCATGTTCCCAGAGCCGAGCACGGTGATTGCCAACGCAGCCAAGATCATCAGTGATATGCGATCGGTATTTCCCGTGGCGGAGGGCCAATATGTGATTGGTCCCATGCTTAAGCTAGGCTGGGGCAGCCCCGTCAACATCATGGTGGTGGATCTGGGGATCTTCATTGCGGTATCGAGGTCGCGCGGGTGGTCTTGATGGGGCAGGCGGAGATGGCACTTCCGACACCTGAGCAGAAGACGATCGAGGTCAAAATCGACATCCTCGGAGTGCTCGATTTGGAGAGAAAGGAGGCATCGTTCCAGGCCGCAATTGAGGCTTCCAGTCTGATGGCGTTCAAGATGTACGGCGACTGCGCTTTTCTGGTGTCTTGGGGGGGGCGTCCGGATATGGCTCTGGCCATTGGCGGATTCCATCCCAAGTTCACACCTCCGCCACCATCGAGCATCTTCGCCGATCTTCGCCGGATGTCCCTGGTGGTGAACTACGGCCCATTAATCGAGCTTGGCTGCACCGGCTATCTCGCCGTCACGCCTAACTCGCTCCAGTTCGGCGCTCAAGTCCATTTGTTCGTTGGTATCAGCGAGCTGGATGTCGGCATCAAAGGGCACTTTGGGTTCGATACCCTATTCATCTTTTCGCCGTTCTCCTTCGAGTTCTCCGTTTGCGCTGGCATGACGATTACAGCCATGGACATTACGCTCACCGAGATCTCGGTCGAGTTCACTCTCAGCGGTCCCAAACCGTGGAACGCTTACGGCAAAGCCGTCTTCAAGATCTTATTTTGGGATGTGGATGCGAATTTCAACATCACCTGGGGCGAATCGCGTCCCGCTACGCGCCCCCTGATCGACCCGTGGGATGAATTCAAAGAAGCGCTCGCTGCCCCGGGTGGGTGGGGTACCTCGTTACCGCCTCGCTGGACCATGGTGGAATCCCTCGCTTCGCTGGAGGAGGAGGGCGCGGATTCCACTCAGGTCGTGCATCCGCTGAGCATGTTGGAGCTGCGGCAGAACGTATTGCCACTGAATATCAACCTTGAAAAGTTCGGTAACGCCTCAATCACGGGGCATGATCGGTTCGAGATCACAGCGGTTACATCGGGGGGCAGCGCTAATCGATTACACTGCGAGTTTCTTATGGAGTACATGGCGCGTAGTCAGTTCGAGAACCGAAACATGGAACAGATGCTATCGGATCCTTCTTTCGAGATGATGGATATAGGAATCTTAACGTCTAGCTCTACCGCCGTGCTACTGGGCACGGGCAACACGCTACATTTTGAACAGAGCATCGCCGAGTATGACTCAGTCATCTTGGTCAATGACGAGACTAGGGAACCGGCACCTGAACGCGGCTCGTCAGACTGGATCGCAGCGCGTGTACTGACAGAGGAATATGCTCGGACAAGGGCCCATCGCCGAAGGGGTACCGGAAACCGCTTTCTGGACGCCATCCGGGGCCGGTTCACTGCTGCGCGTGGTCCATCCAGCTTCCAGCCGCTGACTCCCAGCGCTGGGAATGGGCGTTCGCCGTCCCCAGCCGCTGTAAACGTGTCTCAAGACGGCTACCGTGTTGTCAACGCTTCGGATCTCACTACGGCGACCCTGGACCCCAGCATTGGCTCAATTAACCGCGGTCTCACCAAAGTTGGCGCCGATCAGTCGCGGCTGGCCCAATTAGCGCTCGACTCTTCACGCGATCTGATCGTGGTCGCGGAGTACGAGATCACTTACTATGAGGATATAACATGAACACAGCTAACTACTTTCTACCTTCCATGAGGCGAGGACTCGCCACTGCCATTGCGCAACCCGCCAGCAACGTACAGCGCGCTCAGATCGATGTGGAAGTACATGTTCAAGCGCGGCGAGCAGGGCAAAGTTTCTTCGACAAAGAACCGGTCTCAAAGTCATTCCAGATTTACGGACCAAGAGATGTTTTGGGTTTTCATCCTCGCATTGTTACCAGGACGTACCCCGAGCCTAATATCGATAATTTTGAGTCCAACTTTTTTCCAGCGATCGAGTTCGCTCAGGCTGACTTCGTTTGGCGTTATACGCCGGAAACGGTGAGGTCCAATGGTAGCTTGCAACCCTGGGTGGCGTTGGTTGTGTTGGTCGCACAGGACCGCGACAAACATGTCACAAAACAGTTCCAGGAGGGGGAATGGATGCCAAGCTGCCCGGCCCCATGGATCCAAGTATTGGACCAGCGAAGCCTGCCGGATCTGGTAAATGCCTGGCTCTGGGCCCATGTGCACGTCGCAGATGAGACGGGGTCCTTGGACGCCAAGGCGCTGACGAAGCTTTTCGAGAATGAGCCGGACCGGGCGATCTGCAGGTTGTTATGTCCCCGACGCTTGCATCCGGAAACCCAATACAGTGCCTTCGTGCTGCCCACCTTCGAGCTGGGGCGTTTGGCGGCACTGGGCAAGCCCGCGGATGCTAGCATCACTGCGAATACACCGGCATGGTCGAGCCAGAGTAACGAGCCCAAAAAACTTCCGTACTACTTCCGCTGGGAGTTTCGGACCGGAGAGGGAGGCGACTTCGAGGAGCTTGTTCGCCAGCTCCAACCCCGGGTCTTGACGGGCGTCGGCACTCGAACGGTGGATGCAAGCACGCCTGGGTTTGACATTGCCGGGGAGGAGATGGAAATGGAGGGGGCCTTGAAACCACTCTCGCTTCCAGCTGCACGTCTAGCCTCCCCCGCCACCAAAAACGCCATTTCGGATCTACTGCAGCAGAACATCGCTACCTCCACACACGATTATTCTGTTGAGGTCGATCCACCAACGAGTAGCGATGTAAACGAGCTTGAGGTGGACGTGCTACGTGATGGCCACTCGGTCCGCATTGGCTTTACGACCGAAAACGACTGCACCTCAAGGGTCGACTATGGCGAAAGCGCCACTTACGGACAATCCGTCGAACACGCCGGCTATCGCACTGACCATTCCGTGACCATCACCGGTCTCGAGCCCCATATGAGGTATCACTTCATGGTCGAAGTGACCGCGCGCGATGGCACGGTGTGCAATACCGCCGACGGTTGGTTCACCATGCCGAAACGACTGTGGGTGACGCCGCCGATCTACGGTCGCTGGCACAAGGGCGATGCCAGATTGAACTCCGGCGCACCGGGAAGCTGGCTTGATTCGCTTAACCTCGAACCCATACACCGTGCGGCCGCAGGATTGGGGTCAACGGTGGTTCGACAGAACCAGGAAGACCTGATGTCTGCGGCCTGGGAGCAGCTGGGCCGTGTCAATGAAGCGAATGAGATCCTTCGCCAGGCTCAGTTTGGAGTGGAGGTCGCCAAGAGCTATTACCGGCGGATCTCTCGCATGGATTTGGACACCGTGTTGCATGTTGCAGGGCCCGCGCAACCCCGCGTCTTGGCAGATCCCAACGCAACCGAGCCCGCAACGCTTCCGGCACACATCAACAAAAAGAGCTTTCTCCCAAGAGCGGCGATGCAGCCAGCGCTGCGGCGGCTCACCAAACCTCGAGGCGCGATTCGGAGACGGCAGGGCGTTCACAACCGGCGGCCCGTTTCGACGGCAGCAGCGACAGGGGTGTTAGAACGTTTGGCTTCCAAGGGGCTCGAGGCGGCCGGGCCTCATCCCACACCGGGAGGCACGCCGAGTTTTGGTAAAGTAACGAAATTATTCCACAGTACAAGCACATACATCGACGACGTGGTGGGCGAGGGCCCGGAGTTTTTCTTGTTCGATGAGCATTCGATTGCTGAAAATTGGCTCGATTCCGAGAGCGTAAAAAATTTCCGGGGCGGTGGGGACTACAGCACGCCAGAAGTGGACAATCTCGTCAACAAAAGGGAGGACATTGCGGACATCAGCCGCATTGTAATGGATAAGTGGCTCAATATGGCATCGGTGGACCCCGACAATCCTGATAACAGCCGCTCACCACAAAATCGCAACTTTCTCAAACAGATTCGCAACACAGTGTTGCACGCGCTTCGACCTGAGCAGACTGTCGCTCGACGGACGCAGCTGCGCCTGGGGTTGACCCAGGCAGAGCTTCGAGCACTCTCCAGCAAGAGCTCGGGAGCAGACACGCTGGACGAGATCATGGCTGCTCCCGAGTTTCCTCAGCCGATGTATGAGCCACTTCAGGAGATGTCCCAGGATCTTCTGCTGCCGGGGGTTTCTAAGATTCCGCCGAACACACTTGCACTCCTCGAAACCAATCGACAATTTGTGGAATCGTATCTCGTGGGATGCAACCACGAGTTTGCTGCTGAGCTGCTATGGCGTCGATACCCCACGGATCAGCGAGGTTCGTTTTTTTGTCAGTTCTGGGACGTGGGGGAGTACATCCCAAAACCGGATGAAGTCACATCCGATGGTGAGCTATTGGAAAGCGTGCAGAATCGCTTGCGGGACATTTCACAGATCCATACTTGGGGTAGTCAGGCTCTTGGAGCAAACTACGTTGAACAGCCAAATGACGGCCATGGTCTTTTCCTACTGATTCGAGGCGACCTCCTGCGCCGGTACCCAAGTGCGGTGATCTATGCCGTGGAATCGGTTCCAAAGAGGCCAACCAGCAGCAATTTCGTCCCTGGCTTGCCTGAATATGTAACCGGCTATGGCGATTCGATCAGCCACCAAGGCAGAATAATCACCCCGATCTATCCCGATTTCAAAGGGACGTTGCAACCTGACATTACATTCCTCAGATTCAGGCTGCCTGAAGGCATGGACATTCGAGCAGCCACAGATACCGGATCGGGCGGGGAGCATGGTATCTACTTTGTGTTTGAGGAACGGGTCTCAGAGCTGCGGTTTGGAATGGACGTATCAGCGCCAAAACAGTTCCAGACGTGGAATGATCTCTCTTGGGAGCATTTCTATTTCGGACCCGAAGGGGCGGAAGGCCAAGACGTCGATTCGGGTGACTTCCTGGACTTTACTCCCAAAGACGATGCTGGGAAAACCTGGGATGAGGGCAACAACTCAGCAACCCTCGCCTACCTCACTCTCCAAAGGCCGGTGCGTGTCGTACGTCACGCCAGTCAGATGATTCACAGCAACTATTTCCCCTAGCGAACTCCGAGACCTTCAACTTAAGGATTTATTGTCTTGAAAAATAATCTCGTTTGATATCAGGAAACATAGATTTTGATAGGGTAGCTGAATAGTTACCAACTATTTACAATTGTCCTGTCATATCCGTGCACCCTGATGATATAACCACACGGATTCATATTATCAGTATCAAGGGACCATACTCCGTGTTCTCTGGCAGTAGGTACAACTGGATATGATCGCGATAGGTTGATTTGGTGGTTGGAGATATGTATACAAAACAAGGGTGTTTGCGGGAAAGTGGGTAAATCGGTTACTGGAGGTTTAATGTTGTGCTAGGCACCATATAAATTGGAATGATTGCCATTGGTTTTATATATGTAATTGAAAGGCAAGTTTGGATCAGAATCCGTATTTTCCAACCAGAGGTACAAACACCACCCCGCCCTTTGCTTCTTTTTTTACGCCGTTCGACTTTGTGATCAGGTACAGTTCCTGCATGTAACGGCCTACAGGTATCACCATCTTTCCACCTGCTGCCAGTTGTTCGACCAGGACCTCAGGCA
>JAIORP010000102.1 GCA_021108075.1 Candidatus Omnitrophota bacterium | reverse complement strand
TTTAGAAGTAACGGATTCTACAAATAAAAACTAGTTCTCGGACAAGCTCCTAGGTTCTTCCACGCGTTCATTTTTAAAGAACAAACCTCTAAAGCTTTATTTTCCCTCTTTTTTCACGTATACTTATAATAATACCAATTATGTTAAATAATTTTATAAATAGCGAGATCATATCCAATAAATAATTTTTCTGATTTCTCATCTCTATTCGTGTAAAAAGTGTTCGCAAAAATCGATGAAAATTTTTGAAAATTATTTAATGGTAAGACATAATGGATTATCCTGTTTTTTGGATCTGAATATATGATATTTTTTTATTAATGATGAGGGGGGAATTGGATATGAAGAAAGAAAAGTTGGGACTGACGATTTACGGGTTGTTTTTTTTGATATATAGCCTTTTGTGGTTAAATGTTATTGCCCACCGGGCAAAACCAATCCCCGCCCGGTCAGACCGCTCTATTCACCTGATGCTAAAGGTTAAATCTTACTTTCAGACATTGGAGGAAAGTCTCGCTCGGTTAAGGCAGAGTCCGCGTTATTCCCGTAATGCTGGCGATGACCGCCCTCAGGAGCAAACAACAGGTCAGGTCCAGGACAGCGGGACCGGTTTTTTTAATTTGTCCGGAGTGTTTGTTTTTTTGAACGTCTATGAGGCTGAAGTGTTCGTCCTTTGGTTTATCTCTATTGTTTTCTTTGAATTCTTTTGCTGCTTAACCTACTTGCTCTCAGGCCTGTCCTTGCTGCGGCCTTATCCGTCTGGGCGACTCATTGTTAATCTAGCATTGTGTTTTGATGTCATTCTGAAAATATCAATTTTATTGTTTTATAACACGATTATTATCCCTTTACAAATGGTGGTGGATCACAATATTCTTTGGCATCATTTTTCCGCCCCCCAAGGAAATTGGGAGTTTTTATCATACTCCTTGTCTGGAGTTTGTTTAACAAGGAGTTTTTCAATGGTTTATGTCTCCGGATTAGCGGTCTATTTACTGGGTTCTTTTTGGTTTTTTAACCGCATTGAGATTCAAGAATATTTTAATAATCTTAAAAAGAAAAAATGAACAGTGTTTTTGAATGCAGGACAATATGTTATAATACAAAATCATGAACGCAAAATATATACGGATATATCAAAAATTTGATTTGAATGAGGTTAAAAAGCACTTGTTGATTTATGGAGATTTATCCGCTGCCTGTGCAAATTGCAAGAAGATGGAAATTAAGTTGGATCAGACGCGTTGTCCGTCATGTCAGACAGAATTTAAGTATATTGCTTTTCGCAATATTCGTAATCATATCCCAAAGATGCAAAAACTGCTTGCCCATCGTTCGCAGATGCTGATTATTGATTTGGACGACTATAACCGCAATATGGGGGCTTTAAAAGCAAAAGAGTTTTTAAAGTAATGTTTTCTTCAACTTTTATCCAGAACCATGGCCGATGCCCATGGTTTTTTGTGTCTCAGGTTTGATAAATGGCATTTTTTTAATGATCGAGGTGAAACCTTTTCGGTGGTGTCTCGTCTGAGGTTGATAACTTTTCGGTCGCGTTGCTAAAAGAGGAGTATTATGATTCGTAAAGACAGATTGATCAAATTAACCCAGAAAGTACTTTCCATTAATTCGGAGAACCCCCCGGGGAAGGAAGCCCGGTTGGCCGATTTTATTGAAAAGGACATGAAATCGCTGGGTTTATCGGTCCGGACATATAGTTTTGAGAAAAATCGTCCGAATATTATCGCCACGTTAAAGGGATCTCTTTCCCGTAGACAAGCCCGCCAGGAAGCTCTTCTCATTACGCCGCATTTTGATACCGTGCCGATCGGCCATGGTTGGAAATACGATCCTTACGGAAGTGATATTGTCAACGGACGGTTATATGGGCGGGGAGCCACGGACGATAAAGGGGATTTAGCGGGTTCGATGGAGGTGATGCGCAGTCTCGTTGAGGATAAGGTCGTCTTAAAACGCGATGTTGTTTTTGCGGCGACGGTTGATGAGGAGACCGGAAGTCATTGCGGGATCATTCCTTTGCTGGAAAAGAAGATTTTGAGACCGAAGTTCGCATTGGTTCTAGATTCCGATGAGCTGGACACCATTATCGCACAGAAAGGCTTGATGCATTTGAAGATTCAGATTAAGGGGAAGAAAGCCCATGGAGCGTATAATTGGAGGGGTGTTAATGCCATTGAAGTCGCCACACGGATCATAAATAAGATAAAGAAATATAAGTTTCGGTACAAAAAACATGCTTTATTGCATCCCCCGACAACGAACATCGGTGTCATTACCGGCGGCGACAAAGTAAATGTTGTTGCTGATTTCTGTGAGTTTGCTTTGGATTTACGCTATCTGCCGGGAATGAATTCCAGGTCGATTTTAAAAGACATTCGTGAATTGATAAGATCAGAAACAAGCAAGTTTAAGATTGTTATTGATGACTTGCAGTTGCCCTATGAGATCGACAGGAAACACCCTTGCGTGAAGAAGTGGGTTGATGTTGCCAAACGCTTAAACTGCAAGGCCACTCTGAAAGGCAGTGAAGGGGCAACAGTGATTACCTTTTTTAAAAAATATAAGATTCCAGCTTTTGCGACAGGTTTTGGAGCGCATGGCACTGCCCACACAACAGATGAATATATTTTTATAAAATCATTATACAATGGAACCAAGGTATTGGAAGCGTATGTCAAAGCGTATGATAATTTGTCGTTTTAATTTTTTTATTGATGACGTTATAGCATGAAACCAATCCAACATACATGGATATCAGCGTGTATTGGTGCCGGACTCGGATTATGGTTTAAGTCGTGGCCGGCAAGTCTGATGTGTTTATTGAGCGGTGTTCTGATTGATTTGGATCATTATGTTGATTATTCCATTGTTAAAGGAGAGTTTCCGTTTCGTTATAAAGACCTTGTTGACTTCTGTAAGAATCAGCGCGTGGGCGGGTTATATATCATTTTGCATTCATTTGAATTTATTATTATTTTTTTTATTTTAGATTATTATTATCAATTTGAGGTTATCTGGTTATGTTGCGCGATTGGTATGGCCATTCATTTGTTATGCGATCATTTGACTAATCCTGTGCGGCCTTTAGCATATTTTCTTACGTACCGTCTTTATTACAGCTTTAGAAAAAAACATCTTTATAAGAAAGAATATTATGCGAAAATGTATTAATTTTATCCTTATTTGTTCCTTTTTTGTGGCTGTGATGTGGATTTTATCTTCTGAGGAGGGACTGGCATTAGAAAGCCAGGACCTTATTGCGACTTTTGACCACCCGTTTGTGGGGGAAGAAATTGTTTACGACATAAAGAAATTCGGATTAAAAGTCGGAGAGGCGAAATTAAATTTTTCAGGGACTGTCAAAAAAAACGGGCAAACGGCATTCCTAATAATTTTTACAGCTCAAGCCATTAACTTTTATGATCAAGAAAGAATTTATGTGGATCCCGTAACATATAAACCATTAAGGGTTGAGCGTGATATTGACCTTTGGGGGAAGAAGGAAAAGATTGTCGAGGAGTATTTAACCCAAGAAGGTAAAATTAAGATTACAAAAGAAGTCAAAGGCAAGATGGAAGATCTTTCGATCGAAAAGACAGGGAGCGTTGATAATATATATGGTTTTATCTATTCGTTTCGTGCGGGTCGGCGCTACAATCCTGGAGATGTTTTTCAGTTGAGGCTACCAACGAAAGATGTGATGATTCAATACGTGGAGGAGAAAAAAATTAAGATCGGATCAACAAAACACGACACAATGTATCTGCAGAGTGATCCAAAACAATATCATATTTGGTTTGAAAACAATGAGCAGAGAATTCCTTTACGAATAGATGGCGCTTTAGGTTCGATAAAAGCCGCTTTAGTTATGCGCGATAATACCGCTATCCGTGTGGAGGACGCCATGAACAAGGAGGAGTGAGATTAATATCAAATCCATTAATGAGTTGTTCTATTTCAATTCTGATATTCTCGCCGTAGCGTCGAGGATATCGGAATCGGGTTTGGTAATTATTTAATGGAATTGGTATAAATAGCGTTTCGGGGTGAAGATTCTGATGGACCAATAAGGAGAGCTTGTATGGATTTAAAAGGAACAGTTGTTTTTTCTTCAGGTAAAATAGGAAAGTATGAGATTTGGAGCATTGATTTAGAAACCAAAGATTTGAAACAGTTGACGTATGATGATTGTTGCAATACTTTTCCTAAGTGGTCACCCGATGGAAGTAAGATTGTTTATGTGTCTGATGCGAGTGGGACCCCGGAAATATGGTCTATGAAAGCGGATGGGTCTGACCAACAGAGGTTAACCAAAGAAGATAAATGGCATGACACTCCCGCGTGGTCTCCCGCGGGAAAAGAAATTGTGTTTTCCGCTAACTATGACGGTCCGATTAACGTCTATACCATGAAGAGTGATGGATCTGACCGGAAAAGAGTGACGGCCGCGGAGACAACGGATTATACACCTCAATTCTCTGCCGATGGATCAAAGATTGTGTTTACGTCCAAGCGCGGCGGTACCCCGGATATTTGGATGTATGAAGTGGACACGAAAGAGGCCCAAAAATTGACAGATTTTGACGGGCGAGATTTTGCCCCATCTTTTTCCCCTGATGGGCAAACAATCGCCTATATCTCTGGGGTACCGAATGATCAGGGAAAAGAGGATTTAGAGATTTTTTTAATGAATGCTGATGGAAGCGACTCACGGCAAGTCATTCGACAGGCCGGCACAGACCGTTATGTTGCCTGGTCGCCTGATGGCCGTTATTTGATATTTGCTTCCAGTAAAGGCGGCTCAAGCGCTGAAAGACTGACGGTTGCGGACTTGCAGGATAAAAAAGTTAAGATATTGAAGTGGGACCGGGACCAATTTGTTAGAGAATTGGATAATTTGCCGAAGGGGTATGGATTATTTAAGTTTCTGCCGGAATCTATGACATCCCTTTTCTATCCGGCATCATTTTTCGGCCTGGATAAACATCCACATTGGAAGTATTAATGGACAAATTTTATCGACTAACACAAAGGAGACTGTTATGACCCAATTAGATAAGATTATCGAAGATATTCAGAATTGCCATTCCGGAATAGAACAATCTAGCCGTGCGGATGTTTATTGGAAGTTATCAACCGTTCTGCAGTCATTGGATAATGAGTTGCGGGAACACATTCAGGCGTTGACAGAAAAAGAGATGTTGAAGGTTATCGACAAATTAAAATCTGGGGCTCAATTATCCGAACAAGAATTGCATTATGTGAAATTATGGATCGTCGGAGACGCAGATTATTATGTCAAATATGAAAATAATTATCAGGAATGGGTCAATGAGTTGGAGCGCCTCGTCGGTGTTATTGCTGAATTTAAGAATAAAGATGTGGACTTCCAAAATGCTTCGCAATTGCGGGCTATAAGCCTGGATGCTGTCAGAGTCATTGGAGACATCTTGTTTTTTGTGACACAACAGCAAAGAATCAGAAATTTTAGTGAATCGACCAAGTCGATTGATGCGGGAGAACGGCAGTTGTTAATAGACCTTCTGCAAGGCAAAATGATATCGCCAACGGAATAATTTTGATGATTTTTGTCTCAATGATTTCTTTGACAGAAAGTATTTTCTATGCTTTAATGTTGTCCTTAACAGAGATGTCCGTATCTTTTTAAACGAAAGCTGTTGTACATGGCTATACCTGATAGAAAAGGTCATTTTGCGGAATTCGGCGGCAGATATGTTCCAGAAACATTGATGTTCCTGCTAAATGACCTTGAGCAACAATATAAATTACTGAAGAATGACCCGACTTTTAAGCAAGAATTTCAATCTTTATTAAAAGATTATGCTGGCCGTCCCACACGGCTTTACTATGCCCAACGATTAAGCCAATATCTTAAAACCCTCAAAGTCTATCTCAAACGGGAAGATTTGCTCCACACCGGTGCCCATAAGATTAATAATACTTTAGGCCAGATATTAATCGCGAAACGTATGGGTAAGAAGCGCATTATCGCAGAAACAGGCGCGGGACAACATGGTGTCGCTACAGCAACCGCTTCAGCTTTGTTTGGATTGGAGTGTGAGGTTTATATGGGCGCAGAAGATGTGAAACGCCAGGCGTTAAATGTGTACCGGATGCAGTTATTAGGGGCGAAAGTCATTTCTGTCCAGAGTGGCTCGCAGACGCTGAAGGATGCGATGAACGAAGCGATTCGGGATTGGGTCACCAATGTGGATAACACGTTTTATATGATTGGATCTGTTGCCGGACCACACCCGTACCCTTTAATTGTCCGCGATTTTCAAGCGGTCATTGGTCGAGAGGCTAAAAAACAATTTTTGGCGTTAGAGCAATCTCTACCCGACTATTTGTTGGCTTGTGTCGGTGGTGGTAGCAATGCCCTTGGATTATTTCATGCCTTTTTTAAAGATAAAACGACGAAAATGATAGGAGTCGAAGCTGCTGGTCTCGGGCTGAGCACGCATCATCATGCCGCTCCGTTAGCTGTGAGTGAAGTCGGCGTGTTGCATGGCAGTAAAAGCCATGTGATGCAAACGCCTTCCGGGCAGATACGTATTGCCCATTCGATTGCCGCTGGTTTAGACTATCCTGGCGTTGGGCCGGAACATGCGTACTATCAAAAAATTGGTCGGGCTGAGTATGTTTTTGTTTCTGATCATGAAGCGATTGAAGGATTGAAGCTACTGTCTGAGACAGAAGGGATTATTCCTGCGATGGAAACGTCACACGCGATTGCTTATTTATCAAAGTTAGCCAGGACATTAAAACGAAAGCGCACCGTGATTGTCTGTTTATCCGGAAGAGGGGATAAAGACGTTGATGCGATTAAAGAATTACTGTAAGAATATATTCCGACATGAATAGAATAGATCAAAAATTTAAAGAACTCCGCCACAAGCGCAAGAAGGCGTTTATTGCGTATTTGACCGCCGGGGATCCGGATTTAATGACCACCAAAGAGCTCGTTCACGCTCTGGAAGGGCAGGGGGTTGATATCATTGAGTTGGGGGTTCCATTTTCCGATCCTTTGGCTGATGGGCTGACAATCCAGGCGGCTTCTCAAAGGGCTTTAAAAAACAATGTCACGCCGCGTAAAATTTTGAATCTTGTTAAACAGATTCGGGAGACATCCTGTATTCCGATTGCGTTAATGACATACTACAATCCTGTTTTTCATTTTGATGAAATTCGATTTGTCCAGATGGCCGCGCAAAGTGGCGTCGATGGTTTAATTATTCCAGATCTTCCGCCAGAAGAGGCGATAGATTTGATCCGGGCATCAAAAAAACACCACATGTCCAACATTTTTTTTCTTGCGCCCACATCATCTTTGAGCCGGATGAAAACCATCATTGATGCCTCAAGTGGTTTCGTTTATTTTGTCTCTGTTGCCGGCGTGACCGGGGAGCGTCGGACGGTAGCTGCTGACGTTTTAAAGAAAGTCAAACAAGCCAAATCTTTGACGACCAAACCCGTTTGTTTGGGGTTTGGTTTGTCACAACCACAACAAATAAAAAAGGCCGCGCAAGTTGCCGATGGTGTTATTGTTGGAAGTGCTATTGTCAATCAAATCATAAAAAATGCTAACCAGGAAGACTTAGTTTCTAAAGTTTCACGTTTTGTCCGCACATTGACGTGCGAACTAGATTAAATTCAGCATCTTTCATAAGGATTTATTTATATGTATAAATTAAAAAGATTATCAAACGGATTACGCATTGTAACAAATGCAATGGAAGATAGAGAGAGTATTGCCCTTGGATTTTGGATAGGGGTCGGGGGACGTCATGAGCAGTCTTTTGAAAAAGGGGCCGCCCATTTTTTCGAGCATATCGTTTTCAAAGGCAGCCGGAAATACGGCTGTGATCAAATAAAAGAACAGATCGAAGGGGTTGGCGGCGCTCTGAATGCTTTCACTTCAGAAGAACAAACCTGCTTTTTTGCAAAGATTCCAGCCAAGCATTTCGAGAAAACATTTGATATTTTAGCGGACATGGTATTTTATCCGCTGATTACACCTCAAGATGTCAGAAAAGAGCGGACTGTTATTTTAGAAGAAATAAAGATGTATCGTGACCAACCGCAATATTTTGTTTTTGAAATTTTAGACCGGTTGGTTTGGCCGAATCATCCTTTGGGAGAGAGTCTGGCCGGAACGCATGAAACGGTCAGCAAGCTTACGCCCACAAAGTTGAGGAATTTTTATGATAATTTTTATCATAATGAGAATATTGTTGTGGCTTGTTGTGGGAAGGTTTCACCTAATCGAATCATTGATGTAACCAAAGAGAAGTTAGGAAAGATAAAGCGTACGGGCGTTAATGATTTTGTTCGGGTCGAATCAACTCAAAATTCTCCGCGCTTTGCGTTTCACCATAAAAATATTGAACAGATGCATCTGGCCCTCGGCATGTTAGGTTATAATGAAAACCAACAGGACCGGTATGTCTTAAATTTGTTAAGTGTTATTTTAGGCGGGAACATGTCGAGCCGGTTATTTGTTGAATTGAGGGAAAAAAGGGGATTAGCCTATTCCGTTTCCTGCAGTTCTAAATCAATGCATGATACGGGTATCTTTTTTATCCGCGCGGGTGTGGACAACCAAAAAATTGTGAAATCCATGGACGTTATATTAAAGGAATTACGACGGATTAAGCGCTTTGGCGTTACTCAGAATGAGTTTCAGAGGGCGAAAGACTATTTGATGGGGCAGCTTCTATTAGGGTTAGAAGATACAATGGAACATATGCTTTGGATTGGAGAGAGCGTTATTGCGAAGAATAAAACGAAGACTTTACGTGAAGTCATTCGAGATTTTAATAAAATCAGCAAAGATGATATAAAAAGAGTGGCGAAAGAAGTCATTTCTGAAAAAAGATTCAATCTTGCGCTTGTTGGCCCCATAAATGAGCAGCAAGAAAAGAAGTTGCGGTCGATGGTTGAATGATGACTTGACTGCCTGCGATTTCGATCACAGGTATAAAGACGTATTTCATTTGTTGACAAGACCATGTTTTTTAGATAAACTTTTACAACTATTTTAAAACACGTTCCAATATTACGAGGAGGTCCTGATGGACAAATTATCTTTTTACGATGTCAAAACGAAGTCTAAATTTGAATCGGACGAATATGATGTTAGAGAAAAAAAAGGCCGTTTTTTCGCCGTAGTTAAATCTCCCGCAGGGGAACATGAATGTTGGCGTGTTTTAAGTAAAGATCAAGCAGCGAAAATGAAGAAGTAAATTTTTATATTGCTATCTTGATTTTATAAAATGTGAAATTAGAAGCACGCGGAATACGAAAGGATGAACACTTATTAGAAAGAAATCCTTAACGTCTATAAAATTATCTCGAAAAATTGCTCAATTCGCTTCGGACAAAAAAGCAATCGACATCAGTATTTTAGAAATGCGTCGTCTTGTTAACTTTTGCGACTTTTTTGTGATCTGTTCCGGTAATACGGAACGGCAAGTAAAAGCCATAGCCGATTATATGGAAGATGAAGTGAAAAATATGGGGATTCAGGTAACAACGGCTCCTAGTGTCAAAACGAACACGTGGGTCATCTTTGATGCCGGGGATGTCGTTGTTCATATCTTTCAGAAACAGGCAAGGGAATTTTATAACCTTGAGTACCTTTGGCAAGAAGCAAAGAGGGTTAAATGGGAAGACGCGACCCTTAAGGGCCAGGAAACAAAAGATAAAGTTTAGACTTCTTTAAGATTGTCCTGCCTTTTCGCCTCTTAAATGATTTTTGAAGATAAGTTATTTAGAATGTTATCAATTTGAGATTGTCCCTTTCTGTGCCTATCCGTTGTGTTTTACTCGCTAAAAGAAACATTATTACATTGGCAACTTTCCGTCATGTTCTTTCGAAGAAGATTGGGAAAGTCGATCATGTCTTTGAGTATTGCGCGGGACCGGGTTTTATTGGGTTTTGCCTATTAGCCAATAACCTGTGCGACCGTTTAACGCTTGCGGACATTAATCCTGCTGCCGTTGAATATGTCAAACATACCATTAAAAAGAATCGCTTGGAAGATAGGGTGACGGTTTACACGACAGATAGCTTAAGGGATATCCCCCTCGATGAACAATGGGATGTGGTTGTTTCAAATCCTCCCTGGGTTCCTGATAATAATTAGAGAAGCAAAGAAAAAACATCATTTTGTATGATCATCAGAACAGAGCGCATAAGAATTTTTATGAAAAGATTGGGCATCATTTAAAACCGGATGGTTCAATTTTTTTCATCGGGAGTGAATGGTTTTCGACGGTTGAGAGCTTTCGGGATATCATTGAAAGTCATGATGCAGCCCCCTTTTTTACGATTGGAATCTTGTTATGTTGGAACAGATATATACGCAATTAAAAGATATGATCGCCACGAGTCTGTCTGAGCTTTTGCGACCGGAGTGTGACGCGCAGGATATTCATTTGGATATTCCTGCTGATAAAAAGCACGGCGAATATGCTACAAATGCCGCTTTGCAGTCTGCCCGGATCCTTAAAAAACCGCCCATGAGCATTGCCAGGGACTTGGTGTCTATTATTGAAAAGCGGCTCGCTGATCATGCCCTGCAATCTCAGATAAAAAAAATTGAAGTTAAAAGTCCGGGATTTATTAACTTTTATCTTTCCCCGGAAGCCTTTTACCAGGTCCTGTATCAGGTTTTTGAGAAACAACAGGACTACGGCCGTTGTGATTTTGGACAAAAAGAAAAAATATTGGTGGAATTTGTTAGCGCTAATCCTACCGGGCCGCTGAGTGTTGCGCATGCCAGACAGGCGGCTGTCGGTGATGCCTTTGTCAACATTTTGAATCATTTGGGGTTTGAAGCGTCCAAAGAGTATTATTTGAACGATGCTGGCAATCAGATCAACATTCTCGCTCAGTCGATACAATTGCGCGCGAGAGAGAAATTGGGCGCTTCTGCCGATTTCCCGGACGATCATTATCAGGGTGAATATATCAAGGATATGGCAAAGATTTTTATAGAAAACAATAATGTGACCTCTTTGTCCGATCTGGAAAAAATTGATGTCGTTATTATTAGGGAATTTGGTGTGACTTATTTGCTGAATGTTATCAAACAGGATCTGAATGCTTTTCGTGTTTACTTTGATTATTGGTCGCATGAGTCACAAGTCGCGTCAAAAGATAAGGTGGCCGGGATGGTTGATTATTTGGTGGCAAAAGATTTTATAAAAGAGGAAGAAGGCGCCTTGTGGTTCAAGTCAACAATGTTCGGGGATGATAAGGACCGTGTCTTAAAAAAGAGTAATGGCGATTATACGTACCTGGCGCCGGATATTGTTTATCATCAGAATAAATTTGACCGGGGGTTCAGCCGTGTGTTTGATATGTTAGGCCCGGACCATCACGGTTATATCCCACGGTTAAAGGCGGCAGCACAAGCCTTAGGCAGAAATAAAGATGATATTGAAGTCCTTATTGTCCAATTGGTGACACTATACCGTCAGGGTGAAATGATCAAGATGTCGACCCGTTTGGGGCAATATGTCACTCTTCGCGAAGTCATTAATGAGGTTGGCGTTGATGCCGCCAGGTTTTTCTTTCTTATGCGGCATATCAAGGTTCATTTAGATTTTGATCTTGAATTAGCCAAGCAGGAAACATCTGAGAATCCAGTTTATTATATTCAATACGCGTATGCGCGTATCAACAGCATCAATAAAAAAGCAAAAGAGGCCCATTTGACTCCTAAGACATCAGATTTAAGTTTGTTGTCACAACAGGAAGAAATCGATTTAATAAAGAAAATTGGGCAGTTTACCGACACCCTTAAACTTTGTTATCAACAGTATGATCCATATCCATTGGTCAGCTATTTACAAGAAATAGCGACGATTTTTCATAAGTTTTATGATTGTCACCGAGTGATTGACCCTGACGAAGCGCTTCGATCGTCAGAGCGTTTAGCTTTAGCCAACGCGACCCGCATGATACTTGCCAACGGATTGCAGTTGTTGGGATTAAGTACCCCTGAGCGGATGTAGGTGGTCGTAGTAGATCCCAATTGCATTTTCCGGGTTGATGCCGAATAATTGTTAGCACACGCGTCTGTTTTCTAAACGCCTGAAGAGATACAATCAAGTTTGATATCCTGAACACTTTAAATGAAGGTTAATGATATGCATAAAAGTTGGAATATTATAAAAACAAATCCTTTTGAGCAAGCCCGATTATGTCGAGCCCTGCATGTCGAACCCATTGTCGCGCAAATTTTACTCAACAGAGGGATTGTTGACTCAAAAGAAGCCCAGCATTTCTTTAAAGCGGATTTAAAGTTATTACATGATCCTTTTTTGATGAAGGATATGGATAAAGCTGTCGCGCGAATTGATCAGGCTTTAGACCGAAAAGAACGTGTCTTAATTTTTGGGGATTATGACGCAGATGGTGTCACCTCGTCAGCCTTGTTGCATAATGTTCTGACGCAAAAGGGATTAACTGTGATCAACCATATTCCTCATCGCATGGAACATGGTTATGGCCTGAACAATGAGATTATTGATCAGGCCGTGGCCCAGGGCATCAAGCTGATAATCACGGTGGATTGCGGGATAACGGCTGTTGAAGAGGTGAGAAATTGTCACGCCAGAGGGATTGATGTCGTGATTATTGATCATCATGAGCCGGACAGTGACGCCTTTCCCGAAGCGTGTGCCGTAGTCGACCCTAAAAGAAAAGATTGTTCCTATCCTTTTAAGCTGCTGGCAGCGGTCGGCTTGGTCGCTAAACTCACGCAAGCGTTGTTAGGACATGTCCCCGGGGAAGCGTTAGAGATGGTTGCCATCGGGACGATCACCGATATTGTTCCTTTGATTGGTGAAAACCGAATTTTTGTAAAAATGGGGTTGCCGTTATTATGCAAGACGAAGAATAAAGGGTTAAGAGCATTACTCAAGGTTTCAAAGATAAAGGATAAAGAGTTAAGCCCGTATCATATCGGGTTTATCCTTGGTCCGAGAATAAATGCTGCCGGTCGAATGGACACCGCCCATAAATCTTTGGACCTGCTGCTCTGCAATGATGACGATCAAGCCCTGCAACTCGCTAAAGATCTTGATAAGTATAATGTTGACCGTCAACGGTTACAAAGAAACATCGTGCAGGAAGCGGTCGCGATTGTTGAGAAGGAGATAAATGTTAAAGATCAAAAGGTCATTGTCGTTAGTAAAGAAGGGTGGCACAAAGGGGTGCTAGGAATTGTGGCCTCAAAGATAACGGAAAAATATTACCGGCCGACGATTGTGATTTCTGTGGAAGATGGAATGGGAACAGCTTCCGCGAGGTCTGTTGAAGGATTTCACCTTTATGAAGCTCTGGCTCATTGTTCGGATTGCCTGGAGAAATTCGGCGGACATCAAAGGGCCGCGGGATTAACGATTAAAGAAGATAACATTAATTCATTTCGAAGCCTGATTAATCGGCTTGCCCATGAAAAGTTAACCATAGAGAAGCTGAGTCCGACCATCTACATCGATGGGGAGTTAACATTATCAATAATTTCAATGGATTTGGTCAGCATGGTTGAGACGATGCAGCCGTTTGGTGAAGGCAATCCCCAGCCATTATTTTGCTCCTTTGGTTTAAACCTGCGCGGAGAACCACGCGTTATGGGCCGGGAAACATTAAAATTTTATGTTACAGACGGCCGGGCGACATTGTCTGTTATTGGTTTTGGGATGGCAAAATACAAAGACTTGCTCGTGACAGGAAAAAAGTTTGATATCGCCTACTTTTTAACCGTTGACGATTGGTATAAAGAACCGACCGTGCAATTGAGGTTGAAAGATATTCGATTGAGTGAGGAAGTCCTTTGATGGAAGATAGAAGAAAAGCGCATATAAAATGAATTTATCACAAATTATTTTATGATGCGCTTTTTAAGCTTTGACAATAGAACCTTTTTGGATGCAACTGGTGCAGACCTTGACTCTTTTGGTCGTACCGTTTACTTTGATTTTTACCCGTTGAAGGTTGGGTAAAAATCGCCGTAGGGTCTTTCCGATGATCTTGGAACCGGCACCACCTTTTCGCTTGATCATCCCACGTCTTTTGTACTTAACCCCTGGCTGAGAGCCTTTTTTACAGATTTCACATACTTGTGCCATAATGTCACCCTTTTTACTTTAATATAAATACTGAAAACCACTCAAAGTGTTGAGAACAAAAGTATACTTTAAAAAGAGGATTTGTCAAGCACATTATTCCGGCTGAGTTGTGAAGAGTTGTAATGGATACCCGGCGTCCATTTGTGCGGATGTGTTTCCTGTTTCAGAGGGGGGGGGAATTATTTTCTTGACTCTATTTCTAACCCGGAAAATGCAATTGGGATCTGCTACGAAGGCAGAACTTGTCGCAATTGCTACGTTATGCTCGGGATTATTTCGTTCACCGTATTTCGATACGCTTCACGAAATGACCCTTGCAACAACTTTTGCTTTCTCGTTACGATTCCAATTGCATTTTCCGGGTTAAACAAATATACTATGAAGCTCAATCAATATTACGATCATGCCGTTAAAAGGAGCTGATTCCTATGTCAGATGTACTTTATAAGAAGATAGATTGGAAGACCTTAAGACCATACCAGAAAAGATCATTTGTTGCCGAAGATTTTCAGCCGGATGATTTCAGCCAAATTCAGCCGTATCTTGAAGATTTGGCCGGCCGTGCGATAACGGATTCAAGCGAGTTAGTCAAGTGGATCAATGATCGTTCGGAACTCGAATCGGTTATCGATCAACACAGTTCCATTCTCTACATTAAGATGACGTGTCAAACCGATCATGAGCAATACGCCCGGGAATATAAACACTTCATTTCAGAAGTTGCTCCTCAAATAAAGCCGTTTGAAGATAAGATCAATAAGAAATACTTAGATTTCCTTAAGACATTGTCCTTTGACGATCCATATTACAAAATTTATACCCGTGAGATAGAGGAAGATGTGGCTTTGTTTCGTTCTGAAAATATTGAGATAGAAACAGAACTCAGTTTATTGTCGCAAGAATATCAAACCATTTTTGGTGCGATGACCGTGCAGTTTGACGGACAGGAGAAGACATTGCAGGAGATGTCAAAATATTTATTGGACCATGACCGTAATAAACGTCAAGATGCCTGGCGATCCATTTCCAGCCGCCGTTTAAAGGACAAAGACCGTTTGGATGACATTTTTGACCGGATGGTTCAGCACAGGCATCACATAGCGCAGAATATAGGATGCAGGACATTTACAGAATATATGTTCAGGGCGCTGCACCGGTTTGATTATACCGCCGAAGATTGTTTGGCTTATCATGCCACAATCGAGAGGGCCGTGGTTCCGTTATGGGAGCGGATATTAAAACAACGTTGCCGGCAAATGGGGGTGGATGTCTTACGACCTTGGGATACAGCGTGTGATCCCCTTGGGCGGCCACCGTTAAAACCCTTTGAGCAGGCCCAGGATCTCATCAGGGGTTGTGCGAACATTTTTCATCACGTGGATCCTGAACTGGGGGAGCAATTTAACTCGATGGCCCGGGCGGGGTGCCTCGACTTGGACAGCCGTATCGGCAAAGCTCCTGGTGGGTATCAATCGACCTTGAACGAAGCCCGCAAACCATTTATTTTCATGAACGCCGTCGGCTTGGATCAAGATGTCCGGACCTTATTGCATGAAGGTGGGCATGCTTTTCACGCGCTTGCCTGTGCGAATGAACCATTGCTGGATTACCGCCATGCTCCGATGGAATTTTGCGAAGTTGCATCAATGTCGATGGAACTTTTAGGTGGGGAATATTTGGATGTTTTTTATCAATTTGAGGAGGCACAGCGCTCAGTTCAACATCATTTAGAAGATGTCATTTATATTTTGATTTGGGTCGCGATTGTTGATGCCTTCCAGCATTGGATTTACGACCATCCTCAGCATACTCCGGATCAACGCAAACAAGCCTGGTTGGAAATGTTAAACCGTTTTGGTACAAGTCATGTCGATTGGCAGGGATTTGAAGAAGAAAAGGCTTTTTCCTGGCATCGGCAGCTGCATATTTTTGAAGTCCCGTTTTATTATATTGAATACGGGATTGCTCAATTGGGCGCTTTGCAGATATGGATGAAGTCAAAAGAGGATTTTCAATCCGCGATCCAATCTTACCGGACAGCCTTATCTTTTGGTGGGAGCCTTCCTTTGCCGAAGTTATTTGAAGCCGCAGGTATCCGTTTTGACTTTAGTGAGAAGATGATTCTGCCGTTGGTGTCGCTAGTCGGTCGACGCTTAGGATTTGCGGAATCCATGCAGTCATAGAGATCTCATTCTTTTTAATTTTTTCATTTCTCAAACATATTAAATTAGTATATATTATAAAAAAACAACTGTGAGGCGTAAATTTTATATCAATCCTATAAATGTAATAATAGTCATTTGATGATGAAAGGATAATCCGGATGAAAAAAATACTTATCGTTTCTTTTTTAATGTTGACGTTTATGGTCTGCCCGTACAACGTTTGGTCCCAGGAAGTGATCGCTCTTCAAGATGATATTATTCGTTTAAAGAATGATTTACGTGACGGCATGATTCAAATCGGAAAAACCCGCTTACAAGATGTCCGTTTGAATTATGGGGACGCGCCGACAATCACCGATGAAGAACGGAAGATTATTTTTGATTATGGTGATTTAAAAGTAGAGTTCAGCAAGGATCGGTATTTAAAGGATTGGCGATATGATACATTTATGGACCCTGCTTACACGGATAGTATTGATGATTTAAGAAAAGATCTTGAGAGCCAGGAAATAGTTGGCGAGTTTATAAGCCTTAAGCAGATTAAGAAAGATTATGATGAGCCGACGCAGTATGAAGAATCAGATCAGGATGGAGAAATGTCCGTTTATTATTACGGCGATATCAAATTAACGTTTGAGAATTATTTTACCCTTCTTAAGTGGAGAGGTAAGAATCTCGATAAGGCAGCCAAAGAAGACCTCGTTACCTCAAATACGCTACAAGCGGCAGGAACAGAATAAGAAGAAAAACAATTGTTTTTTTATTTTAGCTATTTTCTACCCACCATTTGTGCTGGTGGGTTTTTTTCGGAGCAGTGATACCAAATCCATTAATAAATTGTTCTATCTTAATTCTGAAAAGCAAAATTGGTTTTGGTCATTATTTAATGGAATTGGTATGATTATTTTTTTTAGAAATAAAAGAATTTTTAAGGAGGTAAGATATGGCACGCGCAAAGGGAAAATGGATCATTATTTGTTTTTTTGGCCTGGCGTCAATATGCATCAATCCGACCCATGCCTCGGCTGATCCGCGCACGGATCAACAAATAGATATATTGCAAAAGAAAGTTAAAGCCTTAGAGGAATATATTGATCAAATCAGCCCGGTCTTCAACGATTTTTCAAAGAATGTTCAAGACAGTTTGAAAGATTATTCGCAGGGTTTGGAATTTGACCTTAAGGATTATTCCAGACATCTTCAGGACAATATCGAGGAAAGATTGAAAGGAATTCGAACGCGGATTGTTTTGGCGCAACCGGATACGTCTTCCTATCAACGGATCGACACCAATACCGGTGTTTTTTTAATCGCCTATAGCAAGATCGAATCGATCGGTGATAAAACCCGTATCCATCTCAATGTGGGCAATCCGAATTATGCGGATTATCGGGACTTCAAGGTGAAATTGTTTTGGGGGCAAGAATGGAATCCTAATGAAAATTTGTCCTATGCGTTGTGGCAAAGCAACCTGCAAGGTGTAGAATTTACATTTAAGGGGATGTTGTATAAAGGCATGTGGAATTCCATCACCTTAGATTTGCCCGTACAAAATATGGCTGAGATTCAACACGTAGAATGTGAGTTAGATGTTTTGTCCATTGAACTTCAGCTCATGCAGAATGAAACATAGGAGGTGTGATAATGCGAATCCGGTCACATGTGACGAGTTCATTGTTTTTCAAGATGGGGATGGTGCTTGCTTGTCTGTCCGTTTCTGTGTTGTTCGCGCGTTCAGTTGGCGCGCAACACACAATATTCAAATACAATAAAACCATCAACTATGATATCTACATTGGCACAGCCAATGGGTCTACCTCCGTGGTAAAGAATATCGAAATTGTCCGGCTTGAAAAAATTGGGGATGAAATGTTCCTGGTTGTTCAGGTTAAGGGCTTTCAATTAAATTCCTCGGAAGGATATATTCGATTAAGTGCGGTACAGGCTATTTTGCCGAGCAATTATATTAAAGTTTTTAGTCTTTAGGTAGGATCATTCATGTCCGAATTGTTGACATCATATTGTCGTCAACATGTGTTCGGGACATGTATGCGTGAAGTGTCATCCGTATCGTGTGAAGCGAAAAAATTCCGACGAGATATTTATCCTTTTCAGGTGGATGACGCACTAATATTGACCACCGGCGAGTATAGATCTGATTTAGACCGTTATGAGGCCGAATGAGGAATGCAAAAAATAGTGCGATATAAAACGAAAAAAATTGTTTTAAAAAAAGGCCGATTTATTAATTTTGTCTCTAGAGGGGGCTGGGAGTACATTGAGCGTAATAATTGCTCTGGAGCGGTCATCATTGTTGCGGTGACAAATGACCAGCAGGTCCTATTTGTTGAACAATACCGTCCTCCGGTTGACCGGTATGTCATTGAGTTCCCGGCGGGACTTATTGATGACCTGAACACAAAGAAAAAGGAGACCTGTGTTCAAGCGGCTAAAAGGGAATTATTAGAAGAAACAGGGTATCAGGCAAAGATGATTAAAAAATTGATTCATGGGCCAGCCGCCTGTGGAACAAGTTCGGATTTGCTGACAATGGTATTGGCCACGGGATTAAAGAAAGTTCATGACGGAGGCGGTGATGAACTTGAGTCGATTGTGACACATGTTGTCCCCCTTTCCGGTGTGGAGGATTGGCTGAAAAGAATGGAGCGCAAGGGTTATTTGATCGGCACAAGACTTTATGCTGGACTTTATTTCCTGAATAAATATAATAATACCAAATCCATTAAATAATTACCAGAGTCATTACGATATTCTCGACGTCTAAACGAGAATATTAGCATTCAAATAGGACAATTATTTGATGGATTTGGTATAAATAACTTAAAACGGCTGACAAACATATTTCATTATTGATTAACTAAAAAAGGAGAGTGAAATGATTTCATACAAGGATTTGGGATTAGTCAACACGAAGGACATGTTTAAAGGCGCCATGGTCGGCGGTTACGCCATCCCCGCGTATAATTTCAATAATATGGAACAGATACAGGCAATTATTACGGCCTGCGTTGAATCCCAATCTCCTGTGATTATGCAAGTGTCAAGTGGCGCAAGAAAGTACGCTAACCAAACCCTTTTACGGTATATGGGGGAAGGGGCTGTCCAAATGATGAAGGAGATGGCCAAAGCTAAGGGATTAAAAGAAATTCCGATTGCCTTGCACTTAGATCACGGGGATACATTAGAATTATGCCAATCCTGTATTGAGTCTGGTTTTTCTTCCGTTATGATTGATGGCTCCCATCATTCTTATGAAGACAATGTCGCTTTGACTAAAAAGGTTGTGGAGTATGCCCATCAGTATGACGTAACGGTTGAAGGTGAGTTAGGTGTTTTAGCCGGTATCGAAGATGATGTTGTGGCCGAGAAATCGACCTATACAAAACCGGAAGAAGTTGTTGATTTTGTGGGCCGTACCGGCGTTGATTCATTGGCCATTTCCATTGGAACCTCCCACGGAGCGTACAAGTTCAAACCAGAGCAATGCACCCGGAACGAAGAGGGCGTTTATATTCCACCTCCGTTGCGTTTTGACATTTTAACCGAGATTGAGGAAAAAATTCCGGGTTTTTCGATTGTGTTACATGGTTCATCATCGGTGCCGATGGTAGCGGTCGATATCATCAACCAAAATGGCGGTGAACTGGCGGATTCTGTTGGAATTCCGGAAGAACAATTAAGACAGGCCGCGAAATCAGCTGTTTGTAAAGTCAATATCGATTCAGATGGGCGGTTGTGGATGACGGCGGCCATTAGAAAAACATTTACGGATAAGCCCGCTGAATTTGATCCCCGAAAATATTTAGGGCCGGCGAGAGAGGCTTTAATTGAGATGTACAAGCACAAGAACGAGTCTGTCCTTGGTTCTGCTGGTCATGCTTAATTCTTAACATGAAAAGCTGTTGTCTGTTTATTCAGGCAGCAGCTTTTTTCTATCCTCGAACCTGTTTTCTGTTGATGAATGACGCCAGTTCGGTTTATTTACATAATTAATTTTATTTCTTTTGTGTTTCCAGGACTAAATGATAGAATAATTTTATTTGATAGACATCATATTATAAATTAAATTATGATAAAGAAATCTAAGAGCGTTCTCAATCAATGTGTTCAATTTTTACAGACGGATATCTGGCGTATCCGTGCGAGCAATTTAACGGGAGTCAAATCATTCTGGATTCGGCAGTTGCGCATTTTTTTGTTAAGCCTCCGCGGCTTTAATGAAGATAAATGCTTGTTGCGCGCTTCAGCCCTGACATTTTATTCGCTTCTCTCTGTTGTTCCCGTCGTAGCGATGGCCTTTGGTGTTGCCAAGGGATTTGGTTTTGAGACAGCGCTTGAGAGCCAATTGATAAAACGTTTTCCCGGTCAAGAAGAAGTTGTCGGTCAGATTATCGGTTTTGCGAACACACTGCTTGAGAACACGCGGGGCGGTGTGATAGCGGGTATCGGTGTCTGTATTTTGTTTTGGACGGTGATTAAGGTGCTCGGGAACATAGAAACGTCCTTTAACGATATTTGGGGGATCAAGAAATCACGGACTGTGGTCCGTAAATTCAGTGATTATTTGTCGATCATGCTGATTTGTCCGATCTTGCTGATCATGTCAAGCAGCATTACTGTCTTTGTCACCAGCCAACTCACGTTGATTTTATCAAAATTAGCTTTTTTGGGACCCATCAGTTCGGTTTTGTTATTTTTATTGAAGTTCATTCCTTATTGTGTTTTGTGGGTGCTGTTTACTTTTATTTATATCTTCATGCCGAACACAAAGGTCAAGTTTAAGTCCGGGATGTTTGCCGGTATTATCGCCGGTTCCATTTATCAGGTTTGGCAATGGATATATATCAATTTTCAAATTGGCGCGGTAAAGTATGGGGCTATTTACGGAAGTTTTGCTGCATTGCCCTTGTTCTTGATGTGGCTGCAAGTGAGTTGGAAAGTTGTGCTTTTTGGCGCAGAGATTTCTTTTGCCGAACAAAACGTTGAAACATATGAATTTGAACACGATTGCCTCAAATCCAGTCTGGGTTTTCAACGTGTCGTCGCACTGGGCGTTACGAACATTTGCGTCAAGAATTTTTGTCAGGAACAAGATCCTCCCGCGGCTCACGACCTGGCTTTAGAATTGGAAGTCCCGATACGTTTGGTTCGAAAGGTTTTGTTTGAATTAACCGAAGCGAAAGTGCTGAATGAAGTGAAAATAAATGATCGGGATACCATCGGCTTTCAACCAGCCCATGATATTCAGGATATGACTATAAGAGAAGTGCTTGACCGTTTGGAGCATATGGGTATTGATTCACTCCCGCTGTCAGATAGTGAAAATATCCGGTCGATCAAAAAACATTTTAAAGGCGCGCGAGAATTAATAGCCAACAGTGAACATAATGTGAGGATAAAGGATTTGTAGTTAAGATATGGAGATACTGCAAACGATTAACGTTTTGCTTGGAAGTACCTGGGCGTCGGGTATCAATTTATATATGACGGTTGCCCTTTTAGGGGTCAGCCACCGTATGAACTGGATCGAGTTGCCGGGAAATCTGGAATCGCTTTCGCATCCTTTGGTGATTGGTGTGGCCGTTATTTTGTATGCCATTGAATTTATCGCTGATAAGGTCCCCGTCGTTGATTCTATGTGGGATTCCGTGCATACTTTTATTAGACCAGCCGGAGGTGCTTTAATCGGATATTTGGCTATGGCCGATGTCGGCCCTGCGGTGCAGATCCCGGTTGCACTGCTCAGTGGATCTGTTTCTTTGGATTCGCATTTAACAAAGGCAACAAGCCGGGCAGCGATCAACACTTCGCCGGAACCCGTTTCGAATTCTGTTGCTAGCGTGACGGAAGATGTTGCAGTTGCGGGAATGTTTTTTTTAATGATTCAACACCCTGTTATCGCCGGGATAGCTGTAATCCTATTTATTATTTTTTCGATTTGGTTTTTAAAGAAAATGTTTCATCTGGTTAAGAAGATTTTTTTTCGTAAAGAAGTTCAATCGATCCAATAAGTCGTCGAAATGACAAGTATTCAATCAACGATGCGTGAGTTTTATACCAAATCCATTAATAAATTGTTCTATCTTAATTCTGAAAAGCAGAATTGGTT
>JAIORP010000122.1 GCA_021108075.1 Candidatus Omnitrophota bacterium | reverse complement strand
AATTTAGAAGTAACGGATTCTACAAATAAAAACTAGTTCTCGGACAAGCTCCTAGAAAAAGTCCGGACAGATGGCACTTTTTTTCTCCCTATTTTTTTAACGCGTCGGGTGGGGATAGATAACTTTGATCTGAGTTTGCTTATTTTTGTTTTTTGTTATCGGCGTCCCTTTGAAGATATTGATCGGCTGGTTGACTTTGTGGCGATATCCTGATTTAACTTCCAGTTTATCAATTTCTTTCTGGCATTGCAGGAAGGCTATTTTATAGGCCTTTTTCAGATATTCATGGGCGACGCGCCAACCCCGCTTAACAGCTTGACGGGCCTTGAAGTCGCCGCCTTCTTGATCGATTTCTTTTAGTCGTTCTTGCAGTTTATCTCGCAGTTCTTGTTTCTTTTCACGGTAGATCTCCTGAATGCGTATCCGGGTCACATACAATTCTTTTAAGCGTTGAGCCCGTTGTTGGCCTTCGCTGACCATGTCGGTGTTTTCAGGAACTGTCGCGTTGTCGCTCAAAGAAGTGTCGGAAGCATTGTTGGAACTTGCTGTCTGAGAATCACTTGCACTCCAGACCAAAGGTGCCGGACAGACGAACAGTGTGAGATGGCCGATTATGACCGCCTGCCAGACCAAACATCTTGTTACGGATTGTTTTTTGGCTATTGGACGCATTGTTTTCCCTACTAGAAATATATATGAATGTCGCGCGATGGTCAAGCAATGCCCCAATATTCCGGATATAAGAGAAATTCTTCAAGACTTGACAAATCAGCTGCGTGTGCTATTGTTTGGAAAATCAGGGGCGCGCGAGTGCCTTATTTCGATGATAAAATCCGATTTAAACGCGAGTGAATAAACACATGAAAAAGAATGTTATTCTTCTTACAGGCGCTGCCGGATTTATTGGTTCTAAGACTGCTCAGTTGTTAATTCAGAAAGGTTATCAAGTCGTCGGTATTGATAACTTGAATGATTATTATGATGTTCGCCTTAAACAATACCGTTTGAAAGATTTAAAAAAACAGAATGGTTTTATTTTTCATAAAGCCGATATTGAAGATTTGGCCGCCCTGGGGCGCCTATTCAAAAAATATTCGTTTTGTGCTGTTATCAATCTCGCCGCGCGGGCAGGCGTGCGTTACAGCATTGAAAATCCGCATGTCTATCTGACCACCAATACCCATGGTAATTTAAATTTATTGGAATGTTGCCGGGCGCATAATATTCAGAAATTTGTTTTAGCGTCGACCTCCTCGCTCTATGCCGGCCAGGAAATGCCGTTTAAAGAAACCCTGCCCGTGAACACCCCGATATCCCCATACGCTGCCAGCAAGAAAGGCGCGGAAATGACGTGTTATACCTATCATTATTTGTTCGGTATGGATGTGACGATTCTTCGTTATTTTACCGTTTATGGTCCGGCTGGCCGGCCGGACATGAGTGTTTTTCGTTTCATCAAATGGATCGATGAAGGGAAACCGATTGAGTTATTCGGTGACGGTAATCAGAGCCGGGATTTTACGTATGTTGATGATATCGCGCGCGGAACGATTAAGGCCTTAAAAAAGGTCGGCTTCAAAGTGATCAATCTGGGGGGGGATAGCCCGTATAAATTGAATGACGTGATCGGCCTGATGGAAAAGTATCTGGGCAAGCAGGCTGAAATACAAACATTCCCTTTCCACAGGGCGGATATGCTGTCCACATGGGCCGATGTCAGCTGCGCTCGCGACATTTTAAAGTGGCGGCCCAGGGTCGGTATTGAAAAGGGGATCAAGAATTGCGTGGAATGGGCGCGGGCCAATCCTTTGTTGATGAAGAACGTTCAGTTGTAGGTCATACCAAATCCATTAATAAATTGCTCTATCTTAATTCTGATATTCTCGCTAAATCGTTGAGAAAAGCCGAATTGGGTTTTGTCAGTATTTAATGAAATTGGTATAAATGTTTCAAAAGATAAAATTTATTTTGAATGTTTAAGGAATATTTTTTAGACGGATAAGGAGTTAACAATGAGTTTTGATAAACATATTGTCTGCATCGGGGCCGGTTATGTGGGCGGGCCCTCGATGGCGGTGTTTGCCTTAAAATGCCCGACATATAAAATCACAGTGGTTGATATTAATCAAGACCGCATTAACGCCTGGAATTCGAATCAATTGCCGATATTTGAACCCGGCCTGGACGATGTCGTCCTGCAGACGCGCGGGAAGAATTTGTTTTTTGATACGGATATCCCCCTGGCGATTAAAGAGGCGGATATCATTTTTGTTTCCGTGAACACGCCGACCAAAACATTCGGCAAAGGCAAGGGCAAGGCGGCGGACTTGCAGTACGTCGAGAAAGTAGCGCGCAGTATTCTTGAAAATGCTGACCGTGACAAGATCGTCGTCGAGAAATCGACATTGCCTGTCCGGACAGCTGAGGCGATCAAGGGCATTTTGTATTCAAACAATGAAAAGAATATCCGGTTTCAGGTGGTTTCTAATCCTGAGTTTTTAGCGGAAGGAACAGCCGTGGATGATATGCTCGATCCCGACCGGGTGCTGATTGGATCGGAACAGACCGAAGAGGGATTAAAGGCCTGTCAGGAGATCATCAGCATTTATGAACATTGGGTCCCGCGTGACAAAATCATTACAACCAATCTTTGGTCGTCGGAATTGACGAAACTGGTCGCCAACGCGTTTTTAGCCCAACGGGTTTCCTCAATCAACTCCATCAGCGCCCTGTGCGAAAAGACGGGGGCGAATGTGTCCGAGGTCGCTTATGCTATCGGACGGGATAGACGTATCGGCCCGAAGTTTTTGCGGGCGAGCGTGGGTTTCGGCGGGTCGTGTTTTAAAAAAGATATTCTGAATCTGGTTTATATCGCGGAATCTTACGGGTTACCTGAAGTCGCCCAATATTGGGAAAGTGTCGTTGCAATGAACGCGTATCAGGAAGAACGTTTCGTCGATCGAATGGTCAGCTTTATGTTCAACACGGTAGCGGGTAAGCGTATTGCCGTGTTCGGTTTCGCCTTCAAGGTGAATACCGGGGATACACGTGAGGCCCCGGCCATTCATGTCTGTAAGCGTTTGTTGAGTGAGCACGCTCAAGTGGTCGTCACTGATCCGAAGGCGTTGGATAATGCCAGGCTGGATTTAAAGGATTGTGAAGGGGACCTGACGTTTGCCGAAGATCCTTATGAAGCGGCCAGGGACGCGCATGCCATTGCCATTATCACGGGTTGGGATGAATACAAAAAGCTGGATTATCAAAAGATCTTTGATTCAATGGCCAAACCCGCTTTTCTTGTTGACGGTTGTCAACTCCTTGACGCGGATCAGTTGTATGATCTGGGTTTTAACATTATTTCCACCGGTCGGGATCATAAAATGCACGCGTAAAAAGTAGGGATGTCCCATCTCAGGCTGCGGCTTTCTTCCGATGATTTTTTCTGTCTTTTTAATGAATGCTCTTGATCCAGGCACCGATCCCGAAAAAGTCCGTTTTTTTATTTCCCGCATAAACTTGGCGTTTTCCGCAAATTGTTCATAGAACAATCGCCTATGAAAAACCAGGAGGCTGTCCGAGAATGATCTTTTTATTCAGTTCTACGTTGCAAAACTCCAAAAAATCCTCAACGTACACATGTACACCTGCGGTTTTCTGTCGTCTCGCGCTTTGATCTGAACAAAAAATTTATTCTCGGACAGCCTCCTGGAGTAAAATTTTCCATTTATCCCATTGCAGGAAATCATGAAGGAGATACCAAAACCAATTCTGCTTTTCAGAATTAAGATAGAGCAATTTATACCAAATCCATTTATTAAAGTCTTCAATTTGAATGGTGCGTTTCTCGTTGAAGCGTCGAGAAACGCGAAATTAACAGCGGTCATTATTTAATGGAATTGGTATTATTAATGGATTTGGTATTATTCTTGACAAATAAGATTCAGGTGATAGACTCTAATTGGAAATGGAAACCATTTGCAATTAGGAGAAAAATAGAAATGCCAGGTAGACATAGAAAGGGACAAGCGTGGTGGCATGGAAGATTTAGAGGATATGGCTATAAAATCACGGCAGGCCGTGAAATTATTTTAGGAATATTGGCAAGATCTGAAAAACATTTGAGCGCCGAGGAAATCTATATTACAGCACATACCATTAATCCCGCAATTGGAATGACGACAATATATCGCACTTTAGATATTTTATCAAAGATGAGATTAGTTAATAAATTTGATTTCGGTGATGGTCGAGCAAGATATGAATTATCCGAAGGACCTAAAGGGATTCGGCACCATCATCATTTAGTGTGCACATCATGCAATAGGGTGATTGACTATACCGATTTTGTTGATGAGGAAGTTGGGCTGTTGACAAGGACGGAAAAAAGTCTTACTGGAAAATATAATTTTAAGATTTCTCATCATCTTATTCAGTTTTATGGATTATGTGAAAACTGCCATAATGAAAAGTAAGAATTAATTTTTTTTATTCGTAGATGGGAATGGTTGTCATTAGTATTTAGGAGATTCAAGTGCCAAATTTTGATGAAACTGGTCCTAAAGGAAAAGGTCCTTTAACAGGGCGTGGTATGGGATTTTGTGTGGTTAAATTGGATAAAAATAATTTATCAATTAAGCAAAATATTAAAAAGGAGGTGGATAACATGCCTAGAGGAGACAGAACTGGTCCTGCTGGATTAGGATCTATGACAGGCCGCTCTGCAGGTTACTGCGCCGGATATTCTGTGCCGGGATATGCCAATCCAATTGCAGGAAGAGGTCGTGGTTTTGCCCTGCCTGCTGGCAGGCAGGGATTCGGTCGTGGCTTGGGCAGAGGCCGTGGTTTTGGTGGCGGTTTTGGCTGGCAAGGGGCTGGCTATCCTTATGCCTATGGGAATTCTTATAATGCGGTCCCTTATGCGCCTGAAATGACCCCACAACAGGAAACAGATATGTTGAAAGGTCAGGCTAAGGGTATGCAGGATGAGATTAATGCCATCAATGAACGCATAAAGGAATTAGAGTCCAGCTCGAAGTCTTAAAACGATGCGTGAAAATGCAAGATAGGTGGAAAAAGGAGTAAGTGTCTATTTTCGCCTATCTTGTAATTTTCCGGAAGGGAATTGATTTTGAAGATAACAATTTCCCAAAGGAGATTTTATATTTTTTTATTTTAATAAAGATGTCTAAAATAAAACTATCGATACAGGGTACATAGCAATTTGTTAGAAGGGTGAGAAAATGAAAATTTGCATAACTTCTCAAGGAGAAAACCTGGATTCACAAGTTGATCCGCGATTCGGAAGGTGTCAATATTTTATAGTTATAGATACAGAGACTTTAGGATTTGAAGCAATTCAGAATCCCAATATTGATTCAATGGGTGGCGTTGGCGTTCAGTCAGGGCAATTAATAGCGAATAAGTCAGTAAAAGCTGTTTTAACAGGTAATGTTGGACCTAATGCTTTTCAGACCTTACAGACGGCGAGATTAGATGTGATTACCGGTGTATCTGGTACTATTAAGGAAGTAATAGAAAAATATAACCGTGGTGAGTTAAAGCCAACTCAATGTCCAAGCGTAAATTCAAAGTTTGGTATTCCGGGTACAAAGTAGTTGACTCTCAATGTAGGAGGCGAGAATGGCAGTTAAAATAGATAATGACAAATGTACGGGATGTGGCGCTTGCGTAGATATATGCGGTGTTGATGCTATAAAAATTGAGAACGATAAGGCAATTGTTAGTGAAGAATGTGTTGAGTGTGGTGCTTGTGTTAATCAATGTCCAAACGAAGCAATTTTGTTTCAAAATTAAGGAGGTGTGATATGCCAGGTGGAGATGGAACAGGCCCAGGGGGACAAGGACAAGGCCGAGGTTTTGGTGGAAATAATCCCGGCCCAGGCGGAAATTGTGTTTGCCCAAATTGTGGGGAGAGGATTCCTCATCAGCAAGGAGTTCCCTGCAATACAGTAAACTGCCCAAAATGCGGCAACAAGATGACAAGAGGATAATCATAGGTTTTCGGGTAGAAAACACTGCGATTTTTTTAGGATAGAATTTTTATTTTATTATAAACAGGGGGGGGGAGTATGTATCGATGATTCTTTCGGTTGCTAGCGGTAAGGGCGGAACGGGAAAAACAATAGTCGCGACAAGTCTCGCATTATCGATTTCAAATGTTCAGATTCTCGATTGTGATGTTGAGGAGCCAAATTCCCATATTTTTATAAAGCCGGAAATCGCAAATAAAGAAAATGTGTGTATTCCTGTTCCCCGGATAGATGAAACTAAATGTAATTTTTGTGGCAAGTGTCAGGAAGTCTGCGTTTATAATGCCATTGCTGTTTTAAAAGACAAAGTTTTGGTGTTTCCTGAACTTTGCCATGGTTGCGGATCTTGTAGTTATTTTTGTCCTGAGAATGCAATCAAAGAAGTTGATAAAGAAATTGGTGTAGTCGAGTTCGGAAAAAGCAATGACATACAGTTTGTTCATGGCAAGCTGAATATCGGTGAAGCAATGGCCCCGCCGCTTATTAAAGCCGTAAAAAAGCATATTTATTCAATAAAAACAATTATTATTGATGCTCCTCCGGGGACATCCTGTCCGGTTATTGAATCAATAAAGAAAAGTGATTTTTGTATTCTTGTAACTGAGCCTACACCTTTTGGACTGAATGATTTGATATTAGCGGTCGAAGTCATGCGAAAATTAAACATTCCATTTGGTGTGGTTATTAACCGATCTGATTTAGGTGACGATAAAACTGATCAATATTGCCAGAAACAAAATATTCCTGTTTTAATGCGGATTCCTTTTGAGCGTAAAATAGCCGAAGGCTATTCGCGCGGAGAAACGATAGTAGAAACATTGCCTGAATATAAAGAAAAGTTTCAGGAGATGTTTAGAAAAATTAAAGAGAATAATAATTTTTGAGGATGATATTCGCATGAAACAAATTGTTGTCATTAGCGGAAAAGGCGGAACAGGAAAGACGGTTATTACGGCCAGTTTTGCTGCATTAGCCGATAATAAAGTCATGGCAGATTGCGATGTTGATGCGGCTGACTTACATTTATTGCTGCAGCCAAGAATTCGCCAAAGAATCGAATTTAAAAGCGGAGTTACGGCTTTAATTAATAAAGAAGTTTGTACTCAGTGTGGGAAATGCCGGGAAGTTTGCCGTTTTGACGCAATTGATGAGACTTTCACCATAGATCCTATTTCTTGTGAAGGATGTGCGTTTTGTCATTTTGTTTGCCCTTCAAAGGCTATAGAAATGAAAGAAAATCTTTCCGGGGAATGGTTTATATCAGATACCCGATTCGGCCCAATGGTTCATGCAAAACTAGGCATCGCTGAGGAAAATTCAGGGAAGTTAGTAAGTTTAGTGAGAAAGAAGGCAAAAGAGTTAGCGGAAAAGAATAACAGTGATTGGATTATTATTGACGGTTCTCCCGGGATAGGTTGCCCTGTTATTGCGTCTTTATCCGGCGTTAGTTGCGCTCTTGTGGTTACAGAACCGACCCTCTCAGGGATGCATGATGCCTTAAGGGTCATAGAGGTAGCAAAACATTTTGGGGTATTAACCAAAGTCGTCATTAATAAATATGATTTGAATCCGGACATGTCCGAAAAAATAGTTGAAACGTGCAAAAGTAATGACGTTGAGGTCATAGGAAAAGTCGGGTTTGATAAGTCAGTTGTGAATGCGATGGTACAAGGCAAAACTATCATTGAGGGCGCGGACGGAAAAGTTAAAAAAGAAGTGACCGATATTTGGGAAAATTTAAAACAAACACTATAATAACATTTTTAAAACGGGAATCAAAGATGGATGACATTCAATGGAAATTTTCCGACAAATTTAGAAGTCATTGGATAAAAGTAAAATTTTATAAAGAAAAACCCGATTTAAAAAAAGCAAAAAGGCTAAAGGACATAAAATTTTGCGAGGCAATAAACGAGGCAATGATGGATCCAATTCTTTTAGATAAAGAGAGCATATCCTGTCCTGGCGCACAGTATGCTTTTGGTTGGAGGTCGAATTCTAAAAGTGAATTTCTGAAAAATTGTTACGATAAACGCCAAGCACAGAAGGATATTTTAAAATCAATTATTTCACAGACGCCTTACTTCAAAAAGCCTTTTGAATATATAGGGTTAAATACCGATGGGACACCGGATCTTGTTATGTCGTATATGCCGCCAGAAGAGGTTATGGATTTAATAGGAATGTATAATAATCATCAAGGCGGGAATCTGAATGTTTCTCTATGTACAATGATGTCTATTTGCTCAGGCATAGCTGTAAAGACTTATCTGGAAGATAAAGTTAGCTTTTCCTTTGGATGCGATGATTCACGCAAATATGCCGATATGAGAAGAGAAAATTTGGCGGTAGGCATCCCAAGAAGATTGTTTAATGTATTTGTGGATTAAGTGAAGGGAAGGTGGTGTCTTATGGCAATTTTAAGACAGATGCTTAAATCTAAGATCCACGGAGCAGTAATTAATAAAAAAGAATTGCACTATAATGGAAGTATAGGCATAGATAAAATTTTATTGTTAAAAAGCAATATGCTTCCTGGAGAAAAGGTGCGGGTTTTGAATTTTAACAATGGCCAGCGGTTTGAAACATACATTATTGAAGAAAAAGGAAATTCAGGTGTTATTGCTTTATATGGACCGGCGGCGAGGTGCGGGGAGACCGGTGATAAGATTTGTATTATTATACCAACTCCATTAAATGATTACCAAAACCAATTCTGCTTTTCTCGACGTTTTAGCGAGAATATCAGAATTGAAATAGAACAATTAATTAATGGACTTGGTATTACTTACGTGTTGGCGAGTGATGACGAAATAAGCGAATTAGGTCGGAAAATTGTGTTTGTTAATGAGGATAATAAAATTATACGATGAAAACATATTTAGAATGTATCCCGTGTTTTTTTAAGCAGGCAATCGAAGCCGGACGATTGATTACAGGAAATGAAATTATACATAAAGAGTTGATTGATGAGGTAGCTAAGTTGGTTCCTGAATTTTCGCTTAATGCCACCCCTCCTGAAATGGCCTATTATATTCATAGAGCAGTAAAAAAGAAGTTTGGAGACAAAGACTTATATAAAAAAATAAAAGAAAAAAGTAACAGGATGGCCTTAGAATTATATCCAAAATTAAAAAAAAAGGTCGACAAGTCCAGTGACAGGCTGCTGTCCGCAGTCGAGATTGCTATTGCGGGCAATGTTATTGATTATGCTTCTGAAAACAGGCTGAATATTGAAGAAGAGATTGAGAATTTGTTTAAAGAGAATTTTGTCAATGTTGGGAAGACAGTATTTCAGTATGATGATTTCAGGGATGATTTGATAAAAACCAATAAAATTCTGTATTTAGCCGATAATGCAGGAGAGGTTGTATTTGACAGAGTGTTGATTGAAGAGTTTTGTGATGAAAAGGAAGTAACTTATGTTGTAAGAGAAAAGCCCGTTATAAATGACGCGCTTCAGGAGGATGCTATAACTTGTGGCGTCGATAAAATAGCCAGGGTTATCTCAAGTGGAGTAGAATCTCCGGGCACTATTCTTAAATATTGCTCAAAAGAGTTTCTTGAGATTTTTAATAAGGCAGAATTTATTATCAGCAAAGGGCAGGGAAATTACGAGGCTTTAAGCAACACCGGAAACGGTATATATTTTCTCTTTAGGGCAAAATGTCCTGTGATTGCCAGGCATGTCGGAGCAGAAGTTGGAGATATTGTTTTGCATAAGGGATAATTTAAGGATTTCGCAAATGAACATAAAAGTGGTTTTTAATAGCGACAGAATTAAAGAAGATTTTTCCATTGGGTGGGGATTATCTCTTTTACTGGATGATAAAATTTTGTTCGACACAGGAGAAAGCGCAAAGTCTTTGATTAATAATATGAACAAAATGGAGATTGATATATCGCTTATTGAAGCCGTTGTTATTTCTCATGATCATTGGGATCATACAGGTGGTTTGTGGGAGATTCTCAAACAAAGGCCTAATATCAACGTCTATGGATGTCCTGGATTTGGCGTAGCATTTAAGGACAAAATTTCTGATATTTCAGCAAAACTGATAGAAGATGATAATTTCACATTAGTTACTTCCGGGATTTATTCAACAGGTGAAATAATTGGAGAATATAAAGGAGAAGATATATCGGAACAAGCTTTAATTATTAAAACAGATAAAGGATTTTCAGTTATTACTGGTTGCGCTCATCCCGGTATTATTAAAATTCTCGAGAGAGTCAGGATGCAGTTAAGCCTTAAAGAGTTTTATACTGTTTTAGGTGGGTTTCATCTAAAAGATTATTCCATCAAAGATGTTAAAGAAATTGTTAAAAAGTTCACAGAGCTTAAAGTCATGAGGGTAGGTCCGACACATTGCAGTGGATCGGATGCAGAACAAATTTTTCAAGAAAAATACGGCAATGCTTTCATTGAGGCAAAAGTGGGGCAGGTAATAAGTGTGTAAAATAAATTTGAAATGTGTCAAAATAAAAAAGTAAGGAAGATTATTTTAGTTGAAATCTTGAAATTTTAAATGAGGTGTTGTTATGCCAGAATTTGGAAATCCGGAAGGCATTGAAGGCTAATGAATAAAAAGAAATATAAATATATTTATGGTCCGGTTCCTTCCTGGAGACTGGGCAGTTCTTTGGGAATAGATCCTGTTTCCAAAGGGAAAAAAATTTGCAGCTTTGATTGTATCTATTGTCAGATTGGGAAGATCGGACTTTTGACGGATGAACGGGGAATTTTTATCAATTGTAAAGATATTATTGAAGAGTTGGATTCATTGCCTCCTTTAAAAATTGATTATATTACTTTTTCTGGTGCCGGTGAACCTTCTCTGGCTGACAATTTAGGTGAGATGATAAGAGCTATAAAGAAAATCAGAAGAGAAAAAATCGCTGTTATAACTAATTCTTCTTTACTTCACAGGGAAGATGTTAGAAAGGATTTACAGTTAGCGGATTTTGTTATAGCTAAGTTCGATGCCCCCACTCAAGAAATTTTAACCACTATTAATCAGCCGATAGAAACAGTTAATTTTGAACACATTATTTCAGGCATAAAAATGTTTAAGGAAATGTACAAAGGAAAATTAGCCTTGCAGATTATGTTTGTTGAACAAAATAAGGGATGCGCGCAGGATATCGCTCAGATTGCCAAAGAGATTAATCCGGATGAAGTTCAAATCAATACTCCGCTTAGGCCGTGCAGGGTTAAACCATTACCCGAGTCTGAAGTCGATAAAATAGAATCTTATTTCAAGGGCTTAAAAACCATTTCTGTATATAAAGCGGAAAGAAAAGAGATTAGTCCGCTTAGCGATGAAGAGACCTTAAAAAGAAGAGGCAAAGTATAGTGTTTATTTTTAAAATTGAAAAATATCCTGAAAAAATTTTGCGAAAAAAATGTCTGCCTATTGAGAGCGTAACAGAAAAAGAAAAGGATATTTTTCAAAAAATGTTACATACAATGCATCATTTTAAGGGTATAGGATTGGCAGCTCCTCAGGTTGGTATTGCAAGAAAAATAATTGTTGCCGACATTGGTGAAGGAGCGGTGATTTTAGTTAATCCGCAAGTCATTAAGAGAAAAGGAAATGATGAATTAGAAGAGGGATGTCTGAGCATCCCACAGGCACAAGTCAATGTATTACGCAGTTATAAAATAATGGTTAAAGGACTAAATGAAAAAGGGGAATCTCAAGAGATAAATGCCAAAGGCCTGCTAGCGAGAGTGCTTCAGCATGAGATTGATCATTTGGAAGGAAAACTTATTATTGATTATCTTTTTTTGTGGAAAAGAATAAATTTTGAAATAAATCGGAAGAGGTAAACATGCCAACTTATGAATATTTATGTGAATCCTGTGGTTATCAGTTTGAGAAAATGCAAAAAATGACGGATGAACGGATGAAAGTATGCCCTGAGTGTGGACAAGCTTTAAGTAGGTTGATAGGTGCGGGAGGTGGAATTATTATCAAAGGGAATAATTCTTCCATGAGCAATTATAAAAATAATTCTTCCTCAGGGCAGACTTGTTGTGGCAGAGATGAACGTTGTGATACGCCTCCATGTTCGGATGATGGCGTATGTCAAAGGTAATAACGCGAAATTGGAAAATATTTTGTTGAGTCAATAGTTTGTAAAACGAGATTGGGGGTTAATATGCATAAAAAGAAAGATATATCAGTGCCGATTTCAGATCGTATTTCACAGATGCCGAAGTCTGCTATTCATGAAATGACCAGTTTATCTAAAGAAGTGGATGATGTAGCTTTTTTGTCATGGGCAAAACCAACTTCCGATACCCCTGAATATATAAAGAAAGCGGCGATCAAAGCAATAGAGGAAGGCAAAACAAGTGGTTATTCTGAGCCAATTGGTATTTATGAGTTACGAGAAGAGATCGCGAAGAAATTAAAAAAAGTTAATCATATTGAAGCATCCTGCGATGAAATTATCGTTACTGTCGGAGCTATTGAAGGCCTTGCCGCCGCTATAATGGCTGTTATTGATCCGGGAGATGAGGTCATTATTCCTGTCCCTGGTTATTCTACTCATATCAGGCAAGTAGAAATAGCTTCTGGTAAACCGGTTTGTGTTCCTACTATTGAGAAAGAAGGGTTCTGCTTAGATATTGAAAAGATAAAGGACGCTATTACGGATAAGACAAAAGCTATTTTGTTCAGTGATCCTAATAATCCCACGGGTTCCGTTTATTCTAAAGAAGAATTAGAAGCCATTGCTGCTATTTCACATAAAAATAATCTTATTATAATTACCGACGAAGCTTATGAATATTTCACCTTTGATGGATACAAACATTATAGCATAGCTTCCTTTCCTGACATGAAAGAACGGGTTATTAGTTCGTTTACTTTTACAAAAACTTATGCAATGACAGGATGGAGAATCGGTTACGTTCATTCATCAAAGGAATTGATACCACAGATTAAGAAGGCGCATATACCGCTTGCAATATGTGCACCTGTGGTATCTCAATATGCTGTGCTTGAGGCTATTAAAGGTTCTCAGGAATGTGTTAATGATTTCCGGGAGCACTATAAAAAAGCCAGAGATTTGATGTGCAAAAGACTCGATCGTCTTAATCATGTATTTGAATATCAAAAGCCAAAAGGTTCATATTTAATGTTTCCTAAAATATTACTCAATGAAGGCAAAGACTCGCTTGCTTTCGCAAAGCGGCTGTTAAAAGAAGCACACGTTTCAACCACACCTGGTGTAGCTTTCGGGAAAGAATCACATTTACGAATGTCTTTTTGTGTTTCCGAAGAGACGATTAATAAGGCATTTGATAGAATGGAAGATTATTTTTAATATGCATTTTCAGAAATTGATAGGCGGACAAATAGTCAGTGATTCTGAATGTCCGGTAAGATACATTGATGTCATTGCGATGGCAGTAATACCAATTCCATTAAATAATGACCAAACCCAATTCTGCTTTTCTCGACGATTTAGCGAGAATATCAGAATTAAGATAGAACAATTTATTAATGGATTTGGTATAAAATACGGCTTAAAGATTTTGGATCCGACTACATTTAGATGTGCTGGTCAACCAGAATTATCACCAGATCCCGGTAAGGAGCCAAGAGCCTTAGCGGCCGAAAGTGTGTTTGAGGAATTGTATAACAAATAATTTATCAATAGAGATAGCCTGCCGGTTTATACAATGATTAATACAATGAAGGTTTAAGGATGTTATGAAATGCCCTGGATTAATGAAGAAAAATGTATTGCTTGTGGAATTTGTGTCGAAAAGTGTCCGGTAGATGCAATTTCAATGCAGGCTGAAAAAGCAAAGATAAATATGCAGGATTGTATTCGCTGCGGTACTTGTCATAGCGTATGTCCACAAGAAGCAGTAGGGCATGATGGTGAGAGAATCCCTGAGCTTATAAAAATTAATGTGGAAATGACAAAAAAGAATATGGGGCTTTGCGCAAAATATTTGGGTGAAGCAGATGAAAGAAAAAAATGTTTAGAGAGAATGAAAAAACATTTTAACAAAGAAAAGGTTGTTGCGGAAAAGACTTTAGAAAAGCTCAATAATTTGGGATAAAAAATACTATTAAAAAAGATAAAAATTTAGGTGATATAGCATGAAGAGGACAGAAATAAAAAAAGCGGGAAGAGTAGCGTCGAGAATCCTGGCTGAGCTTGGTAGTGTAATTAAGGAAGGGATTACGGGTATAGATATAAATAATTTTACGGAAGATTTTGTGAGCCGGTATTACCCGGATTTTAATTTGTCGTCCAGAGGATACAACGGTTTTCCCGCTTCTTTATGCGTTTCCGTAAACGAAGGAATTATTCATGGTATTCCGTCAAAAAGAATTATCAAAAACGGTGATTTAGTAAAGGTAGATATTGTAGTGGATCATCAGGGTTGGTTTGCAGACACGGCAATGACCTATATGGTTGGAAATGTGAGTTTAGAGGCGAAAAAGCTGGTAAAAACAACCAGAAGCGCTTTATATGAAGCAATAGAGGCGGCAAAACAGGGTAATACTACGGGAGATTTAGGGTATATTATTCAAAATTGTGTTAGAAAAAGAGGCTTCTCGGTTATAAAAGAATTTGGCGGTCATGGCATAGGTAAAGAAATGCATATGGAGCCGTTTATTCCTAATTTTGGTAAAAGAGGAGAAGGGTCGAAGTTAATAGAAGGTATGATTGTTGCGATAGAGACTATGGTTTTTGCGGGAAAGTCTGATATCGAAATTGCCGATGACGGTTGGACTGTTAAGTCAAAGGATAATTCCTTGACCGCGCATTTTGAACACACTGTTTTAATTACTAAAAATAAACCGGTGATTATTACAAATTAAAGAATTTGTAAAGAAGGTCGCGCGGAATGGATTTAAAATATGAATAAAGAAGAGGGCTTAAAACTACTTGAGTCAAAATTAAGGAATAAAAATTTTATAAAGCACAGTTCAGCAGTTGAAGCCTGCATGAAAAGACTGGCTAAGAAATTTGGGCAAAATGAAAAAATGTGGGGATTAGCCGGGCTTCTTCATGATTTGGATTATGAAGACACCAAAGATGATTTTTCAAAACATGGATTTGTTACCGCATTTAATGGGATTGGTATTAGCAGTGATTTAGGACTATAGAAACATAAAACAGATAAAAAATAATGAGACACACATTCAAGTTTTGCCCTTTATGTAAATATGACTTACGCCAAAACCTGATTGAAGGCAGAACAAGATTGATCTGTCAAAAATGCGGCTGGATAGATTATCAAAATCCTTTACCGGTTGCGGTTTGCGCGGCGATAAATGCGAATGGTAAAATACTCATCGCAAAAAGAAACCAGGAGCCTGGAAAAAATAAATGGGCCTTACCCGGTGGTTTTATTGAGTCGAATGAAAATCCCGAAAAAGCCTGTTTGAGGGAATTGAAAGAAGAAACGGGCATAGAAGGAGAAATAATAGGATTAGCAGGCGTTTATCTTCGAAAAACAAAAATTTACGGATCTCTAATCGTTATAGGTTATGCGATCAGGGTTTTTAAAGATGATATTTCTGTGAACAGTGAGTTAAAGGAAGCAAAATTCTTCAGCCCTAAAGATTTGCCGTGTATTCCTTTTTTCGCTCACAGAAAGATAATAGAAAAGGTTTTTGAAGATACTTTTGTTGAAACAGAAACAATGTGAAAGAGCCAAATTATGAATTTGGTAATTAAATTTTTTTTGTATCTGAGATTCCTGCCTGCGCAGGAATGACACTCCGCTTTTGTCATTCCTGTGGAGCGGAGACAGGAATCTCTTTTAAGATTGATGATCGAAGAGACAAGAAAATAACAATAATACCAATTCCATTAAATAATGACCAAACCCAATTCTGCTTTTCTCGACGTTTTAGCGAGAAATATCAGAATTGAAATAGAACAATTAATTAATGGATTTGGTATAAATAGTAAAATGCGTTCTGTGCAAAAAAGATTAGAAAAGGCAGAATAAATAATATAAAAAAAGTTTTTAGACTCAAAGATATTATGGTTAATTTTTCCGGAAAAAGACACAGATTAAGAATTATCGTGCCGGCTTATCCAGCTTTGAATATTTATTCTCATCTAGCGAATATAACTACGGCCCTGGGACCGATATGTGTTGCCAGCGTTGTAAACAGATTGCCAAGATGGGATGCCGAAGTTATTGATGAAAACAATATGCGCAGATACGGTCCCAGAAACGATTCAGATAAAGCTAATCATGATTTTTTGCAAAAACACAGACCAGCGGATGTCGTTGGCCTTTATGGCGGCCTGACCAGTACCATTCCTCGTCTCTATAAAATAGCTCGTTTTTATAAAGATAAGGGCGTTGTGACAATCGCAGGGGGACAGCATTTTGTCGACGATAATATTGCTGAGGCACTATCAAGTGGCGTTGATTATGTTGTCATTGGTGAAGGGGAGGAAACAATTAAAGAGCTTTTAATTGCTATACAAGGGAAGAAAAAAATTATTAACGTGAAAGGCATTGCTTATCGAAAAGACGGAGATATTATTTATGCCCCCAGGAGGGATCCATTGACAGATTTTGACAAATTGCCTTTACCGGATTTCTCCTTAGTACGTTACTCTAAAATCAAACTTTATCCCGTTGAACGAATACGAGGTTGTGGCATGGATTGTGAATTTTGCACTGTAAAAGGCAAACCCCGATACGCTTCTCCTGAACGGCTGCTCGGGCATATTAGCTATCTCCTTGAGACAAGGGATGCAAGACATTTTTTTATCGTTGATGACCTTTTTGGCCAACAGCGAGATGAGACAATACGATTTTGCAATATGTTGAAGGACTATCAAAAAAGTATAGGTAGGAGGTTGGATATAAATGTTCAGATAAGACTTGATAAAGCTAAAGATTTCGAACTACTTTCCGCTATGCGCCAGGCCGGCATTAATACAGTATCTATTGGATTTGAGTCTCCTATTAAAGAAGAATTGGAAGCAATGATGAAACATATAAGTCCGGAAGAGATGCTGTCTTTCTCAAAAACTTTTCGCAAATTTGGATTTTTAGTTCATGGCATGTTTATTTTTGGATATCCCTTAAAGGAAGGCGTAACTCTTAATATGTCTGCTGATGAACGTGTAAAGCGTTATCGAAAGTTTATCAAAAAGGCTAAAATTGACACTATACAGATTTTGCTTCCGGTCCCTTTACCCGGCACACAATTGAGAGACAGACTTGAGAAACAAAATAGGATTTATTCACTTCAAGATGTCGGGTGGGAATATTACGACGGCAGTTTTCCTTTGTTTAAACCCGATGATACTTTAAGTGCCGAAGAAATGCAGGACTCTGTCAGGAAAATTATGGGGGCATTTTATCAATTTAAATATTTTTTTAAAATTGGCCTAAACATATTTTCTTTTCCCGGTTTAATTTTCTTTTTGCATAATATCAAATTAGGATGGAGGAAGTGGCATCGATCCTGGCGTAACGATTTAATACGTTTTGGCGGGTGGATTATTGTGAAAGAATGGAATTTAAAGTTTAAAAAGGATCCCTTTTTAAAAAAATTGCAAAACGCAAAAAGGCATTTAGAAAAAGGATATTAAAGAAATCATACCAAATCCATTAATAAATTGTTCTATCTTAATTCTGATATTCTCGCTGAATCGTCGAGAAAATTAAAATTGGCTTTGGTCATTATTTGATGGAATTGGTATCATTAAGGATATAAGTTAATATTTTGAATGCTTTTAGCTTTACCTTTATAGGTTTAGAAAACGATTGACAGAAGTATTGTATTATTATATTATTACAATAATACGGTGTTATAGGGGAAGTGAGGTTATGAATTACGAGAAAGAAAGTGAATTACTAAAAGCATTAGGGCATCCTATTCGATTGCGGATAGTTGAAGATCTATTGGATGATGAATGTAATGTTAATAAGATTGTGAAAATACTTAACATTCCCCAATCAACTGTTTCTCAGCATTTAAGGGTATTAAAAAATAGAGGAATAGTGATTGCGCGTAAAGAAGGAGTAAGAACCTGTTATCGTGTCGTTGAAAAAAAAGTTCATAGTATCATTAAAATTTTAAAGGGATAGAAAAATTTTTTGTAGCAAATATTTTAATATTGCAATAATATGATGGAATAAAAGAGATTAGAATTAGAAACACATTAAACAATAGAGAGGGGGGGCTGAATGGAAATTGTATTAACGGATGAAAATTTTGAACAGGAAGTGATTCAATCGGAATTGCCGTGTTTAGTTGATTTTGGAGCTGATTGGTGTGGGCCATGCCGTATGGTCGCGCCAATAATGAAGTCCATTGCTGAAGAATATCAAGGGAAACTGAAGGTCGGCACGGTCAATGTGGACCAGGCACCTAACACTGCTTCGAAATACGGTATTACGAGTATTCCAGCATTGTATCTTTTTAAGAATGGTCAAGTCGTTAATAAGGCTGTCGGAGCTGCTCCTAAAGAGAAAATTATTTCAACTATTAAGCCGTATATTTAAGCAAAGAATATTATTGCTCATCTAATTGTTTGAAAGGAGGATTGTCTTTATGCCAATTTTTTCATATGAATGTCAAAAATGCGGGAACACATTCGATCTTTTAATAGGCGTAACTATGGAGAAGTCAAAGATGGAATGCCCCAAGTGCCAAAGCAAGAATATAGTTAAGCTAATTTCTGCTCCCAATATAAATGTAAAAAAAGAATCAGGAGGAGGCACCTGTTCGACAGGCTGCTGTTCTTAATAATTAAGTTTATTGAGAGAAAAGTATGTGTGAATTATTCGGAATGAGCGGCCGTTATCCTACAACGGTTAAGTTTTCACTCCGTAGATTAATTGGCACATCCTGGTTTAAATTGGAAAAATATAAAAAATGGCTCACCCAATAAGCATAAAAAGAGATATTTTTTTCAGCTACAAGTGAACGGGATTTTAAAAACTCCTGAAATTCAATATGATAATATTGGATTAGATCAACACATTATTATGCCAAATCATATACATGGAATTCTAATTATCAATGAATGTGGTAATCGGGCGGACGCAAGGCCCGCCCCTACGTTATCTGATGTTATTTGTTCTTTTAAATCAAAATATTCTGTTGAATATTTAAAATACATTAAACAAAATAATTTGAATATTTCTTGTAAAATATGGCAACGATCATTTCATGACCATGTAATACGAAATGAAAAATCATTGCAAGAGATACGTGAATATATTGTTAACAATCCTTTAAATTGGAAAACAGACAAAAATAACATTAATAGAAACTCATAACAAATCGCTACACGCCGACCAGATTTATCGCCTAAAAAGCGGCGGTAATTCTGGCGGGGGAGCTCCAATGTTATGAAAGAAAATGACAAAATCACCAAAAAGAAAACAGATAAGAATAAAAAATTATAATTATTCAAATAATGGTGTGTATTTCGTTACCATTTGTTCAAAAGACAGAAAAAATATGTTTACAGAAATAAAATCCAACGTAGGGGCGGGCCTTGTGTCCGCCCGATTTAATTTAACAGAATTAGGAAAGATTATTGATGATTATTGGATAAATATTGAAATTCAATATGATAATATTGGATTAGATCAACACATTATTATGCCAAATCATATACATGGAATTCTAATTATCAATGAATGTGGTAATCGGGCGGACGCAAGGCCCGCCCCTACGTTATCTGATGTTATTTGTTCTTTTAAATCAAAATATTCTGTTGAATATTTAAAATACATTAAACAAAATAATTTGAATATTTCTTGTAAAATATGGCAACGATCATTTCATGACCATGTAATACGAAATGAAAAATCATTGCAAGAGATACGTGAATATATTGTTAACAATCCTTTAAATTGGAAAACAGACAAAAATAACATTAATAGAAACTCATAACAAATCGCTACACGCCGACCAGATTTATCGCCTAAAAAGCGGCGGTAATTCTGGCGGGGGAGCTCCAATGTTATAATTAATGAAATCAAAAATGGAAATATGAAAAAATGAAATCAAATCCCCGATTAAAAGCTATAGCCCGGCTTTTGAATTATAAGGAAAATTTATTGTTATATGTGTCAATGTTTCGCGGAAAATATTTGGCGGGTTTGAAGAATGGGAGCTATTCAAGTGATTACTAATATTAAAATTTGTTATAATCATGGCAGATTTATTGATGGCCGTAGAAATATTGCGTTTAAACCAGGGTTTAATGTGGTTGTTGGGCCCAACGGTTCAGGGAAAAGTTCTTTATTGGAAGCTATCTATAATTGCCCTGATTGTATACGTCAAAACGATAATACAACGAGATACCGTTATTTTAACAGTGAAACAATGAATCCTCATAGATCCGAAAAACATTTTAAGGGGGTTAGTGGCTCGATTATCCGCGTGCGTGCTATGTTTTCATCCCATGGGGAAACAATGAGGGATGTTTTAAGATATATTAATTTCAAGCAGGGAGATTGTCTGCTTCTCGATGAACCTGAATCAGGACATGATCTAAAATGGATTATAAAGATTCGAAAAGGATTAGATGAAATAAGCAAAGCAGGCTCTCAGATTATCGTTGCTTCACACCATCCAGTGTTTTGGAATGCTCGTAATATTATTGAATTAAAAAGAGATTATCTTAAGAATACACTAAAGGTATTTAAGAAAAATTTTCCAAGTTGAAAAATAATACCAAATCCATTAATAAATAGCTCTATCTTAATTCTGAAAAACAGAATTGGGTTTGGTCATTATTTGATGGAATTGGTATAGTTAAAGTTTTATTGTTACAAAAAATTTATTTAAAATTTTACCAATTAAAAAATAAATTTTTTAAAAGAAGACACAAGGGGAAACGAGATGGTTAGAGTAGACAAGGCTAAATGTCAGGGTTGCAGGGCCTGCATAAATGTTTGTCCACAAAAGGCCATTTTTTTGGTAGATAATATCGCTAATATTGATGGGAACAGATGTGTCGGGTGCGGGAAATGTATTAGTGTTTGTCCTGCTGGAGCGTTAAGTTTCAGTCCTGAAAAACGCGATATTGATTCTTCTCAAATATCTATACCGCCTTTTGTTGGTAAAGGTTTTTCTGGAGGAGGAGGCTTTGGACGGGGCAGAGAAAGAGGAAGGGGCCGAGGCAGACGAAGAGGGACTTTTCGATAAAGGGTGAGGAAAAAATGGAAAATCGAGATTTGATTATAATCGGTGCGGGGCCGGCAGGCCTTAGCGGGGCTATCTGCGCCGGTTATTCTGGTTTTAAACCACTGGTATTTGAAGAAAATATGCCCGGCGGTTTAGCTGGGGAAATTCCTGTACTGGAAAATTATCCTGGTATTGGTAAAGGAAGTAGCGGAAAAGATTTAATTGATAGAATGATTGAGCAGTGTAAAGGAACCGCAGCAGAAATACATCAATTTGAAAAGGTTACTAAATTAAATCTTGAAGGTAAAGAAAAAATAATAGAAACAGATAAATCTAAATATACAGCTAACGCCGTAGTTATTGCTTCAGGAAGGCATCCCAGTATGCTCGGTGTTCCTGGTGAGAAAGAATTTCGGGGTAAAGGGGTTAGCTATTGCGCGGTATGTGACAGGGTATTTTTTAAAAATAGGAAGGTAACTGTAATTGGAGAAGGTGCTCATGCTATAGAAGTTGCTTTGTATTTAGCTGAATCAGCCTCATCTACGATCTTAATTAGTTTAAACCCTAGGTTTGAAGCAGAGAAAATCCTTGTAAAAAGGCTTGAAGAACAGAGAATAAATGTTTTAACCGGTGTAAAAGTAAAAGAAATTAAGGGAGACATTAAAGTGAAAAGTGTGGTTTTATCTGATAAGGGAACCAGTGATATTAGAGAGATAGAGACTGATGGTGTATTTTTACAGCTGGAGGAGAAGCCTAATAGTCAATTAGCAAGAAGTGCTGGAATAAAAGTTAATAAAAAAGGATATATCATTGTTGATGAAAAGGGGAGAACAAATTTTGAAGGTGTCTATGCCGTCGGTGATGTAACGGATGGTTCTGTAAAAAAGGTTATAACCGCTGTTGCACAGGCCTTTGTAGCAGTTAATGATATATTTGAGCCGGTGATCCGGAAGAAGTAAGGCCTTATTTTAGAAAGACAAAGGAAATTTTAGATAAATTAAAAAATGCTGGTATACCCAATATAGTTAAAATGTCTCTCCATGGGTATGTCCAATTCCTACAAAATAGCCATTGAGGAAGGTGCTAATATTATAAGATTAGGGACAGTTATATTCGGAGAGCGAAGATGTCATTTGAAAAGTTAAAAGGATGCGTGAAATGTCTGAGAAAATTGTTTAGAATTTCGGAGCAGAATAATGAAGGTTCAACCATTTGAAAAATATACAGGTCAATATGAAGACTGGTTTGAAAAAAATCATTGGGTTTATCAGTCAGAGCTTCAGGCCGTAAGGGAACAATTGCCTGAGCAAGGCAAAGGCCTTGAAATTGGCGTGGGAAGCGGCCGTTTCGCGAGTCCATTGGGAATTAATTTAGGAGTTGAGCCTTCGCCTAAAATGGGAGAATTGGCAAAAGCGCGCGGGATAAAAGTTGTTGATGCGGGTGGCGAAGCTCTTCCGTTTAATGATTCTCAATTTGATTTTGCGTTGATGGTCACAACGATTTGTTTTTTGGATGATATTGAAAAAGCATTTAGGGAGACCTATCGTGTATTGAAACCAAACGGCCATTTGATAATAGGATTTGTTGACAAAAATAGTCCTGTTGGGAAAATTTACCAAAAACACAAAGACAAAAGCGAATTTTATAAGATTGCAACTTTTTATTCTGTTGATGAAGTTGTCCTTTATTTGAAGAAGACGGGCTTTGGTCATTTTGTGTTTAATCAGACTATTTTCAAGGATTTAAAAGAAATTAAAAATATTGAACTAATAAAAAGCGGTTATGGTGATGGATCGTTTGTTGTGATAAACGCGCGAAAGGGTTAAAAAATGAAAATTATTATTTCAGTATTAATAAAAGCGTTATCAGGAAACGTAATGGGATATTTGGGTAAATGCTCAAGAGGTGCTCGCCCCTTAACAGGCACACCGATAAGAGGTGCTTTGGGGGAGCTTTTTTGGGATTAATGTCTGGTTTAACTTAATGTGAAAACGAGGAGGGAAGAATGCTGGGAACAAATCTAAAACATTTAGAGGCTAAAGGGGAAGTAGAGGAAGTATTAAAGAATGATGAAAAGGTTATGATTTGTTGCGGACGGATGGGGCCGATGTGTATCCCTGTTTACGGGGTTATGGAAAATTTGGAATCGAGATATCCCAAAATTCAATTTAGGGATATGGACTTCGATATGCCTGTGGCTTCTTTTATTAAAGATTTACCGGAATGTTCTTCGTTTATGGGATTGCCTTTTACTGTGTATTTTAAAAATGGAACAGTCGTTAAGGCCACAACCAGTATTCAAAACGAAAAGCAAATAGTTGACATATTAGATGAGGTTTTTAAAGATTAGCAGATATGGATAAAGTTTTTTATAAATGTTCAAAGTGTGAAAGAAAACTTCCACAAGAGAAAGTTTTTATTATTGACCATAATTACATTTGCGTTAATTGTTTGTACGGCAAAGTCGAACCTTTTCAGATTTATCCCATAGGAATCGTACATAATAATTTAAAACGTAGCAAAATGAATTTTGGTACGGTCGGTAAAAATGGGGTGTCGTGTGTTAAGCTGTTTCCGTCACAAAAACCGTTTCTGTATAAAATTGATGAAGAAAAGCGTTTAACAATTGTATATTATCTTCATCAGGTAAAACAAATTAGATCAGTGTTTAAAAGGGGGTTAGACGGAAAAGAAGTCGGTGTTTTTTCTTCCCGTACGCCGGACAGACTTTCACGTATTGCTATTCAGGATGTTACCCTGGTTAAAACAGAAGGAACTAATCTTTATATTGAAGGACTGGATGCCATTGATGGTACTCCAGTTCTTGATATAAAATTGAGAATTTAGATATGAGTAAAGGAAAGATATCTTCATATTTTGAATATTCTGGCTGTCAGATGGACGTGGTTATCCATCAGACAATAAGCCGGGAGAGTGAGGTTGTGCTTCTGTGAATATTTTTCGAGCCAATAAAGATAATTTGGCTCTTTAGACTTTTGAGTGGGTAAATGTGGATAATTATACTTAAAGGATTGTCCTCCTGGCTTGCAGACTGGGTCATAGTGGATATTTAATTTCCAAAAGAGATTCCTGTCTCCGCTTCGCTCCACAGGAATGACAAAAACGGAGTGTCATTCCTGCGCAGGCAGGAATCGCAGATACAAAAAAAATTTAATTACCAAATTCATAATTTATATTAATTATTAATTTTTACCCACTCAAAAGTCTAAAGAGCC
>JAIORP010000190.1 GCA_021108075.1 Candidatus Omnitrophota bacterium | reverse complement strand
ACAAAAAATATTTAATAAAAAGACTTGATTTAACTTAGATATTATTTCGGTTTAATGGAGTGAATTCCTCTGAGCTCTGCTGCGAGGAGATTCACTGGAATTGGTATTATTTGTTCGGTTATTGCATCTCGCTTATGCGTTCCGTTAGTTCATAAAGCAGCGTTCTGGATATATGGTATCCCCGCTCTATTGCCTCATACGCATCTAATTCGGCATTATAATAGTCCCTTTTCGTCCAATAAAATCGCATGCGGTGGAAGTAGAGTTCGGCACGCTCAGGGGCCAATTCGATTGCTTGGGTTATCACATAAATGGCTTCATCAATTTGACCCAATGTTTGATAAACAAACCCATAGTGGATATAGATTTCGATAATATGGGGATTGATATTAAAGGCGTGTTTAATGGCCTTTAAACTATTTTCCGGTTGGTTCAATGCGAAGAATATTTTGGACTGGTCCAGATGAAGAAAGACATTATCGGGATGAATGGCTATCGCCCGGGAGATATCGATAAGGGCTTTATCGTATTGTTTCGTTTTTTGTAAAGCCTTGCTGCGATAGACATAGATAGAGGATTCATTCGGGTCAAGATTGAGAGCGTGTTGAAATGCCAGTGTTGATTCTTCATCCAGATTGCGTTTTGATGCGATAAAGGCCTGCAAAGCATAGGCTTTGGCTGAATCCTTGTCCAGGTTTAGGGCTGTTGTGATGTCCGTTTTGGCCCGCTCGTCTTTTCCCATCGCGATGAGTATTTCTGACCGTAACAAATAATTTTCAATATTATTCGGATTGAATTGAATGGCCTTATTTAGATTTGAAAGAGCTGACGAGTATTCCCCTTTCATGAAGTACGCATAGCCCTGATTCCGGTATAATAAATTTAAAGCTGGATATTGTTTAAAGGCCTGTTGACAGTCTTCAATGCATGCGTCGAACTGACTCGCGCGGCAACGTGATTTTATACGCGATAAAAAAACATGCCAATACTTATCGGTATTGAATTCCATTGCTTTTGTGAAATGATGTGTCGCTTGACGGTACTTTCCCTGGTCATAATAGCTATGGCCTAAGAAAATCTGTGGCCGTGCTTTTTGCGGTGCTTTTGAAACAGCATCTTGCCAGAAAGACAATTTTGAAAGATAGACCTGGTTTCGGTTGAAAGTCAGACAGGAATAACCTGCCGTAATGACCAGCATGAGACATACAAATAACTGTTTTTTTCTAATGATGCGAATGACTCCCAGGCATAACGCCAGGGCGAATCCAAAATTTAGGATATACAGTTTATGCTCAAAAACCATATTTCGGCGCGGGACCAAATTAACCGAAAATGCCAGTAAAATCCACCAGAGTCCAAAAGTGATCATTCGATACTTGCGCTGGTTGAGCAAGGCCATAGAGATCATAACCATTAGGAGAAGAAAGCTGAGGAATGTTCTTGTTTCAAGAAAATGCTGAGATAAGGAAAAGTCGTAGTCGAATTGATATCTTCCGGGAATGATCAACCGTTTTAAATAGATGAGGAAAACTCTGGGTTGTGACAAAAGATATTTCGGAAAGGTGATGATCTCTCCGATCGTAGATTCCGATTCTTGATGACCGAATAAAACATGATGCAGTTTAAATTTAAAATGTGATGGAATGATAAGGAGTAATGCCAGCAAAGCTGCGATGAGGGTGAATTTGATGAAGAATGAATTTCGGGTCTTTGTTTGATGCTTGGATGGTCGGGAAACAGCATACATTTCAATGAAGAGAATCATGATCGGGATTGTCATTGTAATTTCTTTGGTGAAGAATCCAAGTAATGCTGAGAGCAATGCCAGGAAGGCCCAGGCGAAAGATTTGATGTTGAAATTTTCTTGTTTCCGGCAGGCCAGGTAGCTATTCAGCGTTAACAAATAGAATAATGTCGCCAGTGATGCGAAACGTTGACTCAAATAGGTCACCGCTTGGATTTGTCCGGGATGGGTCAGGAAAATCAGGGCGGTACAATAAGCGAGAATATTTTTATTGGATACAATTAAGTCATAATACGTTTTGTCAGACGACAACTTTTTGAGTTGGAGCCGTGCGGGCATATTGACACAATCATATAATTGCCGTTCAAAAAATTGCAGAAGTTGAAAAGCCAGCCACCAGGCTAAGAAACTGTTCAGGATATGGATAAGCAAGTTCGTCAGGTGATATCCATACGGATTGAGTTGATGAAAATGATAATTGAGCGCGAAACTGTAGAATCCAATAAAACGTGAAGGATGCCCGAGGTGACTGTTCCAGATTGACTTGACATCTCGAATGTCACGAATGTTCTTGTTGATTTCAATATTGGACCGGTCATCAAATAAAAAAGGCGTGTTTAATGTCTGTGCGTAAATTGTATAGCCAATCAGGCAAAGGATGATGGCTAAAAATGCGTTTTTCATAACAGTTATTATAGCGATAAATGACGTCAGATGTAAAAAAAAGGCCGTTTATGTCGAATCAAAATGATGGTGATCAGATTGAAAGACAAAACGGCCTGTGTATCCGCGCAGCTTATACCAAATCCATTAATAAATTGCTCGATCTTAATTCTGAAAAGCAGAATTGGTTTTGGTCATTATTTGATGGAATTGGTATTATTTTCCTTTAAAAAAGAACCCTCCTTCTGGATTTGTATCATCGAGAGGTTCATCTGTGCGCGTGTCGAGTCGCTGTGCTTTCTTGACCAAATCGATAAATTCTTGACGGTAGCCAAAAGGGTCCTGGCCTTTTGACCCTTTTGCTGCGTTGAGAACGGATTGATAAGAGGCTTGCGCCCTGAATTTTGATTGCCGTAAGATCAATCCAAATTCAGCGACAGAGGCGGCAAACTGAAAATCATTGGTTAAATGATTTTCGATTTCTGTTTTGTTTATTGTTTGTGAAATGAGTTTACTTTTATGCCCAGCAGGGTCTTTATATCGGAATTTAACGGTCATTAAATCTTCACTGTTGACAACCTGGGTTTGCTGGTATTTTAATGGATCAACGGCTTTGAATGTCTCTTTGGCATCTGCCGGAACGATTTCATAAAAGGCTGTGACCGTATGTCCAGCTCCCAGTTCGCCAGCGTCTTTTGTGTCATCATTAAAGTCCTCTTTGGCCAGCATGCGGTTTTCATACCCGATCAAACGATACGCTTTGACCTGGGTGGGATTAAACTCGATCTGCAATTTGACATCTTTAGCAATCGTGAATAATGTGCTGCCGAGTTCATGGACGAGAACCTTTTTCGCCTCTTGTTCGGTGTCGATGTAATAGTAGGTGCCATTCCCTTTGTCGGCAATTTGTTCCAAACGATTATCTTTGTAATTGCCCATGCCAAAGCCTAACACGGTCAGAAAGATACCCTGCTCTCTCTTCTTCTCGATTAAACGCGTCATTTCCGATGTGCTGCTAATGCCGATGTTAAAATCTCCGTCTGTCGCCAGAATGATACGGTTATTCCCGTCAGGAATAAAGTTTTCTTGGGCGATTTTATAAGCCAGGCGGATGCCGGCCCCTCCGGCTGTTGATCCGCCTGATTGAAGCCGGTCAAGAGCGCGGATGATTTTGTGTTGATTCGATCCAGGGGTTGAATCAAGGACCTGTCCGGCTGCTCCGGCGTAGACCACGATGGCCACGCGTTGGTCAGATCGAAGTTGGCGAACCATCATCTTAAATGCTTTTTTCAGTAATGGCAGTTTGTTCTGATCGCTCATTGATCCGGAGACATCAATGAGGAAGACCAAATTACTGGCTGGAATTTCATTCTCATTCAATGTCTTACCCTGTAATCCAATGCGCACGAGGTTATGGGTCTTATTCCACGGGCAAGTCGCGCCGTCGATGGTGATGGAAAACGGATGCGGCCCTTCGGGGCCCGGGTAATTGTATGTGAAGTAATTGATCAATTCTTCGATCCTGACGGAATCTTCATTGGGCATTTGGTTATTATGAAGGAAGCGGCGCACATTGCTGTATGAGGCGGTATCCACATCGATCGAAAATGTCGATAATGGGTTGTCTGCTGCCGTAAGAAATTTGTTTTCATAAATGCGGGCGTATTCCTCAGTGTTAAATTGTCCTGTTATGTGGTCGATCTCTTCGGTGTCAATGGGGTATTCTTCTCCTTTTGATTCTTCATATTCCAGTTTGCCACTGACTTCATACGTAAACTTATCTTTACTGGGGTAGTTTCTAACTTCACGGTCCATCTCAGCACGGGCCATTTTATCTTCACTTTGCAAATAATAAGGTTCATGTTTTGAGAGTTGATATTCTCCGGCTCGTTTGGAAGAATCTTTAACCTGTGATGCCCGTATTTTCCGGGTACTTAAACCCGTGGGATACTGATTCCCGATTTCATGGGCGGCTGATTTTAATCTGCCTTGCAAACCTCGTTTAACATATGTTTGACCAACGAAAATTATGGCGATGATCGTCGCGAGCACTCCGCCACCCATACCGATTTTAAAAAGTGTTTTTTTGTCCATTTTAAGGGCCTCCTTTTGGTGTTCACTGGTGATGTGTTTGTGAATGCGAAGTTCCCAATCAGGAGTGGTTTCAGCTACGGGATGCTGGTTCAGAAGGCCGTCCAAGTTTTTTAATTCGCGGTAATATGCCTGCCATTCTTTAGAATCAGTTAAGTTCATTTCAACGATCGACTTTTCTTCTGGCGTGACTTCATTATCGATATAGCGGGAAATAAGTTCTTGAATTTTCATTTTTTTATCCATCATGCCCCTCCTTCAGAAAGACGGCTAAACTTGTCTTTAATTGTACTTTGGCGCGAAAGATTAGTATTTTAACCTTCTCTAATGAAAAATCCAGAATGTCACTGATCTCTTTATAAGAGAAGTCATGGTATTGACGTAAAATCATGGCCTCTCTTTGTTCATCAGGTAGATTCGCAATGGCCTCACGGACGATCTGAGCGGTTTCGTTCTTGATGAGCGATTGACTGGCCTGTTCCTCTGATTGCGGGACATTTTGCGTGGGCAATGACTCTTGATTGTCGGCGGGTGTCCAGAATGATATATGGGATTTGCGTTTGCGAATTAAACTGATACATTTGTGACGGGCTATCGTATAAATCCAGGTTGAAAACTTGCGTTGCGGATCATACGAATGTTTATTTGCGATTACAGCGAGAAAAACATCTGCGGCAACTTCTTCTGCATCGGCGCGATGTCCAAGTAAACTTAGACAAAAATTAAGGATGCGTTTTTTGTAGCGTTGAAAAATATCCATCATGGCTTTTTGATTACCTTTTTGATAATCTTGCATTAATTCTTCGTCTTTTTTTTTCATATCCTAGGCCTGACAGGAAACATGTTCGTTCTTGAGCTCATGAGAGTATTCGCACCACAGCAGAAAAAGTTACAAATTCGTTTGTGCTTATTATTCATATGGCAGGAGACATTGGGGGTTGTTTTGCATAAGTGTTTTAATTACAGGTGTTTAGAGACTTGGCAGTTTTTTAATGTGAAAAATTCATACGTTATTATGAATGACATTTACGGGTAATAGGCATCGTTTAAATCCGTCTCAATCAAATCTGAGTCAGCTTCCCGATACGTTTTTTTTGATGCGATATATATGGGCCTTCTTTTGACTTCATCATAGATTCGGGCGATATATTCGCCCATGATGCCATTGCTGATAAGCATTAAACCGCCGATAAAAAAGATCGCGACCGACGGGGTGGTAAACCCCCGCACAACATTGATATTGAGTAAGCGCATGACAACGAGAACGATGCCGTAAATACTGAAGAAGATGGTCGTTCCCATCCCGATGAGAAAACTCGCACGCAAAGGTTTATAGCTGAAACTGAAAATCGCGTTAAGGGCATAACTGATTAAGCGTTTCAGGTTTTGTTTGGGCTCGCCGCCGACACGTTTTTGTCTCTCGTAGTATATGGTTGTTGTCTCAAATCCAATCCAGCCGCGCATGCCGGGGATAAATCGGTTCCGTTCGGTCATGTTCAATAAATGGTTAACGACAACGCGGTCCATTAGGCCGAACACACCGGAATTGATCACGATCGGTAACTCTGAGAAAAAGATAAATATTTTGTAAAAGAGATGGAAAAGAATTTTACGCAGAAAACCGTCCTGTCGGGTTTTTCGATCGGCGAATACAATTTTATATCCTTCTTGCCACTTCTCCACCATTCGTTGTATTTCTTCCGGGGGATCCTGCAGGTCGGCGTCCATGATAACGACGCAATCGCCATTTGATTCACACAGCCCGGCAGTGATCGCTTGCTGGTGGCCAAAGTTCCGTGAAAGTTTGATGAGCATAACGTGATGATTCTCTTTGATCCATTGCTGAACAAGTTCTGGCCCGCGGTCACGGCTGCCATCATCAACAAGGATCAGTTCATAGTCAAAAGACCAATCATGAAAAAGTTGGTTAAAACGGTTTTTGAGGTGCGGGATTGTGTCTTCTTCATTATACATGGGGATGACAATAGATAGTTTCATAACAATTTTTCCTTATGCTTTTTTGTCGGAGAAAAGTCAAACAAAAATAAAATAATAACGATTGTTAATGGAAAGAAATGAATAAACAGGCGACATAATGTTGAACTCGAAATAACATGATCGCCTTTATCGGAGAGGGTTCCCAGGGTGAAATGTAAACCTAGAAACAAAATCAAGGGTAAATATAGTAAATGGAGATGCGTTTTTTTGACGACCGTTTTCCATTCTTTTATAGTAACAATGAGTAATATAATCCAAATAATATTCCAATTGGCGTTTGTAAAAATTGTGCAATAAAAAGCTTTGACTGTTAAAAAGGTCCGGGAAAAGATATTGAACATATTGATTTCGACATATTCACTCGAGGGGAAATGCATTTGTGATTTATAAACAATGTAAGATCCCCAAAGAAAAAGAATTGGAAAACAAAAATGTATCAGTGCTTTGAGGTTAGACTGATTCTTTTGATTTCTATTTAAATAAAGGGTATACAGGAGTGTCAGGCCAAGAATGAGCGCATAAGCCGTTCCTTCTAACTTCAAAAACGTGCTGAAGCCGATAAACAGAGCGCTTAATATCAGGTATCCAATTAATTTTGTCCGGTTCCATTCGAACATAAATAATATACTTCCGACCACATAAAACATCATAAGGATATCCCGGTAACTGATCGTCGCGTGATAAATGAGAAAGTTTGAAGAGAAAAGCATCAGAACGCCCCACAGCGCTTTTTTCTTTCCCACCCAAAGCGATAAGAAATGATGCAGTAAAATAGTGAACATGATAAATGTGACAGGAAAAAGATATTTTATGGCTTGGTCATTCCATTCACCAAGATGCAGAGATATCCATGTGATAATGATGGGGAATTGCAAGGGATATGACAAGTGCGCGAAATTTTTTTGAGCGGATAATGATTTCTCATAAAATAATATTTTTGAATTATAGACGCTGGTCGCGATCGAATCCCAGGTATAGACGGGTAAATGGTTGACACACCAAATCATATATATGCAGTAATAAATGGCAAGTAAGATCGTTAAGCACAATAACGCTTTGTATCCAGGATTTGATTGGGGCAAACCATCTGTGGCTGAATTGTCTACTGGCTCTGATTGTTGTGGACGCGGTTCGGGTTTTAGCATTTGAAAAATAAAAAAAATAACACTCATACCAATTAATCCGGGATATAGATGAGATAATGTCAACGGTAAGTTGAGCCATCCGGCGATAAAAATATAAAATGAAATTAATCCTAAGCCGAGACCATATGAAATGCAAATCGAAGCCGATCGACAAAGGTTGTTTTTTGGCAGAAGAATCATTAAAGTCTGTTGTCCAATCAGAATGGGGAAAAATAAACTTGAAATGAAAAGTATAAAGTTCAAAGCAATTCCTTCCTTACAGCAATAACGCTATGCCCAAGATCTAATTGGATTTTATAATCTTCCGGCACATGGGAAGCAGCATCCTTAACCACGAAATAAATTAAATAATCAGGGTCAGGCGGCGTTTGATTGTAACGGATGATAATAGGATACAGACAATATGCTAGTCGACGATATATTGTCGAACCGGGATTTTTATTGATGTCGATATCTGTTATCAATCTTCCATTCTGATGCCCAGGAATATAATATTCTTTGGCTAGCTCAGCAAAGGGAAAGCTCAACCCTATCAATTGTTCTTTGATTTTGTCTGCGCTAAGCCGGTCATATTTACCCCAAATATTTTTGAAGTATTTTGAGTGGCCCCAGGTCTGAAGCAGGGTGATGACAATTAATAGTCCTAACAAATGATATGTCAGGTCAATTTGACAGTCGAGAAAGGATTGCCTGATCCTCGATTGTGGGGTTAAAAATTTACCGGTGATATATTGACCGAGTTTCAAAAAGATATATAGACCGATCAGGGCCCAAGTAAGGATGGAATACGGGTAGAGGCTATTATTATAAAAACCATTAACATTGGGCTCAGGGAATAAATCAATGACAAAATTAGAGAGGATTTCCGTGTTTGCTACTTGATAATGCCGTGAAACAAGCTGGGCTGCCAACAGGAAAAAGATGGAAAATAAAATGAGATTAATGAGTGCTGTTTTTAGAAATCTTTTATCTAGCATAGTTCATATCAATGACAGGTTACAATTGTTGCTTATTATATCAATTATTACCTGCATTTCTATCTAATTTTTAAGTGATACTGAGAATTACGGTATATTATGTCAGTTATATTACAAAATATTTATTGATAAAATTATGGGATTGTTTAATGGCGTGAATTCCTCTGAGCTCTGCTGCGAGGAGATTCACTTAAAATTATCATGCAGCGGATTCAAGGCATTCGAACTTTAAAGGACCATCTCGAGAACAAGAATTTGCTCAAGCACCTCTTCGCTACAGAGGTCTGCATGCGGCACCTTTCCCGGGTTAAGAAGATGGGTGGTCTGGTTGAGGTTGAATTGTTATCAGATACTGATTTGCATCCGGATATCATGGACGTCACCAGGATCCATCCCCCGCACGACTCTTATGGCAAAAATGCTACACGCTGTTGCCCCGTGCAGGATTAATTGCTTCCGCAGATTTGATACACCCCCTGGAAGGGTTGGCGACGGTCGTCCCGGGTTACCGATCAGCCTCAGCGAAGAAAATGTGGATGAAACCACATTAACGGATCATTTTAACTTAACCTGTTGGATATCCCAAATAAAATCAATGCCTTACAAGTACCGTATATTCGTAATGCAATTGTTTTTGTTCTCCCGCCGCTAATGAGATTTCCCAAAACAATTCATTTCTCGCGTTGACAGAATAGGCCCCTTCCTCTCTGAGTTGTGTTTGGGGATTATCCGATGCCTGGACAAGCTCGCCGGAAAACTGCCTGCGAATGGTTAAGGGTACGGGTTCTTCACGATGATTGACCACAAACAGAAATCCTTCAATCTGAACTTTTCGGTATCGATTCCCACCGTAATTAATGATTTCACGCGTGCCTTCTTTTTCTTTCTCCGTCGACCTGGTTCTTATGCTTAATGCCTTAGTGATATGTAATGTTGTGCGTTCACCCGCGTTCACCCAATAACTGATGGTTTGGCCGTTAAAATGGCCCTTGGATTCGATCATCGTTGCGGCGGTGGTCATGGGGAAATCAAACGGGTTCTCAAACCGGATGGCATCCCACGCGGTTTCTTTGTAGCGATTAGGATTTTCTCTTCGACGGTAATCATCAACATAACGGCCTTCTGCATCACGGGTGTCAGGAATGATCCACTCAATAATTTTTTCGTATGGGGTTTGACTTCGGGCAATTTTTAAAGATAAGACTTCGCCGGCCCGTAACGAATGTTTTCCAATTGAATGGTAGTGCAAATCCACTCCGTCTCCCATGGGTTTGGTCGGATTATTTTGATTCGGTGAAAGATAATCAGGTTCGTGTTGGATGGATTGTGTCGCTATGGTATTGATTGTGGTATTGTGTTGCTGCCTGGGACGCTGATTTAACTGATTGAAAAATTTTTGCCACGTCGTTTGCAATGATAATGGGGATATGACATGTGCAAACTTTATTTCTGGATAACCGGAGATCAGCTCTATAGGCACATTAGCTAAGTCTTCTAACTCATTTTTAATGACAATTTTTTGCTCAATGGTGAGTTGCGCGGGATCGGTCATATCCAGCCTGTAACTCGGTGTCCATGACAGCCCTTTGGTTAAGTATCGCATCGTGAGAGGTGCTGTATCCTCCGGCAATTTATCAACCTGCAGCTGCAGGACAGACTGTGTATGTTGATAAGAATCTATTGGTTGAAGAACGTTGAAATAGGCGATAATGCCGGGGTCAACCAGCGTTAATCCGCTTAATGTTTTGACATACCAGAATGATGATTGTTTAAATCCTGGAATCCGTGAGACGTTTTGAAACGTGCTATGAGGATAACGCGTATTTTCGTGTTGGCGCGACCATGTCCGGGTATCAGCCGATGACTCAATTTTTTGAATGGTCCCTTTGACAGGCAGAATATTATTATCATTGAAAAAGATTTCCACTTCTTTTCCGACCAAATTTTTATTGAAGATTGAAATATCATCGGGAATTTTATTTGATGTGACTTCTTTTTTCAGGACACGCGTTGTGATGTTTGATTGGTTGATCCAAAACGTTCCCTGCACGGGTGCGATATCTAATTCAACGGAATATCGTCCTGCAGATTGAACGGGTATCGTCCGTGTCACCACCGCCAAGCCATTTTTGAATAGAGCGACGGATTGAATGGGCGTCTGGATGATATTCTCTTCGGCCAAGATTGTTCCTGGCATCGCCAGTGATAGGAATAGGAAGAACAGGATAAGAATTTTCACTATAACCCTCCTCTTAATCGATGGAAACAACATCATCCCATCTTGGTTTGATATATATATTTTTCTCTGGTTCTGTGCGGTCGATGCGTATGTCTCGTAAAATGCGTTCAAGATCGCTTTTAGATTCAATAGCATCTTTGTCTTTTGTTTGTTGGATATAATGGTTTAATTTCGGCTTTAAGGCCTCCCAGTTTTTTATTATCCCGCAAAAGGCTTCGTTTAAAAGAAGGCGCAATTCTTCTAAGTCGCAACAAAAATCTTGCAACTGATCATTTGTTCTTAGCGCGATTTTTGTCTCAAAATTTTTTATTTTCATTTTTTTAATTTCTTTTTGCATGCGGTAGAGTGGGCCGGCAATTTTATGCGAGGTGTAAAGACTTAATATGATCGTAAAAAAAGAGGCGATCGCTGTTACAACAAGTCCCATGGTAATGGTCATGGGCATGATAAAACCTGTGAACGTGTGGATATCAATCGTGTTGAATTCTTTAAACGCGTGCAAGGCTTTGTTGCGGTAAATGAAATAGATTAAAATACTGGATAGAATAGCGGCCCCGATAATGATGCTGCAAAATTTTATGATAAATAATGTTTGAAATTCTTTCTTAATAAAATAATTTTTGCGTAGATTGTCTGCGTTTGTCTGGTCCGTGGTCACGACTATCCCCCTCTGATTCAATATGATCGAAAATATGTTTCTTCTACCTTATTTATTAAAAGAAGAACAATTACTTTTTGTATTTTATCTTATGGTTGAAATAAGCACAATACTAAGGTTATAATTTTTCGTTTTTTTATTTGCTTTCCCCATGGAGGGCTATCCCCCTTATATACCAAGTCCTGTCACGGGCTTAAATATGGCCCTGTCCCAAATTTATGGAAAAATTATTGCATTATGTCCGATATTTCATTATTTTTAAGTAAAGGGATCATTTGATATTTTTACCATAAAGGAGCGTTTTATGCCAAAAAGAAAGAGTAATAATATTACAGGATATATTTTCCTTATCATCTTTATCGGTTTTGGGGGATATTTATTAGGCCGTCACGATGAGAAGGTTAAAAGTAAGCTGGAAGAAATAACACCCGGCGCGAAGAAAATTGTTAAAAAATCGATCAAGAATGTAAAGGACTTATCCGATGCGGGCTTAAAGAAATTAAAAGACTTGGGAGCCGATGACGGACAAGACGATGAATCTGTTGAGGAGTATGATTGCAATGATTACGATGATTATGAGACGCATGGTACAGCCCAGCATTTTGTCAAAAAAGAAGAGCTTAAAGTCTGTTCATTTAACATTCGAATTTTTTCAAATAAAAGTCGAGATGATAGTGAGTTGAAAAATATTGCCCATGTTCTAAAACATTGCGATATTACAGCTATTCAAGAATTACGTGATGAGAAGGTGCTTGTTCGTACGACAAAGATTTTAGAGAAGTTTGGTTATGATTTTGATTATATTATCAGCCCCAGCGTGGGAAATAAAGTCAAAGAACGCTATGCCTTTTTGTATAATCCTCAGCTGATTGACGTGGTTGAAGACGGCCAGTTATATGATGATGTTCATGATGACTTCATCCGAGAGCCATATTATGCGACTTTTAAATCCGGTAATTTTGATTTTATATTAGTAACGATTCATCTTTTATACGGCCGTAATAAAGAAGAACGTCGGCCTGAGCTTATAAAATTAGCGCAGGTATATGAGATGATCCAAAAAAAATATCCGAACGAAAACGACATCATTATGCTCGGTGACTTTAATTTTTCTCCAGATGATAAGGGCTGGAATCGGATAAAGAAATATCACACGATGACGTATTTGATCCGCCCGCCCGCAAAAACAACTGTTACTGACACGAGTCTGTATGATAATATATGGTTCCAACGTCAATATGTGAAGGAATACACGGGCAAGTCTGGTATTATCAAGTTTGATGAAAATATGTTTTCAAATAATGATCAAAGGGCCAAGATTGTCGTTTCAGACCATCGTCCTGTCTGGGCAATATTTAAAACAACATTAGATGATGATTAATCCTGACGGATGTGTTCTTTATAGGGTAAGGTGATTGTAAAGGTTGTTCCTCTGTCTTCTTCGGATGTGACGTTTATTATCCCCCCGTGTTCTTTAATGATATTATAACTGATACTTAACCCCAGTCCGGTTCCTTTCCCTGAGGATTTTGTTGTAAAAAAAGGATTAAAGATATCTTTGAATTTTTCTTCCGGGATTCCGGCGCCTGTGTCACTGATTTCAACATAGGCGTGCTTTGAATCGGTATAAGTTTTTACCGTGATTGTTCCCTTTTTTAGAATGGCTTGGCCTGCATTGACGATAATGTTAAGAAAGACCTGACCGATTTGAATGGCATTACAGGGGACTTCCGGTATACGGCTATAATGCTTTGTTAATTCTGCGCTATATTTTATTTCATTCCACGCAATTTCAATGGCTTTATCTAATATGGTTTCAATGTTATTCAGTTTGACCTCGCCTTCGTCCGAATGAGAAAAAGTTCGTAAACTTGTTATAATCGATTTTACCCGGGAAATACCTTCACAGCATTCTGTGATAAGCGATTCCGTGTCTTGGGAAATAAAGCTGAAATCAATCTCCTCCTCAATTTTATTCATTTCTTCAACTGTTTTGGCCGCTTCGGTGAAGTCATTCTCGCTCACAGCGAGTTTGATATGGTCAATGATACGGAACAGGCGTGCGTAGACTTCGATATAGCCTTTCATCGCGGACAGGTTTGTTTGAATGTAGCCCATGGGATTATTAATTTCATGAGCCACGCCAGCGGCTAATTGTCCGATTGAAGCCATTTTTTCTGACTGGAGCAGTTGATCATGCGTGCTTTTTAAAGTATCGTGCATTTCTTGTGTTTTTTTCAGCATTTTTTCTAAACGCTGTTCCCTTTCAACCAGTTCCACATTCATGTTTTCCAATTTTTCCTGGTATCGCTCGCTTTCGATAATATTAGCGATGATATTGCTTATGTCACTCAAGAATTCTTCTTCTTGAGGATTTATCTGATGGGATTGCTCTACATAAACATTCATAACCCCGATCAAATTGTTTGTTTGAGAGATAATCGGCACACTGTAATGTCCATGTTCCTTCTTGCTCTTTGAGGAGTGAAAATGATTGTGGCTGTTTGTAAAAATAAATTTACGCTCTGAGACAGCTTTACCACAAAAACATTCGTTAGGTTTAATCGTGGCACAGGATTTAAGAATTTCAGGTGGCATATTGCGATGAGCTGTCATGGTTAAATTGTCATCATTCATGTTTTTGACAAAGATGGCCCCTTGTTTCTTCAGATTAAAAAGTGAATGGGATAGAATATATTCAATGGCCAGATCCAGGATGCTGTTTAAAGAACTGCCCTTCGCCACTTCCTGCAATATTTGGTCGACGATCATTTGGTTTTGATATTTGATGTATCGTTCTTTCTCCATTTTTTTACGAATGGAAATATCCTGCGCGACGCAAACAAAGCCAATTGTTTTGTTGCGTTCTTTCATGACAGATAAGGATATAAAAACAGGTATTTCCTTGTTGTTTTTTGAAATGAATACGGCCTCCCGGTAGATTGCGGATTCGTATTTTTGCAGTTTTTGGAATGCTTTGTCTGTAAATATTTCCTGATTGTGGCTTGCATTTGTGAATAAAACACGCATATGTTGGCCCAATATTTCGTCTTCGTTATACTTTAATACGTTTATGACTGCTTGGTTGACCTTTTGAACTTTTTTGTCGGTCGAAACAACAATGATGCATTCCAACATATTATTTATGATACGGTCAAAATACTCTTTTGATACCATTGTCTTATGAAATTCTTCATACATGTTGTTAAAGGTCTTGGTAAGTTGTTCAATTTCGTTCTGATTTTTGATATCCATTTCAACGTTTGCATATTCGTTAGACATGTTGGATATTCGTGCGATTAATTTTCTTATAGGGCGGGTTATTGATTTTGAAAAGAAATATCCTATGAGGCTGAAGACGATTAGACCGATAAAGGTGAAACCGGTGCTGATGAGAATGAATCTGCGGGAAATGTGCTGGATGATATCCGGAGATAGATCCCTTTGAATTAATATTGATTGCAAAGAGGTTTGGAGTATGACCGATATAAAGATACCCCAGGTTGTAATAATAAGTAATAAGACAACAACAATCCTGTGATGAAGTGTCGTGTTGTTTTTTCGATTGCTAAGATATTTACTAAAAAGTGTTTTTATTCCCACCGTTTATCCATTGTTGTGTGTGCGGACTTTTTTAATGGAGAAAAAAATTTAAATGGAATCAAATAGATATTATATAAGAGTATTGAAAGTATGACTTTGCAACTTATTTGTATATATTTATATAATACTATAAATGAGTTCTAAACAGGATCCAATATAAATTCAATAATTTTTTAGCATGACCTTAGATGTGGATTTCGTTTTCCGACAGTGGGTGATTTATGTTTGGATCGAAACGAATTTGGTTAAGGATTCGTTTCTGGGATGTTGATCAGGAATTTAGATCTGTGTTATACCAAATCCATCAATAAATTGTTCTATCTTAATTCTGAAAAGCAGAATTGGTTTTGGTCATTATTTGATGGAATTGGTATTATTAGCATGAAATTTATTTTAAGGCGGTTGCCTTAAAGAACGTATACGCGAAAGACCCGCTTAATGTCGTGGTGCGATAAAGATCCTCAATGCCTTGCTGCCATTCATACGGATCCATTTCCTGGTTTGCAAGGACTTGGGGTTTAACAGTTTCGACCATGGCAATAAATGTTTTTTTTGTGAAGCTGTCCACGAGGTCAGGACAGGATGCGTCTGTGTATATTTGCCGGGGTGATACGTTTATGTTCTTGTATTGCGCCTGTTGGAGCAATGGATACAACGCGCGACCGATTAAGGCATTTCCTCCTGATTGTGCCTGACGGTTGACTAAACATTGAATCGTCTGTTGGGCTTTGGAACTGAAAGGGTGAAAAATAGCAGACCCATGGTCCCCTTCAATGACAGTCATTGAACCGGATTTCTTCAGGATACGTTGAATATGCTGCAGGGCTAGGACCGGATCCCTTAAATGTTCGAGGACAAAGCATAAAAAGACATGGTCGAATGTCTCTGTTGAAAAAGGTAAGTTGAAAATATCCGCCTGTTGAAAACTGACATTTGTGCAGCCACATGAATGGATGCGTTCCCGAGCCAATATAAGTGATGGGAATGATATATCGATACTGGTAAAACAGGTCTGTGGATGGTTCCGCGCGAGAATAACTGTTTGGGCCCCGACCCCGCAACCGATTTCAAGGACATGTTCCCCCTGAGCATAAACAGTATCGTGATGCAGATATTCCGCTAATGTATTGGCTTGATCTGTTAAACGGTTGGATTCGCCTTCAGAATATCCGTGAATATAATCGGGAGTACTGTTGTGGGCACGCGCAGCATTCATGGATTAATCCTGATCCTTTTGAAAGATGTCGCTGGAGAGTATGCCGTAAGGTGTAAAACAGATTGGTTTTGTTAATATAATGGTAAGCACGACACTAATGACCGTACTGACAATAATGCCCATCATGATCATGATTTGATATTTTATGGCAATATCCGGACTGACTCCTCCGAGGATAACACCTGTCATCATCCCCGGTAATGCAACAATCCCCATGGTGGCCATCGCGGCTAATGAGGGTTTTAACGCTAACTCAATACTTTCCCGTAAATACGGCAACACAGCCTCTTCTAGCGTTGCGCCGAGTGAAAGTTTATAAAAAAATTCTTTTTGGTCTTTTTGAATGCTTTTATAAAAGGTTGTTATACCGATAATATTTCCCCTTAAAGAGTTCCCCAGCAACATTCCGCCGAGAATAATTAGATAACGGGCATCAAGGACATAATCCAGGCGAATAATAAAAGTATTCAAATAAAAGACAACGAGCAATGTCGCTAATGAAAAAGAAAGAAAAGTCGGCCACATGATTTTAGAAATTTTCATGCCAGAACGATTCAGTGCAGAGTAAACGGCAATGCTAATCATCAATAGGAGCCACAAAAAATTTAATATAGGGTTATTAACTTTAAACAGATATTTTAAGAAGAAACCGATCAGAACCAACTGGACGGTCATTCGTACAGTTGCGTAGATAATGTCCTTGCACAAAGCAATGCGGTAAATTCGGCAAATGATGATCGGGATGATCAAAAGGAGAAAAGTCAGCCCTAAATGAATAAAGGAGATATTTATCACTTCCATTGCTTTTTATCCATATTAAAAATTTTAGCCTTGGGATGGTTTAACCACAGGTTGTCATGGGAGATCGATATAACGGTTTGTTCTTTCAGACCCATAAAATAGTCGACAACTTTGTTTTTTAATTCTTTATCGAGTGAAGACGTGACTTCGTCTAAGAGAAAAACGGATCTGTTCAGTAAGATGGATATGATAAAGGCAATCCGCTGTCGTTCCCCCCCCGATATATTGACCATGCTTTTTTTTAAGATATCATCAGACAGCTCAAAGAAAGATAATAATTTATTTTGTTGATCGGTGTGAAATTTTGCTAATTGGTTGGCTTTAAATGCTTGAACGATCTGAATAAATTCTTGGACCGTCGTGTCCCCCAGACTGACGTCTTGATCGACATAAGCGATTTGTTGCCTTACGGCCCAAATATTTTGAGGATTGACTGTCATATTATTAAAAATAATCCGTCCTTTCTGAGGTTGTTTGAAACCGAGTAATAATGCCAGGATTGAAGATTTACCCGTGCCAGACTTCCCCTGCAGGATGATTTTATCGCCACGTTGTATCTTTAGGTTAAACTTGTGAAAAATATGCTTCTTGCCGAATTCTAATGTGATATTTTGATAAGTGATCATTTTGAATGTTTTGTTGTCTGTGTAATAAAGATTTAAGCGCGTCAGATATTTTATTAAAATCAAATTTAAAAAGCAAATGTTGATCATGGAAACGTGATATGCGCGCAACTCAAGCAATTATGATGATAAGGCTTTCGTGCCCTCTATTTATTGATATCAGGGATTATAGGCCCGATAAGATGCTTATCAAACAAGAAGGCGTCTGCGCAACTTGGTACTGAATCAGCCGGTTAAGCGCCGCGCACAGAATGACGCTATTGATTTCGCGGACGTTAACGTGTCGATCCACAATGCCTATCACCGATGATAATTCCGGCATTAGCCCCAAATGACCGTTCGTCAGGCGCGTCATCGGCATCCACATAAGAATAGACATTGTTTGTGATGGGAATCAATTTGTCTTTGGCCAGGACAGTATGGACATTGAATAATCATGTGAGCACCAACAGGCATATGATAGATGTCTTTTTCATGATCTCTATTTATTATCTTTATTGAATTGTGACTTATTATAAAGAAATATATCAAATTGGGCAATGACATTCATCGGTCTTTATTTTTTCCGATCCCGGGATTCGATAGTGGGTGGTCGGCTTGAATAGATTATCGGGACAGATCGATGACCAGTATTTTTGGAGAAAATTGGGATATTTGTCCGGGCAAGCTGGAACTGTAGCGCATGTCTTTAGGCTTTATGGATTGGTCTAAATTTAATTCTTTATACGCGAGATTGATCAATGAAGGGATATTAAAAGAATATTGCGAGGACAAGACCCCAAATTCATCATAGCGTATTCTTTTATTATCACGATATGGAACGATAAAATGAATATGATTGAATGTTTTATTCGATTGATGAGCTCGATTAATACTCGTTATTATTTTTTGTGTTTCCATACAGCTTGGTATAACGCGATGAATGACCATCGTTTGGCAGGCGGAATACGAACCGGTCAGACAGAGAACGGATAACAATATTTTTGGCAAAGAATGTTTTGCCGATAAAAAGTAGCTGAAATAAACATAGCCGGACCAAATCATAAGACAAAATATGGAAGTCGTTAACCCGACTGAACAGCGGTACCAGGGCGCTTGACCCGTTGCCAATAAATTCGGCAGATAACTCAAGATTGTAAAAGCGATAATGGTTGTAACGGGAAGGATGTAAAACTGGAGCATGTTATCGCTGGTTAATGGCTTTTTTCGAATCGTATTTTTGACCCTGAGAAAACAGGCGCCAAGGATGAAAAGGATTGAGATGCCGTATATATAAACATTTGGAAATATATTCCAGAAATTCGTGACATTAAAAAGAGGTTCCTTGAAGAACCATGTTAATTTTCCCCAGAAATCCGTTGTTATGGAATACGGATTGTATAGTGATGTGGTTGTAATAGTATTGAGAAAATGTTTTCCAATGATTTTAATCAGACCGGCGTATATGGCGATACAGCTTATCCCTGAGATGAAGACATGCAGAAGGATCAAATGCAGGTCCCTTTTTTTTGTTTGCAGATGTATCAAATAGAATCCGAGACTTACTCCCCAAAATAACATAGCTGCTGATGGATATGTCGTGATGGCGCAAAGAAACAACAGGCAACTGCCGATTGCTTTTTTATGCCGTAGCCTTTTATGGAATGGTCGCTGCGTGGGAATATCCCAGACCATGACCGCTGCTGCTAATGACAACCAGATTGCTGGAAAAAAGCAAGCAATCCCACTATAAGCAATAAAAATTTGAAATGGGGGTAAAGAAAATAGTGTCAATGTTATAAGAAAAGTTTGAAAAGGTTGTTTGATCCAACGGTTGACCGTTTGTACGATTAAGGCACCTGCTAAACTTAACTGGACAATATTGAATAGACGAATCCATTTTAGATCATCAATGCGATAAATAAACCAGCTTAATATTGATCCAAAATAAGCGGCCGTATATCTGCCTATGGAGAAATTAATGTCATGATAAGGGTATTTTGTGAATAGTTTGGGGTGGTGATCAAAATAACTGAGATCATCATGGTGCGCGAACGGAATCATGAGTGTCGGCAGGCACAGGATCGTTAAGGATATAAAAAATAAAATGAACCAGAATGAAAGTCGATGGATATGTCTATTTAGATTTAATGTCATATATGAGATTGTCTGTTTGAATGTGGCCTTTGTTTTATGCCAAATCCATCAATGAGTTGTTCAATTTCAATTCTGATATTCTCTTTAAAACGTCGGGAAAAGCAGAATCGTTTAGACAATTATACCAATTCCATTAAATGATTTCCAAAAATTTTTATCATAATGAAGGTGACTTTATCAGGCTGAAGAAATGAGATAAGTTTTAAATATTTTGGTGTTGTTTTTCTAGAAAAAAGTTGGAATGTGTTCAGGGATTTGATTGGGATCCATATCGACTTGCCATGGTCCCAGGCAACGGCAATCTTTTGTCTTGAAATCAGCTGTCTCAGATGGATTGACCGCACGGCAGCCTCCACCGCAGTAATTTTTGTAACGACAGTCCTGGCATTCATCAGGAATAGATAAGAATGTTTTCATTTGAGAATTGTTGCATTTTTGAGCGATGCTGTCCCAGAAATTGTTTTTTAATATGTTGCCCAGTTTGATATCCTGCATGAATGGACAAGGTGTGATTGTTCCATCGACTTTGATGGAATAAACATAATATCCACCAAGGCAGATTCTGCCACAGAACGTCAGAATGTTGTGCGGATATGAAAAATACTGTTTGGGCATCATCTTGATCATATCATTTTTAGCCCGATTCCATTGTTGAGGGGTTGGGAGTAACGGATCTTGGTCCGATTGAGGAATGTATTGGTGAAACAGCGGGGTGACTTTTAACTCGTGGCGAACAAAAAGAGAAATAGCTTGTATGTCACGAATATTTTTATTGTGTATGGCAGTGAATGTATTGGTTTTGATCCCGGTCGCTTTAAAACGCCGGACCCCTTCTACCGTTGCGTTCCAGGAACCGTCTTGTCCGGTAAACTCGTCGTGAAAGTCTGGCTGGTAGCTAATCAGGGTGACAATGGCTGTATCCAGTCCGGATTGGGCTAATTTTTTTGTTAAACTTGCGGTTGCGAGGGTACCATTTGTGTAGAGCACCACGTCCTTAATTTTAGTCGACTTCTTTGCGTATGCGATAATATCACACAGGTTCGGATGGCGTAAAGGCTCTCCGCCCAGTATGTCAAGCCGTAAGGGAACAGCCCCTATTTGTTGCAGTATGTTGCGGATGTTTTCAAATGATAAAATGCGGTTATTGTTTTTTGTGTAACATGTTTTGTAACTTAAATTGCATGGATCATTGATATCCAGTTTTATGGCGATAGGATATCCTCCGACGACGTCCTTTAAGAATTTTTGGACGAGGCTGTAGGAGCGTGTTCCAGGCTCTATTTTACCGAGTGTTTTTAATAAAATGTTTTGTGACCGAAGAAAAAGATTTGTTTTTGTCCTGAGCAAGCGGCCTTTGAATGTAAGCGGTTTCATTCTTTTGTCCCTGAATATTGAATGTAATGAAATGGAATGGCAAACGCCACATCCGTGTTAATTTTTTAAAAATAAAATAAATGAGCTCTCACGGTATTTTTTTATCGTTTTTTTACCGGCACCGGGTCCAGAAATTTTTATCCATTCAATCAGTTTATCAGCGGAGTTAAACCCAGGAGCAAAGGATTCTTCAGATATCTGCAGCATGATATCTCCGGTTCCACAATCCAGATCCAAATAGGTGGGTGGTTCAGATAAGCTGATTTTTTGATGATAGAATTTGTAGCCTGAAGCGGTCATTTTCTGCGTCGAGAATGGCGCAGGTCCTCCTCGGACTCTTCTGGTGCAACTTGCTGTTGATGATTTTTTTATAGTTTTATTATATCATTATTATGCTAAATTTATTATATGATCGAGGAGTCCATCCGTCAATTATATCCATGGAAATATAATTATTTTAAGATGATGTTTCTTCTGAAAGGAAAAATTGTAGGGGCAGGAGTATGACACCCCTGCCCCGGGATTAAGAGGGAACTGTTACTTCTGCTTGGAAACGCTGACCGTCAACATTAATTGTCCGGTTGGTAATATTTCTTCAGCTTCAATATTCATGAAGCTTTGGATTTGTTCTTTAGAAATGCCGAGTTTCAAGGATAATTCATCCTGAATTTTTTGTAACGCCATTCGTCGTACATTTGAATATTGTTGGGGGTCAAGAGTTTCTTGTTCTGTTAAAGGATGAGACTTGATTGTCAATAAAATGCGTTCCTCTTCATTTGGTTGAACAGTCTGATCTTGAACCGCTTGTTCAATTGGTTCTTCCGGGATAGCTTCAGCAATTTCTTCTGTCAGATCTGCCATCACATCGTATATGGGGATATCTTCAGCTAACAGATTCTGTTCAGGCAAAATGTCTTCGTCTGATAAGTCTTCAGCCGTATAATCCCATTCAGGCAAAATGTCTTCGTCTGGTAAATCTTCAGCAGCATAATCCCATTCAGCATGTGGATTAAAACGGAAGACTTTGATTTTATCGACATTATAATCTGCGACATAGATTTTTCCTCTGGATGCGGCGACAGAAGAAATTTTTGGGAAATAGCTTGGGCCTTTTCCTGGTGAACCGAATTTTATAAAATATTTACCATCTGGTTCGAATATTTTAACAGAATGGTCGGCTCTGTCGGCAACATACAAATAATCGTTTTCATCAATCGTTATGTCTGTCGGTTCTAGAAATTCAAAGAGATGATTTGGGCCACCGGAGATTTCTTGTATAAAGTCACCGTCCTTAGTAAAGACTTGAATTCGTTTATTCGAGTTGTCAAGAACATATAGTTGTTCTTTGGAGTTGAAGATGATTGCTGTCGGATTTTGAAATCCTCCATAAGCGGGATCTTCATCTGTCTTAATCATTTTTTTTCCAAAACTTTTAAGGTGGATACCATCAGGGTTGAAAATTTGGATTCGATGATTTAACGTATCGGCAACATATATTTCGCCCTTATGATTAATGGCGACCCCCGAAGGTTCCAGAAATTTACTACGCTCCGTGCCCTTGACGCCAAAATGATAGTCATGGGTCCCATCCTGACGTAAGAATTGCAAGCGATGGTTTCCTGTGTCAGAAACTAGTATTTTTCCTTCATAATCAACATAGAGTGCCTTTGGTTGCTTGAATTGTCCTGCTTGCCGTCCTTCTTCCCCAATCGTTATGGCTCGATCATTATGCCAGACGATATGGTCGTAATAATCTGATAATGTGTATATTTCTTGACGCTGATTGATAAATATATCAGATATTTTTTCTTCTGCTTTTATTGATTTTACGAAATCAATAATCGGAGGTTCAAAAGCTACTGGATTTAAATCAGATTTAATGCTTCCATAAACTTTTAGGACCTGGACACGACCGTTTTTTGAGTCAGCAATGTAAACATTGTCACTTGTGTCCGTAGCGATATTTAACGGTTTTTCAAACTGACCCCGGCCGGCACCTTGTGATCCGAAGGAGAACAAGATATTTCCTTTTTGATCAATCTTCTTGATGGTATGATGGGCTGTTTCGATCAGATAAATGTCACCACGTGTATCAACATCGATGCCGACTGTTTTATGCAGACAATTCTCACCGTTTATTTCTACCTTTATTTCGCTTAAAACTTTCCCTTCCGGAGAATATTTAAAAATTGATCCGGTCTCAGGATAAAGCACATACATGTTCCTCTGTGGGTCAAATACAATATCCTGTGGTTTATAATCTGTTTCCTTTTGTCCAAGAAAAACGCCGTGAGGGCTGAATCTTGATAGAGTCTTATTACTAGCGTCAGCGACATAGATATAGCCGATCGGATCAACAGCTACACTAATTGGCAGGATGAATTGTCCGCGTTTTTTTCCATAATTTCCCAGTTCATAAAGGAAGTCGCCCCTGGAATTAAAGACAACCACGCGGTTATTGCCTGTATCTGCGATAACAATATCTTCTTCAAGAGTTAACGCTATTGATCTTGGCTTAGAAAGATATTCATCCGATGTTCCGGCTTCTCCGATTGTGTTTGTTAAGTTGCCAAAGGCGTCATAAATGGAAATGATGCCTTGCTTTTTGTCCAGCACATAAATATCTAAAGTCTTTGAAATGACAATATCGGCTGGTTCATTTAATTTTGCTTTTAATTCTCGAACGAAATCAACATTTTCCATCGCGCTTGCGATTACTGGCATCATGAATATGAGGGAAATTAAAACGAATGATAACGTTTTGAGTGCTCTATTTGTGCGAGAGACTTGTTTCATCATGATCAGAACTCCTTTGTATTGATCTTTTCCGTCTTCATTTATGGTCTTTCTATAAATAAAAAAACCTATCCCTAAAATAAGGAATAGGCTTTACCAATGTGGTATCTGTTTCGGTAGCCAGGCTATCCTCCTTAAGGACCCAATAGCTTTGCCAGTGAACCCTATTGGACTCACCGCCCTGAACTTGTTCAGGAGTCCCTGCTTTACAGCAGGTTTGCCATTTTCGTCAAATACGACAAATCTCTCTGTCCATTGAAGTATAAACGAAAACTTCCGCAGATGCAACCAGTCCGGGTAAATTTTATGTGGTTGGATATGTCTGTTTTAGCGGTATTTTTTCAAGGATGTTTGCGACAAGAGGATGTATTTGTCGTCGGTAAAAAAAATATTTTTGTTCCTTTAATATAAAAAAAAGCAGGGATAAAATTGACGAAAATTTTTACAGGGAAACACTAGAAAGAACGTGTCGAGAAATCACTATATATACTATTATATCTATATTACTGTCTCGCCAAATTGATTTTTTCATAAGCGAGCCACTTCCGCTCTGCTGATGTGATGTAGTCAGAAAAGTGCGGAAAATTTACGGTCTGGATGCTGTCCAGCAATGTTAAGAAAGAAAGTATCCCTTTATAGGCCCTTTTTTCAGCATCAGTGAGTTGTCGGTACATGATCGCGTCTGGGCAGGTTAAAACAAAAAGAAGATTAATAATACCAAATCCATTAATAAATTGCTCTATCTTAATTCTGAAAAGCAGAATTGGTTTTGGTCATTATTTAATGGAATTG
>JAIORP010000099.1 GCA_021108075.1 Candidatus Omnitrophota bacterium | reverse complement strand
TAGTTATCGTTTTTAAAAAGAATAAACAACGAAAAGAGAACCAATTTCAATTTAATCTGTGGATAACCCCACAAGGTGGTGCGCTTTTTTAATTTTTTAAGAATGTTTCGGGTTTGTAACAGGCTTTGTCTGACATAGGCTTCACTTCTTTTCAAAACACGTGACGTCCAACATCAAGACGAACGGATAAACATGCGGTTACGTTAACGAGGTGTTGACATTATCATAATTCAGTGTTTTGCTTTGTAGTGACCAAGGCCAGAGAACATGTTGGGTGAGCTCCGGAAAGAGCACGAAATCCGCTTTGCCTTGGAGGACCAATGTGTGGATCATTTGGTCAGGAAAAAGTTTTTTAGCTGTCGCAAGGGTTTGTCCGCTGATACTGAAATCATCGACTATCAGCAATGAGTGGTAATTCTTATCGATATGAAAGGGTTGGAGAATGCGCGGTTGGTCGTGTTTGGGCTTGCGTGGGTCATCCCGGTATTGGACGTAAATAATGTGAAAATCGGTATAGGTCCGAAAGGCAATCGCTGCCGCAGGAATAATGCCTCCTGAGGCAATTCCGATCACGCAATCAAATTCAGGTAACTCGGAATCATAAATACGATGGGAGATTTCAATGAATGATATTTTTTTCATAGTTAATTTGTATTACCAATCGAGCAATGATTTTTTATCCTATTTTGGGAATGATGGTTACTGCTGAAGTTATTCATAATGCGGTATATATCCTGAAGGAGCACCCCATCTCTATTTGATCATTTAGTATGTCAGAAATTATCTGACAGAACTATGTAAAAATGAAAAAATCGCCGTTCACTATAATCCAGTTTTAAACGGATGAGTCATCATTAATAAAAAAGATAATATAATGGAACATAAATCATACCAAAAGATGCGTCTTACGGAAAATGTTTTTTTGCAGCGCGTGGTCAGGGGTTGGCCCTCTGGATTCGTATAATATACTTGAACTAGAGATAGGCTGATAGTGCTTTTTAACCTGGAAAACGGCTTGTTTAAGCCTCGGCAACTCATTGAAAATACGAAGGTTATCTTAGATGCGGACAAATGAATATGTTGTCGCGCCGGGCTTCCGGGGAGAAGTTAACATAGGGATGAGACCGATTCATTCTATGTATTTTTTGTGTCGCCATTTTTGCGGGTTGCACGACAACAGCGCGGACGGGAACAACCCGTTCCAAGTACTGGGTCATGCCTTTTTTTGATGGGACTATTGCAAAATAGATAAAATTTTTATGAAATTTTGACCAAAGATTTTTATCCTACGATTTTTTTTAATCTGGATTGTCTATTAATTGTATTTTTATTGAATTTATTTTTTTGCCCAACCTTTTTTGATCAATTTTTTGAAAACGTCGCTTGAATCAAACTTGATTTCATCAAACTGGCATTTCGCAACAGTCTCCATGTGCTCTTAAAGTTTGAAGAAGGAACAGATCAATTATTTTTTTTGTTTTCATCGTCTCTGCCACAGCCCTGGCGCTTGCGGTTGACCCGGCTGTGGTGCAATTGGGGAAACAAGGTCTCAGTTAAACCGCTTAACAAAAGAGAACAAATAATGCGATTTGAGCTTGACGAAATGCACAATGGATTTCAATATAAAGACAGGCCATTCTTTGTGAGGGTTCGGGGTTTTAGCAAAGGGGAAGATCAATGAAGAGATGGATATGGCTCGTGTGTGTTGGATTGTTTATCGGTTGATCGACCGCTACGGCGACCGGATCAACGGGCTGGTATGATCAGCGGATGATAGAATCGCAGGATGCCCGTCCAAAAGGCGAGATCGATGGGCCACAATATTTTTAGCTTAAAAATGAGACCAGCCACATCTTAGAGAAATGCACCGCAAAAATGTTAAATATCAAACATGTGAATGATTATAAGAGGTTGGGACGTTACGCGCTCGATACCTCGGGTGGATGCCGTCTGTTCGGAATGTCCTGACAGTCGGCATGAAACGCAAGGAGGAATAGAATGGCTGAAATAACTGAAAAAGATCGTCGCATGGCCCGGAAATGTGTCGCGTGCCCGGTCTGCTCGCGGGCCAGTGACAAACAAAAAGGCCTGGCCTACATAATTGTTAAATCGCTTGGTGGCATGTGCCCCTTCTGCCAGGCTTATGAAAAGGTGTATGGTGTTAAGGCGCATGAGCCGCGCGCGGAAGAGTTGACTTAGAAGAGCAGGGGGATGATTTTTTTTGAAAGAAACGGAAGAATACATTCAAGAGAAATAAATTAGCGCAGTAAATTATGAATTAGACCGCGTAATATCCTATCGAGATATATCTAGTCCAGTTTTAGATCCCCGGACAGGAATAATAGTGATTGATGCATTAATTTTCCGGAGAATGGCTTCGCGCGAATTTTCCTGATAGTTTTATTGGAAGATTGCAATGTGGATTGTGAATTAATAATACCAGATCCATTAAATAATGATCAAAACCAATTTTGCTTTTCAGAATTAAGATAGAACAATTTATTAATGGATTTGGTATAAGAAGACATTTCAGCTACCATTTAAACATTTCACCTCGCCCTGATCCCGAAAAATTGTACTATTTCTGTGTGAAGAATATTCGTTGTCTTTGCGCATCAAAAATGATGCTTTAGCTGCACTTAATGCTTATTGTGCATCATAATTGATGCTTTTATAATTTATTTTTTGAATTAAGTTGTCATTATGCATCAAAAATGATATATTATTAGTGTAAATTATGGTTAAAGCATCAGAATTAACACTTTGTATTATATGACCGTCGTGGCACATCTTCCGGCATGGCGGATCAAGCTAAAAGGGTGAATGTTTGGTTTTATGGAATGTCGACGAAAGGGTCCAGGTCAAAAGCCGTCATTTTTTTAAAGGCGGGGACGGGTGTTTACCCGGTGTAGCAGTTTAGGACATGTTGAAGGTTTGTAAGTATTTGAAAGATAACGTTTTATAGGACGCGGGATCATTCTTTTGAGGAGGTGGGTATGGACGATATGTCTGACAATGCTGTATTACAAGACTTAGGCGGGCGCATCGCGCGCTACCGGCTGAACCGTAATATGACCCAGGAGGCCCTGGCCATTGAAGCCGGCATATCCCGGCCGACGGTCCAGCGGGTCGAGCAGGGGGAATCGATTCAAACCACAAAATTTATTCGTATTTTGCGGGCCTTGAATTTACTCGATCATTTGCCAACGCTTGTGCCCGAGGCGGTTGCCAGCCCGCTGCAGCAAGTCAAGTTGAGAGGCAAGGTCCGGCAACGCGCGTCATCAGCGCAAGAGCACGATCAGGCGCAAAACTGGACCTGGGGAGAGGAATCATGAGCATTGCTGAAGTCAAACTTTGGGGCCGGACCATTGGCGCGGTGGCCTGGGATGATGAAAAGCAGGTTGCGCATTTTGAGTATCATCCGGAATTTGTGACCAGCAAGATCGAAGTGGCGCCATTGATGATGCCGCTCTCGCCGCAGATTTATTCTTTTCCCGCTTTGACCGCGCAAACTTTTCATGGCCTGCCCGGGCTTTTGGCCGATTCTCTGCCGGACCGTTTTGGAAACGCCTTGATCGACGCGTGGCTGGCTAAAGAAGGGCGGCGGCCGGAAAGCTTCAACCCTGTCGAGCGTTTGTGTTATATCGGCACGCGTGGAATGGGCGCGCTGGAATTTGCCCCGGCGCGCGGACCGTTGCGCTCAGCGTCACGGGATATTCAAGTGGATGCCCTGGTTGAGCTGGCCAGCGAGATTTTATCCCAACGTGTGGCCTTGAAGGGATCATTTTCCTCCCCGGACCGGGCCAGGGCTTTGCAGGATATTCTGCAGGTCGGCTCATCCCCCGGCGGAGCAAGGGCCAAGGCGATCATCGCGTGGAACCCGGATACCCATCAGGTCCGTTCCGGCCAGGTGCGGGCGGGGTCAGGGTTTTCGTGTTGGCTGTTAAAATTTGACGGTGTATCCGGAAACCGGGATAAAGAATTAGAGGACCCGAAAGGGTATGGACGGGTGGAGTACGCTTATTATAAAATGGCCCTGGCCGCGGGCATTGAGATGAACGAATGCCGTCTGCTGGAAGAGAACGGGCGCAGTCATTTTATGACCAAACGGTTCGACCGAACAGAAAAGGGTCAGAAAATTCATATGCAATCTTTGGGCGCGATGGCGCATTATGATTTTAATCAGGCCGGGGTATATGCGTATGAGCAGGCATTGCGGGTGGTCCGCAAACTTGAGATTGGCATGCAGGGGATTGAAGAACAGTTCCGGCGCGCGACCTTTAATATCATGGCGCGCAATCAGGACGACCATGTGAAAAACATTGCCTTCTTGATGGATCAGGCCGGCCAGTGGAAACTTTCCCCCGCGTTTGATATGACGTACAGTTATAATCCGCGAGGGGAATGGACGAGCGTGCATCAAATGTCCGTGAACGGTAAGCGCGATCATTTTGATAAGAATGACTTCCTTGATCTGGCACGCAATACCGCGATGCAAAAGGGCAGGGCTTTAGACATCCTTGAGCAAGTGCAGCAGGCCGTATCGAAATGGCCTCAATTTGCGCGACAAGCAGGTGTGCCCAAAGATTGGATCAAGAGCATTCGCGTAACCCATCGCAAGGTTGTGTGACCGGAGGATGACCACGAACGGGAGAGTTATTTTTTTCATCTTTTGTTTGTTTTTCGCGCGCACTCAGATCATGACGGAGGTTTCGATAAAAAATTGTTTACCCGGATGAGGAAATATTTATATATTTTGTTCAAGATATATTTTGGATTTTTTGTATCAGATCGACGATTAAAAAGAATGGATATGAGACATTTTTATTCAGCCATTTAAGCATGATATAGATTTTTAATTTTATCCAGATATTCAGGAGGGGGATATGTCTATTTTTACTCTTTGGGTTGTATCCGTGATCGCAACCGGGGTTATCGCTCATCAAAAACGGTTGGAAACATTTGCCTATATTGTTTTCGCGATTTTTACCGGGCCGGTGGCCTTGTTCTTTGTTCTGTTCGCCCGTGACAAGAGTAAGGATGAGCGTCTTAATGCCACTCGCCCGGTTGAAACCTTGCCGGAAGCCGCCCGGCAATTGCGTGAGACCAGAAAAAGGATCGATGACCTGCAACAGGAAATCAAACGCTTATTGCTGAAAGTCGATCAGATTGAGCGTTGTGTTTATGGGATGCGATCACAGGCCGATCCCGGCCTCGCGGCGCCCACGCAGGAACTTTCCTTAGACCGTGTTGAGACATCTGATATTTTGCCCCAAGCCGGAGCAATGGATGAACACTCCTCTGAGCAAACCGACATCGAAGAACTGTCTCCCGTCGATACCTCTGAGCCTGCCCTTGAGGACCAGGTTGAAGAAATTCCTGCGGAAGAAGCGCTCACGCGACATGCCGGGCAAAGCCGGGCTTTGGACAAGACACCAACCAAGGGCCGGAAGACCTCGAACATGGAATTGGATATCGGGCGTTATTGGCTGAACAAGATCGGGATCATTGTTTTTACCCTGGGCATGGGGTTTTTGATCAGCTACACGTTCAAGTATTTTAGTCCATATTTAAAAGTGCTGTTGGGTTATGTGATCTGTGTGGCATTATTTTATTTAGGGAAGACGTTTGAACGCCAGGAGCGCTACCTTAATTTCAGCCGTGTGATGTTCGGCGGGGCTTGGGCCTTGACCTATTTTACGACCTATGCTATGCATCATTTTGAGGCTTCGCGCATTATTCACAGTCAGATATTCGATTTGTTTTTGCTGGCGCTTGTCGTGGCAGGAATGATCGGACATGCTCTGAAGTACAAGTCTGAAACCATGGTCTCGCTTTCTTTATTTATCGCGTATGTTACAGCGACCCTGGGGCATATCACCACCTTCACATTTATCAGCTGCGCTTTATTATCGATTGTTATCCTGGTGCTGGTCCACAAATTGCAATGGGTCAATATTTTGATTCTTGGGATCATGCTGACCTTTGGCGTGCATTATATCTGGGTCAGGCCGAACATCGCCTTGTCTTCCGTCGCGCCGTCTTTTCTGGGTATTCCAACGGGCCAGTCGTCATTGCTGATGAATTTCTTTTTTCTGACGGTCTATTGGCTCGTGTATCTGCTGGGCATCCATGTGCTTAAACCGCAGGATGATGACAAACGGCGAAATACCCTGGCGGGCGTTAATTTCGGTAATTTTATTTTATATAGTTTCATGGCGTATCCGCTGATCACAAAATTATTTTATGACCAGTGTTTTTTGGCTGTTTTGTCGATCGGTCTGTTCTATTTGCTGGCGGCTTTGTGGACGAAAAAAGAGAAGAACCAAACCTTGTTCCGCGGCGATATGATCATCGCGGTCATGGCGATCACGTTTGCCATTCCGCTCAAGTTCGTGCCCCAGACCACTTTGTTATTATGGTTCATTGAAATTCCATTCCTCATTTTTGTCGGCTATCATTTTAAACAAAGGATTTTTCAGTATTTAAGTTTCGCGGTCACGGTGCTGGTCACGTACCAGTTTATGGCAATAACCATTTTTGAGGCTGACAGGGGTCCAGTTCCATTCATGGGCTGGGTGTTGACGTTCAACGAATTTATGTTTTTATGGGGAAGCATTTCCATGGCGGCTTGTTGCGCCCTGATGCGGAAGGCGCGAAAAAGTGTGGACGCTAACGCCCTGGAAAGGCTTTTTGATCATATTTTCTCGGCCAAGGCCTGTCTTTATTTGTCCTTTTTCGTCTGGTCGGTCGCCTCGTCTGAGTGGCAGACATTTATTTTGACGGTGTTAGCCGCGCTGCTTTTTACTTTGGCGGATTATGTCAAGCTGCGGCGTTTTCGGATGTATTGCTATCTATTATTCTGGTTTGTGGTCTTCCGGTTTTTAAGCATGCCGGTGCCGTATCATCTGTCTGTTCCGGATTGGTTGAGGATCGGAGGCCAGGCCGGAGTTATATTTGGCACGTATTACCGACTGAAAGCGCTCCACCGTGCGCAAGGTGATGACGGGCAGGAATCAACAGCCCCGGTTGAAGAGTGGACGCTGTTTTGCGCCGGGGGTGTTTTTTTGATGCACATGCTGCTGAATTATATCGACGGGGCGTGGGGGTCATTAGCCTTGGGATGCGTGGGCGTCATCTTTTATGCGATTGGTCGCGTCCGTCAGGATAAGCCCTCGGTTTATTTCAATTATCTGGCAACCGTTCTGGTGGTTATCCGCTTTATTCCGGTCTGGGGGCAAGCACGTTTTTCCCCGGTTCATTTTGTGGGGGTGTGGCTGTCCTGGTATGAGTTCAACTATTTGTGCGCGGGACTTTTTATGACGGTTTGTTTTATGTTGTCCCAACGCGGCCGAAAGCCGACGGGATCGTTGACCCTTGATCTCATTTTTGATCATGTGTTTTCTTGCCTGGCCAGTGTTTACGGTGTGCTGTTTATCAGCTCTTTAGCCTTAAAACATTGGGTGACGTTTACGTTAAGCATTGAGGCGATGATCCTGTTTTCCTTGGCTTTTGTTTTGCGGTTGAGAAGGTTTAAGGTTTACAGCTATGTCCTGTTGGGGATTGTTTTCGCGCGTTTTGTTTTTTGGGATGATTATGCGCTCACGCTGGTGGCGCGCTGGTTGATTATTCTGGTTGAATTGTTTCCGTTCTTCGGGATTTATTTCTTTGCCAAAAGCGTGGGGGAGGATCAGGATTTGCTGCCTTTTCGGGATAAAGAGAAGGAAGGCCTGTTTGTGGTCGGGATGCTGATGCTGATCTGCGCGGTCTTTCGCTATGTCGCGGGCGAGTGGGTTTCTTTAGGTTTCGGTGTGAGCGGTGTCTTTTGGTTTATTATGGGGTTTGTGCTCAAGGATAAGACCTCGCGCGTCGGGGGCATGGTGCTGTTTGCTTTAACCCTGTTACGGATTGTGTTTGTTGATATTTCTGAATTGGATATTATTTATAAAATTATCAGTTTTATCATCCTCGGGGTTCTGTTTTTAGGTATATCGTTTATGTATAATAAATATTTGGTCGGGAAGCCGGAGGAAGAATAAAAAGTATGGACGGTTGGTACTTTATTTAATAAAATACCAGCCGTCCATACTTTTTATCGTATGTGCTATAATAAAAACTATACAAGCACACATCAACGGGGATTGTGATACGAAATGAAACAAGGTGTTAAAGAATTTTTCCTCATCCTGATTACTTTTTTGGCGTTTCCTGTCCTTGCAAACTCATCGGAATTGTCTTTAAACTATCTGTCCGGTCAGACAACGTTTTACGCTAATCAGGAGATAACGCTGCAATGGCAGCCGGACCGCCCGATGGATTGGCAAAATGTTAACCGGCTTCAAGCGCGCATGATTTATGCCAATAAGACGATTTTTCATCAAAACCTGCAACCGGTTTTCCCTTTGAAACTCAACGTCACTTACCCTGAATTGCGTCCGGGCGTTATCGCCGATCCTGTTTTGGTGGTTATAGCTACCCTGAATGACGGAACGCTCGAAGAGGTCGCTCGTCATCAATTTTATTTTTACGCATCTGATCTTGAGTTTGGCGCACTCCAGTTTAACCATGAGATAGGTGTTTATGACCAGACAGATGATCAGACATTGATCGTCTTCATGGACAAGATGAAAATACCTTATACGCCATTGATGGACATGACCGAATTTAATGGAGCATGGATTGTTTGTGCGGGATTAGATTTTGATCAAGGCCCTTCACTTTTTGAAGAACTTCAAGATAAATTTGATCAAGGGATTTCACTCCTTGTCTTGCCGCCGCTGACAGGCCGTTTCCCGCTGCCTTTTTACAGCAAGGATAGCCGAATGTTTTTCGCTGATAGCGAGATCATAAAGGATTTTAATAAGGCGTGGAACCTGAAGACCGCAAAACAGGAGCGCGCATCAGCATTAATTGGTTTTTTACCGTCACCTGGTGAAGACAGTGTCATGATGGGCCAGACTTCCGGGAATGACGGTTATGATTGGTTTGAGTACAGGAAAAAATCCTGCGCTATGATTTTTTTAGGGTGGGATTTGCTGTCTTTATCCGATTCGAATCCATCTGCTAAATTTTTATTTCAGTATCTGCTCACGGAGCATGACAAAAATAGGGGGAAAAAATGAGAATGAAAGTAATGGTGTCACTGTTGTTTATGGCTGTTGCATTGGCGGCAGCACCGTGCAAAGGGTTTGCCCAGGAGGTATTTCCGGTTGCGATTTTATCGTTTGAAGAACGTGGCCCGGGATTGAAGGGGCAGGGCGTTAATGTCGCTGACCTGCTTTTTGCTAATTTGATCGAAAGCCCTAATTTGCTTATCGTTGAACGGACGGAGCTGGACAAGATTTTAACAGAAGGGGAGCTAAACCTGTCCGGCCATGTGTCAACTGGCCAGGCGAATCAAATCGGCCAACTCACCGGGGCCAAACTGATTATCAGCGGTTCTATTTTTAAGGTGAACAAAAAAATCCACATTGTCGCTAAAATTATCGGCACGGAAACGAGCAAGGTGCTGGGGAAAAGTGTCAATGGCATAGATGATTTAGATGTGCTCGTCAGCAAATTAGCCCAACAGATCAATGCTGCGATCAATGCCTCGGCCAAAGACCTGATGCCGCCTGTCGTCGATAAGGGATCGATTGTCGAGGAAATAAAGAAAAGTATTGAAGGTAAATCACTGCCGGCCATTCAAGTCGCTATTTCAGAGGTCCATCTGAGTCAGGCAGTTCCTGATCCAGCGGCCCAGACAGAGCTGATGTATCTTTATAAGGAAGTGGGCGGGAGTATCATTGATCCGTCCGGTGATTCAAAAAAAGCGGTTTACTTTGTCCAGGGCGAGGGGTTCAGTGAATTCTCGACGCGCATTAAAAATTTTGTCAGTGTAAAGGCCCGGTTGGAAGTCAAGGTTGTTGACCAGGAGGGTAATGTGATCGCTGTCGACCGTCAAACAGCTGTTAAAGTCGACTTAAACGAAATGCTCGCCGGGAAAGCGGCCCTTCAAGAAGCAGCGGCCATGATCGCCCGCCGTATTATTCCGCAAATGGCGAGATAGGTTCCGGACATGCCTATCAAAGATCCCGTGACGATCAAAAGAGTTTTTTTGTGTGTCCTTTTATTTTTTGTCACAACAACCATTCAGGCCCAAAGCCTTGCGCAGACAGAAACAGTCCGTCTGGCTGTCATCCCCGGTGTCGGCAAGGCCCAGCCCCCGGAATTCGTGACCGCTCAATTAGAAGTCGAACTATCCAATCTCGAGGACATCACTTTAGTTGAGCGGCGTCAGATCAATCAAGTCCTGCAGGAGATCACATTAGGCGCGGCCGGTTATCAGGACACGAAACAGACTGTAGCTATCGGCCATCTGGTCAATGCCAATATCCTGTTCTTTGTCGAACAAGTTGCGCCTGATCGTGCCATTGGCGGGATGACCGCGGATGAACCGGACATTATCCGGATTCGCATGGTTGAAAGCCGATCAGGGATTGTTTTAGGTTCATTCATGGAATCTTTCGAAGACATGCAGTCCGGGTTGGAGGCTATTCTTCCGGCTGTGCGCTCAGTAATCGCTAAGCAAAAGGTTGCGTTGGGTGACCGGCATTATATCGGCATCCTGGATATAAAAAATAATGAACCCGGCACTCTGCTCGACGGAAAAGCAGCCGCCCTGAAGATGTTTTTGTCTATGGATTTGGGGCGCTTACCACATGTGTTTGTGCTCGACCGCGAAAATCTGCAGTACCTGCAGACCGAAAAAGCGTTAACCGGAATGGCCCTGCAGCTGAAACAGTCGGCCGTATTGCTTACGGGTGGTTTGCAATTTGAACCTGGACAAGAAAAAATCAGGATCACAATCAGAGTTCGTCCGATAGGCGCCGGACGCCAGTTCCAGGACATTGAACTCCTCGCGGATAAGAGCAACCTTGATGAGGCGCGCGTGACGATCACGAATGCGGTCCTGAAAATGTTTGATTCGGAAATGACCGTGACCGATCAAGCTCCGCTCGATCAAGCAGAAGGCAAATTGTTTTTACGGCAGGTTCCGCTCTACCTGTCCAGTGGGGATCTTCAGGCGGCCGTTAATCATGCCGAAGCCGCTTACGCTTTATTGTCGACGCAGGAAGCGCGCTATTGGGCTTCTTTGGCCTGGTATACTTTGGGTTGGGATCTGATTCAGAAATCCATTCCGGACTCATTTCGGCCTGGACGAGTTATGGGCCGAAGCAGGGTCAAATTGCTCAACACCCGGTTTTCTCCCGGCAATACAAGCGCTCTTAAGACCCGTGATAGAGGCGGGCGGGCAGGTTCCATCGTTCGAAAAATCAGCCGGGTTGGGTCGAGATCAGCAGACCGGCGTTCTTTTGCGCAAAGCAGCCAGAGAGTCGGTCCACGTTCGGCAAAAAGCGGTCAGGGTGAACAGGATAACCATAAGCCTAAAAAAGATCGTGATGGGGATTTTATCAGGCATGATTCTTCTGTCATGGTTGATAAGAAAATTCGCTACCTTTCCGCATTGATCCGGTCGTATAGCTTGTTGGAAGAGATGACCTATATTCATCAGCGCGATTATGCGTCCGGGCATCAGAAGAATATTATCCTTCGGACTCCCCGGGACCGTTACAAAGAGTCTTCATCCAATCAGCCGCAGTTGCGCCGACCGAGGTTTTACGGTCAGGTCAGAAATGATCACGCGCAAGTTCAATCTCTTTTTAACGAATTAGTGATGGTGCAAAACAACGTGAACAAGTTGCAACGTGATTTTTATTTTCGTCATTATACCGATTCTGTAAAAGCCCAGGAATTTTTTTGGAAGACATGGAAAGACAAGGCCTCCATGATTAGCAAGTACTGGGGCGTTCATCCTGAGATGAGCCCGGAATTGTTTGAAGAGGTGATGAAGGACTATCTCAAAACCTCTCAATGCGACTTTTCTGCGCGAGTGAAAGGGGTGATGGGGGTTTTAACCGTAGGAGTTGAACGCTATTTTTCTGAAAATGAAATAAAATTATTTCAACGTTTGACCACGCACGATGATGCGTTTATTCGTCTCATTGCTAACAAACAATTGCTGCGTGTGGACCCGCTTAAATTTTCTGAGCAAACAATTCAATTATTTGTCGAAGAATTTCCTTATGATCATCCCTGCCGGCAGATGGATGATGCGGCTTTTGTTCCGGATTTTTTAAAACCCGCATTTCATCGGTTGGCAATCTCGAAACAAAATAAAATGTTGCCGCTGGGCAAGCAATTGTTTGATCCGATTTTTAAACATCAGGACATGATCCAGCTCATTGCCTTCAGAGATTGGTTGTGGCCGTATGTTATTGGGCTTGAACAGTCTGGGGATGTTAAGAGTGCGATAGACGTGGTGGATCAATCTATTCAAGTGCTAGAAAAAAAGGATTATGCCAATTTTTCTGCGAAGGCAAAATTACTACGGGCGGAACTGGACCTCAAACTGTTTCAGCTTGGCCAAAAGGAAAAGCGGGATCCCAAATTTGAACACTATTTTTCGCTGATCGACATTCCGGCCTATGTGCGTCTAAATCCTCAAGTCGAACCGCCCCGGTTAAATTTAGACCCGATTGACATCTCAGTTTTTCAGCCGGTCACATTACCGACAAAAGGTCGGAATACAACAACAAATTCGACTGCAAGTTCCGTTATGACGGCACAATATAGTGGTGATAAGTTCTCTCAAAGTTATACTCGCGTGATTAATGTTGAGAGCAATGAAATATACACGATGTCCAATATGGATGCCCAACAGGAAAAAAAGAAGAAGGGCGGCCCCTGGGAGGAATACAAGGTCCGCCGGATCCCGCTGGAAAGAGTCCAGCTTCAAACAGTGATGATGCGTGGGCCCCGGAGAGAAATGCCTCCATTGCAAAAACAGCATCTGCTGGATGATAATCAGTTATTTTTTTTGAGTCAGGAACGGATGAATGATAATCTTGTGATCACTGCCTCTCAGCATCGATTGCAAAAACAAACCGCAAGTTTCCGCTTGGGCAAGGTGTCTGTTCCCCTCGGGCATATCAAAGATTATTTTCCTTATTATGTGAATGCGATGGCGGTTGGACCGGATCAACTTTATGTCGGTACCGCCGGTGGTCTGATTGTTTTTTCCCTTAAAGGGCGGAGGGCATCTTCACCGGGGGATGACGAAAATTTGTCATTGTTGAGGAAACCGAAATTAATCACAGAAAAGGATGGTTTTCCAGGTAACCATATTTTATCATTGGCGTATTTTCAGGATAAACTTTACGTCGGGATCGGCCCCTTGGCAAAAAGTCCAATGGGATTGATCGGCAACTGCGGGTTAGCCGCGTATGATCCGGCAACGGGCACCTACCAGATTATCGCCTCCAGCCGCTCGGAAGAGAATCATGATGTTTTTGGACAGGGTGAAACATATCAAATCACATCCATTTTGGGTGATGAAGAACGGGATTGTCTATGGCTCGGTATCGCCGGTAATTCGAAATTTAACGGTATATGGAAATATGATGTCACAAGCGGACAGATCGTCCAGGTCATCCGTGAAGATCAGGGGATTCGGGCGATGCGTTGGACCGGTGATCATATCGTTTATTTTTTGAACCAATGCGGCCTGGTCCGCTTCGACCCGGAGACGACAAACCGGACATGGCTGGTGGCTCAAGCGAAATCGGATAAACAGGTTAATGCTGAGCCGCAACCGCCAAAAGAGTATGACGGTTATCCGTTATATGGCGCACCAAAAAGCCGTTTATGGCCCTTTGTGATTTTCGATGAGCGGATGTTTATGATCGGTTGGGATCGTTTTGAAATTATGATCAAGGATAAGGGGCAGCCCACCCAGGGTAAAAGTGTTTTTAATCCGCGTGTGGGTGTTGCCGAGATAAAAGCTTTAATTGACCAGAATGAGCAAGGGATTTGGATTGTCACGCAGTACGGAAATGTTTATTTGGTGCAAAAAAAGTAGGACGTCCCTACTTTTTTTCATCTGATTCGGGGAAACAATGACGTGAAAACATGGCTTAAGAAATTTTTATATTCCTTGCTAGCTTTTGTTCTGTTTCTGCTTGTTTGGTACGGTACAGTTAGAATTAATGCTAAAGTTTATCCTGTAAAAATTTATGAATTAGACCTCCCGGTTGTCCAACCTCAAAGAGAAGATATCCAGACATTGAGAGTCGGGGCGTATAACATCGCGCACGGACGCGGTGGTCAGTTAGGGGCGAGCAATTGGCAAAAACGTAACCGACAAGAACTCTATCAGCACCTCGATCAGATAGCTTCGCAAATTAAAACAGAAAATTTAGATGTTGTGATTTTAAATGAAGTTGATTTTTGTTCAGCATGGAGTTACCATGTTAATCAAGCTGAATATATCGCCTGTAAGGTAGGATATCGTTATCGTCTAGAACAGGTTAATATGGATGTCGCGTTCCCTTTTTATCGATTTCGGTTTGGAAACTCAATGTTGAGCCGTTATCCCATTCGTCATGCAACGTTTATCAAATTTCCAGCGCTATCTAAGAAGGAAGATCTTTTGAGTGGAAATCACGATGGAGCGTATTGTGAGATTGACACGCCAAAAGGCCCTGTGGGATTTTTTCCTGTCCATCTCGAGTATAGGGATGAAAGTGTTCGTGTGATGTGTGTGAAAAAAATTCATTCTTTAGCTAAAGAGATGACGTTACCTGTTCTTGCCGTGGGTGATTTTAATTCTTCCTTGAGCGGAATGCCAAAGTCCGCGTATTCAAAATCAGGGGAAAATGCTATTTATTATTTATTGGATCAGGGTGGTTTCATCTCGTATTTGCAAACGCCAATATCAAAGCGACAGTATACGTTTCCATCTCAAAACCCAGACAGGATTATCGACTGGATTATGGGCAAGAGGATTAAGCGTTTTTCTCACCCCAAGACGATTCCATCGGACCTTTCGGACCATCTTATGATTGTCAGTGAGGTTACACTTTAGTTGGTAAGATGTTCGCGGACAAATTTTCTGTTTCGCGGAATCTATGCGGGCTCAAGGACAGACAAACCTTTATCGAAAAGGGAGATCGAGTGAAGAAAACACACCACAGCATTAAGATGTTTAAGAGTTGGTACTCTTTTATATTTAAATTTTTAGGCGTTTTTGTTTTTTGCATGGTTTTGTTTTTTATTTTCCGCCCTGAAGGGGAGTTGATTTTTTCTCAGGGCGTCCTCCATCATCAGGATGCGGAAAACCTCAGGGTTAAGGTCCTGACTTGGAATGTCCTCCGTGGGAACGATGAATTTTTTAATGTCAATAGCTGGTATAAGCGCAAGCGGGCCTTTCAAACAATTCTGGAACAACGTGACTATGATATTATCTGTTTCCAGGAAGCATTATTTACTCAGATAAGCTTTTTTCAGGAAGTGTTAGCCGGCTATGATTATATTGGTGTGGGGCGCGGCGATGGTCTGTCCAAAGGCGAGCACACGCCTATTTTTTATCGACGGGATCGTTTTGATTTGGTCGATTCAAAGACGTTTTGGTTGAGTCCGACACCGGATGTTCCCAGCAGGGGGTGGGGTGAATTTGTTCCCCGGATTTGTACCTGGGTTGAGCTGAAGGATAAGGCGTCTCAGCAACATTTTCGTGTTTATAATACGCATTTGCAATTGAGTCCTTACGCCCAGTTTTCGGCCGCGCGCATGCTCGCCCAACGTCTACGCGTCTCTAAGATTCCCGCTGTTTTGTTGGGGGATTTAAATATGCCGGCGCAATGGCCTGCTTTTCGCTCCTTAAAGGATGCCGGTTTGCAGTCGGTCGACACGAAAGGAGCGTTGACGTATCACATTTATGGTAAGGGGATTCGTTGCCTCGACCACATTCTTTATTCCAAAAATTGGTATGTGTTAAATGGTGGATTAATCAAGCAAAAGGTTGATGATAGATACCCCTCAGATCATTGGGGATTATGGGCGGAGTTGACATTGAAAAAGTACCATCCGTCTCTACTTTTTTTACTCAAATTTCATCGGGGCTTCTAGGGCCGGGCGCAAGAGCGTTGTCGACACGACCCACTGGAAACGGCTGCGGAGTTGTTTGAACTGATCAGATTCCGAATCAATGATTTCTTTAAGGCCTGTCGCGCGGTTGATCTTGAAGCAGGGCGTATTAACACGGATCTCATAGGCGTTCGGATTGTCTGTCGCGACGCGGGTTTCAAACCCATCTGGAAAATATAAGTAAACCGAATCCCGGACATGCACGTATTCGAATTTCATAATCGCCGCCTGGATGCTGAGCGAATTCTTGATCTTTATCCGCCATACCACTTCTTCGGATCCATTGTCTGTGATCCGAATGCCATAGGCCTGAACGTAATTCCCCTGATCCCCATTAGGAAGACCAAAGCCGCGGTCCGTGTAAACGCGTAATTGAATTTCATGCTGCGGGATAGACATGCTTTGCGCGGACGCCAGCGTGGCGGAACAGAAGATAATACCTAAAAAGATGAGGACGATTCTTTTCATAAAAACTCCTAACCAAATATGTTCAAACGATTGGAAATGATTTTTAGATGAGAACCTCTGGTAGCCGTGACTTAATCGGTATCTTATAACATTTTGGGATGATGTCAATGATAAATGAGAGTGGATTCACGCCCGTCAATTCGATAGGGAAAGGAATGAATGATATCTTTGATTTGAAGATGAAATATTTATTGATTTCAAAAAAGCATTGTGATAAGCTTAAGACCGTTTTAGCGGGAGTTTTTATTTTTTTGTTGCATCATCGGCATTTGTTTTTCCGGGCGTGCCCATCCGAAATACCGGCAGCTGGTATAATAAATGCGTCCTAATACATTGTCGGCGGAGAACATTCCGTCTATGACTTTCGCGAATTGTTTTGAACAATCAATCATGGGCCATTAGCTCATCTGGTAGAGCAACTGACTCTTAATCAGTGGGTGGCTGGTTCGATCCCAGCATGGCCCATTTTTTTCATCATTTTTTTGCCTGGGTGATGGAGAATGATGTTAAAGGCGAAAATATGGAAAGTTCTGCAAAGCTCAACAATAATCAGGAGCAACGCAGTTTTGTTTGTGATGATTGTTTCATTCCTAATACGCGGCACGATGCCTACCCGTTGTATCCATTTTATAGTGTACCTTAAATGATTTTATATGAACGGCTGTGCTGTGTAAGGCCGGGATGTGAAGGAGCGTCAGACCTTATAGCATTTATTTTTTTAAACAAGATTTTGTGGTCTTTGTAAAAGGAGATGAGTCCTGTCATGAAAGAAATTGATATTCAGTCTTTAGAAGAGAAAGCCATCGTCTGTCGAAAGGAAATTTTGCAAATCATTCACTCTGCCGCTTGCGGCCATCCAGGGGGATCCCTTTCCGCTGTTGAAATTCTGATTGCCTTATACGCTTTTGGCCTGCGGCATGATCCGAAAAATCCTCAATGGGAAGAGCGGGACCGTTTGATTATTTCCAAAGGCCATGCCTCTCCGGCAACGTATGTTGTCTTAGCCAATTTTGAATACTTTTCAAAAGATGAATATCCGGGGTACCGTAAATTTGGCAGTATCCTTCAAGGACATGTTCACCGCAAAGTGCCCGGGGTTGAGTTCAATACCGGATCTTTGGGGCATGGCTTATCGGTCGCCAACGGCATGGCTTTAGGCGCGAAAATGCAAAATAAAGATACGCGCGTTTTTTGTCTCTTAGGGGATGGCGAAATTCAGGAAGGTTCCGTTTGGGAAGCGGCGATGACCGCGGCTCATCACAATATCGATCATGTTTGCGCGATTATTGATTACAATAAAGTTCAGGAAAATGGGCCTGTTAAAGATATCAAGGCTTTGGAGCCTCTGGCTGATAAATGGAAAAGTTTTGGCTGGAATGTCGTTGATGTCGACGGCCACGATTACAACAGCCTGCAGCAAGGCCTGGACGATTTTAAGCAAAATAAAGGGAAGCCATTTGTCATCATCGCGAACACGGTCAAAGGCAAAGGCGTGTCATTTATGGAAGGCCAATCAAAATGGCACGGCAAGGCCCCGAATGATGATCAACTGAAAAAGGCCCTTTCCGAATTAAGCACATAAATTTAATGTTAACAGCACAAAAATGTAGAGGAATTGAGAATGGCTGATAAAATCCCCACTCGAGATGGGTTTGGAAAAAGAATTGTCGAGCTTGGAAAAGATAATGAGAAAATTTTTGTCATGTCCGCAGACCTTGAAGACGCGACCCGCGCTGAATATTTTCGTGATGCCTATCCGAAACGCTTTATGACAGTCGGTATCGCCGAGCAAGACCTGGTTGGAACAGCTGTCGGTTTATCGATGCAGGGATATATCCCTGTGATCTGTTCCTTTGCGGTGTTTTTAACCAACCGGGCTTATGACATGATCCGTCTGGACATCTGTTACAATGACGCGAATGTAAAAATTGTTTGTTCGCATGCCGGCGTTACCGTTGGTCAGGATGGAGCTTCCGCGCAGTGTCTTGAGGATTTTGCGTTAATGCGCGTTTTACCGCGCATGCGGGTTGTCTGTCCTGTTGATGCGATTGAAGCGAAGAAAGCCACGGATGCAATTATCAGCGCAGACGGCCCGATGTATATGCGCACAAGCAGGGGGGCGTTCCCTGTGATCACGAAAGAGTCGGACCCTTTTGAAATTGGAAAAGGGGTTGTTCTGCGTGAAGGAACGGACGCAACTGTCATTGCCTGCGGTATCATGGTCTCTTCCGCCCTTGAAGCCGCTGAATCATTGGCCAAAGAAAACATTTCGGTGAATGTCATTAATATGCACACGATTAAACCGATCGATACTGATTTGATCGTCGCCGCAGCTCAGCAGACCGGAGCCATCGTGACGGCTGAAGAGCATCAGGTTTATGGCGGTCTCGGCGGCGCTGTTGTTGAAGTCTTAGCGCAGCATTACCCCGTACCCGTCGAAATGGTTGCGGTGCAGGACACCTTCGGTCAGACAGGTGCCCCTCAAGAATTGTTAGATGAATATCATTTAAGCCCGCGGGATATTGTCGCGGCTGTCAGGAAGGCTGTTAAGCGTAAATAATAGTTTTGATACTGTGCCGGTGTTTTATTCCGCACAAGATTTTTGTTCGGAGAGGAGTTCTTCATGGCACAAACATCTATTCATACCAATTCCATTAAATAATGACCAAAACCAATTTTGTTTTTTAGAATTAAGATAGAACAATTTATTAATGGATTTGGTATGATATTGACATTCAGTCTGTTTGCCGGGAATTACTGGACGCCGGAATTGTGGCCGTTGAGGTCGTTTTTAATAGAGTGAATTCCTCTGAGATCTGCTCCGAGGTTACCTCCTGAGGAAGAGTTTGAGAAACCTTTGGTTTCTCAAATACAGCGTTCCTCTTAAATGCCTCGTAGCTCTGCTGCGACTAGATTCACTGATTTGCTGCAATCTTTAACACAGAAGGTCAATCCCTTGTGTCCATAAGCCGGGATATCTGTGCGCTTAAAGATGTTTTCCTGTCAGGATGGCCTTTTTTTTAAATCTTTTCTTGTCGAAGTCTTATTTTAGGGATAATATATACCGTTGCTTAAAGCTGTCATCAGGATCAGACGTTTATTCAGGCTTATAAGAACATGATATCCCTAACAATAAGGATTTTTTTATTATGGGAAAAAAAAATTTATTTGTTTTTGAAAACACCTACACGCTCAACAATTTTATCCTGCAACGCTGGTATAAGCTTGCTGACAGAGCGATCGGCACGCGCAAACCGTTTGCTGTCGCCCTGTCCGGACAGAAATCGTTGATACCTTTTATGAGCCGCATTGGGGCCATTATCGATTTTGATTATTGGCCGCATACCCATTTGTTCCAATCGGATGATTGTTTTACGCAAAAGAATATAAATGGCTTTTATAAGGATGTGATTCAGCAGCATCTGCTGACAACCATTTCGATTGAGGGCCATCAATTTCACGGCTTTTCCAGAGAGGACGTTGATATTTTTTTCAGGGCAAAAGCTTATGAGGCTGAACTATTAATGTTTTTTCGATTAAAATTGGGTCAGGTACCTGTTTTTGACCTGGTTTTGCTGGGAATGGATCAAAGCGGCCATATTTCTTCCTGGCATCCGGACATCCTGAGATTGTCTCATCAGGGCCGGTTTTTGAACAGTTTTTCTTCCAGGCATTTTCAAAGTGCGACCATTGCTTTGTCTCCAGCGGTCATCAATCAGGCCCGAACAGTGATTGTTGTTTCAACGGGACCCTTGGATGCGGCTGTTGTCAAAGGATTGATTGGACAAAATGAAGAGGCCGGTCATCTCAATTTTTTAAACTCAGCAAAAGGCCATGTTTATTATTTATTTGACAGACAATCTGCCCCGCGGCCTTCCTTTCTGGCAGATTTTCAACCCTACGATGAATCGTTAAGTTATTCAGGTTTTTAATCCCGACGGGAATTCCCCGCCTTAAATAAAGGCGGGAATAAGAGCTAACTTCAGCGGCTTTATCACTGGACGACGGTTTTACGCCAGGAGCGATTGAATCAGTAAGTCCCTCGAGTGTGAACCCGTGGGAATCTATTTGTTTTATGAATGAGAGAAGGTGAATTCTTTAGATGCTGCAATGTGCCGGGGGTGTTTATTCTTATTGAATGTGATATAATGGCTGTCAAAATGAAACGCAACGGGCCGGACGGATAACGGCCTTTATACCGCAATGAGAATATGGACGTTAAGGACGTGGTCTCAGACAGGATCAGTGACCATTGTTTTTTTCGCATTCATTATTGAGAAACGAGGATAACAGATGAAAAGACGTACGAAACAAACGATCATTTTATATTCGGTTGCTTTTGTGGGTGTTACCCTGACACTTTGGATTGGATGGTTGTGGGGCCGGGAGCGGCTTTTTTATAAATACTCAGATATTGAATATGGTTTGAGTGTGAAATATCCTGCGCGCTGGAAACTGGTCACTAATCCGAGTGGTAGCACAGCAGTTGTCTTTGTCAGCCCGCTGGAAAATGATTTGGATTTTTTTCGGGAAAATGTCAATATCACGGTTCAAGATATTTCAAAAATGAACATCACAAGCCTGAACGATTATTCGACGATGATCATTCAACAGTTGCAAATGGGCCTGTATAAATTTATTGACATTCAAGAATCAAAAGAATTTTTTATGGCTAACCTGCCCGCCTATCAAATTATTTTTATTGGGAAAGATCCGGATGTGACCTACAAGTTGATGATTGCCTGGACGATTAAGGGGAAGCACGCGTTTCAGTTTACCTTCATTGCCCTGGAATCAAAATACGACCTCTACATGAAGAAGGTCGAGACGATGATGGATTCGGTTAGGATAAAATAATTCATTAATGGATTCGGTATTAGATGACGCCTCATGATGAATGATGACACATAAAAAAGTTGAACCCCTTTGTCCTGTCTTTGGCGAATGTGGGGGATGTTTATATCAAGATATTGCATATAACGATGAATTGCGGATTAAAGAAAAGACATTGCGCGAGTTGCTGTCGAATGTCCTAGGTTGCGTTGAGGGCGTTGTTGAAGACATTGTCGCTTCACCAAAGATTTATCATTACCGTAGTCGGCTGGATTTGCGGTTGTTAAAGACGAAAAGCAAAGATATTTTTATCGGGTTTTCTCCGAAAGACCGCTTTGGGGTCGTGCCGGTCGACGCGTGTTGTATCGCGCTGGAATCAATTTCGAATTTTATCCCCGAATTAAAAAAACAAGCAATAGACGTATTACCGGACCGCTATCGTTTAGCAAACCTGGTGGTTAAGGCCGGGGATGCGGGTATTGTTTGTTGGGGAGGGATCGGTAAAGGTTCATTGCGGCAAGAGGCGCGTGATTATTTCTGGACAGAGATACAGGGAAAGAGATGTTATTATTCATTGGAAACATTTTTTCAGGCTAATTTAGCAATTTTACCCGCCTTGTTTGACCGTCTGCGTTCTTTGCTTTTTTGGACAAAGGAAACCATTTTTTATGACTTGTATGGGGGCGTGGGATTTTTTAGTGTGGGATTATGCGACCTGGTCAGTGAAGTTTATGTGATTGAAGAAAATCCCGCATCCGTGAAATTAGCCCAATACAATTTTAATCAAAATAACGTTCGGAATTATCAATTAAGGGTGGGAAGGGTTGAGACGGAAGGCAATGCGCTCATGGCGGTCGCAAAAGACAAGCACCAGGTCGCGATGATCGATCCCCCGCGCGCGGGATTAAGCAAGCCGGCCAAGGAGATGCTCAGAGAGGCGTCTTATTTGGACCATTTGTGTTATTTATCTTGCAATCCGCTCGCGCTGGTAAAGGATTTAGAGGACTTGCTCGCTATGGGCTGGACGGTGCGCTCGATTATTCCTTTTGATTTTTTCCCGCGGACGAAACATCTGGAGACCCTGGCGATCTTAACGCATTCATGTTAAATAGGAATCGGTGATGAATCATTTCATGTGGAAATTTAATGTCATTAAGCATCTCCCGGTGTTTACCGGTTTGTCCTGGTTTGATCTGCAAAAGATTGCCCGTAAGACGTCCATTGAAGATTATAAAAAGGGGATGGTTGTTTCCAGGGAAGGCAATCCGCCGGATTTTTTTTATGCGGTCGTCTCCGGGCGTTTGCAGGCGTATACCTTTGGGCGGGCGGGGATAAAGGATAATGTGGATTTTATCCATAAAGGAATGTACTTCGGGATTATTTCGCTGTTTACCGGTGAGAATCATTCGATGAATTTCGAAACGATTAATGATTCGGTGATCCTTAAAATCCCTCAGGATGATTTTAAGGAGATACTGAAAACAATCCCTCATCTGGCTATCGTGTTTAGTGAGGTGCTCTCAAAGCGGATCCGCCGGAAAGTCAAAGGCACGCAAATAGCATTTGAAAGTGAAATCATTTCAGTCTATAGCCCTGTGACCGGCACAGGATGTACGACCTTCAGTTATAATTTGTCGACGAGCCTAAAAAAAGAAACGAATAAGCGGGTCGTCTTGGTCCGTTTGCTTAAGCAATCGGGTGCGGTTGAAAGAACGCTTGAGAGTTCTTCTCAAAAAGGTTATGTCGCCTTAAATGAATTAGTCGGTTGTTTTGAGAAAGTCCAGGGTCATATCGCGCAAGACGTATCCTTGCAGTTGGATTTTTTGAACGTCTTTATCCCTGCGCTTGACAGACAAAACGTGGCTGCAACGGAACGCCTTACCCGAAATATTGCCCCGCTCATTACATCCTTGGTGGGAGATTATCATTATGTGGTGGTTGACTTGCCAACCGGGATGGAAGATGTTGTGCTTGAGACCTTAATCCAGTCGGATCAAGTGTATGTATTGTCTTCGGACAAAAAACCTGAGTTGGCTTTATCCCGACGAGTACTTGACCGCCTGGAACGTTCTCTGAAGGATCGTTTTAAGGAAGATAAAATACGGGTGCTCATTCGCCCTTCAGAAATAAAGAGCTATATCCATTTTGAGGAAATTGATCGTTTTTTAAATTACAATGTGTACACCATGCTCCCTGCTGAAGTTGAAGATGGTTTTGTCCCGGTTGATACAGCCTCGCATCAATCGTTTGATCAATGCCGGGACTATACGGATTATCATCGTGTTGTTACCCGGTTAGCCCGTTCAATCGGGCGTGTTCTCGTTGGGCTTGTTTTGGGTGGAGGGGCTGCATTGGGCATCGCGCATATCGGCGTGCTAAAAGTATTAGAGCGGGAAAAGGTCCCCATTGATATTGTCATCGGCAGCAGCATGGGGGCTTTAATCGGCAGCATGTGGGTTACAGGGAAGGACGCAAAAAGTTTAGAGGAAGTCGGGCAGGAATTTAAGACAGTCTTTAAACTGCATAAGCTGGTGGATCTTGTTATCCCGATATCCGGAATTATCGGCGGGAGCGGAATAAAAAAGTGGTTGCGGCGTCACTTGGGGCAGCGAACTTTTTATGGCACGAAGATACCTTTTAAAGTTGTCGCCTATGATTTGATGAGACGCGAAGAGATGATTATCAGCCACGGGTCCTTGGTGGACGCTGTTCGACAAAGTATATCTATCCCAGGGGTCCTCGAGCCGGTAAAAAAGGGGAATCAGGTTATTATTGACGGAGGTGTCTTGAACCCGTTGCCGACGAATGTTTTGACGGGACTCGGGATAAAAAAGATCATCGCGGTGAATGTCTTGCAATCTCCCAGCGATGTGTCTACCGGTCTTGATGCTATCCTGGAGCGGCGGGCGAAAAAAGCGGCCAGGACTTTTAGTAAATATCCCCTTCAATTTATCGTGTTTCGCGTGCGGCGGTTTATGTCGTCCATCTTTCGGCCTAATATATCGGAAATCATTACAATGACCATTCAGGCCTCTGAATATGAAATAGCCAAACACAGTGAGGAATACGCTGACGTGAATATTCACCCGGACTTATCGGGTGTGTACTGGTATGAATTCTATAAGGTTGAAGACCTCATCCAGCGTGGCGAGAAAGCCACCGAAGAGTGCATGACTGAGATAAAGACCTTATTACAACGCGGGCGGGAAACGAGTCCATGAAAAGGAGAAAGAAACGGAAATATCAACCCGTAACAACAAAAGATATTCTCGCGCAGGGGCAAGGCCTTTTAGCGAAATTCTCAGTCCCGTTTTCCCCTGACCGGGCGGGACCCTTGACAACCCCGATTTTGGTTAAAAGCGCGCAGAGGGCCATCGTGTCGACATATGACCGGGGAGAATTGCTCGATTTTGATCTCGCCGGTGGGGCTTTTATCGCCGGGCATGCGCCCCGGAATGTAATGTTAGCGGTTAAGAAGACAGCTGAAAGGCGGTTGTTTAGCGCGCCTATTATCCAATCAGAAATTCATGTCGCGCGTTTGATTTCTAATCAGATACCCAGTTGCGAGTCTTTATATTTTTTTGGTGATCAGATCCAGGCGATGGAACAATCATTAAAGGCTGTTGCGCGTTTGAAGCAGAAGACCATGGTTTTGATCGTCGAGGGGTGCTCGTCTCTGGAGCCTTTTATAGAGGAATGTTTTCAACCGGATGCGCGTAAGAAGAGATGCTGGCAAGGGCAAGGCCGTTGGGCTGGGATTACCTGCCTGCGTCTGGGCTTGAATGATTTGCGCAACATCCGTGTTATTTTTGAAGAATTCCATGAACAGATAGCCGCCGTCTTTGTTGAGCCGGTCGGCACGCATGCTGGAATTCGTCTATTGCCTCCCGATGTCTTGGAGCTGTTGCGGCAGTTAACAACAGCGAATGATACCGCTCTGATCTTTGACGAGATCCACACGGCCTTTCATACCCGTCATTTTTCTATTCAGAACGAGATCGGCATTAGTCCTGACCTGACCTGTTTCGGTTCATTGATCGGGGGAGGTTTTCCTCTAGGGGCTCTGGGTGGTTCGCGAGCCTTCATGCGTGAATGCGCGGTTTATTTTTCGCCATCAACCCCATCGGCCATCGTGATGCAGGCCAGTTTGGCTTTCTTGAAAATGTTGAATGAAGATTTTTATATCGGATTATCAAAAAAGGGGGAAATGGTTGAGTCGCGTTTGAAAGAAATGTTTGGTGTTCATGCCCTCTCATATGACGTGGCGCGTTATGGGCCCTTGTTGAGCCTTTTTCAAAAAGGAAATGGGACCATCGAAAAAGCCTGTCTCCCCGCCCAGGACTACTTTTTGATGCGGGAACATTTATTGCGGTCCAACATCTTGTTTCCTCATAGACAGACTGAACCGTTTACGGTCTCGGTGGTGCATTCCAAAAAGCAGATTAATTGTTTGATTGATAATTTGTTGCTATTTTTTAAAAGACTTGATAAAAATGATAAAGACAAGGGATAAGTCAAAACAGTCCATAAAATCATCGTAGCGTTAACAATGGGAGGTTGTCATGTTTGCCATAATTAGAAAATGGGTTCAAGGTGTTATATTGCTAGTGATGGTCATCAATTTTTCCGGATGCATACCTTTGTTGGTCGGTGCTGCTGTTGGCGCGGGGAGCATGGCCTACATGCAGGGGGTTCTAGAGATGAATTTTGATCAGTCTGTTAAAAAGTCGCACGGCGCCTCTGTCGCTGCGCTTAAGGATTTAGGGCTGTTTATTAAGCAGGATGAGTTAAATCGGCATTCATCACGCATAAATTTTGAATTTGAAACAGGAGAAAAAGGTAAGATTGATATTAAAGCGTTGACCGAGCGCTCATCAAAGATTAAGATTCGAGTCGGCGTGATCGGTGATGAATCCAAATCAAGAATGATTATGAATATCATCCAGCAAAAGTTATAATAGGACACACACGTTGCGTGTTTTTTGGGCAGCGTCCGGTGAGCCCCAAAGAGCCTGCGATAAGAAAAAAGGGAAAAATGGATATTCAAATAAATGTGACCCTTCGGCTTTATGTCTTTTATATCTAATTTTTTGAAGAGACGGGGGGCGGGTCAAGCGCGTGGAAGTGAATCCCGGATGCCGATTGTGTTAGCGGCGTCATTTCCGCCGCTCTGAGAAATGGAATGTTGTAAGGGGGAACGTCTTGGTTCAGGTTGATGGTCAGGGGCATCGGTTCGAACCGGTTCCGTGGCAGGCGTTCCTGTCGGGACCATGTACCGCAGCGGGATCAACGGCAACAGCAGTTTGTTTTTTGCTGAAGTCGCTTGCGGGAAGCTTTTACCAGAAGACGATATCGAGAGAATGTGGGATGATTGCGGTCAGCAACCGGCAGATTAATCCTGCCATATGTTAATTCCTGCTGGAATTCCCCGCCTTGATTTAAGGCGGGGATGAGAGCCCACTCCAGCGGCTTTATCGCTGGACAACGTTTTGCGCTAGGCGCGTTTGAAGCAGTAAGTCCCACGGGTGTGGACCCGTTGGAATCTATTGATTTTATTTAAAAGACATCCTATAAAGAGTAAAGAGAAAAAATAGATTATCAAAGAACAAATTGATC
>JAIORP010000170.1 GCA_021108075.1 Candidatus Omnitrophota bacterium | reverse complement strand
GGGACTTAACCCAACATCTCACGACACGAGCTGACGACAGCCATGCAGCACCTGTGTAAGTTTCCGACTTTACGGATCGATCCACTTTCATTTCACTACTACTTACATGTCAAGCCCTGGTGAGGTTCTTCGCGTAGCATCGAATTAAACCACATGTTCCACCGCTTGTGCGGGTCCCCGTCAATTCCTTTGAGTTTTAGCCTTGCGGCCGTAGTCCCCAGGTGGAGCACTTAATGCGTTAGCTGCGGCACCGACAAAAAAGCCGACACCTAGTGCTCATCGTTTACGGCTAGGACTACCAGAGTATCTAATTCTGTTCGCTCCCCTAGCTTTCGCAATTTAGCGTCAGAACCGGACCAGGAAATCGCCTTCGCCACTGGTGTTCTTAGCGATATCTACAGATTTCACCCTTACACCGCTAATTCCATTTCCCTCTTCCGGCCTCAAGTTTGATAGTTTGAAAGGCAATTTACCGATTGAGTCGATAGCTTTCACCTCTCACTTAACAAACCGCCTACTTGCCCTTTACACCCAATAATTCCGAGTAACGCTTGCCACCTCCGTATTACCGCGGCTGCTGGCACGGAGTTGGCCGTGGCTTATTCGTCAGGTACCGTCAATCTCACCCGTATTAGGTAGTGAGCCTTTCTTTCCTAACAAAAGCAGTTTACAACCCGAAGGCCTTCGTCCTGCACGCGGCGTCGCTTAGTCAGGCTTTCGCCCATTGCTAAAGATTCTCGACTGCAGCCTCCCGTAGGAGTCTGGGCAGTGTCTCAGTCCCAGTGTGGCTAACCATCCTCTCAGACTAGCTACCCGTCAAACGCCTTGGTAGGCCATTACCCCACCAACAAGCTGATAGGACGCGAGGTCATCTCAAAGCGATAGGCCCGAAGGTCCCCACCTTTATCCTAAAAAACATGCGAATTTTAGGAACTATCGAATATTACCTCCGTTTTCACGAAGCTATGTTCGACTTCGAGGAAAATTCCTCACGCATTACTCACCCGTTTGCCGCTATCCCGCACTATCCTCTTACCTTTGTGCAAGCACTCCAGTAAGGCTCAAGCAAGGATCGCTCGACTTGCATGCCTAATCCACGCCGCCAGCGTTCACTCTGAGCCAGGATCAAACTCTCCAAAATAAACTTGGCTTGAAATTTTTACAAACGATAATATGTCAAAGATCATTTACTTACTGGATTCAATTATTTCTATCGCAGGGTTAAGAATATAGCCGATTAATTAACCTTTGTCAAGTCTTTTTGTGCGATATTTTTTTTAAAGAACATAACACATGTAATACCATGCATTATAGTGGCAAATCATAGGCTCAAAAGCAACGGATTTCGAAGCATCAACCTCTTATCCTCGTCGAGTATATCTATTTGCCGCACATTTTCAATCACCTCATCAAACCTTCGATTTGCTGGCCAATCACTACCAAAAATAATATGTTTTGCGTCAGTAATTTCCAGCGCGCACAATAAAGAAGCCTTAGATTTCGAACCGCTAATATCAAAAAACACATTCTTAAAATAATCTGATGGTATCTTTCCTAAATCTTTCACATAATTCCGGTCTCTCAACATCACATAAGTATTATCGAATCGCTCCTTGAGAAACGGGAGCACCCCGCCATAATGCGCGAAAACGAAATTCACATCCGGAAAATTAAGAAAGGTGCCTTCCATCATTAATTTGCCAATCGACATGGACACGTCAAAAACATATGACAAAACAGGGGTCAAAAGGGGGTCATTAACTCGCTCTTCTCCTATCGGCCGCATAATTTGAGGATGGACATGAACGGGCACATCATTATTCCGGGCAAATTCAAACACAGGGTCAAATCGGCCATCATCTAAATAAACACCGTCATAACTTGAAGCCAGGGAGATGGCCTTAAGGCCTAAATCTTTTATGCGATTAAGTTCTCCCGGGATAGCATCCGGTGAATCGACAGGAAGGATGCCCGCGCCAATAAAACGTCCAGCATGCGCCTTCACAACCTTTGCAATAGCTTCATTATAAATAGCGCAAAGGGTGCTCCAATCACCAAGCTGTGAATGGGCATCACTCGTCGGATATAACAATAATGATTTTTCGACACCATATTTATCCATCGCTGTCAATTGCGCGTCAAGATCTGACCAGTTCACCTTAAAAAATGTTGTCTTCTCAGCCACTTCAGGGGGCATAAAATGACTGTGACCGTCAATAATATTCCTCAAACTAAATCCTTTCCAGCAACGACCTCCGCTATTAAATTAAAAGGTGCCGTGCGACTATATAAGATTAATGATATAGCAAAACAAAGATCAGATCTAAAATAAAAACAAAAAAAATTACATCATTCCTTTTTCTTTTAAGACGTTTTCTGTATCCTTTAAAGCCTTTACTAGATCTGGCAACAAATGTATATTTATTGACACGCCTTTTGCCGTCGGGACCATTTCTTCTGTTCCCTGCGTCATTGTCCACGTGCGAATGTCGACCAGATCATTCCCCTTGAATTCACGAATACCAACACGAATCTCTTGAAACTTATTTTTTTGAAAAACCGTTACAGTCTTATCCATTTCCCCCTCCTTGACTTCCGTTCTTCAGCTTGCCCTATGCCAGCTAAAGAGTTCCATTATTTTGCTTGTTGTTGCTCATAATCTATAATAGGCTTCGTCCATGGTGTTTGCTGATTAATCACCGCAAGTTCCAACGGACAAGCATTACTCGGCACTGATAGCGCAAACATGACCATATCAACCACAGAATCAGCCGTCATTAACCTTTCCTGCTGCTCTGCGGTAATATTTTCCAACTTTCCGGTCAAATCTGTATCGACGACCCCGGGAAGAATTGACGTAATTTTGATCCCCTTATCTCTTAACTCCCAAAACAAACCTTTTAAAAACGCGCGTAACCCGACCTTTAATGAACTGTATGTGACAAAAGTCTTGGGAATCGGATCGCATAATGTCGAACCTGAGACCATATTGATGATTGAACCTTGTCTGCGTTCGATCATTTCATTGATAACCAAACGAATCAAACGGACATATCCCAAATAATTGGTATGCGCTAAGTTTTCAATGTCCTCAAGCGGTTGCTTCTCAAAGGGATATTGGCTCGAAACACCAGCATTATTGATCAAAATATTAATTGGCCCTAACTCTTTATTCGTTTGTTCGACTAAATTCTTCAAGTCATCCAGTTTACTGACATCCGTGGGGACCCCCATAACCTTAACTTGTGTCTCTTTCTGAAGATCGTCGACAGCCTTTTTCAAATTGTCCGGATTTCTTGCCGCTAATACGACATTCACGCCTTTTTCAGCCAATTTCCTGGCAACAGCTTTACCAATACCTCGACTGGCTCCCGTTATAATAGCATTTTTTCCTTTTAAATCCATAAAGAATCCTTTCGAGAAAATATCAATATTTTGATTTTACTAATAAAGGTTGAATACTGAATACCAGGGCCAGCATACAACCGCCAACAACTAAAAAGGTCAAATTAAAATTCTTCTCGATAAAAAGACGACTCATCCAAAGTCCTAATCCTCCCGCAATGAATCGAACAGAAGAATTTAAACTTGCGATAACAGGCCTTTGCTCCGCAGAAAAATCTGTTAACACCGTTGATATCCCATTATGTCCAATTGTCCAGGACATCGAAATTCCGAACAAAAGACCTGTGACGACAAGCCGATTAAAGGGAAAATATAAAAACATAGTCGTTATGGCTAAGCAACATAATCCGACATAACAGGTTATGATCCGATCTTTTTTATCCGAAATATATCCACCTAATATTTGTCCGATAAAACCTCCAACCGCCATTAAGATGAATATATAACTGATTTGGGCTTTACCCAAAGAATAAAACCGAAAAAGATAAATTCCAAACCATTTGTGGACAGAATGATAAAGAGCGCTAAGAATAGCAATAAAAATAGAAATATTTCTTATCTTAATATTATTAAGACATATTATATAATTAATATGTATTTTATTAATTATATCTAAAAATTTATTATTTATCAATAAAAGACTTAAAACGAACAAAAAACCCAAAATGCTCGGAATATAAAAAAGCCATCGCCAATGAAACATCCCGCCCACCAGGACTCCTCCCACACCAGCCCAAAAACTGCAACCAAAAAAAAGACCCACCAAACGACCGCGAATATGACCGCTATAAAGCTGTCCTATCAGCATTAAGCCGATGGGTATGGCACCAGCCCCGGATATTCCCATAAAAACACGTCCGAGCAGCATATAATCGATTAAAGTGGTCTGGGCGCAAAAAAGTGCGGCCAGCGAATAAAATGCCATGGAGGTCAATAATAATCGTCGATAGCTGTAATAACGTGTTAACGGGGCGTAAATCAAGGCACCCAGACCATACGGAATCATATAGAAGGGAATAATGCGCGCGACATTAATATCCAGGAGGTCCAGGTCTTGACCGATCAATGGAATAGCAGCAATCAGAGCCGCGACATTGAAAGAGATTGTCACACAACCTAAACACAACAGGCCAAAAACGACTTTTTTTTCAGGTATCATATATCTATCTTAAAAGAGAATGGGCATCATTATAAAGGACGAAAGACCGCAATGAAGCTCTCTACTTCTATTATTATATGTATATAATAAAAAGGAAATATTCCGCCAACGAATAATGATGCCCGGATCAATATTTTTATCGTTCCATTTATATTTATTTTGAAACTTTTGCTTCCTTTTCAATCACTTCTTTAAATATCTTCATATTGTGCTGAGAATGATTATTCACAAAGCCGACGATCTGCTCATCCGTATGCTTCGTGAATCCTGGGTCCATTTCAAAATCCTGAATCCAGGTCATTAAGATGCCCTCTTCAACTTCCGTGTAAAGCCATAAAATCTTCATGTATTTAAAGGGAAAAGTTGGTTCATTCTTTTGCGCATACGCGAATTTGTGTTCTTTGTATAATAAGCGGAATGAGGTCCAGGACTGACCTTCATTATTTGTTAAACGAAATTCAATGCGATTCCCTTTACGTTCCAAAACCTCTGCTTTAACGTATTCCCCGCCGAATAGCTCCGTCCATCTCTCGATATGATTAGACGTATCAAAAACATCATCATAAGGCGCGTTGATTACAATCGAATTTCTTGTATGGCCCATAATTTCCTCCCGGATTAAGTAGTCAGGATGTTGCAACGCAACATCCTGACATTAGATTATTCGATAATTGCTACTGCTCGACACCATCCAGCTCCAGCATCCTTTACCCGGACAGGCAAACAGGACACCAAAAAACCATGACTATACGGAATTGATTTCAAATTGGCCAATCGCTCCATATGAGCAAATTCTCTTTGCCGGCCTAAAAAATGCGCGGGCCACAACAAAGACGTATCTCTCTTGTCCAAAAATTCACGAAACATATCAAAACATGGACGATCAAGACCGATCGTATCGATTCCAATCATTTTAATGCCCTGGTCTAACAGGAAATGAACCGCTTCAGGCGCCATGCCGACATAACGGTTAACATAGTTCTGCGTACCCAGCATTTGATCGCCATCCGTACGAATCAGAACAATATCCAAGGAGTTCAACTTATAACCGATATCCTCCAGTGCGTTCTCAACATCATCCTTTGAAATAATTTCGGGGTAAGACTTAAAAGAAAAATCTAAAACCACTCCTGGCCCATAACACCACTCTAGCGGCAAGTCTTCAATTTTTTTGGACGGTTTTCCCTCTGATTGACTGCCGTAATGGTACGGCGCGTCCACATGGCTGCCCATGTGCACAGACGAATGGACAATCTCTAAGGATAACATTTCAGCATCAGGGATCTCATCCGGAGCAACGATTCGCTCTCCTTTCTCAAATCGTTCCAGCCCTCCGTCCTGATTCTTCATAATCACCCAATTGAAATGGTCAACGCCATCCCGATGAGTTATTCGATCAATTTTAGCGGCATGCGTTTCTCGTAAACCATCATCAATCGGGGTACTCAAATCAATAATTTTCATAATCAAAATCCTTATAAAAATATCAGCTATCGACCATAACCCGGACAAAATGCTAAATCTTATACCAAGTCCATTAATCAATTGTTCTATTTCAATTCTGATATTCTCGTTAAATCGTCGAGAAAAATAAAATCGGTTTCGGTAATTATTTAATAAAATTGGTATTGTTATCACCGTCCGCGAAAAATATTAAAACATCATTCCATCATCCAAATGACGTTTGGGCAAATGATCTTTCCGGCGACAGCGATGAAATCCCGTCATGGGTATTCTAAATAATCCAGCCGGAACAGGCTGTCAGAAAAACGCACAGGCCTATCGTCGCGGGCTTATAATCTTATGCTGCTCCTTTTGACTTTAAAAATTCAACAATCTCATCAAATGATTGCCCTTTATTGAGAGAATTGTTTTCCATCTCTTCCATTCCAAATGTTTTCTTCAATCCGACGGTGATCTCTACCATTTCTGTTGAATCAACCCCATAAGATTGGTCCAGTTTTCCTGACGGTTGAATTTCATCCGGACTTAAATCCAACACTTCTTTAAGAATTCCTTTGACTTTATCTTCTACACTCACGGCGGCCTCCTCGTATTTTAGATTATTGACAAACCTACAAAGATAATCTATTCGCATGTAATGAATAAAGATTGAAAAATCCCTGGCAAACCTGATCAAGCTTTCTGCAATATAAGTGCGGCATTAATGCCACCCCGTCCGCGGTTAATAATGAGCGCATTCTTGATGTCTTTTTCTTGCGGTTTATTTGCGCAGTAATTCAGATCGCATTTTGGATCAGGCGTCTCCAGATTGATCGTCGGGGGAATAAGGTTGTGCTCCATCGCTAACACCGTTGTGATGACATCCAGGGCCCCCGAAGCACCCAGCATATTTCCAAAAATCGATTTAGGCGCCGAAACAGGGATGGATTTCGCGTGGCTATTAAAAACTATTTTAATGGCCTCAGTTTCCGTTAAATCACCAATCACTGTTCCTGCCCCATCCGCGCAAATGTAATCGATTTCTTTTGATTCTAATTTCGCGTCATCTAAAGCTAAACGGATGGCACGCGCGAGCTGAACCCCATCATCAGCGGGTTGAATTCGGTCAACACCATCTGTTGTTGTTCCATAACCAATGACATGCGCGTAGACATGTGCCTGGCGTTTAACGGCACGATGTCGCGGCTCCATAATAACAACACCAGCCCCTTCAGCGATGGCATAACCATCTCGACTTTTGTCAAAAGGCTTATAGGCTTTCGTCGGATTATCATTATTTTTTGATAACATCCCGGATGTATTGCAACACAGCAAGGCATACGGAGTAACCGGGGCTTCCATCCCGCCGGCCAGGACAAAATCATTATTATTTCTTTCTAAATTTTTCGCCCCGTAAGCAATCGCCATAAGGGAACTCGCCCGGTCAGAAACAACGGTTTTACTATACCCCTTAATCCCATAATGAATCGAAATCTGACCCTGAGGAGCGGCCGGGAACCATGCGGAAGCCATAAAAGGGCTGACTCCATCTCGTCCCTCAACGTATAAATCTCTCAATTCTGTTTCAGCATACAACCATCCGCCAATCGCGTTTCCCATGAAGATGCCGCAACGATGTAGATTTTCTTCCTTCATTATTATCTGCGCGTCTTGAATGGCAAGCTCCGAGGCAACTAAGGCCATATGAGAAAACAAATCGATTTTCTTCAACAACCTGGAAGAAATATTACTATACGCGTCCAGCTCATGCACATGGCCAGCAATACGAGATTCATATTTCGAAGAATCAAAGCGTGTTATTTCTTCGACGGCAGACCGTCCGGCTTTAATATTTGCCCAGAATTGTCGTTTATCAATTCCGCTCGGACTGACTAATCCGATTCCAGTTATCGCTATTTTTTCCATTTGATAAATCCTTTTTATAATTTATGGATGTGTCGGGATCCAGTAGGCCCCGACCAAGTCCCAACATTATTCATATCTTTTAAAAACCATCGCTGAATGAATACCAGAAAAGCCACTGGATGTTTTAAGCATATACGTAAGCTTCTTCTCCCTCGATTCATTAGGGATATAATCTAAATCGCATTGCGGATCAGGGACGCGATAATTGATTGTCGGCGGCAAAATTCCTCTTTCAAAAATCATAGCTCCAACGGCAATTTCAACTCCATTCGCGCCGGCCAGCGGATGGCCGATCATCGATTTCAAAGAACTGATAGGAATTTTATAGGCATAGTCTCCAAAAACCATCTTGTAAGCGTTCGTTTCAAAAATGTCGTTTTGCTTAGTGGAGGAACCGTGGCCGTTGATATACTCTATTTGTTTTATATCCACCTGCGCGTCTTCCAGGGCCAGTCGAATGGATGCCGCTTTAGGAGCTCCGTCCGGAGGCAAATCCGTCATATGAAAAGCATTGCATGTTGTGCCATAACCTAAAATTTCACAATAAATTCTCGCGCCACGTTTTAACGCGTGTTCCAATTCTTCGACGACAACAATCCCAGCGCCTTCAGCTATGACAAAGCCATTCCGGGTTGCGTCAAAAGGCCGTGATGCACGTTCAGGTTCATCATTATGCGTTGATAAAACATTAACCGTGTCAAAAGCACCGAAAGTGATCGGAGTTACGGGAGCCTCACTCGCGCCTGTGACCATAATATCCGCTTCATCATTTTGAATGGCCTCAAAAGAAAAACCAACGGAATCTGTTCCAGCGGTACATCCGGTCGAAATCGTATTGCAAATTCCCATCAATCCAAACTTGGCCGTGATTTCACTCGACGGAGTGTTAAACATGGAAGCATCGTATAAATCTGGACGAACCATAGATGGATCAATCGGATTTTTACCACTATCCGTAACCAGGGCGAATTCTTCTTCCATGTACTTCGTGCCGCAGATGGCATTGGCCAGAGACACGCCCATCCGTTCACGATTAACCTGATCCAGATTCAGGCCTGAGTCTTTTAGCGCTTCCGTGGCCGCGACCATCGCGAATTGGACATAACGATCCATTCGCAGGGCTTCATCTTGAGTCAAACCGCACGCCATCGGATCAAAATTACGCACTTGCGCTGCTATCCGGGTATTAAAAAGAGAGACATCAAATTCTGTCACTCTGCTAATAGCTGAAACGCCGTTGATCATCGCGGTATAACAATTTTCAAGGCCGATACCGTTCGGAGCGACAATGCCTGCGCCCGTTATGACTACTCTTCTTTTTGTTTTCATCTCATCCTCACTTCGATTATTTTTCAAACGTCGTTGCAGGGTGCAGGCATGACCGCGCCCTACAATTCAAATATATTCTTAACTTCATCGATTTCAAAAAATTGACCTGTTTGTTCAACCCGGTGGACCATATCAACAATACGAGAGTTTAAAAGAGCTTTTTGGTGTATATGATGGCCTAATTGAATGACCTCACCGTTGATGAAATCGATTTCACTGGGTTTCTTTCGAAAGATACTTTGAAGAATCGATCCATACAACGGCTCCTCACTTAAAGTCGTCAGAGTCTTATTGATAATACCCGCCGCCTGAACCATGGGCATTTGTGCTAATCCACAAACGCGGTCGACGGGGAGATGAGGTAAGGATACCATTTCAATCCTGGCTTGCTGAACGATATCAACCCCCTCTTTCAACAGCATAATGCTCAAACGACACAGATCATGGTCCCCAAAAGTTTCCTGCATGGATTTACCGATCACGGCCGGGATACAATTATTAAAATTAACAAACAGCTTCAACCATTTCATGCCCGCGATATCATTGACGACAACCACCTTAAAGGCTTGATTTAATATTTTTTCAATCTCAAAAATTTTTGGTTCATTTGGCGTAAATGGTTTGCCGATAATCCAATCACCCTCAAAATTAAATGTCACTTTTCCCGGCTCGATATATGTCGCCCCAAACATGACAATGCTGCTGAACATTTTTTGACGGTCAAAATGAACACTCAAAATATTGTCCGCCTGCACACCGTTCTGAGTTGTTAAAATTAATCCCTGTTCCAAATAACGCGCGTTCTGTTGATAGGCTCCTTCCAGATCCTGCGTCTTAACCGTAAAGATGACCAGATCAAAACATTGATCCAGTTGATGAATAATAGGCACTTGAAAAATGTCTTCTCCCCGAACACCATCGAGTCTTAACCCCTGGTCAGAAACAACCTGAATCTGATCTTGACGGCCGACAAGTGTGACATCCACGCCCGCCTTGAATAAATAAGCGGCGACAACCGATCCAATACCACCGGCTCCAATAACAGCAATTTTCATTCCTTTTTCCTTTTTGAATTTTTCAAGAAAAACACGGTTCTCGTCGTTCAAGATGGCCTAAAATAAACAATTATACCAAAACCGATTCTACTTTTCACAACGCTACGACAAGAATATCAGAACTGAAATAGAACAATTCATTAATGGACTTGGTATGACTTTCAATGTCACGACACCGGGAAACCGCGCGAACCCATCATTAACTATTCGGACTCGCCCTGACTTTTATATTGACTACGGTCAAACCCGACCTCATCCATCAAACGAATCATTAAACTGTAAAAAGCCTTAGGCACTTCCTCAATAAAAGTTTTTACAATATCAACTTCTTCAACCTGATCAGCTTGCCGTTCTTGCGCGTTAATCTCCGCTTTGGGAGGAACGACACGTTTTGTCATTTCCCGATGAAAAATAGGTATTTTTCCGATCATGACATTATATTTTTCAAGTGCTGCTGGTTCCCATCTCATTCTCAATTCATAATCTGTCATCATAATGTCCTCTTAATTTTTTGAACAATCATATCTTTAAATTTTCTGATATTAATACCAAATCCAATAAATAATTCCTCTGATTCTGCTTTTCACGACGCTAAGGCAAGAATATCAGAATTGTAATAAAACAATTCGTTAATGGATTTGGCATAACCCGCTTTTGCTGCAAACGGGAACACATACCGCAAAAAAACAGTTGTCTTCGATCTTTTAAACATAACTCTCTGACCCGGAAGAAGATTTTTCAAACCTCGCTAAATTACTCATAAAATCTTTCACACAAAGCTTCACCAATAGATCATAATCACTCTCCATAATGCGGTGAATACGTTCAGGCCGCGAATAAAATTCGCGCATGCACCACGAACCCAAACGGCCGATATCATCGATAGATAGATATTTTGATGGAATAACCGGATGATGAAAATCCCAATCACGGAGATTAATATCAGCAGGATCAAACCAGCCGTTCTCTAATGCTTTGCGCCACAACGGAGCGCCTGGTACAGGCGTAACGTAATCGAGGGCCATAATATCCGGATCGATATCATTAGCGACTTCAAAACGTTTCTTTATCGTGGCCTCGTCATCATCTTCCAGTCCAATCAATACCGTTCCAACAGACGCGATATTCGCGACACGCAAAGACTGAACAGTGTCTTTGATTTGCTGCAATGTCACGCCCTTGCCCTGCTTGGCTAATTGTTCATCGCTTTCGACCTCAATCCCGACAAGCCCCATAAACAAACCGGAATCATACATGAGCGGCAATATATCCTTATGCGCGAGCCAATCATCAGCCCGGCCCAGGCAAACCCATTTTATTTTATTGCCACGCTTAATTTTCTCTTCACAAAATTTCTTCACATTTTCTTTGTTCACGTTAAAAGCATCATCCTGGATAACAACGACCCGGACGCCATATTCCTTTTCAAGCAGATCAAATTCATCACAAATCTTTATATACGATTTACCTCTCCAGGAAATGTAATCTTGTGTGCTGTTGCGTTCGTCATATAAACTCCATTGATAACAAAACGTGCACGCCCCGGGACAACCTCTGGACGTCAACAACTCAGCGAACGGTTTCCAATATGTATGCCCAACATATTTATCCATAGGAAACAAGTCGTAGGCGGGCATGGGTAAGGAATCAATGTCCATAATGAGATCCCGATGAGGACCCATGACAATGGAACCGTCTTCCCGGCGGGAAACAAGCCCGGGGATGCTTGAAAAATCTGTTTCTCCCGCGCTCAGAGATTCAACCAACTCTTTAATCGTCATTTCCCCTTCACCCATGGCAATAAAATCAATAGCCGGATTTTGGTCCAAAGATTCTTTGCAGAAAGCGGAGTACCAGAGCCCGCCCATTAAAATTTTTGTTTCCGGCAAGACCTTCTTAATTTTTCTTGCGGATTCATTAAAATGCCAAATAACCGATAACCCTCCGGTTGAATGCAGCAAATCACCAAACACAATCAAATTAGGATTAATCTGTGCGGCTTCCTCAAGCATCTGCTCATAAGTCAGGTCTAACGCCTTCGCGTCCAGAACCTCGACTTCCGCAACTTTTTTTAACCTTAAATAAGCGGCGACTTGAGCATAATATTGATTGGGCGCTTTATGATCCCCGTGTGTCGCCCAGGAACCCATGGGAGGAGTTATAAATAGAACTTTCATTATCTCACCTTCCTTTAAAAATATTTGAATACAAATTCAGGATTAACGAGTCATTTCATAAAAGGGTAATCTGATAAAATGGCCATATCATCAATCTTTGTTATCTCACCATTCATCAACTTCTTTCGCGATCGCAACGGCACCAATCGAGATACTCGACAGGCTTGAAAGAGACACAATAAAATCAAAACACCAAAAAATGTAACAAAAACATTAACAAATAGCATCATCTAAAAAAATGTTTAAATATTTTTTTGTAATGAATAACGGCTTTTGTTATCAAAAAACATATCACGGCCTTAACGGACTTGAGTCAAAACCAATTTGTGACTAAGGCTTTACCGCCGGGCGTCATATCAATGCAAACATGTTTTGTCTGTGTGTACTCAAGCAGGCCTTCCAATCCCAACTCACGGCCAAAACCACTCTGTTTGTACCCGCCATAAGGAGCCTCATTATAAAACCCGCCATATGTATTGACCCAAACGGTACCGCATCGCAATTGTTTAGCCACGCTATGCGCCTGTCTTAAATTCTTTGTCCAAACACAGGAAGCTAAACCATAACAAGAATCATTAGCCAGACGGATGGCTTCCTGTGCGCCGGAGAACTTGATGACGCACAAAACAGGGCCAAAGGCTTCTTGCTGCGCGACGTCCATATCATTTGTCACCTGCCCTAAAATCGTTGGCTCAAAATAAAAACCTTTATGATCTCTAAATTCCTCAGGGATATTGCCCCCGCACAAAACAGACGCCCCTTCCGCCCGCCCGCCCTTGATAAACTGCATAATACTTTCGCGATGCCGCGCGCTGGTCAATGGGCCGAAATCTGTATCGTATTGATCGGCTGCTCCGATCTTAAGATTCTTTGTCTTATTGACGAGTTGTGACAAAAACGAGTCGTAAATTTTATCTTCTAATAAAAGTCTTGAACCGGCAGTACACATCTGCCCCTGGTTCATAAAAATCGCGGACATGGTCCCACCTAAGGCGGCCGCCTGATCACAATCGGCAAACACAATATTCGGCGATTTCCCCCCCAGCTCCAATGTTAAACGCTTTAAATTCCCCGCGGCCATCCGCATAACATCCTGGCCCGTTTTCGTCCCACCCGTGAAACTAAACTTATCAATGAGCGAACTCTTAGCCAACTCCGCCGCAACGCGATGATCTTTCGTGGGAACAATCTGTAACACACCCTGAGGGATTCCAGACTGCTTGATCAACTCGGCCAGGCGCATGACAGAAACACACCCCTGTGAGGAGGGTTTCAGAATAACAGTGTTTCCCGCGATTAAAGCAGGCGCGATCTTCCACGCCGACATGATCAAAGGGTAATTCCACGGGATCGTACAACCGACGACACCGAGAGGTTCGCGTTCCGTTAAACTTTTAACAGGGGCAGGAATGTCATTGATGGATCCACGCAACTCCTGACCGATATTGCCGAAATATTCAAACGTATCCGCGCACGTGGGAACATCAATAAACGTTGTTTGCTTGATCGTCTTACCGGTATCGCTTGTTTCAAGGTCAGCCAACTCTTTAGCATGATCACGAATCAACCCGGCAATTTTAATAAGAAACTGTCCACGGTCCCGAACAAGCATTTCAGCCCATTGATCTTCATCAAAATGATGCCGGGCCGTTTGGATAGCGAACTGCATATCTTCCAGCGTAGCATCTGCAACCCGAGAAAAAATTTGTCCGGTGGAGGGATTAACACTATCAAAATACCTGCCGCTTTTTGATGATTTCAATTCACCATTTATATATAAATCGTATTGTTTCATAAACATCCTTTTCTCAGCCACATAAATTATTCAATCGGAACCCTGGTCCAGAGTTCAAACACACGGTTGCACGGAGCATACCATTTTGAAATACGCGCGAAGTCACCTCTCAATTGCATCTTCTTCTGGGTTGTGGCGACAAAAGGATCAACCTCCCGGTTAAAGACCGCGCGCCACACGGATTGTGGGGCAGAGACCAAGAACTCCGCGTCAGCATTCTGGCCAACATTTTTAATCATCCCGTGATCAAACTGAAAACTATACAGCTCTCCGGTCTCGTCCATTTTAATAGCTAATTCCATGACCATTTGAGTCTTTGCCCCTAAGGTCTTCATTTGTTCATCAGCATTAACAATACGAACAATCTCCTGCATTTGCTGCGCGGAAAACATTTTATATTTTTTGGAGGTGGATTTCCGTTCATCATCTGACGCAACGAAAGTTTGAACGTTGCTACCATTGTTCGTGGAAAACAAGCGGCTCACCATCTCTACCTTAATCGCTTCCTCTAAAGCCTGAACGAGTAAAAAGCAGTCAAATAAATTTTTTCCAATCGATAAAACACCATGCTGTCTTAAAACACCAATACTATTGGACTTTAACATTCCGACCACAGGATTAATATCTGTCACCGATGGCGTCGATTGATTCACAGACTTAACTTCACCGAGATAAATTTTGGATTCAAAAATACGCGGTGTTAACTTTTCATGTTCTAGAAAATACCCGTTCGTTAACGGCGTATGCGTATGTATAATGGCCTGCACATCAGGAAATTCTTTGTAGATCGCGGTATGCATCAATTTTTCTGTTGAGACTTCGCCTTCTTCAAGCATTTCGCCGTCCAGAGTAAGATGCAGGATGTCATTATCCTTCAATAGGCCTAAACATGTTTTCGTCGCGGTAAGGATAAGGCTCCGGTCATCTATCCTGGAACTAATATTGCCATTCAGACCGCTCACCAATTCTTTTTCCCAAAGAAGCCGCCCGATAGCAACAATATTTCTTTTCATTTCAGAAACATTTTTTTCACTCATTAGTGTCTCCTATGCAAGTGCCTGGAACCCATTCAATCAGCGGTAAATAAACCTCAGTCCCTTTAGGCGCAACGGGTTTTTCGTTAAATAATAATAAATCTTTCTGCTGTCCCAGATAATCAACGGTTTGGTCGCTGGGATAGCAAAACACGGGGATGTTATGTTTACGAGATAAAACACCGAGAATCGACGCGCCAATAAAACACATCGCGCCACGGTTGTCAGCTTCATGATAAGCCAACCAAACTTCTTTGATGAGACCCTGATAAAACAAGAACCCGGCCATGTTATCACAGATTAATGTCGGCCGGATAGAACGCTTTAATAACTCCCGGCAGGACATCTTTGCCGCGACCAGAGATGGACGCCCCTCCATCACAAATACATGTTCATATTTCTTTTTCTTTATGATGTCAAAAAAAAAACTCTCAAAGGCGCCATGCAGTAAAACAACGCTCTTTGATAACTGATTGAAATCAAATTTTTGATAATATCGGGACTTACTCATCTTGACCCACACTTATCGGTATCGGTTTAGTTATCAACTCATGCGGCACAATATCAAACCCGGGATAAAAAGCATCCACATCCCCGCGCACGATCTTATACCCCTCATAACGCAGCAATTCATCAGCTTTTCGTATTTCAATGGGGATATCTTTGCCATTACGGATTTTATCAGAAGGTTGTGTCAACGCGTACAGCGGGATATGAAACGCTTCGGCAACACATGCGATTTGATACGACCCGATCTTGTTCGCGATATCACCGTTCGCGCATGACCGGTCAGACCCGATAATCACTTTATTCACCAACCGGTCAGCCATCAAAGAACCAATGGCGTTGTCCGCGATCAAAGTGACATTCGCGCCCATCTCCCGCAACTCCCAGCAAGTTAATTTTGCCCCTTGAAAATATGGCCGTGTTTCCGTCGCAAAAAAATGGATGTCCTTCTTATTTTTTTTGCATAGGTGGGCAGCCATGGCCAACTCGCCACTGACATTGCAATGGGTCAGGATACAATCTCCGTCTTCAATCAAATCCGCGATGCGTTGAACACGGTCTAAACGTTTATAGCGGACACTTTCCAGATACCCCTGGGTATTCTTCCTGACAAATTGTTTAACATCCAAGCCACTGTCAATAGCCATAACCGCCCAACGCACAATAATCTCCGTCACTTCCGAGAAAGGAAATGTCGGACGGCTCTTATTAAGCATTTGCGCGATGGATTGAATTTTAGCCAACAATTTCTCTTTTGCCTTAAAATCACTCTTCTTAATCGGCTTGACCTTTATCAATTCCAACAGGAAAGCGTTCAGAACGACTAAAAACTGCCCGAAGGCCCTGGTTTTCATGTCATGGATGACCTTAACACAATCCTTAGCGCTCCTGACCTTAATATAATGTATCTTGCGCGGGATTTGTGTTTCGTCTAAGACATGCAAAACCCCACTCTTCATCTTTGCCGGCCAGAACAAAGGTGATTCTTTAATTTTTAATTTGGTTTTCTTCATTCGAATCCATTATTGTAAATTAATGGGCATCATGCGTTGATTTGACCGCTTAAACCACACTCATTTTCTGGACAAGGTCAAACGCGATGTTTATTGTCGCTGTTTCCGCCATATAATAATCCGTATTCATAAAACCCATCTCACCCGTAATGACATTATCCGAAACAGCCAGAATGACGGCGGCTGGAATTTGATAAATTTGACAAATCGTTAAGAATGTCGACGACACCATGTCGACGGCGATCGCGCCCTGCTCGACAGCTTTAGTGACGTTCTCACGCGTTTCTTTTAAAATAGCATCGGTAGACCAGCATGATCCAACATGGATATCACCCACGATAGATGGTGAACTTTTCGCGATATCGCGCAACTGCCCCGTTAAGTCTTTATCCGCTGTGGGAACAAAATCTTTATCAACATAATACTGTGTGACGCCCTCACCTTTGATGGCTGTCTGGGCGACGATCAGATCACCAACCTTGATGTCCTCCCGTAACGCGCCGCAACTACCGACACGCAGCATCGCGTTAATCTTCGCGTTACATAATATTTCCGTCGTAATCGCTGTATCCGCGGAAAACCGGCCACCATTGATCGTCGTGACTTTTTTACCTTCGAAATGGCCGGTGTGCATCGTGTATTCCATAAAAGTAAAATTCTTAATCGGGTTCTTTAATTTACGGACAACCGCTTCCATTCGTTCCGCCGGTCCTGGAACAATCGCTAACTCACCGACGTCATCCGGTCGGAGCTGGACCATATCCATCAAGTCTTTTCCTGTCATGTGAACGTCTTTGCGCATGTTAATTGACATACATTCATCCTTTCTTTTTGATAATACCAATTCCATTAAATAATGACCAGAACCGATCCTGCTTTTCTCGACACTAAGGCGAGCATATCAAAATTGAAATAAAACAATTCATTAATGGATTTGGTATGGAGCCTATTAAAATCTAAAAAACACCTTAATATAAATTATCAACATTTTTACGGAAACAAACTAAACCATTTGATCCGGCCATTCCACCGCCATCATCCCAAATACCCGCGGCATAATATCCAGCCCCGCACAAAATTACATGCTTTCTTTCAGAATAATTTTATCGATTTTTCCCGTACGATTCTTTGGCAGATCTGTTTTTATTTCAATTTGTGACGGCACTTTAAAATTCGCCAATTGCTCTCTAATAAAAAACCTCAAGTCGTCTGAGGAGGTATTTTTTCCGTCTTTTAAAACAACGAAAGCCTTTACCGCCTCTCCTTTCATGGCATCCGGAATCCCAATGACAGCGACTTCCGTGACGCCCTCATGCTTGTAAAAAGCCGCTTCAACTTCCGGGGCATAAACAATCTGTCCGCCGACTTTGATCATTTCTTTTTTCCGGCCGACGATATAAAGAAAACCATTCTCATCAAAACGGCCTAAATCCCCGGTATGAAGGCCGTTCTCCCCCTTCATAGCGGCTGTCGCTTCAGGGTCTCTATAATAGGAATCCATAACAATCCATCCACTGATGACGATTTCCCCTATCTCCCCGACAGGTAGTTCCTGACCGGTATCATCTAATATCTTTATGTCACAATTCATTGCCGGTTTGCCCACACTGGCGATATTATCACTCCCTAATGGCGTAACCGTATTAGGCGGACAGGTCTCTGTCATCCCCCAGCCGTTTAACAGCTGCGCGTTCGGGCAATGTCGGTGAAACCGTTTCAATATTTCCGGAGAACTCGGAGCGCCAAAAACAACCATCCAACGCAAAGAGGACAGATCAAACCGGTCAATCTGCTTCAGGGTCAAAATGGCATTATACATCGGCGGAACAATATGAAAACATGTGACATGATACTTCTGAACATTTTCTAAAAAAGTAAACGGGTTAAACCGGCCCATTAAGACCAACGTAATCCCGAAATAAATACAATTCTGGATATAAATAAAACCGCCGATGTGACTGAGGGGCAACGGGCACAATTTTGTGTCTTTATCCGTCAAATCAACAAAATGTTTCATGGCCTGCGGAGACCCTTCCAAATGTTTGTAATTTAATAAAATTCCCTTGGGCTTACCCGTTGTTCCGGAAGTATACATAATTAAAGCCGGGTCACTATCGCCAACATCACATTCAATCGGGTCACGCGAGGCCTGTTCCATAATGGAGGACAAGTGCAGGAAGCCCTCCAGGATTTCTCCATAGATAATAACTTTTTCCAGCGACGGGATCTGTTCTTTGAGAGCGCTGAAATCAACGTCTTTTTTTGGCATAGCGATCAAAATTTTCGTTTCTGAATGCGAAAGGCACGACAGCAATTCTTCCTGTTTAAGCATATAATCAAGCGGCACACCCACGGCACCCAACATGAAAGTCGACAAATAACTGTAAACGTACTGTGGACAATTCGGCAGATAAATTCCAACTTTGACACCCTTCTTCACCCCTAAAGATTGCAACGCCCGGGATAATTGACGGGTTTTCTGATTCAGTTCCGAAAAAGAGACCGGAGTGTCTTTAAAAATAATTGCGGGTTTATCCGTGTATTTCTGCTGCAAACTTTCTAACAAGTCACGAATTCTCATAAGGTTACTCCCGTGCTACGATCATAGAATCTTATATATAAATTAATGATAATAATAAGTATATCGAAACGGTCATCCAAACTAGTAAAATTTTACTAGTTTAATTTTATTAATAAAATCCTGTTTGTCAAGATAATTTTTAATAAAAGGAACCCGCGGCTACAAGGCTAATAGGCCTTCTTCATCGGCCTTAAGACCCGAAACAGGGCAAAATCCATATTTGTATATACCCTTTGAAAAATCGGATGCGTATCTGAGGGTGTCGCGTGCCTCAAAAAAACAATATAATCAACATCATAAATTTTTAAAGCATTCGTGATGGATGGCTTGGCCGTGTTGTTCATATGCATTTTAAAGCCGCTGATATCATCCCGTCTTTTTTGCCATTCCAAAGCCGCCCCAAAGTCAAAGCCGACGATCCCGCAATCTCTTTGTGAAACTAAAATTTTCCTTTCAGAATGGATCCGAAATCCTCCCATCAACATATCATATGGGACCATGATAAGAATGTCCGGGGCTGTATGCTCTTTAACATAAAATTGCATATCCTCCCAACTTCTTTGAATCCGGTAAAACTGCCCGCCTGTTTTCTCTAAGTCTCTGCGCTGAAAACCATATGTCACGTATTGGAATAAAAAGACGCTCAATGGGATCAGAAAAAAACCTTGTTTCCAGAGCATTTTTTTATCTGAAGATATAAAGAAGCGCGTTAAAAAATACAACAGCGTTAAAAATAAAAAAGAGAATGATAAATTTAAAAAAGTAAAATATTTATAGGGAAAATGATTCAGGTTATCATAAACTTTATAACAAAAGAAACAAATCAAAGAAGAACAGAGCACCAATGCTCCTATCTTCAAGGCCGACCGGGACATCTTCAAAATCCTCAAAACAGAAAATATCAGCATCATTAAAAAAGACGCGTATATAATAATGTAATCGTTGTAATTGAGCAATGTGAATAAAAGGCCCGTGCAATAGGCTGTCAGGACATTGTGTTGCCTGATCCGGTCAATCACCAGTAAAGTGCTGAACCCTGCCAGCATATACAATAAAAATTGAGTGTTGCGCGTCAGGTTCAAATCAACAAAGAAACGGATGGGAAACAGATTTGTGAAAAAAAAACTTAAAGCCAATAACGAAAACGCCCCCGCACAAAAAACCACAGCCTTACCGTTTTTCTTAAAAAACGGGTTAAAAAACAAGTTTAAAACGAATAGGGCGATAATGCTCAGGTATGACTTCGTCGCTTCTAACATGAGGTCGTGGCTGCCAAATATTTTCCGCAGAGGAACACTCGGCAAAAAGAAATTCTGCGGACAGGCGAAGCGGTAAATATTGACCCAATTTCGATGCAGGTCTGCTCCTTCGGCCTCCGCCGCAGGGGAAAACCTGTTTTTCAGCGTCCAAATAACAAACGGAGATACCAGAAGGATAAAAGCCAGAGAAGACTTAACTAAAGGCCGCCAACCATGTCGACGGATATAAATCAAGAGATACAATCCCATATAGAACATGGGGAAAGCGGCATATAAGGCGTGAAAATTAGCGGCAACTCCTAAAATAACGGCGGCAAGAACAAAACGTTCTTTGAAGAAAAAATAAATGCCGGCCGCGATGATCGCCAGGGCAAATTCTTGATGCGAAAAGGTCCTGTACAAAAACTCATCGACCCGGATGACGTATATGAACGCGCAGGTACAACAGATCGCGGACAGCGTTTTCCCTCCAATCACGCGCCAGAGTTTGTATACCCAAAAAAAAAGAAAATATCGAGATAAAAGAAACAAAAGAAAAAAGACCGCGGGGATTTGACTTACGGTTATCAGTTTCGACAGGAGGGGATATAAAAACGAAGAAAATGTTTTTTTCAGGCTCTCGACATAATAGTCACCTGAATAGAGCGTCGGATCAATAAGATTCTTTAATAAAGGTATTTCTAAATGCTGATCATCCCAACCGTACTTATAACCCGCTGTCATGAGAAAAATCACCAGGAAAACAAGACTGAGAAACCATGGGGAGTTGAGAAAAATGATCCATTTTTTCAAAACTTGCATAGGCTTTAATAAACTGGGATAAAATGAATATTCAGTCAATCATTCCGGCACGACAACATCTACTTCCAAATAAAAATTTCACGCCAGACCTGGAACATATAAGCAGCGCCCCAACGCATCACCTGCAATTTCCGTTCCCCACCTTCTCGCGCGGGCTCATCACCGGGGATATCAGCAACTTTTAACTTACGTTTCGCGGCACGGACAGACAATAACGGTTCCCAACTAATGTTGGTGCCGAACAACTTTTCTTCTGTTTCATAGCTTGAATCTTTATCCAGATCAAGTTCATAAATGAGATCTTTGCTATACGCCCGGTAAATAACCATCGAATCCGTGTACTTCCCTCCGTGCAACAGGTTGATAAGCGTCGTGAACAACTTATTACCAAAGGCGGTCACAGCATCGTCATCATAACTTTTCGCGCCCTGGGCATAGCGGGAAACGATGACCATGTCATAGCCTTCTTTAAGCTTATTAATGCAATCCGGTATCAATTCCGGGATGGAATTACCATCAGGGCTGAACGTAAGAACAACGTCCCCGCGCACATGCGGAAGAGCTTCCATATATGCGTGACGCATCCCTTTCTTTTGTTGGACAATAATCTCATAGCCTTTTTTTTTGGCGTATTCAATCGTCCCATCCGTGGATTGTCCATCCACAATAAGGATTTGATCATACCACTCTTTTTTAATGCGGGGCATGATGGTCTTCATTCCGTCAATTTCATTTAAAGTGGGAATAAGAATTGTTACTTTCATAATATTATTTGAAACCTTCGTTTATACAATTTGGAGCGAGAGAAGGGAATCGAACCCTCGTATCAAGCTTGGAAGGCTTGTGTTCTACCACTGAACTACTCTCGCTGGAGAATATAAAATAATGACAAAGCATGACGCCATATTTTACGCTTCAGCATCATAACTATAGTAGTTATATTAGTATACAATAAAAAGTCAATTGAAAAAATGACACATAATACCAAATCCATTAATTAATTGTTCTGTTTCAATTCTGATATTCTTGCCTTAGCGTCGAAAAAAGCAAAATCGGTTTTGGTAATCATTTAATGGAATTGGTATAAATGGGCAGGGGAGGATTCGAACCTCCGAAGCGCGGGCGCAACAGATTTACAGTCTGTCCTCGTTGACCACTTGAGTACCTACCCATAAATATAACAATAAAAAAAGCCGGCGAAAGGAGTCGAACCCTCGACAAGCTGATTACAAATCAGCTGCTCTACCAACTGAGCTACGCCGGCATAAAGCTGTATTCAAAATAATATCGACGACAAATGGCAATAATCAATATTTTTTAATTTTCGTTTCTAGTCGCTTTTTTATGTGTTCCGTCAAAAAAGATGCTACAAAAACTACTGCGATTTATCGCTGGAAAAATTCATTAATATATGTCATAGAACATTAAATACTGGTAGAAAAGAAATATACCATAGGCTTAATAATAACGCAAATGATTTTTCCGTAAATAAATGTCTTCTAGAAATTACTTATGTATTTTTATCATTAACCCGTTGAATTTTATGAATATAATCAATTTTTTATGAAAAAAATATTATTGTTTTTAGTATTTCCTTTTGATTGTTTTTCTGTTTGGGCTGTAAATTTGTAACGGCTCTTGTTTGTTCTGAACAATAGGCACAGCGACAATTCTAATAGGCCCAAGAAAATTATCTTTCTCGTCTACCTCCGTCTGGGTACCAAACCGATCTACCCAAACAACGATATTGTAAACCCCCTTACCCACTTTCCCTGCATATAAATGGTCTGCTTTTAGTTTTTTTATTGTCTTTGAGCAATCACCTGGTCCCTCCGGAAGACATACAGCGTCTGCATCTACATCGTCTTTAGGGGAATATCTATACGGCCAATCATACCAGATATCAATAGATACTGGGTCACCACTTGGATTATCACCTAAGTTAAGCGTTTCAATTATCAACGTTAAAGTGACACCGCTTGGCACATTATAGGTTTTGCCTGGCAAACAATGTCTCAACGTTATTTTTTTATTTGTAACAGTATCCAAATACTTGATCGTAAGATCTGGTTGAAAGTTTGGCGGGTCACTTGCTGCCGCAAATGCAATTTGTGTATTTATCAAGATTAAAACAAGAGAAAATAAGATAATTCTTTTAATAGGCATATAAAATATTATTTTAAGTCCATTTTTCTGATTAAGCATTCCATACTCCTTTCCTGATCCTTGATTTATTTTTACCGCTCCTGATAGATTGGGAGGCTTACGCCTCCGTTGCCCCTTAAAAACCGTGCAAGCGAGTTTCCCGGCACACGACTCAAGCATCTAATAATACCAATTCCATATTTTATTTCCTCACATAACACAAAATCATCGGCCCTGTGAAGCGTCAGAACAAGGTCAGCTGGAGTAAATTGTTAAAGTTACAAAGCCCTCACGCAACGAAACCCAATCTTGAAGTTATCAAGAACAGGAAAATGCCAGCCACGATTAGCAACGAGAAGGGGGTCATCATAATAGTTCCAAGAACCGCCGCGCATCACACGCCCGCTTCCGATCAAAGGCCCTTTAGGATTACGGTCCGGACGTTGCTGGTAGTAATTCTCGGCATACCAATCATTCACCCACTCCCACACATTACCCGCCATATCATACAGGCCATACGGACTTTTCCCGTTCTCATAACTCCCCACCGACGCGGTGAATTCAAATCCGTCCGCCGCAGCCTTAAATCCAGGATCGTAGTTTGCCCGGTAACGTCCCCCTGCATCCGGAACTTCATTGCCCCAGGGATATTTCCGACCGTCTTTTCCCCGAGCAGCCTTCTCCCATTCCGCCTCTGTCGGCAGACGGTATCCGCTTAAACCAAAATCAGCTTCGCCTGTGTTTTCATTGTAAACCTCTTTTAATCCTTCCTGACGGCTGCGCCAATTGCAATACTTGATGACCTCAAACCAGCTAACCCTGACAACCGGCTGGTTGTCTTGATCAGAAAATTTTTGCCTTTGTAATCTGTGTGACGGATCAAATTTCTCATATTCAGCATTAGTGATTTCATATTTATCAATATAAAAGGCATCCACATACACCTGATGAACCGGTTTTTCATCACTCGCGCCGTTATTGCTACCCATGCTGAACTCACCCGCAGGCACTAAGACCATTTCCATGCCCGTAGCCTTGCTTTTGGTTTCCATCGGTAAACCACTGATCAAATCAGTTCTACTTTCAATCGCATCAAGACCTGAAAAAATCTTAATCTCTTCGTGCTTTGTTGTTGAGGTTGCTATCGTCTCATTTGTACCAACCGTATCTCTTTGTATGGATAATTTCCACACATCATTGTGTAAATATCCAGCGATCATCCATAAGTAGCCTTTATATGAAACTAAAGCGCTGGCATGTCGAGCTTCCCATGGGGGATCAACCACTTTTTCCCAATCTTGACCATCTTTGCTCCACCAAACATCATTTAATAAATTTAACTGAACAACATGTGAACCATCAGAGACCCAAATTCTCTTATCGTAAACCGCAACACTAAAATGTGTTCTTGGAAACCACGGAGCATTAGGCACAACGAGTTGCCAATCAACACCATCCTTAGATCTCCAGACATCATTATACTCAGTAAATGTCTCGGATCCAGCATCACAATCATTATTGCGCCCTTTAGTCCCTCCTCCTAATATATATATATAGTTGTTTAAAGATACAAATCCATGAATAAGTCCTCGGTGAGCCCAGGGAGCTTGCATATTAACAAGTTTCCAATGTTTACCATCTGTTGAGCTCCAGACATCATTAAAGGCCTTTGTGCCATCCAGAAAGTTCATACCACCATCCTGATCCCACCAGCTCAGCCCCCCCATTAACCAAATTTTTCCATCATGAACCCCTACATAGGGCGAATAACGCATTCCCCAGGGAGCTGAATCCGTAATCAGAGACCAGCTAATGCCATCTTGCGAGTTCCAAACATCCGCGTGGCCATCACCGCTAACGACCCAGATACGATTATTAAACACAAAAAAACCGGCAGAATGGCGGGCGGGCCACGGAGCATTTTTCTGAATCAATTCCCAGGAGATTCCATCATAAGATCTCCAAACTTCACTGCACGCCCCTTCATCAGAACCCCTCCAACCGCCTAATAACCACATAGCATCGTTGAACACAACAACGCCATGCCCATCCCTGGGTTTAAATTCAGTATGGTCAGAAACATGTGACCATTCTATTTTATTTTGGTTAATTTGAAAAAATATAAAAAAAACAATTAATAATATGAATAAAATAAATAATATTTTTAATAACAATTTAATATAATAAATAAATTTCAATTCTTCCAAAGAAAAAGCCCTTCCGAATTTTTCAGGTTGAGTGCAAACCGATTGAAGATTCCTGTTCGAAGCGACCACAAACTTTGCTTGGAACCAGTACAGCGTTTCATAAGTTCTTGCACCATTTTAATTATGTCATCCCAGTAAAATTGAGGTTCTGACTGTTGTGAAATAGTTCGCCATTTTTTTTCGATATCAATTCCTACATAATCAATTGTGATGTTTAAATTTTTGTTATTAATATAACTACTGAATCCAGCACCCCGCAGCAAGTTGCGGGGTATCCTGCTACGGCTGTAGCTAAATTTGAGCATGCCGTTTGGTTTGCCCTCGAAAAGATTTGCGGCGTTCGAAACCATACTACGGTTGAATGCTGTACTCGAGAAACCAATGTTTTCTCGAACTCTTCCTTTAGGTTGTAACCCCGGAACAAGCTCAGGGGAATTCTTTCTATTAAATAATGACCAAAACCGATTCTGCTTTTCAGAATTAAGATAGAACAATTTATTAATGAATCTGGTATAAATTTTATTCTGTGTAAATTCATAGCTTTCATTTCTTTTTTTTATTTTTTACGTTTTCTGATACCGAAAAACAAAACAGAAATGATGAGCGCAATTACCAGTAGTTCCGGATGCTCCGGGTTGATTCTGACGGATGTCATCAAGATTTTGATACAATAAAAAAGGCAAATTAAAATACCAAGAATTAAGCCCCTTATCCAGTCAAAATACCATCCTTGCCTTTTCTCCTGTTTAATTTCTTCTTCCGTAACAAAAACTCCATCCACCAGAGATTTCTGAAGGGATTTCAAAAGACAAACCACAGCTGAAATATCAGCCCATCCAGGGCTAAAATAAACATCCGAACCGATCATAACATCGACATTTCCGGGCGCTACATCAATCTCGATATCTATGAAAGTTGGAAAATCAATTATTAAAGGTGGGAATACCGGGGACCACTTACAATAAACCGAAGACCAACAGATCAAGAGACATTCTTTGGCAGACCCGAAAGTTGTGCCATCCACAAAAGCCAATACGTGTTCATCTTTTGGAACTTCGCACACCAGCCGTGCCGTCTCTATCTTTTTAGATGGGATAGCCGACGCAAACTTAATCTTTGTGTCCATGACTTTTGTTTGCAGCCAAGCAACCAGAACCTGTTCCTGCTCATGTGACTCGATTCGGGAAAATCCAGCGGGAAGAGATAAAACTTGTTTGTTATCACTCATTAACCGCCCGATCATTAGAATGGGTTCTTACCGACGAACGCCGTGAATCAAGATTTGATCCGTTAGCGATAATATTCCGCATTAATCTCGTTGGATTGTCTAATTTCTCTTTCAGTTTCGACATTGCATCTTGCAGGACTCCCGCAAGCTCTTCCGAATCAGTTTCTTTCTGAACGATGAGGTCAGGACCAATTGACTTCAGGTTGAGCGCAAACCGAAAGTATCTCATGGGGGATCGGGTGCGGATGACCATGTGGTTGAATCCTGACAACTTCAGGTCACAGTTGATGTTTTGCTGCCCGGTATCGGGATTCAAATAGATATCCAT
>JAIORP010000042.1 GCA_021108075.1 Candidatus Omnitrophota bacterium | reverse complement strand
AACCAATTCTGCTTTTCAGAATTAAGATAGAACAATTTATTAATGGATTTGGTATAACCCCGCAGTAAAGCCGCTGTCGATCCCACACAAATCTCGCAAGCATAAAAACACGCGAACTCATTTAAACGATTATATGATTGAAAGACTAGAGAGAGGGAGGGACTAATATTGTTTCTTTAGGAAGAAACGAGGGGGCTGAACACCGTCTGATATGTTTTAACCAATAGATCAATCTTCTCTTGAAAAATCTTCAAGTCTTCGACCGCTTTATCCCGCCAATCTTGCGTCTCATTGATCATGATGGGAAATAACTGTTGATAATATTCGATGCCGTCCATCAGGTTATTCTTAAATTCATTCAAAAATTTCTTTTCTTTTGATGAAGGGTCCTTTGCGCAGGCATTCAATTCTTTTTTAAAATGCTCAACATACAGCTTCAACTCTTTAATAAATAAATTGGGTTGTTCTTTGCTCGTGATCAGATTCATGCGTCCGTAAATATGCGACACTTTTTCAACCAGAGTCACAATTTTCGAGAAGTAACCCGCGACAGGGCTCGGGCAGATCGCCGGATAACTCTTTTCGTAGTTTGCGAGTTTATACTTTCTCATCGCGGACCCGCTCAAATCATGGCAGATGCAGGCTTTATCCGTCACTTTTTTCACCTCATTCTGATACGTTTCATCATCGAGATGCAATGATTGTAACTGTTCGATCTTCTTTTTCTGATATTGACGTGACGCGATGCAAACGGGATTTTCCGTAAACTCCGAGTTCCAGGTGAGAAAACCTTTTGGACAAGGGCTGCCGGGTTGGCCTTCATCAATTCTCGCTTTCCTTTTTTCTTCACACGGCGCTGTTCTTAAATTACAAAAATAGACATTTAAGGGTGAGGCGTCACTTAAAAACAAATCATCGTCTGAAGCAACCAATAAGCGGTTCAATGTATCGTCATCCATGTTCACGGCCTCTGGACAAAACAAGAAGGCGGTTCCCCAGCCGGTTCCATCCAAGCCGTAATTGTTCATGAGGAATTGATCCTGGATCGCGTTCGCTATCCCGCCCTGGACGGTTATGCGCATGTCCGGCATGTCTTCCGGTTCGGCACAGTTTCTCTTATGCAAAGCCTTGCGCAATAAACGCAAAATCGATTCTTTCAGCTCAGATCTTTTGTTTTTGAATTCTTCCAGGATCGGACCCAACAATTGGCCTTTCGTAGGAAAAGCATGTCCGCCGCAATTCAGTCCGGATTCAATACGGTATTCTGAAACCCATAACCCTTTCTGGGCAATAAAAGACCCTTGTATAAAGGAAGAACGGTAGTCAGAAACTTTTAAAATGATTTTTTTTCGGATCTGACCTCTGGCATCCATAAAAAAATCATTAAATTTTTCAATATACGTGTAAAGTTTACGGTTAATGCCTGCAGAAAAAATAATCGCTGATTCCAATTTGCTTTGCGCATAACCTCTTAAGGCTGACATCGCATCCGAAAATTCGGGGGGCGTCAAGACACCCGAGTTATCCAGGGGCTGCCGGTCCAGTTTGGTCATAATATTAACATCAATGCTGCCAGGCCTAATCAACTCGCGCAACTGATCTTGCAGTAATTTTTTCTTCCGGCCATCTTTTTCTGATAGCATTTGATGATACAATTCCTTTAAAGCGGTATTATCCGGGAGCAGCATAAAATATTTCGTAATATCACTGCCCGGCTCAAAGTTCGACCGCTGCAATGTCTCGAACTGTTGAGTGACAAGTTCATTAATAAGATTTAAATATGAGGTAATCCGCTCGGCCCGGCAATCTCTGGTGTCACGCGTTATCGGCGTGTAGGGTTTGGAGGACAGGTTGCAGTGGTATTTCCGCATTTGCTCAATAAAGACATCATCCACCAATGAAATAGAAGAGGATATTCCGTATTTAGCAACTTTCAAAGGCGCGTCGATGGTAAAACCTGTGCCCATGACAGGCATATGGAATGAATGAATAGGATTGGCCATTCGAAAGATCTTTCTTCAAAGGATTGTTAAAATAATTGTTATATATAATATAGATAAACTTATGAATATTCAAGAGATAAATTTTTTCAATATCCGTAATCTGAGAATTGCTTTATTGGACCAATTGTATTACAATATCCATTCTACGACAGACCAAAACGGATAGATCAGAATGAACAAACCTTTTTATGATAATATTGTCTCCCGGGCGTTGCAGGAAAGAAGCTGTTCAGAAAACGATATGTTTGACATCCTACAAAACCCTGAGATTGACCTTTTGACACTGGTCCATGCGGCTTATCAAGTCCGTAAGCGCTTCACCGGAAAAACAGTCAGCATTCACATTATCAATAATGTGCAAAACGGTCTTTGCTCTGAAGACTGCGGTTATTGTGCCCAATCGAAAAACTCGCAGGTCCCGATCGAGACCTACGGAATGAAATCGGAAGAAGAGATCATGGAAGAGGCGAAACAAGCCTACGAAAAAGGCGCGTTCCGTTACTGCATGGTTTTTTCCGGGAGAAAACCGTCTTCTGAACGTATCCGGCAATTGACACACATTATTAGGAAGATTAAAAAGCAATATCCGCTTGAGGTCTGCGTCTCGGCCGGGATCATCCGGGACCATGAAGCGAAAATTCTAAAAGAAGCCGGATTAGACCGCCTGAATCACAATATCAACACATCCGAGACAATGTATAAAACCATTTGTCAGTCGCATACTTTTACAGACCGGCTCAACACATTAAAAGCCGCGCGAAATCATCAGCTGCAAATCTGTTCCGGCGTCATCATCGGGATGGGAGAAGGGGCCCCGGATATTTATCAGATGGCCAACATCCTGCACGAATATCACGTGACCTCGATACCCGTCAATTTTTTTATTCCTATTCCGGGCACAGCCATTCAGTATCAACAGCCCCTCACTCCCGAATATTGTTTACGTGTCTTAGCCGTGTTTCGCTTTTTAAATCCACGGGCTGAAATCCGCGTGGCGGCCGGACGGGAACTGTACCTTAGAGACTTGGAGCCTTTCGCTTTTTATATCGCCAATTCATTATTTATGGACGGATATCTCAACACGAAAGGATCTTCACACTATAAAACACTGCAAATGTTGCGGGACGCCGGATTTCAAATCCAATCGGAATTCTCATTGGATGAACTCTTAATGCGGGAAAAGAAGCCCGACCTTCTCAATTCTCCTTACGACAAAAAAATTAAACTTAAAGGGAAAAAAGATTTACATCCGTCGTTGTGATGACGTCACAGAAACGATACTGAGACCGGATAACGGTCGCGCACAATTCGTCAAATGATCGGTCACAACGGAAAGCAAAAAGGAGCCAACGATGGACAATGTTATTATTATCGGATCCGGGCCAGCCGCGCACACAGCGGCTATTTATACGGGCCGTGCGGAATTAAAACCTCGCCTGTTTGAAGGATTCATGGCCGCGGGTATCGCTGCCGGCGGTCAATTAACGACCACAACAGATATCGAAAATTTTCCAGGTTTCCCGGAGGGGATAAACGGTCAGGAATTGATGCTGCGCATGCGTCAACAATCCGTCCACTGCGGCGCGACCATTGAGACGAAAACTGTCACCAAAGTCGATTTACAAAAAAATCCTTTTCAGATTTTTGCCGATCAGACCATGTATGAGTCCGCGGCCGTTATTATCGCGACCGGAGCAACCGCGAAACGCCTGGACATCAAGGGGCAGGACAAGCTCTGGCAAAAAGGGATTTCAGCCTGCGCGGTGTGCGATGGCGCGCTGCCCATCTTTCGTGGAAAAAAACTGTTTGTGATCGGCGGAGGTGATACCGCCGCAGAAGAAGCTTTGTATTTAACCAAATTTGCCTCCCGGGTCTATATGGTTGTGCGGAGGGATGTGCTGCGGGCATCCAGGGCGATGCAAAACAGGGTATTGAACAATGACAGGATCGAAATGTTATGGCGTTCGAACATCATTGAAGCTATCGGGGAAACGCAACTGACCCATCTAAAAATAAAGAACAACCAGACCCAGCAGGAGCAAACCCTTGAAGCCTCTGGATTATTTTTCGCCATCGGGCATCAACCCAACACGGATTTCATAGGCAATCAACTTGAGCTCGATGAGAATGGATACATCCGAACCCAACCCGGAAACACAAAGACAAACCTTCCCGGGGTGTTCGCCTGCGGGGATGTGCAGGACCATGTCTACCGTCAAGCGATCACGGCCTCCGGAACAGGATGTCAGGCTGCCCTTGAGGCTGAACGTTATTTATCCGAACGGAACGAACAATAACATGCCGCGAAAAAAAAACAAACACGTTAGCCATGATTTCCACGCAATATCTAAACGGGTGGGAATGGCTATTGCCGACTATGATATGCTACAGAACAAAGACAAAATCATCATTGCGGTCTCCGGAGGGAACGATAGTTTGTCTTTATTGCGGCTCATGCAATACCGTCAGCAATTTGTGCCCATCGAATATGAGATCAAAGCTGTCCACATCGATATGGGTATGCCCGATTTCCCTCTCCAGGAATTAAAACAGTATTTTAAGCAGGAACAACTCTCTTATCATATTGAAAAAATCGATATGCTCAAAGGTCAAAAATGGAATGACATCACCTGTTTTTGGTGCGCGTGGAACAGGCGCAAAGCCCTGTTTCAATTGGCCAGAAAATGGGGATTTAATAAAGTGGCCCTGGGGCACCATATGGATGACATTGTCGAAACAATGCTGTTAAACTTATTTTACCAGGGCGAAATCAGTACAATGAAACCCAAACAAGAATTGTTTAAAGGCCAGCTCACACTGATCCGGCCTATGGCCTTTGTGGAAGAACACGCTTTAAAAAAACTCGCCCTAAAAGACAATGTGCCCACCTTTGACCATTTTCAATGTCCGAACAATGATACCTCCCAAAGAGCAGAGATGAAAAAACTCATCCAACAATTAAAAAAAAAGAACCCTTCCGTAAAAATAAACATCTTCCGCAGCCTCGAACGCATTAAGACCGATTACCTGCTCAACAAGAAAGATGTAACCTAAAAAAGTAGGGACGGATGGTACTTTTTTAAAATAAGTACCAACCGTCCCTACTTTTTTTACTCAAAACTTTTTTATTGCAGGAATCTGGCTGGCATACTAGAATGGTAGTCCTTTAGGGCGGGATGACCTGTTTAAGGACTGTTCAAATTTATCGTTATATAAATAAACCCTCAACGTCACGAACAGTGATCATGAATACTACGGGTTGAAATAAATATCATGACAGATGCACATTTTTACAATAACATTAATCCGATCTTTACGAATCTCCCTGATTTTGATCAGGTCGAATATCTTGGAACCTTTAACGAACATATTTTGTCTTTCAAAGGAACGCGCGGCGAACAGGAAGAATATGTCCTGGTCAGTCATATGATCAACGCAGATGAGGCCTCCATTTGGGAAACAACGAAGGAAATGTTCCAACAAGCATTAGAAAGAGCCAAGGCTTACGTGCATGGCCGTTTCGGTTATGAATTGATCTCCTTTGAAATGGATAAGGGATTAACATTGTTCCAGGATAAAGAGTTTATCACCCTGATCAAAAACCACGCCGCTAAATTAAAGGAAGGGCAAACCCGGCCGTTTAAATACTGTTCAATTTACGGTCATCTGATCAAATACACGGACGAGCATTGGGGCGACATTCTTTTTAAAACCCACATCCAAACCTACCGACGCAGTGTTGCCCGGATCGATTTAACCTTTAAATCTTTATTCACCATCCGAAAAAATTTTCAGGACAAATTGACGTATATTTTCTTAAACGATCTCAGCCAGCGGCCGATCTATAACAAAGACTTGCAAGAGCAAAAAGACCGGGTAGCCAAACAAATTCGGAAAATTAAAACAGACCCATTAGGGCCCTTAACCCAAATAAATGTTTTAGCCAATCAGGAAAGGCATATTATTTTAGATAAAAATGAAGACACAACAGCCAACCAAATGTCCTTCTGGGATTGAAATCAACCAGGACTTCTTAGACGCCTTTGAAGCGATTGAAAAAACCGACGCCAGTATTTTCATCACCGGCCGCGCAGGCACGGGAAAATCAACGTTCTTAAAATATGTGCGTGACCATACCAAAAAGAACAGGGTTGTCCTTGCCTCAACCGGGGTGGCTGCTGTGAATGTGCAGGGGCAGACCATTCACTCCTTTTTCCGTTTCAAGCCCGATATCACCGTCGATCTCATACCGGATATTTATATCCATCCGAGCATGCAGAACATTTACCGCCACCTGGAACTCCTGATTATTGACGAGGTCTCCATGGTCAGGGCGGACCTGATGGACTGCATCGATTATTTCTTACGTTTGTATGGGCCCAGCTCGGCATTGCCTTTTGGCGGTGTGCAACTCATCCTGTTCGGCGACCTCTATCAATTGGCCCCGGTCGTGCGCCAAAACGAAAAAAACATTTTCTCCCGGCATTACAAAAGTCCGTATTTCTTTGACGCCAAGAGTATGGCCAAAGTTAAATTAGACTTTTTTGAGTTTGAAATCAATTACCGCCAGGAGGATGACCGCTTCCGTAAAATCCTCAATAATATCCGAACCAACAGCATAACACGCGGCGATATTGACGCGATCAATGAAAGAGTCCGGGCTGATTTCGAACCGAACAGCAAAGACTTCCATATCTATTTAACAACCACCAACAAATTAGCCGACGCGATCAATTACGAAAAATTGCATCAATTAACAGAGGAACTCTGGGAGTTAGAAGCGGTCAAACATGGCGACATTGTCATGAAACAGCTGCCCACGCACGACATGCTCGAACTGAAAATCGGGGCGCAAGTCATCATGCTGAATAATGATTCGGAAAACCGCTGGATCAACGGCAGTGTCGGCAAGATCGTCGACATCTTTGATTCGACGTATAACAATAAAACCATTGTCGTTAAGTTAGCAAGCGGCGAGAAGGTGGAGGTTGAACGATTTACGTGGGAGCTATTTAACTTCTATTATGACGAAGATTCTGACGTGATCGAGTCGGAGGTGATCGGATCATTCAAACAGTTTCCGATTAAATTGGCCTGGGCAGTCACAATCCATAAGAGCCAGGGCAAAACCTTTGACAATGTCATCATCGATATTGGGCGGGGAACGTTCTGTCATGGACAGCTTTACGTTGCCCTGAGCCGCTGCCGGACCATAGACGGCATGGTCTTAAAAAGACCGATATCAGACCGCGATGTGATTATGGACCGCCGGATCGCTGAATTCTTTACCAACTACCATTATCAAAAATCCCTGCGTGACTGGCCCGAAGAGAGGAAGAAGGCTTTTATCGAGCAGGCTATCCAGGATGACCAGGACATTAAAATTGTTTACCTCAAAGAGAACACCAAACGAAACACCCGCAAGATCAAACCCTATCATTTACGCTCAATCGAATACCAGGATAAAGTCTGCCTCGGATTAGAGGCTTATTGTTATGAACGTGACAGCAACTGGATATTCCGCCTACCGTGCATTATCGATATGACAATTGTGGAATCATGAGCGCTTTAGCCAGCATCAGCTACCCGTCGTTAAAACTTCCTGAAGGCGTTCAACTTATCCGTGTCCGAACGTAATACCAAATCCATTATTAAATTGTTCTATCTTAATTCTGAAAAGCAGAATTGGTTTTGGTCATTATTCAATGGAATTGGTATAACTGCCCGCCCATGCGGATGTTGAAAACAAAACATTCCATTGATATTCAGGCATTCCATATTAGAATAAGACATCATCGCTAGAATAATTCACGTGTTTAAAGTCAAACATTCTCGAAACGACTCAACATAAAAATGGAAGAGGTTATGCAGGCAATCATTTCTTTTTGCATATGGTTAGTGAGACATAAATTTCCGTTTATCGTCACCGTATTTTGTCCCGTCATTCTGGCCACAGCCTTAGCCTGGGCCGACGGGGTTGAAAACTTGACCATCGCCACCTTCTGCGCTCTGATCGCGGTGTTGTTGTGCTGCGGTTATTACATGACGCATTTTTATTATTATTACAGAGATAAATATATCGACCCCAACAACTCCACGGTCTCCCTAATCCTGCTGAAGTCCGTGCAAAATAAACACATGATCTATTGGCCGGTCCTGTTTTTTATCATAGCTATTTTTCTTTCCATTCCGCTGATTTTGCGTTCCGGCTGGATGACGGTGCTCGCCTTAGCGCTGATCATCGGCTTTACCATCATGGGATCCTTTGGCAAACACCGAAGACACTTACACAAATTTCTTGACGTGCTTTGCTTATTTGGGATAGGCCCGTTAACAATTTGCAGCATTTATTACGTCCAATCCTACGAAATGAATTTAGCGATTGCCCTGGCGGGTTTGGGTTATGGATTTTTATGCAGTTGTTTGTTTGTCATTCTCAACTTACGTAATTATGAACAGGATCAACTGCATCACCGCCACACACTCGTTGTCCGGTTTGGTAAAAATTTTGGACGCATGCAATTCATGTTTTTTATCGGAATCGCTAGCGCTTTACCTATCATTATCTACGCGATGATCCAGGATCATCAATACATCCTTTTCTGTTCACTCATCCATTTAGCGGCTATTCCGACCATAAAAAATATATTGACGGCGGAGAGCCAACAAGCATATAATGCTCCGTTGTTCTCCATGGGTTTGCTGATCCTGATTTACACGGCCCTTTTTTCACTGGGTTGGATCCTATAGTCTCAATCTTTTTTTGATCCCGGATGACAAACGGGATAAAAACCGGGTGAACAATACCCAATCATAACATGTATATGCTAAAAGATCAGATACCACATTTCTCACATTTGACCCTTAAGGTCGGGGAAGATGATTCGATTGTCGATATTGTCTTTCAATCGCGCCAATGCCGTTCAACCGCGCCATATTTACCCCTTATCAAAGCGGATGTTGTGGGACAAACATTAAACAGCCTTATTAAAAATTATAGTGCGTATCGATCGGAGTATGAACAAAGAAGGGCATCAAATGTTGCCGATCAAGAGGGCAGGGAGTCATTTATTAAAACCCACGAATGGGAGGCATTGTACGCGGCCTTGTCTGTTTATCTGGGCATCGACAAAGACGGGATTGATAAGGAACGGTGTCAGATTGATGAGATTCAACAGGACGACGAACACCTGACCATTTCATTTTATCTCCTGCCGCCTGAATATATTGCCTGCCGCCAGTCTTATCCGCGATCAAAGAACACACACTAATCACAGCGTTCAATGATAAAGAGAAAATCAGACAACGGGTTCCCGCGTCGGGCTTACGTTTGGTCCCGGCCTTTGGCCATAACAATCTTACCCGAACGGACCATTTCGAGGACAGTGTACTTCTTTAATAACAGCTCAAACTCATTAAGTTTAGCTGTAATGCCGGCCTTCTCGATGACGATATAATCTTTCCCGGAATCGATCACCCTGGCATGATACTTCTTGATGAGTTTATTCAGAATCACTTTATTGGATGAAGTGCTCTTGACTTTGATCAGGGCCAGTTCACAATGCACGGCATCTTCATCCGTGTGTTCGCCGACATGAATCACGTCAACCAATTTGGCCGCCTGTTTGATGATCTGATCGAGGATCTCCGGGTCACCCTGCGCGGTAACGGTCATACGCGAGAACCGGGCGTCAAAGGCAGGGGAGACGACCAATGAATCAATATTATAACCTCTTCTTGAAAAAACAAGCGCAATGCGGACCAGCACGCCCGGTTTATTAGAAACAAACAGACTTATCGTGTGAATATTTTTTTTATGATCTTCTTGGTTTACCATATCTAATCCTTTCTCCCTGAAAATTATCAGTGAACAGAAATATCAGTGACAATCATCGTCGTCAGGCCTGTTTGATGTCGAACCAGGCCATCGTCCAGCGATGATCGGCTGATGTTCGTTACGTGCTACCTGTTGGTTTCTCGAGTTTTGTCTTCGGTGGCTCAATCAACATGTGATAGGCTGATTTACCGGCTGGGACCATGGGAAACACATTCTCTTCCTTGATAACTTCACAATGCACAACAACCGGTCCTTTATGGTTCAATGCTTCTTTTAATTTGGATTTAACGTCTTCGACTTTATCGATATGGACACCTTTGACGCTGTAGGCTTCGGCGACCTTCACAAAATCAGGATTACCTTCTAAGTCAACACCTGATAAATTATTATCAAAGAAGAGTTCTTGCCATTGGCGTACCATCCCCAAATATTTGTTATCGATAACAATCACTTTGACCGGCAAATTATGAACAAAAACGGTCGACAACTCCTGAATGGTCATTTGGTAACCGCCATCTCCGACGATCGCGACAACAAGTTCATCCGGGCACCCGAATTGAGCCCCGATAGCGGCAGGGAATCCCACACCCATCGTACCAGCGCCGCCTGAGCTGTACCATTTATAGCCTTCGTCAATTTTATAAAACTGCGCGGCCCACATTTGATGTTGACCGACATCGGTCGCGACAATCGCTTTACCTTTTGTAATCTTGTACAACTGATCAATGACGCATTGGGCGGTCAGGCCCTTATCATTGGAATATTTCAAAGGAAATTCATTTTTATAGAACTCAACTTCTCTTAGCCAATCTTCTGTATCAAGCGGTTTGATATGTTTGATCAATTGTTCCAGGACGAGCCGCGCGTCACCGATCACGTGCGCGTCAGGTTTAATGATTTTACCGATCTCCGAGGGGTCGATGTCGATATGAAGTTTTTTGGCGCCGATACAAAACTCGTCGGTATTACCATTTATCCGGTCATCCCAACGGCTGCCGATCGAACAGATCAGGTCGCAATTGATTAAGGCCTTGTTCGCGTAAGCGGTTCCATGCATCCCTAACATTCCCAGGGCAAGGGGGTGTGTTTCAGGGAAGCCGCCTTTACCTAATAATGTCATTGTCACAGGGGCGCGCAATTTTTCAGCGAATTCTTTGACGATCTTCTCCGCGCCGGAAAGAACCACGCCATGACCGACCAAAAGAAGGGGTTTCTTAGAATCCTTAAAGAACTTCGCCATCTTCATTATCGCCCGGCGGTCCCCTTTACCAGGAACTTTATAACCAGGCAAGTCAATCGGCGGATTCAAATGAGCCGTACAATCACCGGCACTGATATCTTTAGGAAGGTCAATGAGCACCGGACCTGGCCGGCCCGTGCCCGCGATGTGAAAGGCCTCTTTGATAACGCGCGGAATGTCATTCGGGTCTTTAATCAAATAACTATGTTTAACCGTCGGGGTGGTGATCCCAACCGTGTCCGCTTCCTGAAAGGCGTCCTTGCCTAACAGGGGTGTAATGGTTTGACCAGTCAAAACGATCATCGGAATGGAATCCAGTTGGGCCGTGATCAGACCTGTTACCGTATTGGTCGCGCCGGGGCCGCTGGTCACCAAAACCACTCCGGGTTTACCGGTGGCGCGGGCGTAGCCATCCGCCATGTGTGTGGCAGCCTGTTCGTGGCGAACCAAAATAAATTTAATTTTCGAATGAACTAAGACGTCAAAAATCGGAATGACCGACCCCCCGGATAAACCCCAGATGTACTCGACCCCCAACTTTTCCAAACACTTCACCAACGCTTCCGCGCCGGATATAGGTTTCTTTTCACTGATTCTTCCTTTACGCGTGGTCTTCTTAGTCATATAACATCTCTCTTTTTTAATATAGATGATTATTAATATTAATAGGGTCGTATATTACCACGAAATTATCAAACAAAGCAAGAAAAAAATAAATGGTGTTGTTTCTCACAACATACTGATTTAAAATAACTTACAGAGTTTCGCTTTCCATGCGTGCCTGATAATTCTATAAAATATCATAAATTATTGCAATATATTTATTTATGAATAACAACACTATTTTTTCGGTTCTTTAGGCTTTTGAGTGGATATTTTTTCTTTACAAGTTCCTGATTTTATATAAAATAAATTGTCATTTAAACGGACTGAAAAATAATATCAAATCCATTAATGAATTGTTCTATTTCAATTCTGATATGCTGACATTAGCGTCAAAAAAAATTGAAAGGACGCACGGACATATCAAAAAGTCATCGTCACATAAGGTTCCGGATAATATGAATGAAAACAAACAAAAAGTCAAAGCCGTCGGATTGATGTCCGGGGGGTTAGACAGCACATTAGCAGCCAGATTGGTTAAAGAATGTGACGTCGAGGTCTATGGACTTTTCTGCTCCATGCCCTGGGGCTGTGGGAATGAAGGAAAAGCGCGGGCCTCAGCCAGAGAGGTGGGTATTCCTCTTGAAATCACACACCCGGATGAGGAATTCATGCGCATGCTCAAGAACCCACGCTACGGATACGGGTCCGCCTTAAACCCCTGTGTCGACTGCCACACCTATATGATCCGCAAGGCAGAACTGTTCCGGCAAAAAATTGACGCGCACTTTGTCTTTACCGGAGAAGTTCTCGGGCAACGTCCGATGTCGCAAACCAGAAACAGCCTCCAAAAAGTCGACAAACACTGCGGCATCCCCGGATATCTGCTGCGCCCATTATGCGCTCTGAACCTTGAACCCACCCGGCCAGAGCAGGACGGCCTCATCGACCGCGACAAACTATTAGACATCACCGGCCGTTCCCGTCGAAGGCAATACGCCCTCGCAGAAAAATGGGGACTGAAGGCCTTCATGCAACCTGCCGGAGGATGTTTGTTGACCGATCAAAACTTTGCGAACCGTATGCGTGACTTGTTTGAATATGGATACCGTCATCTCAACGATACCATTTGCCTGCAATGGGGCCGTCATTTCCGTCTTCGACCGTCTTTTAAAGCGATCACCGGCAGGGATGAACCCGAAAACCTGAACCTTCAGGAATATGCCGATCCCGACGATATCATCATGCTCTTTGAAAATGACCAACCCGGTCCGCTGGTTATTTTACAAGGCGCGAGGCCGCCACAAGACATCCTGGACCTGGCCGGCGGCCTGATTCAAATTTTCTCAAAATTCAAGTCTGATCCACCACTGCCGGTCCTCTACTGGACTAAAAATAATGCGCTTAATAAAACTGTTTTTACCCCGCCCAAACTCACCGAAAAAAAAGCCCTGACATTCAAGATATAAATTCAACACCACCCCGCCTTTAGACGACAGGCCAGACGCTGATAATAGCAAATCCATTAATAAATTGGGCTCTTTAGACTTTTGAGTGGGTAAAAATTAATAATTAATATAAATTATGAATTTGGTAATTAAATTTTTTTTGTATCTGCGATTCCTGCCTGCGCAGGAATGACACTCCGTTTTTGTCATTCCTGTGGAGCGAAGCGGAGACAGGAATCTCTTTTGGAAATTAAATATCCACTATGACCCGGTCTGCAAGCCAAAAGGACAATCCGTTAAGTATAATTATCCACATTTACCCACTTAAAACTTTAAAGAGCCATAAATTGTTCTATCTTTATTCTGAAGAGCAGAATTGGTTTTGGTCATTATTTAATGGAATTGGTATAAACACCCATCACGCACGCGGGATCATCATCCGTTACCATTGACATGTCCCTGATCGTTGAATATTATGAGTAAAGCAATTCCCTGCTATTTCAAACACATGCTGACGCACGATGCCGGTTACATCCAATCGTTTCATGTCTGTAAAAAACAGAAAATATGTTCCTCATCATCACACACATGCATATCAATTCCGCGCCCCGGTAGAAGAATTTGAACAATGGCGTCCGGTCATGGACGTGATGCGGTCTTCGATCAAGTTCAACCCGCAATGGATCCTCAAAGAATCAAAGGGACAACGGCAGCGGGCGGAAATTGTCCAGAAAGTTTTTAAGGAAATACGCCGCATCGACCGGGAGATTATCAGCAAGACCACGATCAACCGTGAAGAAATCATGAACGATAACTTTCTGGTCTTAACCGAACAAGAAGAGTTTGTCAATCCGCATACCAATGAAATCGAGATGGACACCGACGCTTTCAAATTCCGCTGGACGACACCGGGGGGAGACACCTATTACACCAACAAAGAGAGTGAGAACCCCAACAGATTTCTTCAGAGAACGGATTACAAACGCACGCCTATCCGCAAACGGAAAAATGAATAGATCAGAGATGGGACTAAAGCAATTTTTTCTTCATCCAGGCGATGATATCATCTGATTCATACATAGCTTTTCCATTAATGACCAGGCAGGGCACCTGTTGTTTGCCACCGACTTTCATTAATTCCTGTAAATTTTCAGCGCTGGCATTGCGGTCTTTAACCGGGATACCAATGCCATTATCATCCATAAACTCTAATACTTTCAAACAAAAAGGACAGGTCGACATGTAATACAGGGTCAATTCGTGTGCCATAATAGGCTCCTCTCATAAAATATATAATAAATAATATGAATAAATGCTGCCTCCGCCGTGGCCCGACAAACAAAAATTTTATACTGCCGGTCGGCTCGCATGGACGTGTTCAACAAAATCAATAACATCAAACTCCAATTGTTTGTCGTAGGCCCGGTTCATTTCCTGTAAACATGTTGGAGACGTCACATTCACTTCAATTAAGTACTCGCCGATAATGTCGATCCCGACAAAAAACAAACCCATTTCCAGTAAAAAAGGTTTCAACCGTTCAATAATCTCTAAATCCCGTGGGGTCAATTCCGCCGCATAGGGTTTTCCGCCCGAGAAAAAATTATTCCGATGATCGTCATTTGAATGGAGACGAAGGATCGCTCCGAGGGGTTCTCCGTTCAACAAGAGAATCCGCTTATCTCCTTTTCGCGCCTCGGGAATGTATCGCTGCAAAATAATTTTTTGAGACTCGTTTTTCGTCAAGGTTTCCAAAATAACCCGCTTATTCGGATCATCTTTTTTAATCAGAAACACACCTTGTCCACCAAATCCGTCGGTCGGCTTGGCAATCACATCTTGAACCTCTTCCATAAAGGCCAGCAATTCGGCATGATAACAGCTCACCAAGGTCGAAGGGACCAGGTCGTCAAATTGAGACGCCCATATTTTTTCATTGACACATCGCACACCGCCCGGCCGATTGAAGACAAAAACGGAAGGGGGCAGGAGGTCCAGCAGCCAGGTCGACATCAGATAATCCTGATCAAAGGGAGGATCCGGACGAAGAAAAACAACGTCGGCATCAGAACCCTTTAAGCGCACCTTGCCCTGGACATCAAACAAAATATTTTCATCGCGCAGGGGAACCACTTTTGTGGCGTGAAAAAGAATGTCTTTGTTCCTTTTGGAAATACCCTGCTTGGGCACATAATAAATCTCATGGCCTTTCTGTGCCGCAGCCAGCATCAACACATACGTCGTGTCTTTTAAAAAATTCACAGACTCCAATGGCTCCATTAAGAACAAAAACTTCATTGATGACACCTCGATTTCAGGATATGTCATACCAAACACGTTAAATAATACCAAATTTTATTTCGCTATTATCGACGGTTTAACGAGAATAGCACCCTTTAAAATTGAACAATTATTTAATGGAATTGGTATAACCGGCTTTGAGTTGAACAATTTCCCGGTGCGCCGCAATGGCGGCGATGCGGGCTAAAATTCGGTACAAATCAAACACATTGATGTCATGGGAAACACCGCAATCATTGAACCGGCTGACATGCGGGCACATTTTTTTGAAGTACATCCCTTGAGAATTCAAATTCTGTCTTTGATTTTTTACCGGATGCGTCCGATAAAATCCCCCAATTAAACTATTCTCGATCTGGTAAATACACACTTCGCTGACTTCATTATCCGCCTGATAAATCGTCGGCACACCTTCCTGAATCAGGTAACGGCCAACCACCTGAGACCCTTTTCCTTTGTATAGCTTATTACGGTCCTTCCGGTTTAAGGTCAAAATCTCCTTTGGGTCTTCCATGGGCAAAACAGCCATGCCGTAAGTCCCGGAGTCCGCTTTGAGAAAGAGATAGGGTTTCTCCTGAATACTATGCTGCCGGTATTTTATTTGTACACGCGCCATTACCGCGTCAGCCGCGTCTTTGAGCCGCTGCCGGTCAGCAGCGTCATTGATATTGATCTGATCCACAGACGTGAATAAGCAGGAAAAAAACCATGGATCAACATCCAGAATGTCGGCGAACTGTTTGATCAAGTCTTCCGTATGATTAAAATGATATGATTTTAACCGTGAATGCCAACCCGCCTGAGTCGCGGGATAAATGGGGATTGTCGATTCTTTGAGTACGTCAGGTATCCCGGTCGTTAAATCATTGTTCAAAATGATGAGATCATATTGTTCTTCACCATTCCTATACGCGCTTAAAATTGTTTTAAAACAATAGATGTCCAGAGGATGCCCCGTGGCCGTGGTTAACCGGACATAACAGGCGTTCCGGCAAAAGGCCGGCTGAACCTGCAGAAAAGTGGCCACCTTAACAGAAAAACCCGCCTGCTCGATGATACTCTTAAGAATGCGCAGGTTTTCCAAATACCATGTATTGCGCGTATGCTCCTCGGCAACGATTAAAATATTCCGGCAGGATTGAACCCGTTTCAGAATGGCTGAACGAATGAATTCAACAGAATCACTGAGGCCATGCTCGCAAAGATTATTAAAACCAGCGGGAAAAAGATTGGTATCGACAACCGCCGCCTTGAAGCCCGCGTCCCGAATATCCACCGAAGAATATAAGGGAAGTTCCATCGTATTTTCAAAAGAAAATAACCATGTGTTGATATCGTCATTATTTTTCGAAATCCTATCGATAATCTCGTGAATCGTCGAATAGGGTGTCCTATATTTTGTATTGATCATATGTATCACCTTTATTCCATTTTAAAATACAACCGGCACCTTAAAACAAATTATACCAAATCCATTAATAAATTGTTCTATCTTAATTCTGATATTCTCGCTAAATCGTCGAGAAAAGCAGAATTTGTTTTGGTCATTATTTAATGGAATTGGTATTAGTATGACGCATCGCCTTAAAAATGTCGAGTTTATTATACCATCAAAAGAGTGCTCCATGCCGGAATGCCCGGCGCAGGCGCGGTCACAGGCCCGGGGTGAAACGGATGAACGTGTCGGCCTGAATGAAAAACCGATCAAATTTTACGTTTTGTTTCATTGGAAACCTGACATTAAACTTGTTTATTGACTCTTCGATGACTATAATGATTGAAATCAGAAAGAAGCCCTTTTATGCGAGATGTATCCAGTCTAAAAAAACTGATTATTATTTTTGGTCTGCTGATTATAAACTTAGTCGTTTATGGCCCGGCATTATTACATCCCGCCCGAAGCGACCAAAACTTCTTTATCATCGAGACACTGGAAGACACCCGGCTGCAACCTCTCTTAACCAGAACATTTTCCTACACCCGCACGCGGTCCTACGCCAAAGGGGATGAATTGCAATTTAAACCGCTTTATTTCTGCATCCTTGCCGCGCAAAAATGGCTGTTTCAACTCGATTTCTTCCTCTGGCAATTGTTCTCACTTTTGATGCACATCCTGGTTGTCTATCTGCTCTACCGCTTGCTCCTTTACTTTCAATCGCCTGAGCTGGCCCTGCTCACAGCAATCCTTTTCTCTGTTTTGCATATCTCCCAGGACATGGTCATCTGGCACCATATCAATCCCGTGTTCATCTGCTTCATCTTTATCCTTGTGGTGTTCAAAAAATTATCAGAGGTGCTCGTTAAGGATCATTATGATCCTCAATTCATCTTCAAAATCAGCGTCTTGTTAGGGATCGGCTGCTTGATCCACGAATACGCGGTGCTGATGATTTTGTGTTTTTCAGCCCTAATTTATATTTATCCGTTCTTTTTTCCCGCCCGGACAGCGGCTCAAAAACGCTTCATCCGAGTGAGCCGGTCCCAGCTGCCGATATTGTGGTTGCCCTTTATCCTTTTTATATGCTGGAACATCGGCGATTTCTATTACCGGACCGTCGTCCAACACTTAACGCTCACACCGCCAACAGCCGAACACACACAGGTGTTTTCATTGACGCTTTTTGCCGTCTTTTTTCTCAGAGTGGTCCTGCTGTCCATCTTTACACCGTTCACACCGTTGTTTCTGAAAATGGATATGTATTACACGCGATTATGGGCAAAGTCGCTCTATCTCAATACCATCTTCAAACGGTTCGACGCGAGCCAACCCATTCATCTGATCAACGCGGCTGTTCTTCTGATCATCTTGTTTTTCTGCGTAAAGGCCATGGTTTCCGCGCTGATGAACAAATCGACACCACAAAAGGAACGGATCGCGAAACGATGGAATAATATGTTTATCGGTTTGCTGGCCCTCAGCTTAAGCTTCGGGTTTATCGCGATCACGGTCATCGGCCGGCTGATACCCCGTTCAGAATATTACCTCGAATTAAATCTTTACTACTTTTATCCGTTTATATTATTCAACACCATCGCCTTTTTTTCTTTCTGGTCGACGAATCCGTCAAAAATAAAAACCCGTAAAATGCTCCATCCGGCCGTCATCTGCGGCCTGCTGCTTATGATCGGGCTGAACATGCGCCAGACCTATCTGACCAACGTGCTCGTCCGGGAAAGGGAACAGCAGCGCGCAGAAATGATCCGCCGTTTAGGCCCCAAAACTTTTTTCATCGCTTTCCGCCATTTTGTTACCGGCGCCCAGATGGCGGAGAAGGGACAGTACGAAGAAGCGATTGCCCGGATCAACCAGGGGCTTGCCATCAATCCCCATTATTTTATGGCTTATGACGTCCGGGGCAGCGCGCACGCTTTTTTAGGCCAAAAAGATCAAGCCATCGCGGACTTTAACCGGTCGCTGGACCTCAAGCCGGGGCATTGTAACGCCATTTATAACAGGGCCAACACATACTTTTCAACGCAACAATGGGACCTGGCCATTACGGATTATCAAACATTCATCGCCTGTAAGCCCATCCACCGCAAAGCCCATATCTTCCTGAGCCAAACATATAAAATCACCGGCCAGGCCCAAAAGGCCATCCAAACAATCAACCGCGTCCTGGAACACTATCCACACGACGGAGAACTGTATTTCCTCAGGGCCCAATGCCGGGCAGACCTGAACGAATGGGACAAATCTAAAGCGGACGCGCAGACCGCCGAAGAGAAGGGCTACACCTCACGTAAAGCCGCAGGCGATTGACCCGAAAAATAGATTGAATATAAAGAAATGAAACGACCGGGTTTGATCATAACGCGCGGGAGAAAGGAACAACGGGGTCAGGTCCTAAGCTTATAACCCATCTTAAATAATAATACGGTCAGAAAAAAGAAACCGATGGACAACACGAACGCGATGGTTATACAGATGAGGAGCGAAACATCAATCATCCCGGTCACGCTGTAGCGCACACCACTGACAAGGTAAAAAAGCGGATTGAAATGTGAAATTTTCTGCGCGATGACCGGTAAACCACTCACCGGATGAAAAACACCGCCTAACAAAACCAGAGGAACAATAATATAAACATTCCACGTACTAAGCATACTGAAATCTTCCGCCCATAAAGCGCCCATCATACCGGCGCAGGCAAAAATAACGGATATCGTCACGATGAAGTACAAAAAAAGCAGGGGATGATAAATTTCCGTGTGTAAAAAGAAAACAGAAACGATAAAAACTTCAATACAAACGATGACCCCGCGCACGACGCCACCGGCTAATAAACCGAGCACCATCTCAAAATACGATAATGGCGCGAGCAGAACCTCCTGAATATGGTTATGCCAACGCGCGATAAACAAAGATGAACTTGTATTCTCATAGGAACCGGAAATGAGGTGCATGACCATTAACCCCGGCACAATAAATTCTAAATAAGTCAACCCTGTGCCGTGAAAGGTTATCCGCTGGCCGACAGCAACACCGAAGATAAACATAAACAATAAAGAGTTCACAACCGGAGGGAGGATGGTTTGACCGGCGACAGACATAAAGCGGTAAATCTCCCGTCGCATCAACGCCGCGACACCAATGGGGTTTGTGATCATGTTTCAGTGCTCCAACCCGGTGGCCTCCAAAAAAGCGGCCTCCAGATTTTTTTCTTTGATAAAATCCTTTTTATTACCGATCCGAACGATCGAACCATGATTGATAATCCCAATCGTCTTGCATAATCTCTCAGCCTCTTCCATGTAATGCGTTGTCAGAAAAATGGTTTTACCTTCATTGTTCAACTGTTTCAGGTAATCCCAGATCCGAAACTTTAATTCCAGGTCGCACCCGGCGGTCGGTTCATCCAGGATCAATATTTCAGGGTCGTGGATGAGGGCGCGGCACAGAGCCAGGCGTTTTTTCATTCCTCCGGATAAAGCGCGGTGCTTCAGATTTCTTTTGTCCCGCAACTGAAAACGTTCCAACAGTTCATCCGCGCGTCTGGACGCTTGAAACGCCGAGACCCCGAAATAACCCGCCTGATATTTTAACAGCTGATGAATAGAAAGGTAGGGGTCAAAATTAAATTCTTGCGCGCATAAACCGATCAGCCTGCGGGTTTGAATATAGTTCCGTTTTGTGTCATAACCAAAGACCTGAACGGAACCGGACTGATACTGGGATAAGCCGGTTATCGTGTTAATCGTGGTGGTCTTGCCCGCGCCATTCGGCCCTAAAAAGGCGAAGAAGTCTCCCCGGTTGACCTGAAACGTAACATTTCTTAAGGCTTGAAAATCACGGTAGTATTTAACAAGACCTTTAATCGATATAGCAATCTCAGAATTACGCATAGGTTCATTATAAAAAAAAAAAAATCAGTAAGCAAGGAGCGATTAATTTTTTATTACATTTAATACCAATTCCATCAAATAACGACCAAAACCAATTCTGCTTTTCAGAATTAAGATAGAGCAATTTATTAATGGATTTGGTATAACGTGGCAATCGCGACGAGTTTTGCATTCGTAGTAGATCCCAATCGCGTTTTCCGGGTTTAACCCTGGTGGCATTGATCTAAAAACTGATAGAGACGCCGCTTGATATCTTCAACATCCGTCATCCGCATTAAATCCGACCGAAGCTTCGCGACACGCGGCAACCCCTTCAGATAGCCCACATAATATTTCCTGAAGGGAAAAATAAAATTGTGGTTCCCTTTATATTCCTGCGCGGCAATCAAATGGCGGACGCATAAATGGATCTTTTCATCAACCGTTGGTTCTTGAAGCAATTCACCTGTTTCTAAAAAATGCCTGGATTGTTGAAAGATCCAGGGATTGTAAATCGCGCCCCGCCCGATCATCACCCCATCGCAGCCCATATCAAACAATGTTTTAACATCACGCGGGGTCAGCACATCGCCATTCCCTATCAAGGGGATGGAAATCAAAGGGCGTATTTTCCCCAGCCAGCTCCAGTCTGCCTGGCCACGGTACATTTGAGCGCGTGTCCGGCAATGAAGCACCAGGGCCGACGCCCCGGCCTGTTCCACGCGCCGGGCCAGTTCTTCAATGACAATATGGTCGTGATCCCAGCCCAGCCGGGTCTTGACCGTGACAGGTAACGACGTTGCCCGCGCCAATTCACGGACCAGCATTTCCAGTCGGTCGAGATCTTTTAACAAACCAGAGCCTTCACCCCGCGCCACATGTTTTTTCACGGGACAACCGCAATTCAAGTCGATAAAATCCGGTGAAAAACTTTCGCATATCCCGGCCGCCCGCACACAGGAAACAGGGTCAAACCCGAATATCTGAATACCGATGGGACGTTCATTTTCGGAAAACTTTATTTTGTCCAAAGCTTTTGGCACAGACCGGATTAAGGCCTCACTGCTGGTGAATTCCGTGTAAACAATATCAGCGCCTAATTCCCTGCAGATCACGCGAAAAGGGTGATCGGTCACATCTTCCATGGGAGCGAGTATCAGGACATTTTTAAAAATGGATTCTGACATGCCATTCCTTTCTGTTCAAATATGATAAGTCATACCAAATCCATCAATGATACCAATTGTTCTATTTCCATTCTGATATTCCCGCTAAAGCGTCGAGAAAAACAGAATCAATTTTGATAATTATTAAATGGAATGTGTATCATTATACTGAAATGTGTTTATAATGCAAAAAATATATCGGACACATGAACGCCTGTCATTACCGATCAAACAAAACGGTCACCGCGAATATCCCGATCGGTCCCATCAGAATCAGCATAATGATTGATTTTTGCCATAGACTTATTTATACTTAGGGGTATTCAATCCCAATAATCTTCTTACGAAAGGAAGCGCGATGGATTTATCCTGGATTCAATTAGGCAGTTTGCTGACCTTGCTTGGTGTGACTCTCGGAACATTCAGCACTCATTCCATTGAAAAAAAACTATCAAAAAATTTCATCACATTCTTCAAGACCGGAGTGCTCTATCACATCATTCACAGCTTCGCTTTATTTATCATCGCATGGTTGTCCACGCTCACCCATGATCCAGCCGTTCAATACGCGGGGCTGTTCTTTATGATCGGCATCTTATTATTTTCGGGATTTTCATATATACTTGCTATTACAGAGACAGAAGGATTTAGATGGATCACCCTTATCGGGGCGCTTTTCTTTCTGGCCGGATGGTTTTTACTGTTGCACGGTAATTATACCAATTTCCATTAAATAATTACCAGAACCAATTCTGCTTTTCAGAATTGAAATAGAACAATTAATTAATGGATTTGGTATTATCCCGGCTCCTTCTAATTTTTTTTATACAATGAAAATATCACCGCGCTTACAAAAAGTTTCGTTTCATACCATCGGCTGCCGCTTGAACAGAAGTGAGACCGCCGTGATTGAACAACTGTTTCTCGATCAGGGTTTTTCGGTCGCCGACCGGCATGATCATGCCGACGTGGTTGTCATCAACACATGCACGGTCACCGCGAAAGGGGATGTTGACACCCGGCGTTTGGTCAATAAAATCAACCGGACCAATCCGCGGGCCCGTATCGCTCTGATCGGCTGCCAGGCCCAACTGCAAAGCCAACAATTATCCGTTTTACCCAATGTGCATTGGATTGTGGGTAATGCCAGGAAGATGCGGCTGGCTGAAATCATTAAACAGCCACTCCGGACCTCAGCGGCAGGGCCGGTACCGCTTATCGTCAATCCCCCCATAACAGAAAAAAATTTTACCATTCCGCGCGCGGGCATTGATGCCAGACGAACGCGCGTCAATCTAAAAATCCAAGACGGCTGTGACAACTTCTGTTCTTTTTGCACGATTCCCTATGCCCGCGGGCACGCGCGCAGCCGCGTGTTTTCGGATATCATTCGGGAGGCCCGGGACCTGGCGCGCGCGGGTTATCAAGAAATCGTCATTACCGGCATTAATGTGGGGACCTATAAATATAGACATTACCGGTTGCCGGACGTGATATCGGCCTTAGAGCACATTGACACAATTAAACGCGTTCGCCTCTCGTCCATCGAGGCCACAACGGTTAATGAAAAAATCTTGCGAAAGATGCTCCCGGCAGGAAAACTTTGCAGGTTCTTACATATCCCCATGCAACACGCCCATGACGACATCCTGACAGCCATGAACCGTCCATGTGGTTTCGACGATTATCAACACATCATCGAAAACATCCACCGGACAGTGCCGCGTATCTGCATCGGCACGGATGTGATTGTTGGTTTTCCAGGGGAGAGGGACGAACATTTTGAGGCATTGCGGACACGATTGTCGTCATTGCCCGTCCATTATTTTCACGTGTTCAGTTACTCCGCCCGTCCTTTAGCCGCGAGCGCTTCTTTTGCCAACCCCGTTGACATTCAAACGATCCAGGCCAGAAGCCGAATACTGCGCCGGTTAAGCAGCCAAAAACGCGAACAATATTTTCAATCTCTCATCGGAACAAAACAAACGGTTATCTTTGAGCAAAAGAAGGCTCAATACTGGACAGGTTTAACCGACCACTATTGCCGGGTCCACGCCGCGTCCGGTACTGACCAGCGCAACAACATTCAGTCTGTCTTCATCACACATGTCGCGGACAATAAAATTTTCGGAAAAATAGTCGAACAAAATAATCAAGAGGAAACGATATGATGCCGTCATCCGCCGAACCAGACAAAGACAAAAATAAGGAACAGTCCGAAGCCGCCCCTGAGGCCCAGGACAAACAAACCCCGGACGAAGAATCCAAACAAGCTAAAGAAAATCCGGAAGCGGCAGCGTCTGGCGAAACGCCTCAAGAGGCGGAAGCAACACCGCCTGAAACACCGCCAAAGAGGCTCGAGGATTTCAGGCCGTTCGAAAAAGTCATCCCTTCAAAAAAAATCCTGATCACGCATGGTGATGATATCAAGATGAAGGACCGCGTTGTCAACTTCATGAAAGACCTTAAATATCAAACCGTCTTGACCCTGGACCGCCAGAACGCGCATAAAACCATGAAAGAAAAATTCACGGAAAATCAAGACGTCCTGGCCGTCATTGTCATTCTGTCCGCTGATACTTTTGTTTACGCCCGCGACGGCAAACCCAAAGACGCTTTAATGTACGCGGACCCGCGTGTTATTTTCGAATTCGGTTATTGGATGGGGAAACTCGGCCGCGACAAAGTTTTCATTCTCTATTATGACCAGCGACGGTACCGCTGTCCGACAGAATTAACCGACCCGATTTATATCCCTTACGACAAAACACCCGACTGGCAGACACGGCTCTGCCGGGAGTTTGAAAAACACGGCATCCCGCTGCCCGGTTAGGCTGTTCTGAGCGGGGAATAGTATAATGTCCTAAAGAATTTAGACAGCAAAATAGAAAAAATAGACTCCTTGGCGAAGATTGGTTAAAATAATCAAACAAAAACCAACAAGGGGGTCAGATGAAAAAGCACAAACAACACACAGATGAAGAAAAAACAAAAATCATATTGGAGGTCTTACGTGAAGACCAGACTATTAACGAAATAGCTTCCAAATACGAGGTTCATCCAAAAAGTATTCAAGATTGGAAAAAACAGTTCCTGGCTAATGCATCCTATGCAATGAACCCTAATAAAAGCCTTAAAGAATATGAAGCTAAAATCAAAGAGCGTGATAAAGAAGTCGATGAACTTCATCGCCAACTCGGAGATATCACAGCCCAGCTCAACTGGGCCAAAAAAAAATCTAAAGAATTTGGACTTGAATACTAAAAAACAAATGGCTGATTCAGCATCTAAATTGCCAATCACACTACGATGTCATATTTTGTCTTTGAATCGCAGCAGTCTTTATTATCAAAATGTTGAACCTATTAATCGTGAAGACCTTGAAATTATTAATAACATTGATCAAATATATACAGAATATCCTTTTTTCGGCCATCGGCGCATTCGCGATGAGCTAGAAGATGAATATGGTATTAAGATCGGACGACATCGTGTCCGCAACGACATGAGCATCATGGGCATTCAAGCATTCTACCCTCGTCGTAAAGTTAACACCAGTACGCCGAATAAAGAATATAAAGTATATCCGTACTTGCTGCGCAATATGACCATCAACCGATGTAACCAGGTTTGGGAGGCTGATATTACCTATATTCCTCTTAATGGCAAATTCTGCTACTTGATCGCCATCATTGATTGGTATTCACGCTGCATTCTCAGTTACAGAATCTCGAACTCATTGGATACATCTTTTTGTTTGGACGCGCTTAACCACGCGTTTGACCTTTACGGCAAACCGGACATCTTTAATACGGATCAAGGCTCTCAGTTCACATCGCGGGCCTTTACACAAGCGTTGTTTGATAAGAATATTGCTGTCTCAATGGATTCAGTGGGTCGAGCGATTGATAACATTATCATTGAACGTTTTTTTAGAACACTCAAATATGAAGACATTTACCTGAATCGTTATTCATCAATCAAAGCACTCAAGCAAGGCGTGGAGCGTTACATGACTTTTTATAATCACAAACGTAAACATTCAAGCCTCGCAAAACAAACACCTTATCGGGTTTATTATGAACAAAAACTTTGCCTCAATTAAATCAATCTCGGGGAGTCTATTTTTTCCCAAACGCTGTCCTTGATTTTAGGTCCACTTCAATACTCCTAAATAAAGATAAATAAATTATTTAAATATTGATTGGGAGATAATAAATGAGAACATATCAAAAAATTATTTTTGTCATTTTTTTATTATTGTTATTTGTTTTTAATATGATAGGTTCTATTCTTCCATTATATATGTATAAGGGACTCCAACATAAATTAAAGAATAAAGATGTTAAAATTTATCTTATAACTGATGAAAATCCTGAAGACAAAATTTATACTAGCCATATTTATAAAGATGTTGAAGATTCAACCGATATTGCTGTTAAAGTTTATTTAAGAAATTTGTATCAAATAGAACATAAAGTATATTATCCTCGTTTGACAATAAAATTGATAATAGCTTATTTGTTTTTATCAATTCTGCCGATTCTTTTTAGAAAATTAAAAATTAGTTGAGCACATAAAAAAAAATAGATGGTAAGCCATTGCTAGACCGGTTTTCATCGGTCCGTTCATTAAAGAACTTGTTCACGAATGGGGGTAACCGTCAAGAATATTAGCATTTACGAATTTGGTATGAAATGTGATTTCTGAATATGATTGAAATAAAACAATTATCCAAGAATTTTGGTAAAACAAACGTTCTGAATAACGTTTCTCTTAAGATAGCATCAAAGAAAAGAACGTTATCCTCGGTCATTCAGGGTGTGGCAAGACAACTCTGCTCAGGCTCATTGCCGGGCTTGAAAAACCTGATTCCGGTGAAATCTCTTTTAGCTTTGATAATCCATATATGTTTACTGGTCGCAGGTGGGACGAAGAAAACGAAATATACCATTATCGCAACAGAGCATATGACCCTGAATTAGGACGGTTCCTGCAACGCGATCCTCTGGGGTATGTTGACTCCATGAACCTTTACTTATATGTCGCGAATGATCCAATCAATTGGGTTGATCGAATGGGGTTAGAGAAAGATGGCGGTGCTTCAATGGATGTAACGGATGAATATGGAAACATATAATAATAAAAAAGCGGATATGGAAGTAACTATTTCAAATGTAAATACAAAAAAAATAAAAAATGGTATTCGCAGCAAAAGAAAACAAGAAAATGGAGTGTTAATCAAGCATGTACAGATACGACAAGGGAAGCTTTACAAGAAGGAGGATTTGATATTCCTGATGATGATGGATTTATTGATTGGCCAATAGATGTGATGACAGATATTCATGATACTTTGAAAAAGGATAATTGAATATACAAAGGGAGATATTAGATGAAAATGTATCAAAAAATTGTTTTTATGCTTTTTTTGTTTTTACTGTTCTTTTTTAATATGATAGGGTCATTTCTTCCATTATATATGTACAAAGGTTTGCAACATCAATTAAAAAATACGGATGTTAAAGTTTATCTTATAACTGATAAAAATCCTGAAGAAAAAAGTTATATTAGTTATATTTATAAAAATAGTAAAAATACAACCGATATTGCTGTTAGCGTTTATCTAAGAAATTTATATCAGGTTGAAGATAAATTATATTATCCTCGATTGACAATAAAATTGATAATAGCTTATTTGATTTTATCGATTCTTCCTCTTATTTTTTGTAAATTTAAGAAAAGTGTCATACGTAAGGGAAATTAATTCATTGGCCATTGCCCGACCGGTTCTCACCGGTCTTCTTGATAAAAAGGATTGTCGTTCTAAGGAAAATACATTTTCCACGAGCAACTGTTACCGTCTTTTTTTTGATCGTATTGGGTCCCGAATTAAACATGTATAAAAACAGCCCTTAAATCCGACCATTACCGCAATAACACTGTTGATTGGAGAGAATTTTTTCTAAACTCATCATACACTTAGACTTTTCTTTAACACTTGGGCCTTAATTTGGCCTTCAAAGATGTTGTAATACCAATTACAGAAAATAAAGACCCATTTGACACGACCAATTCCATTAAATAATATTTCTGATTTCATCTCGCTGTTCCCATAAAAGCATTCGAGAAAAGCGAGATGAAATTTGGGTCATTATTTAATGGAATTGGTATAACTGTTACCGCCCACACTCTGATCGTAACGGTAGCCGAATTAAACATGTATAAAAATAGGCCCAAAAAATGACCATTACCGCAATATCACTGTTGATTGGAGAAGATTTGAGCCAAACT
>JAIORP010000182.1 GCA_021108075.1 Candidatus Omnitrophota bacterium | reverse complement strand
TTATTCTCACCGCTCTTTGTGTCCAGTGTCCCGCCGGTGATCGTCAGCGCCCCGTTCACATCCAGCGGATCCTCCACCTCAACCAGAAGGCTGTTGCCACCGTCGTTTACAATGAGGTTGTACAGAGAGCCTGTCCCCAGGGTAATCAAGTCAACCGTGCCCGTGTTCCCGTCAAATATTACGGTGCTTTGATCCGGCACAAACGTCCCGCCGCTCGCAATCGTAAAATTCCCCCCAAAATTAATAAAGGTTTCATCAGTCTCAACGTCGTCAGTACAATCCAGTGTCCCGTTGATTGTGATCGCGCCCGCAATATCAAGGTCGTAGCCATTGGTGTTTAAAACATCTCCCACGGCAATGGTCAGGCTGTCCGCAATGAAATCGCTTGCGAGGTCTGTTGTGTCCGGAGAGGAGCCGATGACAATGTTGCCGAAATTGGTTGTCCCGACATTGTCGTCGTAGGTTAAGTCTCCGTCAAAGGTAACAATCCCACTGCCGGCGGCAACAATTCCCCCGTCTATTGCAACATTGCCGGCAAAGTTGGCAGTCGGATCATTAGTATCTAAATCAAACGTCCCATCCGTAAGCGTAAATGCGCCGTCAATATCCAGCGCCCCGTTTATCTCAAAAGTGGCATCCACGCCAGCGTCATTTAACGTCAAATTGTAAAACGTGCTGCTGTCTGAAAAAATATCGATCGTACCGGTTGTCCCGTCAAACGTAACTGTCCCTGAATTGTGAGTAAACACCCCACCGGTCTTGTTGAAACTCCCCTGAATCGTAACAGTCCCGCTTGTCGAAGTAAACGTCCCTGCCCCAAGCGAAAACGCGCCGTTAACATCAATCGTTGTGCTGCCCCCGGTAAACGTGCCCGCGTCCTGACTGAAACTCGAAACCGTAACTGTATTCGCCCCTTGCGAAATCACCCCGTCGTACCCCGAATTAATGTCGATTCCGGCAACGGTAACCGCCACGTCAATTGTACAACTGTTGTCACTCGCATTATCAAACACCGCAACATCATTTGCAGTCGGCGCAGTGTCATCCGTCCAGTTCGCCGCAGTTGACCAATTAGTATCCCCTACACCCCCGCCGTCCCATGTAACCGTAGTAAGCTCATCCGCCCCGATATCCCACGTGCCTGTTCTTGTCGACCCGTCAATATCCACATTCATGCCCGCGCCTAAATTTGTCCCTTTATCCAGCAGCGCGGAGGTTACTGAAAGATGTAAATCTTCAAAACCAGCTGTCACATTGGTAAAATTGGTCGTATTGGCGGCCACACTGGTATATACAGTTGTTCCCGGCGCGGTCGCATCACTACTGGCATTGTAATCGGACCCGGTTAAAACACCATCCCCGGCCTGAAAGGCATTCGATGACGACGACGCCTCAATATGGGAGTAAACATTTTTTATAACCATCGCCATGCCGGTGCTGGTACCGTAGGTGTCAATCCCAAATCCAGGGGTCCGGCCGGGATCAGAGGGATCGATTTGCAAATTGATGCCAGTACAATTATTGACATAACCAGTAATGTTGTTGGCATTTTGAATGAGCACCGCCGCACGGTCCAGGGAATAAAAAAAACAATTGTTCACATAGAAGGTCATATTGGCTGTCTGACAATGAACACCATCCCCCTGCTGGGAAGTATTCCCCGGATCATGAAAAATACAGTGATTGACCTGTATACCTGTCGCGTTAATACGAACGCCTTCGCTTGATGTTCCGGTCCAATCTGTCATCTCAAGCCATTCAACACGGACATAATTGTCTGATATTGTAAAAACATGCCCATCCCCCGAAGGGTTAAAAACAACACCTGATCCCGCGGTTCCATCATGGTGCTCAGATGTGGCGGCGCGAATGATCATATAATTTGACGCATCCGTTATTAAATCATTAATGGTTACATTTTCTGTAAACGTACCGTCATCATTATAAAGCTCAGCCACAACAATCGGGTCATCCCCGGCATCGGAAATCGTAACTCTGTTTCCCATGGATACAAGGACGACTTCCCCGCTCTGAAACGTGCCGCTTATACCATCGATAAGAATTTGAGTCGCTGTCGCATGAATCACTGTACCGGTCGCTGATGATGTTTGTCCTGTAACAGAGGCGCCGTCACCAACGGTTCCCATCACTCCGCCATGAGAGAAGACCAGAATATCTGCAGCTGTCAAATTTCCCGCATCATCGATCGCGTCTTCCCATAAAGTAACGGTATTATAATCTTCGGACCCCCCGTTCCCAACTGTCGATATAAACTCTGTCGTCGCACAGGCCGACACCGTCATCCCCCCCCAAAGGACCATGGATGCCCACAAAATCTTTAGTGTCTTTGATTTTTTATCTTTGGTACGAATAAAGGTCAATGTCTGCACTCAACGGTTTTATCGGTTTATCTGATGTCAGGGGATAAACAACTGCCCCGATCGAACTGTTTTTCTGCGATTCCGCATCTGCCCAATCGGATAACGTTATGGAACCTCTGCCCGATCCTTAAATTAATATAATCCATTCTGTTAAAGTATGGGCTGAACAACAAAAAAGCAGGAAGAAAAAAGACACAAAGAAGACGAAAAATGTTCGTTCAAAAACAGTGGGGCAAAATTTTTAAATAATGTTTAATTATTTAGAATATTTATATGAATATTTTTATTAATATTGTAAGGAAATAATTTATTTTATATGTATTCATATTATAACGATCAATATTATAATTTTAAGTATTATTATAAATTTTTTAAAGATGGGTTACGCTGACTTTTACGGTCAAAATATATTCTTATTTATCAAACAAACAGAAATATTCTCGCCAAAACGTCGAGAAAAGCATCCCGATTTCGGTAATTATTTAATAAATTTGGTATTACTTAAATCATTTGAAGCGTTTTCATCTCTGCTTCAATGAGAGAACAAAAAAAATATTAATAAAACGATGAAGAACATAAGGACAATGCTCTATGACAGGCAGGATTCAATAATGACGGCAATGGCTCCACCTCCACCAAAAGAGATGCACGCTAAACCTTTATTAAGTTTTCTTGTTTGCAAGGCATTGATCAATGAGACCAATACTCTTGTACCGGCTATTCCCAGAGGATGCCCCAGGGCCAAGTCCCCCCCGAAAACATTCAATTTCTCATCGGGAATACTCAATATTTGCTGCGTTAAAATCACATTGGCCGCGAAGGCTTCTGTAATCTCAAATAAATCAATGTCTTTCAACTCTAGTTGACACTGTTTGAGACAGCGCTCGATGGCGCTCGTATCTGATTCAAACGTCACGGCCGGATTGACCATAATGGGAGTAAAACCCAAAATCTTTGCTTTGGGTTTCAGCTTATTTGATTGAACAAAATCTTCCGAAGCAATCGACAGCATGGCCGCCCCATCTGCCGGGGTACAAGCCGTGGCAGCGGTTATCGTTCCGGTCCGAGTAAAAACTGGGGGCAGAAGGCCCAATCTTTCCAGTGTTAAGTTTAATCTCGGACGGTCATCACAGGCGACAACAATACTCTTATCACCTATCAATGGATAGATTTCTTCAGGAAAAAATGATGGCCGGGCCCGGACGGCTTTTTGATGGCTCCTCAAAGCAAACTGGTCCTGCTGTGCCCGGGAAATTTGATGCCTTTGACACAATTCCTCTGCCAGCTCACCCATGGACTTGTGTGTCATTGAACAATACAAACCGTCGACGAAAGCACTATCCTGCGGTTCCTCATTCGAAGGCAATAAAAGCTGAGGGCTATGAGTGACACTTTCTGTTCCCCCGGCAAAAATATAATCACCCGATCCGGACAGAATAGAACGCATTCCCATGGATAAGGCCATCAGGCCTGAACCACAGACATGATTGACCGTATAGGAAAGGATATGGTCCGGCAAACCAGCCATATAAGAAGCCTGCCGGGCAAGATTCTGGCCAGCACCCGCGCCAACGACATTCCCCATGATGACTTCATCAATCAAAGCTGGATCGATATTCTGCCGTGACATCAAACCTTCAAGAATATGGGCCGCTAACTGAACGGCTGTAAAATTTTTTAATATCTTATTCCGACTCCCGACAGGCGTTCTTAAATTATCGATAATATATACATCTTCACGCACAGGCAAAACCTATTGGTTATAAAAGTTTTAAGATCGCATCCACATTAACATGTCTTTTAATTAACCGGGCCGCTTCATGAATCTTCTCTTTATCTGTCTTTTGAATCTTACACGTCAAACTCTCCAATTCAGCAGCAATATTATACGTGTCTTTATCGGTAATCAGGATAGGAATCTGACTGATTTCTAATAAATTCATGATTTCAGGACTAGGACGTAATCCCCCTGTCAAAATGATACCCGATATTTTATCACCTTTACCCCGCGCCAGATGAGAGCTAACAGCCAACAAAATATTATCGACACGGTCTCCGGAGGTTAAGACCAATGTTCCCTTTTTCAGATGATGGATCATATGACGCGGTTCCATCGCCGCGATAAAGGCATCCGTTATCCGACGGCTGAGGTTCGCCTTGCCACACAAAAGATTCAAACCCAAAGCCGTCTGTATTTGTGAAACGGTCGGTTCACTTAATATCTCTTTAACAGGTAAAACCCCTAACAGGCGTAAACCTTTATTCTTGAGACCCTTTTTCAAAATTCTTTTTATTTCCCGGTATTTATCCGGTAAGACCTTGTTAATGATCACTCCGATCACTTCAACCCCTTTTAAATCAAACAAGGCTTTATTCAGCATGATTTCATCGATACTCCGCCCAACGCCACCTTCACTGATTATAATAACTTTTGCATGCAGCAATTCCGCAACATCTGCGTTTGAGACGTCAATAACGGACCCAACCCCCGCATGTCCCGTACCTTCAATCAAAATAATGTCTTTACCGCGACTCAGTTTATTGTAAGACCGGACGATCGACTCGCGGAACTTCGCATTATCAGGATGTTGGATATATTCCTTGGTGAAACCACGGGCAATTGTGACCGGACTCATATCTTTAAATTTGCTTTCACAATGAAAAACTTCTCCGATCAAATAAGAATCTTTATCAATCTTTACATCCCCGACATTCACGTATTTCTGACCAACGGGTTTAATAAACGCTGTCTTAATTTTTCGCTCTTTGAACGCATGATAAAGCCCTAACGAGACAGTGGTTTTGCCCGCATCCTGTCGAATGGAAGATAAAAAAACATTTTTTATATCTCTATTTGGCATAAGTCATCCTATTAAAAACAGACTAAAAAAAAACGCAGTCACCCTTGCGATGCCAGAAAGCAACTGCGTCTTTACAGCAATATGTCATTACAGTTACACTTCAATAATATGTTTTTTCCGGGGAGCCAGGTGATACATTTTCTTGTTAATCTCCACGGGAATCTCTGTAAATGGCAACAAAGACACACCTTTAACCGGGTCGGCGATAATTCTGATTTTGTCATGTGAAATATCCACATGAAACCAGATATTACGGAAGCGGACATGAAACTTAATTTTTTTCCAGGATTTTGGCAACTTGGAATCGATAGATATTCTGTCATCGAGAATTTGCAACCCGGCAAAACTATGCAAAAACAGATTGATGGAACTGGCCATAACCCCGGCGTGGATTCCTTCCTGGGTCGTTCCGCCTTGCGTATCATAAATGTCACTTTCCAACGCTTTTATCAAGCAGTCCATGCTTTCTTTTTTATCTCCTAAAATATCGGCGACATACGCATGGACGACCATACTTAATGTTGACCCATGCGATGTTCTTTGAAAATAATATTCAAAATTCTTACGCATCACTTCTTTACTAAAAGAATAGCCCAAACGTTTGAAGGTGTCTTTCAGTTCTTTGTATTGCAAAACATAAAACATCATGACGACATCGGCTTGTTTGGAAACCTTATAACTATCAGGAGACAAGCCCTCTGACTTTAAAATACGGTCGACACGGTGAATATTATCATATTTTCTTCGATATTCTTCCCAATCCAGTTCTTTGAGTTTCATATAACCTTCAAATTGATGAATGATACCATTCTTACTCACCGGAACAAACATTTTCGTAATAATATGCCGCCAACGTTCAATTTCTTCTTCAGATATTTCTGTTTTAAACAATACGGCGTTGCGGTCCTCTTCAATCAGCATATGATCCAGGATATGCAAGGCTCTATCTATCACCCAAACGGCCAAAACATTGGTATAGGCATTATTTTTGATACCACCCTTATTACTGCCCGGATATTTTTCATGAAATTCATCCGGCCCCATGACGCCCTCAATTTCATAGCGCCGCTTCTTTTCATTGTAGGTCGCGGCACTCGACCAGAAATGGGCGATCTCCAGGAGCATCTCAGCACCAAAACGGTCTATGAAACCGCGGTCTCCCGTCGTCGTGAAATACGTCCAAATATTATAGGCAACAGCAATCGACACATGCCTTTGCAGCGAACTATAATCAGGCCCCCACTCATTGGACATCGGATTCAAATGAATAATCTGAGTGGTCTCATCCCCACGCGAAGCACTTTGCCAGGGATACATCGCTCCCCGGTAACCATGTTGTTGGGCATATTCTTTTGCGGCCACGAGCCGGCGGTAACGATACATCAAGAGAGCCCTTGTGATTTCCGGGGCATGAAGGTTATAAAAAGGAAAGACATACATCTCATCCCAGAAGACATGCCCCCGGTAAGCTTCTCCGTGCAGGCCACGCGCGGGCATACCCGCATCAATATCTTCATTATATGTTGATGCCGATTGAATAAGATGAAAAGCGTGCAGGCGCAGGACCAACTGAACAAAGTTATCCCCGTCCAATTCCACATCAAAGCGTTTCCACAGGGCTTTCCACTTGGCCTGATGCGGCTTGTAAATCGCGTCAAAATTCTCAATCTGATTGATGGTTTCTTGCGCTAAGGCGCAGTTATCCGCCACGCCATGGTCCCGCGAGGTATAGATACTGATTAATTTCTCAACACTATACTTCACGCCTTTCTTGACGTTCAACGTGAACTCTTTAATAATCCGCTGCTTGCCGTGCGTTAAAATCTTCATTTCAGGTTTAATCTTTTTATGCCCCCGATAAACTAAAGTCCTTAGCGCCTCCGTGATTTCAATCTTGGACTGGTTGGTCTGCATCTGCAAATAAACACCATCCGATCCAAAAGCTCCCAGTGTGCAGGGTTGTAAATGCTTGGAACTTAATTTCTTATACCGATCAACCCCCGCATTGATAATCAAACCATCCAAACCACTCCGAACCGTTATCTTCCCATTATAATTTTCAGGGATGACAGAAAAACGCAAAGCGCCGCAATGCGGATGCGCCATACTGACGATGCGATGGGTTTCAATTAAAGAAATACGCCCCTTACGGTCTTGCCATCGAACCCGACGAGACAACATCCCTTTCCTTAAATTTAATTCCACCTTCCAGGATAAAATTTTAACATTATGTCTATTGAGCCATTCATTCTCATTAATCCGAAAATGGAGCATCAACCAATTAGGACAATTGACAAAATCTTCATTATAAATAGTCCGCTTGGCAATTTCTGCGGGAAGGGTGTTATAAACCCCGGCAATATAGGTCCCGGGATAATGCACTTTGGACGATTGTGATTCGGCGACAGCCCCCCGTGTTCCAAAATAGCCGTTTCCTAATGTACACAAGGACTCCCTTAAGCTCTCTTCTTCGGAATTAAATTTATTGTAAGATAATTTCCACGTATTCATAAAGACAAAACCTTTCAATACAACTGACGTTAGATCGAATTCTTCTCTTTAAACCATTGTTGGACCTGATCAACAGAATATTCAGCAAAATCGGGAATGACAATATCAGCGCCATTCTTCTTTAAATCTTCTTCATTGCCTTCACGGGCGACACCGATGACAAGACCAAATTTCCCATTTACTCCTGCTTGCACACCGGAAACAGCATCTTCGATGACAATGGCTTCCGCCGGCTTAACACCCATATTTTGAGCGGCTCGAATAAAAATGTCACCCGCCGGCTTACCTTTTAAACCTAACTCAACGGAGATAACGCCGTCAACACGTGTTTCAAAACGGTCCTCAAGTTCTGCCGACTTCAGAATATACTCACAATTCTTACTCGATGACGCAACCCCCACATGAATAAATCGAGCTTTCAGTTCATCAATGAAACGAACGGTTGAAGTATAAACATCAATGCCGTCGCGCTCCAGAACATCCTGAAATTTAATGTTTTTACGATTACCTAAACCACAAACCGTCTCTTGATCCGGATGATCGGAAGGGGCGCCCCAATCTAAAAATATCTCCCGCGATTCTAAAAAACTTTGAACCCCTTTATAACGCGGTTTCCCATCCACATAGGTCAAATAATCCTGTTCATACGTGAATGCCTTAAAAGGGACTTGTTCCCTTTGCGCGACACGTTGCAAATACTCATCAAACATCACTTTCCAAGCAGATGCATGGACAACAGCCGTTTTTGTAATAACACCGTCTAAATCAAATATAGCCCCTTTAAAGGCCAAATTATTATTTTCAGAATTCATATCTCGACCTTTATTTTATTGATAAGATTGATTCCGTCATGGAAGGACTGCGCCCTTCTTTGGATTTAAGAAGATTGTGGATTAGCACAAATGGAGAAAAAAAATGCATTTTTTCCACCAAAATGCCGATGACATAAATTAGTATTGGTCTATTATAGGTACAAACGATACCGAAGGCAAGCATTTCCCTAAAAAAGAACGTTAGCGACTGTTCACTTGTGGTAAATAAGCGGATAAACCCGTTAACGTATGATAGCCGATTTTACCATCAACTTTCAAACCATTGTCTTTTTGAAACTTCTTAACAGCCTGAAGTGTCTTTGGCCCCGGTTTGCCATCCACAGGACCAGGGTCATAACCAGCATAGGTCAGCAATTGCTGAATAAATGTCATGTTTAACCGAAGATCAACAATCATATTGTTATCTAAAAAAATTCTTAACTTATTCCAGGTTTCATCATCAACAAAACGCGTTTCCTTTAACTGACTATCCTTTTGAAAGCGTTGAATCGCGTCTCTCGTTCTACGCCCTAAAATCCCGTCAACTTTTCCAAGATCATAGCCATAAAGCTTGAGCAAAGACTGAATCTCCTGCACCGTAGGATTCTTTTCATACGGCAACACGTCACCAATGATTTCTTTTTCCTCAGCCCCCTCTTTATCAAGCATCCGATAAATCGAGTCACATCCTAGAAAAAAAAAGACCAGGCAAGCCATAAAAGACACAAAATAAGCCTTCATGAGCATCATCACGACACCTTCTATCTTCCATATGAGGTATAAAGAAAAAAATATTCAAGGAATCACAGCAGAAGAAACCGTTTATACTGAAAAATTTGACCAAACCCATCCCCAACAGCTTTTTTTAAATATTCCCTCTACGCCTGAGTACTTCTTTTTGGATTGTTGACATTATAGTTCGGTAATGAATCATTCCCACCAATTCATTACTTATATCATCATCAACGACAGGCAGAATGTCAATATTCTTTCTATTAAAAATGTGAATGGCTTCATTTAACGGACAATCAGCACGAACAGCGTTTGCGACGGGCACGGCGATATCTCTGGCAAGAATAAGGATATTCAAGTCTAACTCTTGCTCCAGCAAGACACTGCGTAGATCTCCGATTGAAATAAGGCCAAGCAATTTTTTGGCACTGTCTACCACACAAAACTGATCGGCATCACTGGACTTGACAAGCTCAACAATGGCATCCAGGGGATAGTCCTCTCTGATGATGGGCACCTTTTGGTTGACGACATCCGAGACTTTATACGAGTCGATGATATCTTCCTCTGTAACGTCTCGTCCGGTTTCACCGGCTTTAACAACCGCCAGTTTCACGCACGGAGGGCCGATGATCTGAAAAACGAAGGTTGAGGCAACCGCCAAATTAATAATCGTCAGGCCAATTTGTTCGCTTTCCGGACCCAAATGGCTCAAATTGTGACCGATAGAGATGGCCATGCCGATGGCAACCCCGGCTTGAGGAAACAATCCCAACCCGACGTATTTTTTCACGTTTGAAGAAGCTTGACCGATGACACCACCGAGGTAACTCCCCACAAATTTACCCAGAGAACGGCCAAAAATGAGAGCGAGCAAAACGAGCGTTGCGCCAGATCCAAAAACAATCGCAATATTTAAACGGGCGCCGACCAGGACAAAAAACAAAACGTATAGCGGCGGCATAAATTTTTTTATGGCGTCAAACATCTCCCCGCTTTCCTGCGGCGCCTTATTGACCAAAATAACACCGGCCAACATTGTTGAAAGGATGACATCAATCTTAAAGGCAAGCGCGAGGCCGACCGTTAACGCAATCACTCCAAAAGCAAAGGGCAAAATCCTTTTACGGTCCTTAATGAATTTCAGCAGGTTCAACAACAAAAAACCGCTCAAAGATCCAATAAGCACGGCCGTACCGATCTCTTTTAAGGCGTGCAACAGCAAGTCAAACGAAAATTCAGCATGGATAATCATGGCTTTAGCAACGATTAATCCGAAAGCATAAATAATCAAGGCCAGGACATCATCCAAAGCGACAATGGCCATCAAAGTGGAGGCGAGCGGCCCGCGAGCTTTATTTTCCCAAAGAACATCCACCGTCGAGGCCGGATCCGTTGCCGTCGCGATAGCGCCCAATAAAATCCCCAAATATAATTTCCGTGTTACCAGATAAACGAGAAAGACCACCAAAAAAAACGTCATGAGGCCCTGACAAAAAAGGATCGAATAAATACTGCGTCCACGATTTTTAAATACCGAGACCTGCAGTTCCGCGCCGAGCATGAACCCGATCAAGCCCAAGACCAAACTGGTCAGTGTTGTTAAACGCTCAATTGTCTCCGGTTGCCACAATCCGAGAAAAGACGTCCCCATCAGCAATCCCACAACAATGTAACCACTGACTTGAGGAATTTTTAAGACCTGAAAACCTTTCCCCAACAATGTTCCGGCAAAAATGGAAATACCGACTAATAAAATGATGTTCATATCGAAAATAATATATTAAAATGAATAAAAACAATAACTCCTGTCCCAATACCCCTAACCTGTTGAATAGGACACAAAACATTTGACAGGCAAACTTTTCAAATGTCACTGCCGGGATAAGAAAAAAGGAGTTCCCTAGGTTTACGCTTTAAATAAGATAGTAATTTAGCTTAAATTGTTTGAGTTGTAAATATATTTATTGATTGATCGTTATCGCGCTTCACTATCATTTTATTTGAAATATTTTTTACAAAGATGGCCTTTTTAAGTATAATAACTTCTAACATTATTACGAAAAACAGAGCTGACATGAAAACATTAAAACGTATCGCCCCACATAATATTGTTATTGCCGGGATTATCATACTCATCCTGTTCATAGAGATTATCGGCAAGCCTTTTTTTATCCATCGCGATGCGAAGAAAACGATCCTCAGTATTCTGAACAACTGGGAAGGCGGGGGTGATGTCCTCAAAAGCATTGAATATTGGGAAGATCCCGATTTATACAGACCATTCTACGGCGTAACAGGCTACCGGTTTCTTAAATCGAAAATATATAAACTCAAAAACCGTAAACACGCGTATTTTACGATTGTAATCTTCTTTTCAGATGATAACATCTATCCTTCCGGAAGCAATTGGATTTTTAAGTTGATCGAGACAGAATTCGGCTGGAGAGTTCACGATTTTTACACAATCGGCAATAAGCTCATCGATGAAAAAACGAAAAAAGAAACCGAATGACGAGTTCAGGATGAGAACTCCTTCCACTTCGTAAACGATATTGCCAAATCAAACAAAATTTGCTAGAATGGCTTCTTCTCAATCGGAACAAATTTTAGCTGGCGTAGCTCAGATGGTAGAGCAGCGCATTCGTAATGCGCAGGCCGGGGGTTCGATCCCTCTCGCCAGCTTTTTTTAGGCAAAAAAAGTAGGGATGGTTGGTACTTTTTCAAAAAAAAGTACCAACCATCCCTACTTTTTTATATTCAAATGGTGCCGAGACCCAGAATTGAACTGGGGACACAAGGCTTTTCAGGCCTCTGCTCTACCAACTGAGCTATCTCGGCAACCGTATTAGCTCATTAAAAGGAAAATACATTCTATACAACAGATACAGAGTTGTCAACTATTCTTATCTTATCTAAACCTTATTTGTCATTATATCCCATCGTACGCCAACAGGTTCGCGGGCCACATACAATTTAAAACGATAGTGTTATTGAATCTTTAAAAAAAAATGTTACGGGCACCCCACCCCGCTCTAACAATCCCACACAAAAAAGCACCAAGCAACAGTGTCTTTGATTGTTCGTCTGCGATAAAAAAACCGCCATCCCCCCGGCTAATTCAATTTCCCTCGAACATTGTTGACGATTTTCACGAAAATATCCTGGGCCAAATTGATCTTTGGCATAAAGGCTTTACGCGCTTTGACGGTTAACTTCGATTTGGCCGAATCTATGGGCATAACGGTGATCGTAACCTTCGCCCCGTTGACCTTGGCAATGAGGAGGCCGGCCTCCTCATTCTGATCCGAAATGATCCCCATAATTGAAACAATCTCGACCGCTGATTCCCATATTGTGATATCACCAAAATCTGTTATACCTTCAACTGTGTCCGGACTGACAATGTATCCTCCGACGGCGCCCACGCCACCGACGATCAAGTAGATGCAGCCACTCAAACTTAAAGCTAACGGCAAAAGTAACAATTTCATCCACCACAACTGTTTCCTGTTTTTCAACGGACGCCTCCTCTACAATTATTATATATTAAAAAAAATATTAGTTCTTGCTCTCGTCTTGCTTTTCCTCAAGTTCTCGCTTCCACGGGCGAAAGGCAACAATAATCGAAACAAACAGCGCTAATAACAACCAGTTTTGACCCAACGTAAACAGTTCAATGGGTCGGTATCCCTCATAGGGTTCTGAAAACTCAACTTTCAAACCCGCAACCAACAAAAAAATTAAAATAAGGGGCACCAAAAATTTAACGCTTATATCCCAGATTTTTGGAAGAGGCAAACGACCGGCATGGTTAATATGATCCCTCATTTTAGATGCTTTAAAGATCCACCCAACGATCACGCATTCTAAAACACCCACAATCACAAGCCCATAATTCGTGATAAAATGATCCACAATATCAACCCAAAACAAACCACTCCTTGCTGTAAAAAAAAGGCTTAAAATGAATCCGGACGAGCAGACAACAGTCACAACTGTGCCGCGACCATAATGAAATTTATCAATGACTGCGCAACTAAAGGCCTCAACCAAAGAAATGGCACTCGATAGGCCAGCTATAACTAAAGAGGAAAAAAAGATAACCCCAAAAACTTTTGCAAATGCCGGCATCAATGATATGGCCTTCGGATAGGTAACAAAGGCTAATCCCAGGGATTCTTCGACAACTTCTGAAACGGCAACACCTTGAGTATGGGCCATATATCCCAGCGTGCCAAAAACGGCAAGTCCGGCGAAAAGCGAAAAAAAGCAATTACCAAACCCGATAATAAGCGCATCCTTAACGATATCAACCTTACGCGGCAAATAAGAAGCATACGTGATCATGATGCCAAAGGCCAATGATAATGTAAAAAATATCTGGGAAAACGCGTCAATCCAAATTTTATAATCCATTAGCTTTAAAAAATCCGGTTTCAAATAAACACTTAAACCTTTTTGGGCCCCTTCCAATGTTAAACTCCAAAAGACTAAAATCGTTATTAACCCCAACAACATCGGCATGAACACTTTATTCGCCCGCTCAACGCCTTTTTGAACGCCAGAATAAACGATGAACCATGTAAAAAACCAAACAGCGAATAAAGAAAGGACGATAGGTGTTCGCATATCGCCAAAAACAAAAGGGCCGGTACTCTTATTTAAGAATTCATTAAAAAAGAAATGATTCGGGTCATCGCCCCAACTCAGATTAAATGAATAGAACACATAACAGAGACACCAGGCAATAATGACGGAATAGTAAATCATAATGCCATACATCGCAGAATTAACAGCCCACCAACCGCACCATTCCCATTTACGATCGACCTTGGCAAAAGACATCGGCGCTGATCCGCGCATTTTATGGCCTATGCCTAATTCTAAAATTAATAAAGGAATCCCCACAATAAGAAGGGCAATAAAATAAGGCACAAGAAACGCCGCGCCCCCGTTTTTATGACACAAATATGAAAAACGCCAGATGTTCCCCAAGCCGACGGCAGAACCTAAAGCGGCGAGAATAAATCCCATTCTCGACCGCCATTGCGGGCGGGGATGATGGGCTTCACTCAACTTGGGTATGGACATAGCACCCTCCTAGGCGTATGCAATGGAATAATACTAATCTTAGTAATGGATGTTTTATAATATCATAAAGAAAATCGACGGTGGGGCAAAAAATGATTTTTTTTCGCGCAAAGAAAAAAAGAGTTAAAAAAAAACAACAAAAAAAGTAGGGACGGATGGTATTTTTTTAAAAAAGCACCATCCGTCCCTACTTTTTTTACAACTTCAATCTTATTTCAAAACAATCCCTAACCATTCCTGAACCATCGGCGAAAACTTGACAATAACAGGAGCGAAAACAATACTGACCATACTCATCAATTTGATCAAAATATTTAAAGACGGCCCGCTGGTATCTTTACACGGATCCCCGACGGTATCGCCAATAACAGCAGCCGCATGAACCGGATTAACCGATCCATCTTCTAATTTCTTTCCGCCTAAATTTCCCGCCTCAATAAACTTCTTGGCATTATCCCAAGCCCCGCCGGCATTGTTGAGCATTGTGGCTAAAACAAACCCGGCCGTCAGACCACCGGCTAATAAACCGACAACACCCGGAACACCAAAAATTAATCCTGTGACAACAGGCACGGAGATCGCGAGCAGGGATGGGACAATCATTTCTTTTTGAGCGCCTGTTGTGGAAATATAAACGCAGCGCGCATAATCCGCTTTTTGTGTTCCATCCATAATCCCGGGATTTTCTTTAAATTGCCGGCGCACTTCGTTCACCATCGCCCCTGCGGCCCGGCCAACAGCCTTCATGGTCATGGCACAAAAGACAAAGGCGGACATCGCGCCAAGGAACAGACCACACAACAACAAAGGGTTCATCACATGCATTTGATAAACATCGACAAAATCTAAAATCGACATTTTATGAGCCATTTCAGCTGTGATTTGTTTGGAGCCAATCATGAAGACATCGCTCTCTTTAGATAAATTAAAAACCCACATTTTAACCTCTTCAATGTAAGCCGCTATCAGGGCCATCGCCGTTAAGGCTGCTGACCCGATCGCGAAACCTTTACCCGTAGCCGCCGTCGTATTCCCTAAAGAGTCTAAGGCATCGGTGCGTTGGCGGACTTCAGGCGGCAGGCCAGCCATTTCTGCGTTCCCACCGGCATTGTCCGCGATTGGACCATAGGCATCGGTTGCCAGAGTAATTCCCAAAGTCGAAAGCATTCCGACCGCGGCAAAGCCGATACCATATAAACCCATTGAAAAATGATTAAATCCGCCAGCCAGACCAAAAGCAAACATAATCCCAATGACAATCGTAACAACCGGAATCCCGGCAGAGTACATCCCTGTCGCTAAACCGTCAATGATAACGGTGGCCGGGCCCATCTTAGCTTCGTTAGCCAGGTTTCTGGTCGGACGATAATGGCTGGAGGTATAATATTCCGTCGCCTGACCGATGATAACACCTGCAACCAAACCCGTCATGACCGCGCCAAAAATCCCCCAGGAAACAAGTCCCATGGCGGCCATACCGGCAATAGCTAAAAGAATGAAAACAGAACTACTCAGGGTCCCCGTTAATAACGCGTTCAATAAATTTTTTGCGGTGGCATCATCTTTACACCTGACGAAAAACATCCCGGCAATCGACATAAAAATACCTAAACCGGCGACGATCATCGGTGCAGCAACATACATAATCCCGATAGACATATCATACGATGGATCCACCCTGAACTCATGCGCCGCAATCGACGCCCCAATCGCGGCTGTCGCTAAAATCGAACCGCAATAGGATTCATACAGGTCCGCGCCCATTCCAGCGACATCTCCGACATTATCCCCCACGTTATCGGCAATCGTTGCCGGGTTACGCGGGTCATCTTCCGGGATACCGGCTTCGACTTTACCAACCAAATCAGCGCCAACATCTGCCGCTTTGGTAAAAATACCTCCACCGACGCGAGCGAATAAAGCCTGCGTTGATGCGCCCATACCAAAGGTCAACATGGTAATCGTGATCTCAACGAGTTTTTGCGCCATTGTTGTGTTCGGATGAACGAGTGTCAAGCCAAACATATTTAACCCATGTTGCATATTGTGGGCCGTGTAAACCAATTTATCCAGGATCAGATACCACAAACAAATATCCAGTAAACCAAAACCGACCACAACCAATCCCATAACCGCGCCGGACCGAAAAGCCACTTGCAAACCACTGTTTAAATTCTTTCGGCAAGCATTCGCGGTTCTGGCTGAAGCATGTGTTGCGGTTTTCATACCTAAAAAGCCACATAAACCCGAAAAAAAACCTCCGGTTAAAAAGGCGATCGGGACAAAAGGATTTTGAATCCCGTTAAAAGCCAAAAGAGCTAAAATGATTAAAAGAGCAAAGAAAACAATAGAAACGGTTTTATATTGTTGAACAAGATAGGCCATAGCCCCTTCTTTAACGTGACCCGCTATTTCCTTCATCTTATCTGTTCCCTCAGGAGCTGCCATCACTTTCTTAAAATAGGACCAGGCAAAGGCTAAAGCCACTAAACTTCCTACTGGCGCAACCCACCATACCGCAGGCGTTAAGGTTACATAGTTCATGTTTTTTTCTCCTGTATTATAGTCATTACTTTATTCTATGGATAAAAATAGGATGGATGACCAAAAATCAACCTTTGTTTGGCTTTCTCCCATGATTAGCTTTTTTAGAACGCCAGTTCAACTTTCCTCTTCTTTTTTTCTTACTCATATCAATCACCTTCCATAATCAATTAGTGTGTATGTATTTAAGTGTATTGTTATAGCAGAAAACAGAGAATAATCAAGTCCAAATATTATATCTCATAAAATTAAGTAGAATATTATTATTTAATATCTTCCAAACCCACAACCGTCCATCACTCAAGGATGCCGACTAAATCAGCAATCCGGGAAATCACGTGACAGGGCCGGAAGGCCTCAACCTCCGCCTTTGTGCTGGAACCCGTCAATACAACCACCGTCCGCACACCGGCTTGTTGACCGGCTTGAGCGTCAATCGTCATATCTCCCACATAGAGAGCATCTTTGGGACCTAAAGAAAAAAATTGAAGGACATTTTCTAGAATATCCGGTGCCGGTTTAGGGCGCTCAATTTGATCGCCACAAAGCACATAGTCAAAATGGCCCCTGATTTCTAAATGATCCAAAATGACAGAAGTAAATCTTTGCGAACGGTTTGTTGCAATGGCCAACTTAACACCCTCAGAGGACAAATAATCCAAAATGTTTTTAGCTCCGGGCAAAAAAAACGTACCCTGTCTTAAAAACATCTCATGATGACCGCGATAGGTCTGCAACAACGTATCCACATATTCTTCAGAGACCAAAGACCGGGCTAAATGCCGCTCCCCCCATCCAACACTTCTTTTTATTTTATCGTCATCTATTGGCATCAAGTTCATTTTTTTCAAAGCCGTATTAATGCTCAGGGAAACGGCCTGGTAGGCATCAACCAATGTGCCGTCTAAATCAAAAATAACCAACTGAATTTCTTTCATGCTTTATACCTTTTATCCATTCTTTGCCCTGTCGACAAACGGTCACACCGCAATGTCTTTCACGCATAAGGATGACAGAGAAATGAGTGTTCTTTATTTTTACCCGTTACATAAATAGTAAATCTCCTCGCAGCAGAGTTCAGAGGAATTCACTCCATTATAGACCGGGCGCCGGTCTCAAACAGACTAAACCTTTGAGGGAAAATTAATCACGCCTCCCGAAACAATAAGCTTGACCGCCTCCTCAATGGACACATCCACCAAGATGATATCTTTTTTGGGAACCAGGACAAGAAAACCCGTCAGAGGGCTGGGTGCGCTGGAGACAAAAACATGACACAAATCATGCCTGGTTGCTTTGCTGAATTGCTCAGAATGATTGCTGGTTAAAAACCCAATGGAATAAAGACCTTTGCGGGGATATTCCACCAAAACAACCTGGCGGAAGGAAGACATTTTATCCTGTGAGAAAAAAAACAACGCAATTTCTTTTATCGCAGGATAAACCTGCCGGAAAAAGGGCAGTTTCATCAAAAAGCGTTCAAGTGTTGCATGTATCCGGCGTCCGAAATAATTCGTCGCGATGAAACCAACCAGAACAATAAGATAAATACCGACGATAATACTGAGCCCTTTAAAATAAAACCCGAACTTCGTATAGAAATACGGCTCCAGATATTTTCCAAGCATCTTATCTGCTGAATCAACAATAAAAACGAACAAATAAACTGTTAACGCCAGCGGCAAGATGACAACCAATCCCGAGAGCAAATATGTTTGCAATTTCTTTAGCATTCCTAGCTCCTTAAGCCAATCAAAAAATGATTCAACACATCCCTGACGGGAATCACTTCACGCCATACTGTATCACAAACGTACCAAATAAAAACAAACCGAGCATGACAACGGTATCCCACCCCATTCCAAGAATTAATTTTTTGTTTTTCCGATAAATACCAAACAATAACATATAGACCAAAGACAAACCCAAAAAAACCGTAAAAATGTGCTTGACTGAGACATCCGTTACTAAGGGGCTTTGCAGGTAAAACACATCACAAATAAACAAAATAAACATGTTCGTCATATTGCTGCCAAAAATATTTCCAATCGCCAGGTCCAGCGACCCGATCTTCAAAGCGGATATGGACACAACCATCTCCGGCAGGGACGTTACAAAGGCCAGCATAATCGTTCCAACGAGCGTGCGCCCTAATTTGGTCTGGACCGCAATTTCATCTGCAGATTCAGCCAAAAAAATCGAACAAACGACCACGATCACGGCACTAAAAAACAAATGCCATATAATCTTTTTTAATGACTCATTTATTTTTTTGTCCGCTCCGCCGACGACATCTTCTTTACTCAATAGGGCTAATTGCCTCATCCCCACAAAATACAAAATGGCAATCAACCAGCATCCCGGACTGACAGACCCTGGACGCCATAGCGGCCAGCCCAAATGAACGAAAGCAATCTCTAAACCCACGATAGCGGTCAATGCCATCGCAAAAAAACCAGAAACTTTATACGACGCTTTCGGGGGGATAGCATCCGTAACTGACCCCCGTCGATAAATCATATCCATGACAACAATCAGGATGGGATTAAAATTATTACTGCCGACCAGGTTTCCGACAGCAAGATCATTCGCTTTCAAAACAGCAACTGAAAAAATACTTGTGACTGCCTCGGGTAAAGATGTCACAAAACCCAACAGAACAATACCAATCCAGACCTTACCCAAATGGAGACGATCACTCAGTTTATCCGAATAAATGGTTAAATGCACACCTGCCAGAACAATAAAAAGCGCACTTATAAAAAATTGGATCCAATGCACGGAGTTTTATCCTTATCTGTAATTATTTTTTTCCCTGAAAATACAAAACAGCCAGGCCTGCGATGGCAAGCACCGTACCAAAAACGCCTCTGAAAATCGAAACCACATCTGGCCACCACAGCAACACTAAGGTCACACCGACAACAAGCATCAAGGCGCCGCTCAAAACGTATAAAAATTTATTATATGTGTTTGCTGACTTTTTTTCTGACATCACATCCCCCCTCACCATTTATGAACTTTTATTTCCGTCCAAATAAAATTGTACCGATTAACGCCTGAACCGCCCTGCCAACAAATTCATCCACCGACGAAAGGCTTATTTCTCCTGAAGGCGATACACCCTTCATCGGGCGAGCGTCGAAACATCGCGTGGCCACACGCGTGGAGAACTCCGGCAGACGGCATAGCATGGCAACCATCACTTATTTTGAAGACGGATGACTCTGTTTGCTTTTCCAACGTCTATGCATCCAACCCCATTCATGGGGATAACGGCGTATATACTGTTCAATAATCTGTGTTATCCTTGCGATGTTCTCCTTAACCGTCTCTCGCTCATCCGAACCCTTCTCAATCTTCAATGGTTTTTCTATAATGATCTTATGGCAATTATCTGCTTGACGGACAATGAACATCGGAATAATCGGTGCCTGTGTTCTCAAAGAAAAAATAACAGGACCGGTTGCTGTTGCTGCCTTCTGACCGAAAAAGTCAACAAAAACACCTTTTCCACTTCCAAAATTTTGATCCATAGGAATAAATAAAACTTCATTATTCCTCAAAGCATTGATCGATTGCGTGACACAGGTCTTGCGTGGAATCGCATAAACGGTATTAACCCCTAGCTCTTGTCTTTTACGGTGCAGAAACGCATTCATTTTTTCATCACGGGCCGACCGGATGATCGAATTCACCTTATAACCCTGAGCCGCCATAAACAACATCATCAACGGAAAATTTCCAAAATGAGCGGTAACGACAACCACGCCCTTCCCTTCTTTAACCGCTTGATCAAAATGCTCAAGCCCTTCGCAAATGACTTTTTCCTTAACGTTTTTAGCGTGCGACATAAAGTACACCATTTCAATCATGCCCAACCCAAAATTTTGAAAACAGCGCCGTGAAATGGCGTCGATTTCCTGCGGGCTCTTTTCTTCGCCAAACGCAATCCGCAAACTCTCCCTTGCGATTTTCTTCTGATTATGAACAAAGCAATAAGCGATTGAAACGATGACTCGCCCGATGATGTTCACAAAAAAATACGGCAATATCACAAAAAGATTATAAAACGAAAACATGCCCCAGCGCGCCAAGGCCCGCTGGATTCTTTTAATTATTTTATTCTTCGCCATAATTTTACATAACGCTGTTCTCTTGTATGGAAAGGGGAAAAGTTGCTTTTCTCCACCTGGTCTATCCGAGAGAATTTTATGGATAGGATTTAATTTTCTAAAACTTTCTGCACAGTTAAAATCAACGTCTTTGCATGCACGGGTTTTGTCATGTGCTCGACTGCGCCAACAGCCCTTTCGGCCGCAATATCATCGGGGGAATCCTTTGCCGTCAAAAACACAACCGGGATGCGTTTCGTTGCCGCATCCTTCTTCAATTCCTTACAAACCTCCCGTCCTTTGATACCCGGAAGAATAACGTCCAGGATGATTAAATCTGGCTGCTGATTTCTTGCGACCTGCAGACCTTCTTCCCCGGAATGTGCGGCTAAAACAGAATAGCCGGCGGACATTAAGATCGGACGGATTGTTTTGATATACATCAAGTCATCATCAATCAACAAGACACTTTGGTTGTACGCGTGTTTCTTACTATAAAATTTATATTTTATTTTATCCTGATTAAAATACAAAATCAGAATGACACTTAAAAATAAATAACTTAAATCCAGAAGTTCTATCCGGGGGAAATACCGGAACATAAAATAAATGATAGTAAGGATATTAAAGAAAATAATAACCCGGCGGCCCCACTCTCTTTGAAAAATCACAGCCAATGCTCCGATAAAAGAACCGATAAACACGATAATAAAAAAATGCGTGACTTTCCAAGCGTCTGGCACATTCAAATAACTAAAAAAAGTAAACGCTGAAAGAGCATAAAGAACCGCCAAACAAAAACCGATCACCTTAAGGTCTGTCATTTTTTTCCCCATATTTACCCCCTTCCGTGGGATTAAAGTGTCTTTTTAAAACTATACATTATTTTACATAAAAAAATACTATATATAAGAAATTTCTAAATATATTTAAATATTTTTTTGGCATGGCTCCAGACTGAATTATCAAAGACAAATAAATGCCCCAACTGTTTCACCCCGTTCTTTGCTTGTTCACACCTCTCAAAGCTGATACAAAGAAACAGATAAAGAGCGCCAGACAAAATAAAACGAATACATCACCATAAACAGCATAGAAAGATTTCCGCCTATTCATCAGCACCCCGTCGACAGCATAACCTTTAATTTCCAACGAGCGCCCAGACGCATCCTGAACAAATTGAGTAACGGTTCCCCACGGGTCAATAAAACCGCTAAAGCCTGTGTTGGCCGAACGGACCATCGCGCGGCGCATTTCAACAGATCGAAAAACAGATCCCTGCAAATGCATAATCGGCGCAACTGTTCCCGGAAACCAGGCATCATTTGTGATATTGATAAACAAGTCTGCCCCTGCTGAAACAAAACTCCGCGCTAACGATGAAACGGTATCTTCAAAACATATTAATGCCGCAAAACGCCACGTCTCTTTGTGCCGCACGGGCGCCAGAAACAACACATGATTTCGGCCCGCAGAAAAATCTTCAATAGGAATCAGCTGCATGATTCCTGGAAAAATGTGACGGCCGGGAACATATTCCCCAAAAGGAACCAAATGCACCTTCAAATACTCCCGGACCACCCGGGCTTGAGCAGAAAGATATAAAGCCACGTTATAATATTGCTTATCATAGGCGACAACTGTTCCGCACAAAACAGGGATATGGATCTCTTCAACAACGTCTTTAAGCCTCTGGAAATAAAAATCTTGATTGGGGATAATCCCGGGCAAGGATGTCTCAGGCCAAACAATTAAATCTGGTCCTGCCTGAGCTGCTTCACGGGTAAGCTGAATATAAGTCTCTAAATTTTGATGCCAAAAAGGCGTCTGCCATTTTTTATCTTGAGGGATATTACCCTGTAGCACAGCGACATGAAGGACAGGGTTCGACCCCGATTTCAACACCTCCAACCGTTCCTTTAAATGATTCTGTCCGTATAACGCGGTGGCCCCTAACAGCAACAGCATAAAAAGAAACTGACACATAAAAAGTTTTTGCTTATAGCAGCAGCCGCATGCTTCATTCTTCTGATCTGGCTTATAAGCCTCTTGAATGATGCGGACAATCGAGTTCGCCCAATCTTTCCATACAATGTTGACAGTCAGAATGATGAACGAAACCCCGTATACGCCGGTTATATCGGCTATTTGAATGAAACGTGTTTGCTTAAATAAAGCGTAACCCAAACTAGCCCAATCAAAGCCGGAAAATAAATGCGCGCGAACATATTCCAGCATCACCCAGAAACAGATAACGGCAATAAAGAAACCCCATGTTTTACTCCGATAGCGGCTATAAAACCACGCGAACAATCCAAAGTAACTCGCCAGATAAGCGTACAGGGCAACAACGCCGACAGCGGCAATGACAGAAAACCATTGCGTCAGGCACAGCAACCAAGATAGCACCAGGCTAAAAAAAACAAATCCGGATAAATACCCGATTTGAAATCCTTTTGAGGGTGGACAACGGTCCAAAGCCATCATTAAAGGAACCAAAGCGAACCACAGACAAAACGTAAGGGAATGAGGCGGGAAAGCGAGCCATAAAAGGACAGCTGATACAATGGATGCAAAACAGTAAGATCTAAAAATTTTCACAATATTTCGCATAGACACATTTTACCAAATCCATTAATGAATCATCCTATCTCAATGCTGAAAAGCAGAATTGGTTTTGGTCATTATTTAATGGAATTGGTATGAACGATTGACTTTTTTCTGAACACGAAAAATGGACCGAAAGTACTCGTTGATTAAAGTCCATTCATTTTCCGCAACATTTCTTATACTTCTTTCCGCTGCCACAAGGGCAAACTGCATTACGACCGACTTTATCCTTATGCACAGACACCGACTGAGATTGTGCCGGACGCGCTGAAACATCCGCATCCGGCGGAACATCTAGCGACGACGGTTTTTCTCTTCCAGACAAACTGGAGACTTCATTATGGATCATATTTTGTGGAATAGAGTTAAAAACACCCCGGACTTCCTGTCGCGGTCCTTCCACAGGTTGCACTTTAAATACTAATTCCGCTGTTTCCTGATAGATCGTATCATACATCATCTGAAACATTTCATAACCTTCTCTTTTATACTCAACCAACGGATCCCGCTGCGCGACAGCGCGCAACCCAATGCCAATTTTTAATTGATCCATCGAGTAGAGGTGGTCTTTCCACTTTGTGTCAATCATATGGAGAAAGATCATCCGTTCCAGGTGGCGCAAATGCTCACCGGGGATCGATTGTTCTTTTTTTTCGTATTGCTGTTCTAATTCCTTGAAAACCACATCAATAACTTCCGGTTGTGCCATTTCACGCAATTTCTCCTCTTGGGCCGAAATGTCACAATGAAAGCCAGCCCTTAAATATTCATTTAAGCCGACAAAATCCCATTGCTGCTCGCCATCTTTTTCCGTAAACAAATATTGTTGAACAACATCGGCGGCGACGCCGTCCAGGGCTTCCAGAACCAAAGATTTAACATCCGAGCGCTCCAAAATTGAACGGCGCAAGGTATAAATCGCTTCACGCTGCCGGTTCATCACATTATCATATTCTAAAAGATGCTTACGTATATCAAAGTTATGCGCTTCAACCCGTCGCTGAGCATTTTCCAGGGCCTTTGACAGCAAAGGATGCTCCAGGACCTGGCCCTCTTCCATCCCCAATTTATCCATAATCCCTATAATGCGTTCAGAACCAAATAAACGCATCAAATCATCTTCCAATGAAACAAAAAACCGGGAAGAACCAGGGTCGCCCTGCCGCCCCTGCCGGCCGCGCAACTGATTATCGATCCGCCGTGATTCATGCCGCTCCGTTCCTAAAACGTGCAGCCCTCCTTCGGCGATGACTTTCTCATGTTCATCAGAAACCTTTTGACGAAACTGATCAATAAACTTGCTCACCAAGGCCGCCTCATCCTCCTCAGAAATATCTTCTTTTTGTTTCTTTTGCTGGACCAACTGCTTGGCCAAAAAGTCAGCATTTCCACCCAAAACAATATCTGTTCCCCGTCCGGCCATGTTGGTGGCGATGGTAACAGCTTTATAGCGACCCGCCTGAGAAATGATGTTCGCTTCCAGTTCATGATACTTCGCATTGAGAACTTGGTGCGGAATGCCTTTTTGCTTAAGCAGACTCGCTAACAACTCGGATTTCTCAATAGAAATTGTCCCGACTAAGACCGGCTGTCCGCGCTGATAACAGTCCTCAATCTCCTCGATAACAGCATCGTATTTTTCCCGCAAACTACGATAAATGCTGTCGGGAAAATTGTCCCGTTTCAATTTCTTGTTGGTCGGCATGACAACACAGTCCAGGTCATAGATCTCTTTAAATTCTGACGCTTCCGTATACGCGGTTCCCGTCATTCCTGACAATTTTTCGTACAAACGAAAGTAATTTTGAAACGTAATCGTCGCTAATGTCTGGTTTTCCCGTTCAATCTTAATCCCCTCCCGCGCCTCAACCGCTTGGTGCAGGCCGTCGGACCAACGGCGCCCCGGCATCATGCGTCCTGTAAATTCGTCGACGATGATGACCTCAGCATCCTTGACGACATAGTCGATGTCTTTCTTAAAAAATTCTTTGGCTTTTAATGCCTGCATGATCTGATGCCGGTACTCGATTGTGCGCATCTCATGCATATTATCAATCCCAAAATATTCTGCGGCCTTATCCTCTCCGTCTTCTGAAAGTGAAATCGATTTATTTTTTTCGTCAGCCAAGTAATCATAACCTTCATACAAATCGATCTCTTGATGTTTCGCGTCTATCTCATCACGTTCTGTAATGCGCCGTCCTTTCAACTTATTCGCCACTTCACGGGCCTTATAGTAGATATCGGTGGCTTCTTCGGCAGGCCCGGAAATAATAAGCGGGGTGCGGGCCTCATCAATCAATATACTGTCAACTTCGTCGACAATCGCAAAATGATGCGGCCGCTGAACCATGTCGTTTTTCGAAATAACCATGTTGTCGCGCAAATAATCAAAGCCGAATTCATTGTTTGTGCCGTAGGTAATATCGCATTGATACGCTTCTCTCCGTGTCGAAAAATCCATATTGCTCTGGATAACGCCAATCGTCAACCCTAAAAATTCATAAATGGGCCCCATCCACTCACAGTCACGGCGCGCCAAATAATCATTAACTGTAACAATGTGGACGCCTTCCTCGGTCAGCGCGTTCAAATAAGCCGGCAAAGTAGCCACCAATGTCTTTCCTTCACCCGTAATCATCTCAGCGATGTTCCCCTCGTTCAAAATTATACCGCCGAGCAATTGAACGTCATAATGGCGCATCGAAAGCACCCGTTTGCCAGCTTCACGAACGACAGCAAAAACTTCAGGGATAAGCCCGTCCAATATTTTTTTCTTGACCTTTAAGTATTCTTCTTTAATTTTTTCCTGTTCAATGCCGATGTCTTGTTTTTCCTGATAATCCAATGTCTTGCGCATGCGATCAACGATGTCAAAATATTCCTTCTGCATTTCTTGGATGCCCCTGCGATACCGTTCTTTAAAGGATCCTGTCATTTCCCTTAATTCCGTATCCGACAGATCCTGTATTTTGGACTCGAAGGAATTGACTCTGGAGACCATCTCACATTTCTTTCTTATCTCACCGACAGACGGCAATGGCAGGTCATCAGGGATATGAATATTCAATTCAGGGTCAAAAGATTCGATGTGGTTCCTCGCCTTTTTTATGACTCCTTTTCTGATAATAAAATCAAACATGAATCATCTCTCCTCATTATAAAATCACGTATCATATTTATAAAATTTTCAACAAACTTCACACACATCAATAAACGAACATCACATTTACGGACCTAATAATTTATACCAACTCCATCAATGAATTGTTCTATTTCAATTTTGATATTCTCGCTTAAGCGTCGAGAAAAGCAGAATCGACTTTGACAATTCTTTAACGTAATTGGTATTATTATTCGATGCACGACCGGCTTGATTATTCTTCCGGTTTCCAACGCAAATAGGCCTCAATAAACTGATCAATATCTCCATCCATCACACGCGGAACATTACCGGTCTCAACACTTGTCCGGTGATCTTTAACCATATTGTAGGGATGCATCACATAAGACCGGATTTGACTCCCCCATTCAATCTTTTGTTTCCGGCCATATTCTTTGGCCATCCGTTCCGATTGCTCTTGACGCTTACGTTCTAATAAACGCGCTTTTAATATACGCATGGCCATTTGCTTGTTCTGCAATTGCGAACGTTCATTCTGACATTGAACAACAATATTTGTCGGGATATGCGTAAGCCTCACAGCTGAATCCGTCGTATTAACACTTTGCCCCCCCGGACCTGAGGAACGAAAAATGTCAACACGCAAATCATCAGGACTGATCTCAATCGTCGCGTCATCTTCCACCGCGGGAATAACATCCACCGAGGCAAAGGATGTATGACGTCTTTTATTGGAATCAAAGGGTGAAATTCGGACCAGACGATGAACTCCTTTCTCACTCTTAAGATAGCCGTATATCATCTCTCCTTCGATGGATAACGTCACACTTTTTATCCCTGCTTCTTCACCCGGCAATGTGTCAATAATTTTCACTGAGGCCTTCTTGCGGTCCACCCAGCGCATATACATGCGCAACAGCATATTCGCCCAATCACAAGACTCTGTTCCCCCTGCTCCGGCATTAATACTTAAAATAGCATTGCTTCTATCGTACGGCCCTGCCAAAATATTTTTCAATTCAACCTCACTCACATCTTTAGTTAGAACCTGAATCTCATCATAAATCTGTTGTAGCATCTCTTCTTCATCCTGAGAAATTTCGACCAATTCATTTAGTTCCTGCAATTTTTCCGCGCTTTTATGAAAGGGAACCACACAAGATTTTAAGTACTTCAATTCTTTGACCAATTTATTGGATAAAACAGAATCATTCCAGAAGTTCGGCTGGTTCATCTCACCCTGAATGGCTTCAATGCGCTTTTCTTTCTGCGGCAAATCAATAAAGCTGCGTAAAAGATCCAAACGCGTACCAATATCTTTTGCTATTTTTTTAATTTCTTCAAACATCATGTTATATATAAAAATATTAATATTTTCAATGATAAATAAGGTTGGATATTATAACATAATCCGGATAGGTTGCAAGAACACAGCCACAGACCTTCTCGTCCTATTAGGTAACATTATTAATAAGTCAACTGGCAGACCAGGGCGTACGCATTAATAATCGCCTAGGAGCTTGTCCGAGAACTAGTTTTTATTTGTAGAATCCGTTACTTCTAAATT
>JAIORP010000124.1 GCA_021108075.1 Candidatus Omnitrophota bacterium | reverse complement strand
AAAATGAGAGATATTTCATTTGAACCTCCTCGATGAAATTTTTTTATAATAAATTATTTCATAATGATGACTTCATTTTTTCGAATCGACAGAAAAACTCATTGAAAAAAACACATTGTATCGTTTCTTCATCTTTATTTTGAGAATTGCGTATATCGCTTAAACAGGCAAGATACCCCCAAAGGTGCGTCTGCGCCTCATGCGTTCATATGCTGAATACTGCCTGAGACAACCGTATTGCCTCATTTATGTAGACATAAATGCCCGGCCATAATGAATGAAGGGACACAGACTGCAAGATGCACCAATCCGATATAATCTATAATAACCATTATAAGCTATATCCCTGGCCACATCACAGTTGTGTCCCAAATCCTATTATTAACTGCACAACCCTCTTTTGGACGTCTTCGCGAAAAAAATAAGATGTTCTATTTCAGAACTCGATTCAATTTCTTCAATAATCTGTTTTAAGGCATGCGCACGCGTTAATCCTGACCGGAATAAAATTTTAAAGGCCTTCTTCAAAACAAGCATTTTACTGCTTGTAAATTGAGCTCTTTTTAAACCAATGGCATTGATGCTTCTCACATGGGCGGGATGGCCATCACACATCGAGAACGGGGGAACGTCCTGCACAACTTTTGAACATCCACCAATGATCGCCAACCGTCCGACACGGCAAAATTGATGAACAGCACTAAAACCGCCAATCATCGCGTTGTCCTCAATCGTAACATGACCACCCAAAGTAGCCGCATTGGCCATAATACAATTATTCCCGACGACGCAATCATGGGCAACATGAGAATACGCCATGAAAAGGTTATCGTTTCCAATAACAGTCTTCCCTCCCCCTTCCGCCGTACCGGGGTTGATCGTAACAAACTCACGAATGATGTTATTCTCCCCAATATTCAAAAAAACATTATCATCTGCCGAATATTTCTTATCTTGTGGGGCGCTACCAACAACAGCGGAAGAATAAATTTTACAATTACGGCCAATACGAGTTTGGCCCGTGATGACACAATGACTACCGACACGAACATTATCACCGATGGTGACATCTTTTTCTACAACTGAATACGGCCCGACACTTACCCCAGGGGACAACTTTGCTCCCGAATAAATAATCGCAGTTTTATGAATGTTAACATTTTCCATAAAAATATACTATCACTCCTTGTGGTATATTTGAAACGTTATTCTGCTTTTTTAACTCCCACCCCGAAAAAAACGGGATACTGAAACAAAATTATTTAGGGATTTAATAAATCGGCCTCAACAAAAGAGAACATCATCTCTGCTTCCGCGACGACTTCATCTTGAACTCGCGCTATTCCTTTTGCCTGACAAAAACGCGAACGCTCTTTCGTGATCTCTACAGACATGACCAACTGGTCTCCTGGAACAACAATTTTTCTAAACTTCACTTTATCAATAGCCATAAAAAAAGCGATTTTGCCTTTATGCTGCCCTCCTGATAATATCGCGATACCAGTAACTTGCGCCATTGCTTCCACCATTAAGACCCCAGGCATGACAGCTCTGGTCGGGAAGTGGCCTTGAAAAAAAGGTTCATTGACTGTTACATTCTTATACCCCACAGCTCTTTTGCCTTTTTCAATCTCAATAATACGGTCAACGAGCAAAAATGGATACCGGTGGGGCAAAACTTTCATGATCTCATAAATATTTAATTCTTTTTTATTACTGATGTCTATTGTCTTATAAATATTAGAGTCATTTTTCTTTTTTTCTTTAACAATTTCCCGCAGCAATTTAAGATTCAGGGTGTGTCCGCTTTTTATGGCAAAAATATGTCCTTTGATTGGCATCCCCAGCAAAGATAAGTCCCCGATCAAATCTAAGACCTTATGACGCGCAAACTCATCCGGGAATAATGTCTGATTCTCAACAACTCCTTTTTCTCCAACCACAAGGGTGTTTTGATAATTCGCTCCCCGGCCTAATCCCTTTTGCTGCAATTCTTTAACCTCATCCTCGACACAAAAAGTCCGACAGGGGGCAATCTCATTGATAAAACTTTCTTCATTGATTTCAAAATGAATAAATTGTGAACGCAAAACAGGATGGTCATAATCCAGTGTATAAGAAATCTCAAACTTATCCGATGGGATAAGAAAGATGGTCGCTCCGTTTTCGTGTATCGATATAGGATTCTTGACGGTGTAATGCCGTGCGGGAGCATCCTGAGTAACGATTCGGGATTCAATCAGGGCATCAACAAAATCTTTACCGCTTCCATCTCCGCCGGGAACCTCCTGCGCATCCAATTCAATTAAAAGATTGTCGATTCCTAATCCACACAAAACGCTCATCAAATGTTCAACAGTATAAACAACCGCATCTCCTTCGCCGATGGTTGTGCAACGATACACGTCTGTATTTACCACTAAAGAATTTACATTAGCCAGGATTAAAGGTTGCTGTGGTAAATCAACCCGTTTAAACTGAATCCCCGCATCAACGGGGGCCGGTTTCATTGTTATGTTAACATCACATCCCGTATGCAACCCCATCCCGGACATCTGAATTTCATTCTGAATGGTTCTTTGCTGTCTTTGCATTATTCCTGGTCTACCTGCTCTTTAAGTTGGCACTCTAGGTCTTCAACGCGTTGTTTTAATTCTTGAATCTGTTTCACATATTCAGGTAATCTTTGATAACAAACCGTGGAACGTCTTGCCTGATTATATGGCCTGGCAGGAATCCCCATAACTTTTGAATTCTCGGGCCACGATTTTGTGATCACCGACTTGCCCATGAGGATTGTGCCTTTTTTAATACGGAGATGCCCGTTCACACCGGACTGCCCTGCCAAAATCACATTATCCTCAATAATCACACTCCCGGACATCCCAACCTGGGCGACAATCAAACAATTTTTTCCAATTTGGATATTATGCGCTATTTGGACAAGGTTGTCAATCTTTGTTCCCTGTCCAATAACGGTCTTCTCAAAACGCGCCCTGTCAATACATGAGTTAGCTCCAACCTCGACATCATCCTCAAGAACAACAATGCCAAGTTGAGGAATCTTTTGATGCCGTCCGTCTTTATAAATATATCCAAAACCATCCGCACCAAGAACAACGCCCGGATGGAGAACCACACGATCTCTGATCTGAACGCCTTCTCTAATGGACACGTTAGCATAGAATAAACAATCCTGACCGATCCTAACTTTAGGGCCAACATAAACCCCACCCGTAATCGTTGTCCGATCCCCAATCGTTGCCCCATCTTCAATAATCGCATGAGGCCCGATATTGACGTCTTGACCGATATTGACATCTTGGCCGATATAAGCTGTTGGATGAATCCCCTTATGGCAAGAATAGTCCTCATCAAGGAAGAGTGACGCGATCTGACCAAATGCAAAGGACGCATCCTTTGCGCGTATTATTGTCGGATAGGAACACTCTGTTTCTCGATCAACAATTATGGCGGAGGCTTTTGTTTTCTGAACGAGGGAAGCATATTTAGCATTGGCAAGGAACGTTAAATCTCCTTCTTTTGCTTCTTCAATCCCACTCAACCCTGTTATCCAAATCTCTTTTTCGCCCTCAATTTGACCGTCAATTAACTTAGCTATTTCTAAAACGCTTTTTCGCATGATAAGGATTAATACTGCTACGCAGAGTTCATTCCCGAAAAAAACTCCGCGTAAACTTAAAGGGACTCAAATGACACTTATCTATTCCGCGTCATCATTCAATATCTCCAAAATTTGTTCCGTTACTTCAATTGATGGACTTCCGTAAATAAGCACGCGGTCATTTAAAATGATGTCATACTTATTTTTCTCGGCAAAATTACTGACAATCTTTTCGATCTCTAACAATATTTCCCGGATTTTTTCATTACGCTCTTTTGTTAAGCTTGTCTTTGATTGGCGATCAAATTCCATCAAATCAGCTTTTAGGGCCTCCAGTTCTTCATCAATCTCAGCTTTTTTATCGTCGTTTAACAGAGCTTTTCGGCCATTTAACTCTTTGATCTTCTCGACTTTTTCTTTGGCCTCTTTTTCTAACGATCTATGCTTTTCTTCCAATTCCTTATCATAACTTTTTGTTTTGTGGTACTCATCAAACAACCGGCTCAAATCGACATATGCGATGTTAGGAGCGCTCGCAGCATAACTCTGTGAGGAGAAAAGAACACTCCAAACCATTGCAACAAACAATATCATGACATATTTCTTTTTCATATTATCCCCTTTCATATTTGCTTATAACTTTTTCGTTTGTTTTTATTTTGTTACAACCTGTTTTTAGTGAATCTCCTCGGAGAGAGCTCAGAGGAATTCACTCCATTAAAAACCTCGACTGACACTGAAATAAAACTTCCCGGATCGTCCTTCTTCTCCCGGTTCATCATTCAAAGGGTATCCATAATCTAAATTAATCGGGCCAATTGGGGTCTTGACGCGCAAACCTAACCCGACGCCCGAGAACAAATCCCCTGTACCAAAATCTTCCGCCTGGGCCCAAACACTACCGGTATCAACGAACGCGGCCAACTTGACATACTCGATCAATGGAAGGGTGTACTCAATGTTAGCGATCACCATCGCCTCACCGCCGACAGGATCGTTTGTATTGGGGTCCAACGGACCGACTTTTCTCTCATCATAACCACGAATTGTACGGGCACCACCGGCGAAAAAACGCTCAAAAATAGGCACCGTTTCGGAATCACCATATTCCGTCACCATTCCGGTTTTAAGAGTAAATTGCAGCACCGATTTGAATTTTAACGGGATATAGTAACTGACCTTTCCCTGGACGCGGTAAAAATCTTTGTCTCCGCCTAAGAATCCGCCAGCAAAATCTACGCCTCCATCAAGAACCAATCCTCTGGTTGGATTGTAAACGCTATCACGACTATCTCTCTTCAGGCTGAATCCTACTGAACTCACGGTATTGGTCCCCTTTTCCGCTGCCAGAGCGGCTGAGACATTGTCATCCAAATTGTCAACCGTAATTCTTTCATTGCGATACATGACACTCCCGGAGACATATTCGGTAAATTGTTTCCCTAAACGGAGATTACCCCCGATGCGTTCTTCATCATACGCAAACCCGATATCTTTTTCTTTATCCCGCATTGTCCGGAAAACGTCAAATCCGGCTGAAACAGGATAATCATAAAGCCATGGTTCCGTAAAACTTAATAGAAGATTATTTTTTGTTGAACCGGTTTCCGCACGAAAAGTTAAGCTTTGGCCCCCGCCTGTAAACGTTGGCCAGTTTGTAAAATCAAAATTCCTCTGCTCTATCTCAACAAAACCCACAATTTTATCAACCGTGCTAAATCCGCCTCCAAAACTAAATTTACCGGTCTTTGCTTCTTTGACTTGAACGACCAAATCCTTTCGGTCATAGATATCCGTATCCTCGACATCAAAACTAACGTCATCAAAATACCCTAAGTTGTGCAGGCGCTCCTTACTTCGTCTTAATTTTGCGCCATCAAAACGGTCACCAGGCTGCATTCTCAATTCACGCCGAATGACAATATCCCGTGTGCGTGTATTGCCCTGAACATTAATGCGTTCGATATAAGCCAGGCCGCCCTCTTTGATGTCGACCTTAACCTCAACTTCTCCCGTCTTTGGATTGAGTGCGGTCGACTCTTTAACGTTAGCGAAGATATAACCACGGTCAAAATACAATGTGCGGATATGAGAAAGATCTAATGTCAATTTCTCCCGGCTAAAAACATTGCCGACCTCAATATTTCCCATGGCTTTAACGATTTCCTTGTCAGAAATAATTTGATTCCCCAGGATTGTAATATTGCCGACATAATACCGTTTGCCTTCCTCGATCTGAACATCGATATCAATAAACCCTTTTTGCAGGAAGTCAATGGCAAAATCAGCTTTAGCGTCGACAAAACCCTGTTTCTCGTAAAAAAGACTAATTCGTTCCATATCTTCTTCAAGGACTTCTTCTTTGTAATAACCTGAGTTAAAAAACCTCTTTGATCGCGTTTTAATGATTCTAATAATTTTCTTATCTTTAAAAGTTTCATTCCCATTGACATGTATTTTGCTAATGCGGATCCGGTGACCTTCGCGGATGATGAAATGCACGCTTATCTTATTTGTTACATCATCTGTAAATGTTTCAACTTCGACCTCAGCAGACGTTAATCCTTTCTGAATATAAAGATCCTTAATAGTCTTCAGGTCATCCTGTAAAGATTTCTTATCCAGGAACTTGCCCGCTTTAGTCTTAATCTTGCGGCTTAATGCCTTGACTTTAATATAACGCGTCTTGGAAAAGGTCACATCTTCAACAATGGGTTTTTCTTCCAAAAAAATAATGACTTTGAAGCCAGTGTCATATTCTTTGCGGTCAACACGCACATCAGAAAAATAACCCGTATTATAAAGACGTTTCAGATCATCGCTGATCATCGACTGTTTATACTCTTGCCCCACCCTCGTTTTAATTTTTGATAAAATCGTGGCGATACTGATTGTTTTATTCCCCATAACTTCAATCGCCTTAACCATTTTCTTTCCTGCGACACTGGTTGTTTGCGTCCAGGCATTGGGAGTATAAAGAAAAGCGCTATTGTTTAGAAATATTAATATAAATAGGAATAAAACTTTATTATTCATATAATTATCCTTATTTATGTATTTTCAATAATTTTGAACATTATAAAATCAATAAATAGGCATGTCAATCAACATATGCAAGATTTTCGAAACGGGTATATTCTTTTACAAAAGATAGTTTAACAGTTCCGACGGGACCATTTCTTTGTTTTGCAATAATGATGTCCGCGACCCCCCGATTTTCTTCGGTGGGATTATAGTATTCCTCGCGCATCAACAAACACACGAGGTCAGCATCCTGCTCAATAGCTCCTGATTCTCTTAAGTCCGATAGTTGCGGCCTTTTATCCTGCCGGCTTTCAACAGCTCTGGACAACTGACTTATCGAAACCAATGGAACGTTCAATTCCCGGGCTAAGGCCTTCAACGCACGTGATATTTCTGATATCTCTTGTTGACGGCTATCGGACCGTATTGTCGCACGCATCAGTTGCAAATAATCGAGGATGATCAAACCAATATCATAGTTCGATTTTAAACGCCGAGCTTTTGCCCGCAGCTCTAAAACGGATATGGCCGGCGTGTCATCAATAAAAATATTGGCTTCCGACAACTTGCCAGCTGCTGCCGTTAATTTGGGCCAGTCTGATGGGGCTAAAAAACCTGAACGCAATTTATGCGCATCGACCCGGCCCTGAGAGCACAGCATGCGCTGGACTAAAGACTCTTTTGACATTTCCAAACTAAAAATCGCAACCCCTACCTTATGTTTAATACTGGCATTCTCCGCGATCGATACAGCAAAAGCACTTTTTCCCATTGAGGGTCGTCCGGCAATAATAATAAGTTCTGACTTTTGTAAGCCACACGTCATATGGTCAAATTTTTCAAATCCAGTCGCTATCCCGGTGATATGCTCTTTGCGTTGGTAAAGATGATCTATAATCTCGATACTGTCTTTAACGATATCTTTAATATGAACCGAATGCTGTCGTTGCTTCATTTCTGCGATTTCAAAAATAAGCTTCTCTGCGTTATCAACAACCTCTTCAACTTGCCCTTGGGATTCATAACAATTTACGACAATGCTTGTAGCATTTTTTATCAATTGACGCAAAATCCCCTTTTCTTTAACAATTTGGGCGTAATATTCAACATTCGCGGAGGTGGGAACAAAATCAATGACGGAAGAAAGGAATGAAACGCCACCGACATCTTCAAGTGAACCATCACTTTTAAGTTTGTCAGCTAGAGTAATGATATCAACATTCTTGCGATTGTTGTAAAGATCAACAATCGCCGCATATATTTTTCTATGCGAATCTTCATAGAACCATACTTCATTAACGATTTCAATGGCAACACCGATAGCCTCGTCGTCAATAATCATGGCGCCTAACACAGATTTCTCTGCGTCAATATTTTTAGGGGGAACCCTTATTTCTTCGTGACCCATACGCGTATCTTCGTGGTCAGTTCCGAATGCACTCGCACATCCACATCAAAAATACCCAATTCTTCAATTGGATTTTCAAGTAGAATATTTTTTTTCTCAATCTCAAAGCCTTCAACTTCTAAGGCCTTGGCGATATCCATTTCGGTTACCGACCCGTAAAGTTTATCAAGGTCGTTCACTTCAACATTAATCGTGCAAGAAACTTTCTTCAATTTCTCTGACAATTCCATCGCCTCTTGTTTCGCCTTCTCAGCCGCTTCCATCTGTTTTTTCTTTTGAAGTTCAATGCGCCTCAAATTTGTAGCTGTCGCAATAAATGCCAGCTTATTTGGGATCAAATAATTTCTCGCATAGCCGTCTTTAACCTGGACAACATCCCCGATATTTCCCAGACTCGATACATCTTGTGACAATATCACTTCCATTTCTAATATCTCCTTGCACAAATTACTCTAACCAATTAATAATTCGACCGATAACCGTTTGCTTTATTTCTTCTTAATTCCACCTGTAGGGAATAATGCCAAATACCGCGCATGCTTAATCGCCTGGGATAATTTACGTTGATTTTTAGCAGTCACGCCAGTTATCCGACGAGGAATCATCTTCCCCCTGTCATTGAGATATTTCTGCAAAAGGCTCAAATTCTTATAATTAATGTCTGCGTCTGGTGGCAATTGATACTTTGCGGATATTTTCGACCTTCCGGATGATCTTCTGCTCTTCATTCTTTTCTGTTTCAATTTCAATATATCAACCTCCTTAAACATTAGTTAAACTAAACCTCAAATGAACCCTTACGTTATCTAGAACAAAGACATGCGAGATCTCACGGCAACGATACTATGAGATACGAATCAAAGCCTTTCTTATTTCCAAATTCACGTCGACGGCGACTTATTCTTTAAGCCCCGGGTTTGCCGTCTTCATTCTTTTATTTCAAAACAAACAATAAAATTATTCGTCCCAGGCGATATCTTCCGGTTTAATGGTGTCGTCCGTAACGCTGCTGAAATCCGCCAGGACTGCGTCTTGAGACTTCGTCTGGGTTTGGGGCTGGGTTTGGGGCTGGGTCTGGGTCTGAGACTTCACCCCTGTTGTTTCTTTTTCTTTCTCTTTACTCGCGTTGTATGAACCTAAAAACTGGACACGTTCAGCCCGCACATCAATCGCGCTTCTTTTTTGACCGTCATTTGTTTCCCAAAAACGTGATTGCAACACGCCCTCGACGAATACAGGGCGACCTTTATTTAAATATTGGCAGCAAGCCTCTGCTTGTTTATCCCATACAGTTACAGTCAAAAAACAAACTTCTTCTTTCAAATCTCCCGTGCTATCCTTAAATCTTCTATTAACCGCTAATCCCAAATTGGCGACAGCCGTCCCACCAGGGGTATAACGCAATTCTGGGTCGCGGGTCAAATTACCAATAAGAAAAACTTTATTTAAATTCGCCATTTCAGCCTCCTTACAAACATTCCCGTTTGAGAATGTTTAAAAAATTTAAAGTATAAATCCGTAACTCTAAAAACAATGCTCGACACACAACACAGAATGTGTGTCGACCTTTTTAATTTGAACATCAATTTTTCGTATTTAATACTGAAAATCGAAGAATCTTCTCTTTTAGCTTTAGATCAGAGGATATTTTAGCGATATTTTTTCCTTCACTTTCAAAATTGACGAGGTAATACGTTCCTTCATGGCATTTTTTGATGGGAAAAGTCAATTTATGTTTTTCCATCCACACCTGGTTATTCAAAACACGGCCACCATCTTTAACAATCGTATCAGTCGCTTCTTTACACAGATCATTCTTTTGGTCAGATGTTAACTTCGCATCCACAATAAACATCAATTCATATTTTCTATCAAGTTCACTCTTATCCATTTTCCTCCCTTTCTTCACTCCTTATGCTTTCGAGTTTAATTGATCAATACATTAAAAAAATTAACTATCATTATTATTTTTTGAAACTTTCTTATTATAAATTTCCATAGCTCGCTCGATCCCGTCAGACAACCATAAGTTCGTACAGTCAACAGCTTTTCCGATAAAGTCCGGCAACATCTCTTGCTCTTGCGGTAAAAAATTCTTCAAAACGTAATCCACGACATCATCATGATTTGGACGTCCAATACCCAGGCGCAAACGATGAAAATCACTTGATCCAATAGTATCAATAATTGATCCAAGGCCATTATGCCCTCCATCGCGACCTTTAGCTCGAATCCGGGCCTGACCAAAGTCTAAATTTAAGTCATCACAAATAACGAGCATGTCGGCTTCCTCAATTCCATTCTTAGCCATCATTTTAGCCACAGCCTTGCCTGAATGATTCATGAATGTCACCGGCATGAGAATCGAAATCTTATGATCCGGGCTATCAACCTCGGCCAGGAAACCATTTATCAAAGAGCTTAATCGAAATTTTACATTATACTGCTCGGCTATCCGTTCAGCAACTAAAAAACCAAGGTTATGTCGAGTGCATCGATATTCTTTCCCTGGATTACCTAAACCAACAATAAATTTTCTTTTCAAAATATCCGTCTTCTCTTAATAACAAGTCCCATCAAGAGAGGGCCATCCTTATTCTGCAGATTTATCTTTCTTTTCCTTCAGGACTTCTGGTTCCGTCGGTTCTTCATCTCCCGTTTCCGGCTTTTCTTCTTGAAGTGCGCCAACTGAAAAAACAATGTCTTCACCATCATGCTTTGTTTTAACACCTTCAGGCAATTCAATATCCTTAACATAAATGACATCACCAATCTGGAGATGGCTGACATCGACTTCAACCTTTTGAGGAATATTGGTCGGTAAGCACGTAATGTCCAGGTTCCAAATCAGATGATCCAATGAACCACCGTCTTGCTTGACGCCAGCGGGTTCTCCCTTAGACACGATTGAAACCTCAACATCAATTTCCTCTTTTAAAGAAATCCTCTTAAAATCAACATGAATGACTTTATCACTGACAGGATCCAACTGTTCATCTTTAATGATAACAGAATAATCCTTCATTTTATTATCATTCTCAAAAATATTCAAACGAAACAGTAAACTTTGCCCTTTATGTTGCCTTAAAATACGCTCAAACGCACGACGACTCATTTTTACCACATCAGGATCTTGATCTCCGCCATACACAATAGCTGGAATCTCTTCATTCCGCCTTACAGCTTTAACACCCTTCTTACCAATTTCTTTTCTTATTTGTACATCTAATTTGATTTCTTCCATTTTCCTATTCCACCTCTTTCATCTCGTTTCATCGAATAAACAACTTATAGATTCTTCATTATGTATCCGTCTTATCGCCTCAGCTAACAATGAAGCGACACTAACCACTGTTATGTTATCGAGCCGCTTGCTTTCATCTAAAGGAATACTATCTGTTATAACCAGCTGTTTCAAAGCCTCACAATGCCTGATCCGTGAAATGGCATTTCCGGAAAGAATACCATGGCTAACGGAGGCATATACATCTTTTACACCCTGCTTCTTTAACGCGCCAACGGCCTCAACCATTGATCCGCCAGTGGCAATGATATCATCGACAATCACGGCGTTCTTACCTCTAACGTCACCCAAAATATGCATCACTTCAATCTTTTCAGGAGTAATACGTCTTTTATCGACGATCGCCAGGCCGGCTCCTAATTTCTTCGCATAGGCCCGTGCCATCTTTGTGCCACCAACATCCGGTGAAACCACAACAACATCCTTTATTTCGTTTTGTATAAAGTAATCACATAAAACATTGATGCAGTACAAATGATCAACAGGGATATCAAAGAAACCTTGAATTTGACTGGCATGCAAATCCATCGTTAAGACGCGTTGTGCCCCGGACGCCAGGATAAGATTCGCTACCAATTTAGCCGTTATCGGAACACGCGGTTGATCTTTACGATCCTGCCGGGCATAACCATAATAAGGCAAAACAGCGGTGATCCGTTTTGCCGACGCCCTTCGCGCGGCATCAATTAATATTAATAACTCCATCAAATTGTCATTGCTAGGAGGACAGGTGGGCTGAATGATGAAAACATCTTTACCTCGAACATTATCTTCTATCTTTACTCGAATCTCACCTTCACTGAAACGTGTCACAAGCACATCCGCTAAATCTATGTTTAGATGCTTACAGATCCCATCTGCCAGCGCGATATTAGCATTTCCAGTAAAAATTGATACATCTTTCATTTGTTTCTCCTTGATACAATTCGAGCAGGAACTCCGACCACGACGCTGTCGGGGGGAATGTTCTTTTTCTTCGTTACGACACTCCCGGCCCCAACGACTGCCTTACTCCCAATCTTTACCGGCGCGATAAGTACGCTATCACATCCGATAAAAGCTTTATCACCGATATGAGTCACATTTTTATTCTGCCCGTCGTAGTTTGCGGTTATTGTACCTGCCCCGATATTGACCTGCGTGCCCACCCTGGCGTCACCCAGATAACTAAAATGTTTCATAATGGATTTGTTACCCATTTTTGTACGAGAGACTTCTGTAAAATTACCGATTATCACAGAATCGCCCAAACGGACACCCGGGCGTAACCGGGCAAAAGGGCCTATTTGGCAATTGCGTCCAATCGCAACATTCGCCTCTATAAATGTAAAAGGATGAATAACCGTATCCCGGCCAATTTTAGCCTGCGAATGAATATACGTGTTTTTAGGATCTACGATAGTAACACCATTTAACATCCACTCATTTAAAATACGCTCACGGATAATATTTTCAGCATAAGCTAAATCCAACCGCGTATTAACACCTAAACCTTCTCGAGGATCATCTGTCTCGATAGTCTCAATCTTTAATTTTTTATCTTGAAAAATTTCAATAATGTCTGTTAAATAAAATTCTTTCTTCAGCGTATTTAATTTTATCTCTTTTAGCTCAGCAAACAATTCTTTGCTACGAAAACAGTAAACGCCGACATTGATTTCACTAATATTACGTTCAAATCCAATGGCATCCTTGTCTTCTCTAATCGCGACAGCATGACCTTTATCATCCCTGATAACCCGCCCGTAACCACCAGGATCATGCACGACGGCGGTTAAGAACGTTACATCTGCCTTCATTTTTTTATGACGTCGAACAATTGAACGAATGACATGTTTATTCAATAAAGGTGTATCGCCACAAAGAATCAGAACAGAGCCGTTATAATTCTTAAACTCATTCGCTGTAACCTTAACAGCATCACCGGTTCCTAATAACTTCGGCTGTGAAATAACCTTGTACTTGTCTGATAAGTGTTCCGCCACAAGCTGACTTTTATGTCCCAGCACAACATATGTTTTCAAAGATCCAATCGATTTTGTAATGTTTAGAATATAATCAATAATAGGTACGCCACACACCTTATGCAATACTTTCGGAATATCCGATTTCATGCGGGTTCCCTTTCCTGCAGCTAAAATAATTGTCCTTAAATCTTTCATACGCTCTTCCCTAATTATTAGTATTAAACGATACGGTCTCTATCCACCCTTAACCCCTGCATTAGAGTTAACTAAATTTAGCCCCGAACATTCTCAGTGCTTCAATGATAAAATAAAAAATAGCTCAATAATCATCCAAATAATAATTATATCTTTAAAAAGGACATCGCGGGAGAAAAATTATTAGCTGCCCGGCTAGGACTCGAACCTAGAAAGCCAGAACCAAAATCTGGTGTGTTGCCGATTACACCACCGGGCAGTCAAAGAACACAAAGAAAAATTATCCCCCCAGAGATTGATTCTCTGCAAATCAATTCAAGGGCTATAAAATATTACCGTTCTGCTAAAAAATGAAAATAAATCGTGTCATTTCAAAATTATTCAGCAGGACGATTCTCTACTGTTTGGGAACTACCGCCTTCATTAGCTACTTCCTTATTATAGGCGTCTAGAATCTTACTCTGCAAATATTCACGAAATTGCTGAGTAATCGGATGAGCAATATCACGATGTTCGGCTTTGGCATCCTTAACTTTATCCGCTGATACTTCTCCCTTAATCGACGCACCACACTGATTACAAAACTTACTTCCAATTTCATTTTTAAAGCCGCAACTCGCGCAAGGATTTTTCATTTTTCTTGAAGGCATGGCAATAAATAAACCATTTGCCCCTTGAATAACTTTTATATTTCGGACAACAAAGACATCGTCAAAAGTGACGGTTGTATACGCCTTCAACTTTTTATCTTGACCTTCTTTTAAAAAAACGCGAATTTCTGTAATTTCCATTTGTCTGTGCTCCTTCTTTAATAGTAAGATGTCACTTCTTTTGCGAAAATATGTAATCACTCGTTAAAGTGTTTTAATAGCATATACTCGCTTATAATACCGGGACAAAACACTTTTAAACTGTTCAGCGTCTTTCTGATTCTTTGCCAGTCCAAAAACAGCTGGACCACTACCGGATATCATCACCCCTGACCCGGAAAGCAATTTTATCCTTTCTTTAAGCCGTTGTAAAGAGGGTGCGATCTGCACAATCGCAGACTCTAGATCATTCAAAATATAACGGCCAATATTCCTTAAGTCCTTATTTTTCAAATGTTGAATTAGGATATTAGCATTATCAACACTCTTTGTCAACTGCAAATTCAGCCCTTGATAGACCTGACCGGAAGTAATTTTCTTTCTCGGGACAACCAGGATATGCCAAAATCTTGAACCGATATCTAAAGGCTCAATTTGGTCCCCTCTGGCCGTTCCCATGGCCCATGAACAGTGCTCCAAAAAGAAAGGAACATCGCTCCCTAATCGTCGAGCATGTTCAATCATTGTATGCTTAGATATTCCAAGTTGCCATATTTTGTTTAATCCTATTAAAGTCGTTGCCGCATTTGTTGACCCTCCGGCCAATCCAGCCGCGACAGGGATCTTTTTGTCAATATGGATATCAATCCCGTTCTTGACCCCATACATCAATCTCAACTGTTCAGCGGCCTGGTAGACCAGGTTTTTAGACCCTAGCGGTAATGTTGGCAACGTGGAGGTCAGCCGGATTCGCCCCGTCTTAGTCAATGTGAATTCAAGGGTATCGGATAAATTGATACGCTGGAATATCGTCTTGATATTATGAAATCCATCTTTTCTTTTATTTTTGACTTTTAAGAAGACATTAATTTTGGCAGGGGCTTGTAAGGTCAAACTCTTCATGTCATCATAACTCACAGGTGATTAGTTGCTGACTTGCTTCTTAATCTTGAGGTCTTCAATTTTCTTGATCAGTTTGTCCTGATCCGGCAGGAGTTCCAGTGAAAGCTTCCAATATTTGAAGGCATCATCGTATTGGCTCAAATGATAATAGACATCGCCCATGTGATCATAAATAATGGGATCGTTCAGATACTTATCAGCCTCTCGCAAGGAGTCCAGGGACTCCTCAAATAGTCCTTTCTTGAAGTAGACCCAGCCCAGACTATCCAAGTATGCTCCATTTTTAGGACTGATTTCCAGGGCCTGGCGGGCTAAATGAAGAGCCTCGTCCAAATGCATGTCATGCTCCGCATAAATAAAAGCCAATGTGTTTAGACTGCCATCATGGCCGGGATCGATCTTGATAGCCTTCTTCAGGGTTTCAATCGCATTCGACAAATCACTTGTTTCAAAATAAAGTGAGCCGAGGATATACATGATATCGACATTATCAGGCTGTAAGGACAGCAATGTCTCAAATTGCTCAATGGCTTGAGCATATTTTTTTTGGGAGTAGTACAACTGCCCCAAATAGGCATAAATATCAATATTTTGAGGTTCCGAACTGGAAAACTTCTTAAGGATCAATTCATATTCATCCGTGGCTTTGCTGTAATCTTTTTGGGACGAATAGATCAAAGCCAGAAGATAATGGGACTGCAACTCGTCAGGATTAAAAATATTAACTTTCTTAAGTTCTTTCTCCGCTTCCTTAAGCATATTCAGGCGGGCATAGTCAACGCCCAGACGAAGATGAATCAGATAGCTGCTATCATCAAACTTAGCGGCTGCCTCATACTCCAGAATGGCCCATTTTGTTAATCCCAAAAGGTCATAAACTTGCCCCATCGCATAGTGAGCAACGCTCTTAGATGTGGCTAATTTCTCCTGGTATAAAAAAGCTTCAGAAGATGAGCAAAAAACACTGATCATCAAAACGAACAAGCAAAAAGTTGTAATTGTAGATTTCACGCCCCGCATATAATTATACATTGCCTTCCTCTCATACAATTTTAACCTATTTTTTGCCGAAAGACAAATTTAGGATGAGAATTAAGTCTTAGCGAGATTTTCGTTTCTTAAGATGTCTGAATGACTTTCTTAATTTTTTTCTTTTGTGTGTTCTAATTTTTCTGTTTTTTCTTTTTTTACCACAAGGCATATTTTATTACCCTACGTTTATTTTGCCGGTTATCTGTTTCAATGGTTACTGGTATTTAATTTATCAGTTTATTCAGCGGATATTCAATAATACCCGAAGCACCTATTTCCTTCAATTTCGGAAGGATGTTGCGCACAACACCTTTATCTATAACGATCTCAACCGCGACCCAATTATCTAAGCTTAACGGAGCAATTGTTGGATTCTTTAAAGATGTTAAAATTTTCAACAAATGATCCAAATTCTTTTTCTCGATGTTCATTTTCAGACCGACCATATTATTCGCCTGAATCGCGCCTCTAAGCAACATCGTAATTTGGTTCATCTTTTTTTTCTTCCAGGGATCTTTGAGCGCTTCTTTATTGGCGATAAACTGTGTTGTCGATTCACAGACCGTTGAGACAATCCGTAATTTATGCGCGCGCAAACTACTGCCGGTTTCTGTTAACTCGACGACCGCATCGACTAACCCATCAGCCACTTTGGCTTCTGTGGCACCCCAACTAAATTCAATATCGGCCTTGACGTTATTTTCTTTCAAATAACGCTTTGTCACATTAACCACTTCTGTCGCGATTTTCTTTCCCTCCAAATCCTTAACCGATTTGATCGCCGATTTTTCAGGCACAGCCAAAACCCAACGTACTTTGACAGAGCTTTGTTTAGCATAAATCAGGTCCGCTAAAACTGTTACTTTCGAATGATTTTCTAACACCCAGTCCGCCCCCGTGATCCCGCAATCAAGAGCTCCTTCCTCCACATAACGCGACATTTCTTGAGCACGCAACAAAACAGGGTTTAATTCAGAATCATCAATTGTCGGAAAATAAGAACGGCCGGAAACATAAATTTTAAATCCGGCCCTATCAAAAACTTTAATCGTCGCCTCTTGCAAGCTCCCCTTCGGTAATCCCAACTTTAACTTGTTCATAACTTTTAATGCTTTCTCTAAAATTCTGTACTGACTATCGTTTTTAAAAATGCTTATTCCTCATTTTCCACAATCACAATTATGGGAAAAAAGATATTATATCCATGTGTCCAAGGATTGTAAAGCTTTAATTTCATCTCACCCACCTTAATAAATAATATACTGAATATTATTTGATGTATAATTATAGTGAATCTCCTCGCATCAGAGCTCAGAGGAATTCACCCCATTAAACCTTTTTATTGGCTGAATAGCACTATATTTGTAAAAACCACATCCACAAGAAAACCTCTTGTAAAAATTCTTTTCTATGGATATAATCTTCAAAAATATATTTTCAGTTAACACATTACGGGGATAAAGGATCTAAAATGCTTAAACTATTAAGACACAAAGGATTCAACAAAAAAATTCTATGGGCTGTGGCGATCGTCATCATCCTCTCTTTCGGGTTCTTCGGCTCGGCGAACTACCTGACGAGGAGCAATCAGTTCACTCATTTCGGGGAAATATTCGGAAAAAAAATCTCCCGGGAAGATTTCTTGAAAGCATACAAGAACACGGAAATCCAGGCGCTCCTAAGACACGGCAACAATTACTCTCAAGTCCGCGAGTTCCTCAATTTGGAATCAGAAACCTGGGACCGGCTGATCCTCTTGCACAAGGCGAAACGACAGGGCATAAAAATCCCGGATGAAGAGGTCATTGAAACCATCCAGAAAACACCCTTTTTTCAGCGTAATAATCAATTTGACTCTTTGCTCTATAAAAATATCCTGCGTTACAGCCTCCAAATCACACCCCGGGCATTCGAAGAAAGTATTCGCGACTTGTTGACAATCGCAGAGCTCGTCCAACAGGCGTCCGCCGATGTCACGGTTACTGACGATGAAATATTTAAAGAATATAAAAGAGCGAATGAAAAAGTACGGATCAGTTATCTCCTTGAGACTCCCGACCAACACACGAATGCTGTCAATGTCACAGAGAAAGAAATTCAAGAATATTATGAAAACAATAAATCAAAATTCTACATCCCTCCCACCGTCAACGTCGATTTCATAAAATTTACCTTTCCCGATATGGACGAAGAAAATCTGCGTGCTATTCAAACAGCCAAAGCGGCTGAAGAAAAAGGCACAAATGATCCCAATCAGCCCACATCAAAAGAACTTATGGATGAATTAAATGAAGCATATGAAGGCCAAAAAGAAACAGTGAGGGAACAAGTCCATAGCATGTATGCGGATCTGATCGATACCCCGGACTTAAATGTTATCGCGAAAAAGAACAATCTTGACGTTCAGTCCAGCGGATATTTCAGCTTTGAAAAACCTAATTTCCAGCTGGGATGGTCTTACGATAACCTGAAAAAAATATTTGACCTCGAAATCAATAAGATTGCTGAACCATTTGAAAGCAACTCTGCCATGCACCTTGTGCAAATGAAACAGAAAAGAACAGCTTACATTCCGGAATATAATGAGGCAAAAGAAAAAGCTAGGACAGACGTTCAGCTACAGAAAGCACGTAAGATTACGGAAGAAAAGACAAAAGAATATCTATCAAACATCATGGAAGAGATGAATAAATCTGAAACAAAAGACTTCACCAAGACCATTAAAAAGGTCGGTTTGACCCTCAATCAGACCCCGAACTTTAACCGCGGACAATATCTGCCTGTCGTTGGCATCTCAAAAGAATTCCAAGACGCCGCGTTTCGACTAAACACTGAATACCGAATAAGCGGTGTTGTCGAAACGCCTAAAGGATTCTGCATTCTACACCTGGATGAGTATATTCCGATCAATCAAAAAAAATACAACGAAGAAAAAGAAAACACGAAAAAACAGCTATTGACGCAAAAGCAAAGTGACGTAGTCACGGCCTTCCTGTCGCGATTACGTCAGCAAGCGCAATTAGTGAACAATTTAGAAAAATGGCGTCAAGAGGAAGCCGCGTTAGCCGCCGAAGAAGAAGAACAGGAACAATAAACAGACAAACTATCAGACGCTATCACTTATCCAATCCAGATAATCATACCAATTCCATTAAATAATGACCAAAACCAATTCTGCTTTTTAGAATTAAGATAGAATAATTTATTAATGGATTTGGTATCACTCTGACCTTCAACGATAGGAACGGCGACAACTTCAGGAACAGAGTAGCTATGCAATCCTTTAACTTTCTGAGACAAAAAAACGAAAAGATTTTTCGTCGTCTTTATTCGGTGTCGTGACATAAACCATGCTACACATATTCCCTCTCCTAGTTTGTTTTTCCGTCAAGCTCTCTTTCAATCAATAAAAATCCTGTCTCCCTATCAGCCATTTCAAAAAAGAAACCACATCACTAATAATGCCAGTCCGAGGGTTGAGGTAGTGGTCAAGAAAAAGAAAAAAAGTCCGGGGTAAATAACATTAAACACGGTTCGATTTATACCTTTTGGATTGAAGACCAGTTCATTCATGCTATAATTGCGCCAATTTAAATTGAGGATACGGTCTTCTTGCATCAATTGCTTAAAAACCCGCGATCCGGGAAAGGGAGTTAAGACAGCCACGACGGTCACAAATGGACGTATGGCAAAACAACATTTCCATAAATCCCACAAACTTTTCGCGTTATCACTATCAAAACCAAAAATAAAATGGGCTTTTATTCTAATTCCCGTTTTTTTCAACCGCCGGCTTAACATGCGATAGTCATCGGCCATTAAAAATTTACCGGCAGATTTCTTCTCGGTAGAGACATCAGATATTTCGTACCCTATCAATAATAGACGGCATCCGCTTTCTTTTGCCAGTTTCAGCATCTTTTCATCTTTAGCAATATCCAAACTGCTCGAAGACTCCCAGCTCATATTGAGCCCTTTTAAGGCGACAAACAATTCTTTGGCATAACGCGGATCCACGAAAATGTTGTCATCCAAAAAAAGCACGCCGCGACTTTTCTCCTTAACTTTTTGAAGCATCTTCACAACATCAGAAACAGGTGTTTTCCGAATCTTCTTCCCCGAAAGGGCTGAAATCACACAAAACTCACAATTATATTTACATCCCCGACCTGTCTGAAGACATTTCGAAATGCTTAAAGGCGGCAGTTGAAAAAACGCTTCACTTGTCTTCTGGAAATAATGCTCCAAAGGAGGGCCAAAATATTTCCTCTTCAAAGATCCCGCCTCATAGTCGAGAATGATCTCATCCCAAACGGTTTCCGCCTCACCGACCACAACACTATCACAATACTCAAGCGCTTCATCCGGGAGAAAAGAAACATGTGCCCCGCCCATAACGACTGTCGATCCCCGGGCCTTAAACTCTTTCGCAATTTTGTATGCGTCCGGGGCATTTGATGTAAAACAGGTTATGGCCACAAGTTTATCCGGGGCATAATAATCGTGTTGCCATAAAACTTTATTAAACTCTCTAACGCGATACCGTTCCGGGGTCAATGCCTTTAAAACAATAAAGACCGGGGGGTAAAACTTATGGACCATGGAGGCGATCGCATCAAAAATTCCCCCGGAAGAAGGACAGATCAGGTACACTTCTTTCTTTCCTGCTAAGCGCTGCATGATCTCCGGGTAATTTCCGATAATGACAAATGAAAAATAATTAAAAATAAAGAAAGACGCGAACTTAAGGAGCACGATGACAATACGGTATAAATGAAAAAAAACGATTTGATCGACCTTCTCAAAATTTAACAAAACAGAAATAAAGAGGACATAAACGAAGAGGACCGCTAACATTTCACGACTGACTTTAATGGCCCTTTTTGAAAGGCACAATGGCTTGATATATTTATCATAAGCGAGGTAGTACGCCACATAAAAAAGGAAGATGATGTCTAAAAATGAGGCAATCGCCAGTAAGGTTATCCCTTTATCCACCATGTAAATAAAAAACAAAAAATGAACAAGCCAGCGAAACAGGTAAAAAATGGCGAAAATTTTCCAATACCGCTTTAGATTGGAACAATAGCCGTCGAAATTGAGATCTACGACCTCTCGACTGGCAACGTCAAACAGTTGTCCGTAAATGCCACTAAAAAAAAGAAATTGTATAAGCGTAAAGACAATTAAGATAAAAATGCCAACAGCAGACTCACGGACAGGCTGATCGAAATAAGCGATAAAGATCATCGGATCAAGGACATACGCCAGGATAACTATCAAAAAAGACGATTTAATGATGGTTACGGCCCCTTGCACTGAGGAAAAATCTGATTTCTTCATTCAACGGTTCTTTTAAATATTCTTGTATAACTATAAATTATCTCTTGCATGTCACCGTGTTAAAATCATCGTAACATCATAATCGCAATCATGCGGCCAGCCTGGCCTGATTCCCGCCGGTAGGAAAAGAACTCCGGGCAACAGCAGCTGCATAAATCACAGTTATAAATTTGTTCCGGCCGCACACCCACTTGCAGGAATTGCATCCGGACAATCATCGGCAAATCAAGATAATATTTACCTGAACGAAACTCAATCCCCTGAGAAAAAATCGATTGGAATTCTGACCCAACTTCATAACAACATGGTCTGATGCCTGGTCCCAGGACAATTTTCAAATCTTTCGAATCGCTTTGCCATTGTTGACGTATCGCTTTGACCGCTTCCTGAACAATGGCGCCTTTCGCGCCCTTCCATCCGGCATGCACCAAAGCAATCCCTTCTCGATGTTGATCATAAATGAAGACGGGCAAACAATCAGCCGTGCGAATAGCGATCATCTGTTTTTTTAAACGCGTCATTATACCGTCGGCTTCACGGATTGAGTCCTCAGGGCGGCTCAAACGTTTGTCAACGGGCCAAATGGTGTTTCCGTGAACTTGTGAAAGATGACAAAATTGAAAAAGATCAAAAAAAATGTGCTGTTTCAAATAATCATATTGCGCCTGGGTTAAGGGCCGCTCCGTTGAAGAAAGTGAAAAATCCATACTTCGATCACTGAACCCGGCGATCACTTCATCAGAAAAAACATCATTAAACCATAACATCATCGTCCTTCGGTTCATTGATCAATGTCTCTACAACCTTACTCTCCTGAATAGCCATGCCCTTGCCCTTCTTATAATCATCGATATGGCGGATTTTTGTATCTATCTGTTTAAAACTTTTATCCCTAACATCCGCATACACACCATTGAGTTTGTCTAATGACCGGCCGATGTCTTCAAAACGGTCTTTAAAGCGGTTATACAATTTAGAAAATTGCTCGACCAACTGAATAATTTTTTTCATATCCTTCTCATAACGGAAATTCTCATAAGCTTGACGAATGACACTGAGCATAGCATAAAGGGTAAACGGAGAACAGACCACCACCTTCTTCTTCATCGCCTCATCCATCAAATCCGGCATGTTTTCTTGAATAAAAGAAAAAACCTGCTCATTGGGAATGAAGAGCAAGACAAAATCTAATGTCTGTTCCGCGGGATTAATATAATCACGGTTTTGAATCTCTTTAATCCGATCACGAACATTTCTTGAAAAATCTTTAAAATATTTCTCTTTTTCATCATCTCCTGTGGCGTTAACCATATTGATATAATTATCCAGGGGAAACTTGACATCCATGTTAATAATATGACTCTCCGGCAGCAAGAATGTGTAATCCGGCTTTGTTGCCCGTGTGGCGAGTTGCTTTTGCCGACGGTAATTAATTCCCTCAATTAATCCGGCATAACGAATAATGTCTTCAGCCATGCGTTCACCCCATTGGCCCCGCAACTTGACATTGCCAAGAATATTAGTAAGAAAGCTGGTTGTTTCCTGCAGCTTCATCGTGTTTTGTGATGTCGTTTTAATTTCTTGTTCTAAACGGGCGTATTTATCCGCGCGGTCTTTTTCAAAGTCAGAAATCAGACGGCGGTATTCTTTCAGCTCTTCTTCCAGTCCTTTAACAGTCGACTCTATCATTTCTTTACGCGATTCCAAGTCTGACTTCACTTTATCCTGTTCAAAAGATAACTGCTGCTGCACCACCTTCAGAAAATCCTGTTGTGTTTGCTGGACTTCTTCTTTTATCTGCCGGCGCAAAAAATGGAATAGAAAAAAGAAGACCAGTGTCATCCCGCATAAAAAGAAGACCCCCAATAAAGCAAAAGCAACCGTTTGGCTCATTTTGATACTTTCTCCATTAATTAATATTATTATACCAATTCTATTAAATAGTTACCAAAACCAGTTTTGCTTTTCTCAACGCTAAGGCAAGAATACCAGAATTAAAATAGAACAATTAACGGATTTGGTATGATTCAGTAAATACATATTACACAAAAAAGTAAATTCAGGCAAATAATGGTCATCGCAGAAAAAAGAAAGGCCTGTCTTAAGTCTTACGGGCGCTTAAAACAGACCAAAAATCATTTACTGAAGGCTAAAATTACCGTTTCTCTTCCAGCAATTTAATGATTTTCTCCAGCCGGGATGTAATGGCTATTGGCACAAAAACAATCCAAATTAAAACAAAAACGCCAATCCCAAATATAAAGATATTTTCCCCCAAGGACATTTCACTAATGTAAAGTGGGTCCATGTCTTCCTCCTTCACGCTAACATCTTAAATGTGTCTGATCCTATTTTTTCCCGGTCATCAAAGCAGAATATTGACCAGCTATTAGGTGTCATTATATCGGTGTTTAAAAGACCTGTAAAGGTAATCTATGCATTTTTGGATGAACCGAAACGATCTTCTTTACCCTCTTGTTAACGGTGGGTAAAAATATTATAGAGTTCAATATTCTTATCGGCGGTTAAAATCCTTCGCCGATTTTCTTCATTCGCCAGAAACCGTGTTATATCAGAAATAAATTTTAAGTATGGTTCCGGCGAATCTTTGGGAACGACTGTTAAAACAAAAATCTGAGCCGGTTTCTTATCCAAAGAATTAAACTCAACACCTTTGCGCTTAATCCCAATAGCAATATACATATGCTTTACGGCTGCTGTCTTTGCATGGGGAATGGCTATGCCATCCTGCATGCCTGTTGACATCAACGCTTCTCGCTCTAATAGGTCTTTAATGACACGGCGTCTTTGTTTGAACGTCAATTGCCCCGATTTGATCAATAAATCCGTCAACTCTTCAATCACATCATTCTTATTATGAGAGCGCAGATACCGTTCAACCGCTAAAGGACTGATAAAATGATACTTTGTGGGCGAAGAATCACTGGATGTTTTTCCATCATGAAGGGTGTGAAAGATATTACGGCCGATCGCATCTTTATCGAGGCTTTTCTGTAGGTTCTTCATCGCCATTTCTAAATCCGTGATGATTTCATAAAACAGCGTGTGCACGTAAGAAGACTCGCTTATAACACTTTCAAAAACAAACTCCTCCGCGCTGTATCTCAATGTAATAAATGTTTCGTTCTTCCTGATCTGGAAAACTGTCCGATCCATCTCTAATCGATGGACATAAAATCCTTCGTTCTCAAACGCGTTAATCAACTTGTTCAAGACCAATTCAGCCGTATCACGATTTGGCATGCTATACCGAATCTCTGTATATTCTTTCTTTTTTGCCTGCGCCTTTTTTAAAACTGGTTTATCAGAGGCGACCAAACGCGATAATACCGGAGGAGTAACCAGCGTTGTTATAAACGTCATAATGACCGCAACGCTGAAGATGTCATGCGGGATAACACCGGTCGACAAGGCAATTCCCGCGATAATAAGGGCGACCTCTCCACGTGGAACCATGCCCACGCCCACAATTGTTGCTCCCCTAATATTAAAATTCAAGCACCACGCCGGTAAGGCGCACCCCATAAACTTACTTACAAAGGCGACCAGGATATAAACGGAAGAAAAAAGCAGGATCGAACCAGACGCCATCTCCTTCAAATTAACCAACATCCCCATCGTGCAGAAGAAAATAGGAACAAAAAAATGATTGAGCATAGACAGCTTCTCTTGGATCAGATAGGACAAGTCTGTTTTCGACAAAGAAAGCCCCATGGTATAAGCCCCGATAATCATGGCCAGCCCTGATTTCTCAAACAAACCGGCCAGCAATAATGATAAAGCAAAGCCCATAATCGCTATCGCGTTCCGTTCTTTAAACATTTTCAAAAAACGTCCGATATGCCGCGCAAAAAATAAACCGGCAATAGTAAAACCCAACCAAATCCCAATCGCCTTGAAGGCAATGACGGATATGCTACGCCATTCGACATAACCACTACGGACGATTCCCACAACAATGGCCAAAGTGATAATACCAAGCACATCATCGATGACAGCCGAGGAAAGGATGGTTATCCCCTCGGGAGAGTCAATCTTTCTATGCTCAGACAAAATCCGCGCGCTGATCCCCACCGATGTCGCTGTTGATATCACACCCAAAAATAACGGAATGGGATGCATAAAGCCGTACGACTGGCCGAAAATAATCTTCGACATAAAGACCGCGACCAAATCACCGGCAACAAAACTAGAAATGACGCCAGAAACACCAACAGTGGTCCCCACGAATGAAAATCGAAGAAAAGTATCTATATCTGTCTCAATACCAACTAAAAAAAGAAGAATAATAGAAGCGATCGTGGCAATCCCATAAAGCTCTCCTGAAACAGGAAAATGAGGTTGCAAAGGAAAAATCCCATCAGAAAAACCGGGCAACGGCACGTGCCCTAACAAATAAGGGCCAATGATAATACCAGCGACAATTTCACCCAAGACCCCGGGAAGCGAATAGCGCTTAAAAAAATTACCCCCCATCCACGCCGAGAATAATATCACGGATAGCTGAATCATCAACAAGGCCATACGGCCAGGCAGGTCTTGCCCTTCACCGGCAGGCGCCCCGCTTGCAAGAACTTCTGAGGGCAGCATCCACGCGCTCACAAATAGAAACATCAAAACACATAAAATAAAACGGACGCGCTTAAATCCTCTTCTGGGAGCACGTACCCGCTCCGAAGAATATCTTTCAAAAATTTTTTCTTTGTGATCGTTCACCATATTTCATTCCCTTATGGCAAAATCATCCATTTATAATGTTCATCGGAAAGAAATCATTACTTCTTACTAAGCGGTGAGTTTTGTTCTTTATTGCGGCAAATCGTCAAAAAAATTGAAGCCAATAAATTTATTTTTTTGACGAAGCTATTATATCTACCTCAGCGTAGAAATGATAATAGTTTCAGTATTATTTACACTGAAATAAAACGATTGGAATTATTGATTCGACGGGTAAACATCCTTCGCGTTATCGACGACTGTCCGAATGTCAGTGGATTGGACATACACAGCCTCATCCGGGACCTGAAAAGTAAATTCCCGCATGGAGATCTCTTCATTCACTCGAATATCATTGATAAACAACTGAGTATGCATTCTATTCTTTATATCATTCACGAAATCCCCTAAGAATTCTTCCTGCGCCAATGGGGTTTGTGTAAAAATTTTCTTATCCTCTGCGCTCATGTTTGAACCCTGTGACTGTAGTATTCGCCCAGGTTGATCTTCTGTTAAATGATCGCTGTCGAGATCTTTTAAGAGGCCCTGATTGATAATATCAACCATCAAAATCAAAAAACTTGTTTGTGAGACCCAATAGGTATAGGATTTTGTTTCGCTCTTGCTATGAACCAACAAATAACACTCCAATCCTTCCAGCTCCGCTGACCCCGCATAAATGCTGGACTGCAAACGTTCCATCATGGCACGCTGATCATAAAACAGACCGGGGATGAATGCAGAATAGGGGGCAAATGAGCCTAAAAAATTTTCTTCAGGAAAAGATTTATACTCCTGGGTTCTGTCTGAATAAACATACGGGGAAATGCCATTATTCCATAAGGCTTTAAACGTAATTTGCCCATCAGATTGAATCGTATAATCCGAGACAATATATTTATTGGGCCGTCCGAGCTTAACCGTGGAAAAATAAACCGCATTCTTTTCATAATCCTCGTTGTCATAAGATGTTCGCTGCAAACTTTCATATTGAATCGTATCAAAGGCGTGATAGGCCTCTTTGACCTGCTGAATGATCCACGCGGAGGCAATATCTTCTTTTTGAATGTTTGCCGGAAGAATCAATCCAGGGGGTGGTATTGTTACAGGAGGCTCAGTTGGTTCTGTTAAAAAATTTTCTAACGCGCCCCACTTTTCCGCACTTTCAGGGGTCATCATTCTAAACGGAATACGCCATATTTTTAGTCCCGTGTCCACCTTGATGTCTTTCCCGGTCTTCGCGATAATCCGGCCGTCGACCGTTTTTCCGGACTTAAGATCGACTTGCTCACTAAAGACGGCAGACGCATTCAACAGCAGCAAAGACAGATAACAGTAAACAGATATCATGCGGATACAGACAAACATCCTTAACCCTCAATATTCAAAAATTCATAACGTGTTAAAATAAATATCTTCGATATCAACCGAAGACTTATTCTTGAGATAATATTTTTTCAACGGTATCGGCAGACAGTCCCTGGCTCTACCCGCCCGGGATGCGGGGTATGTCCGGAATCAATTTTTCTTCTTGGGCATCTGTTGTTTGAGCGTTGGGGGCTGTTCCCAGATCCGACACAGAACCGAGCAATAAGACATAAACGATGCAAAGGGAAATAAACCCGATCATCAACCCGATCCCGACGGCCATATCCCGCTTACAAAAAAAGACGATAAAAAAGACCGCAACAATGGCATAGACCGCGTGCATGATGTAAAAAAGGATGGTCCCTCCCTCTCGCAGCAAAGATTCCCCGTAAAGGCCTAACCCGAAAAATGCCCCATACAATACCATGACAATAATTACACTGAACAATGTTATAAATAATTTTTTAAACATAATCCTTCTCTTTCTTCTATTGATATTCATCCCTTGTAAAAAGGCGGTACCCTGATAAATTAAGAATAACACCATTCCACAATCACATCCATTGAACCCGCACTATACTCCCAATAATACCAATTCCATTAAATAATGACCAAAACCAATTCTGCTTTTCAGAATTAA
>JAIORP010000061.1 GCA_021108075.1 Candidatus Omnitrophota bacterium | reverse complement strand
AATATTAACACATCTTTATTCTATTAATGATTTATAGGATGAGGATTATACCAGGGGGACTGTATGGCTAAAGGATATCTTGCTTTTGTCCTTCATGCCCATCTTCCTTATGTGCGTCATCCAGAATATGACACTTTCTTAGAAGAGCGCTGGTATTTTGAAGCCTGCACCGAAACATATATTCCAATCATAAAATTCTTTAATGAGTTAAACCGTGATGCTGTTCCGTTCAAAGTGACAATCTCTGTCTCCCCGAGTTTATTAGCGATGATGGCAGATCCTTTACTGCAAGACCGTTACCAAAAGCACCTTGAGAATTTGATCGAGCTGAGTGAAAAAGAACTCGAACGGACAAAACACGAACCCCATTTTCATTGGCTCGCGGGGATGTACCGCACCCTCTTCATTGAAGCCCATGATATATATGTTCATCAATATCAAAAAAATTTAACCCTGGCTTTTAAAGACTTGCATCACAAGGGTTGTATCGATCTCATTACAACATCCGCCACGCACGGACTTCTTCCGTTATTAGCACCACAACCCAACGCCGTCGAAGCGCAGGTGATCACGGGATTAAATTACTTTGAAAGCGTCTTAGGCTTCCGTCCTTCAGGGATGTGGTTACCCGAATGCGGATACTTTAGCGGGTTAGATAAAATTCTCAAAAAAGAGGGTATCCGTTTTTTTATTATGGAGGGCCACGGACTTGATCACGCGACAACCACACCTTTTTACGGCGTTCACGCGCCGCTCTTCACGCCCTCAGGCGTTGCCGCTTTTGGCCGGGATCAATTGATCACGAAACAAGTGTGGTCAGCCGAAGAAGGCTTTCCGGGACATCCCGATTACCGCGAGTTCTATCGCGATATTGGTCATGAGTTAGACTTTCATTATATCCAACCCTATATTGCCGGAGATGTCCGGACAGACACAGGAATGAAATACTTCCGCATTACCGGAAACGCGTGGAAAGAACCTTATAACCCGAATCATGCCCGGGACCGCGCGGCAGAACACGCGGCAGAATTCTTATTTTCCAGAAAGGCGCATATTGAGGCCATGGATGACAAGATGGAAAATCACCCGATTATCGTGGCTCCTTTTGACGCGGAACTCTTTGGACATTGGTGGTTTGAAGGTCCGCAATGGTTAAATTACGTCATTAAGAAAGCCGCTTTTGAGCAGGAGACGATTGAACTCATTTCTTTGACAGAATATCTTGATCAACATCCGGTCCACCAGAAAGGAGTTCCGGCGTCATCAACCTGGGGGTATAAGGGGTACTTTGAAGGCTGGTTAAATGACCGGACAGACTGGATTTACCCGCAACTCTATGAATGTTGCCAGCGAATGGAAAGTTTAGCGCAACGTTTCGGAAAAAAAGAAATACCTGAAATAACCCAACGGGCGCTGAATCAATGTGTCCGCGAATTGTTGCTGGCCCAAAGCTCTGATTGGCCATTCATCATTAATAACGGCACGGCAACCGAATATGCCACCCGGCGGATAAAAGACCATGTCGGTCGCTTTCATTATTTAGCAAATTCTATCGTCGGAAATGACATTAATAACGAATATTTGTCCGGCATAGAATTTATGGATAATATCTTTCCGGATGTCAATTTTAAAGTGTATCTCGGTAAGGGATCCCCCATTAAAGCTAATTCATGAATTCATCAACGTAGCCTTCATTTTTACTGAATCTTATAAACATATCAACTTCTATTTCTCAATCCTTATCATACGGAGGTTCTGCACACCACTCACATAATCTTCTAGTAATATCACGAATAGCATATTTGTAATCATCTATAGTTAATGTGTTATCACTTGTTAAATGTAATACTGCATGCCTAAGTGAACTTTTTGCATTCCCCAACAAATCAAGTTTAAAAACTTTTTCGCTCACAATTCCATCCTTACTTCACCACTCCTGATCTTTGGCAAAAGCGTATCGCAGAGTTTTTCGAGAAGTTCAACAATAAATTCCTCTATAGTAGACTTATGTAGCATTGGACGTTGATAAATTCATCACGCCCCCCACTCTTAACGGACAAACCACCGGACAGAAACACGCCGCTGATCATGCCCCTGGCTCTTACCTGTTCCCACGGTAAAACGGATCATTTCCAACTTACCTTTTGTGTCAACTAACAGCCACCAGTGGTACGTATCCGGATTAAAACTGAGTTTATCCGACCCACAACTTAAACTTATCGCCGAAGTATTCAAGGCATAGACATGACCACCTTTAATCCATATATTCTGGGCGGGAACATAAATCAAATAATCTGTTCCCTGATCAAGTTCGATCTTAACATCTTTACCGGATCTAATCGCCTGGATAAGCGCTTGCAAAGATCCATAACGCGGTTCACCGCCATACCCATTGGTATAAACATGTTGCCATTGGGTCTGTTGTATGATCAGCCAAAAACCGGCAATAAGAATCACCACAACGATAAAAAACGGTATCCACTTCTTCATACTCAATCTCCTTACCTTTCACCCAAGAGATCTCACACAACAAACCCGCGCACGGTTCCATTCGCAGGAAGAGGACATTCCAGCTTTAAAAGGAAACATGATAAGATAAAAGTTCGGTTAGCTCCCCGGACTCATGATTAACGGCTTTGACTTCAAAATATTTTGTTTCGTAGGCCATCCAGAAGGTCCTGATCGCCATTCCGATTTTATCATACTCCACAACCTTGAAACATTGAAAGCTCCCGGCAGGCACAGTGACCGTCTCTTTTGTTTCAACGACGAATTTAATCTCCCGGGATTCATCCATTTTAGATTTGTCTTCCGACATAGAAATGACCGTCGATTTAATTTCCGTCGCGAAAACCTCTTTGCCAACCGATAACGGGTACAACGGCTCGGGCTTAAACTCATACTGGTATTTAAATTCGATATTCATTGCGGCTTTCATCCGGCTGTTCCATAAAAGCATCACCTTCGGCATAAACATCTCTTTATCCAGTAAAATGCTGCCTTTATCATAAACGCTCATCATTGCCGGATCAAACGTGGCTTTCAGCGCGTAACAGGGCACCGCGTCCACAATACGATCGCCCGTCACTTGATAATTAATGCGGTATGTTCGCTCATTAACAGTCACTTGCTCAAGCCATTGATCCCCGACCTTCAATCGCGGATGGGACGGCACGGCAATCGCATCCGCAGCGAGAACAGGACAGGGGCCATAGGGGAGAAATACCAGCACAGAAAACACCACAAGCAGGCAGAAAAGAAATCTGACACTTTTTTCTCCCGGCATTAATAAATATTGTCGCGCGCGCTGATGATTGATGAATCGCCCCTTATTAGTTTTAATTTGCTGTTTATAGAATTTACGATGTGATGCGTTTAACATTACTGAGAAATGATAAGAACAAAATAAAAATAACAACTGCCAGAACAAATTTGATCGCGTTCGCGTATTGAACAGTATCGTTAAGATAAGTCGATTCGCCAACGACAGACAGAAAAACCTTCTGCATGATGTCCTTTATATACAACTCTTTATACGCCGGCCCAAAAAAAACAATTTCAACAGCTTCTTCTTTTAAAGGCATCGTGACGGAAAACGAAACAACAGGAAATTTATCAATCTCATAACGCGACACGATCGCATGGATATCAACATCAATAACCCTTACCGGCCATAAATCCATTTCCGCGTCATTGGGTAAAGATTTTTTGATGTGGCCAATGAGCTGATGCATCAGGTCTCTCGTTTCTTGCCCTATCACGCCTCCCCGCGGAGAAATCGCGATCGACACATTCTCCAGGAACGAGTCCTCCGCGGCCTCGGAACCTTCAATAAAACCATAAATATATCCCGGATACGCGGACAAAGTTTCTTTCTCCATCGGCTTCAGTTCCAAAGGGATCAACAAACTAAAACGCGGTTTCTTATGCTCCACAAGATACGCGTAATCACCTTTGGTCACCTCAGCCCGGGCGGATAAACTCCAGAGAGAAAGACAACCAACCAGGGCCGGCAGCGTTAGTGGTAAAAAAAGGCGTTGAAAAAAATTTTGTGTTTTCATAAATATGTTCCTGACCTTCACCATTGAAGACGATAAAGACCGAATATTTTTCTTTGGGGAAGAGCATTAATCACCCTGCACGCCATTCAGCAAGCGCAAGACATCGCCTTTAGGGATTCTATGCAAGTAACTGATCGCCGGCCGTTTAAATAAAAAAACAGATTTGTTCTTCCCGGTTTCCACCCAAAAGCATTGCCAGCGCTCTTCACCCAATCGATTCAATGTCTCTTCCAATTGAGGTAAGTCGGCCAAAGACAATTCCTCGATATAATATTCCCAATCACCTATCCGCTTTATATCCTCTTCAATCCAGACTTTGGCCTTCCTGGTCCTTTCCTTATTTTCATCTGTTTTATTTTGAATTTTATCTTTTATCTGGTCCCAATAGGATGAACCTTCAACAGCCTCCTCCGCCGCAAAAATAGAAGCAGGTAAGATCGACACAAAGATGATAAGCATAAATACGAATTTCATGACTCCGCGACCCCTTTCATTCTTAAATTTTGTATGACATAACTGTCTAAATCAAATTTGTTCTCAACCGCCGGGGGCGGATAAATATCTTTTGGAATAGAACAATTCATTAATGGACTTAGAATAAATCAACATTTCCGATTTATGAGTCCCAGCCATCGTATTGCCCCTGATATTGACCGGCACAATCCATCAAGAACAAAACCACGCGGTCGATTGATTCAAATGTCATCAATTCCGCCCTCCAAATCTGCGCACCAAAAGAATATTCATCAAGGCGAGCCGACGGTGCCTCTTCGACCTTAAACTCAAACTTTCCAACAGCAGCCAAAAAAGACTTTCTATGCCCTTCTTCCTTAAAATAAATCCAATGGTCCACCCTGCGCGACGCATCCCCTTGCTCTCCTTGTTCGGCTAACTGGTCAACCATACGATGGTTAATCATGAGCTGCATATCCCGCTGCCCGGGGAATAACGTATCCTGATAAAATTTCCATTCCGGATCGGGCTGTACGTCCACTTGAAATTCAAAGGTATCGAAGGACGGTGTGACGGAATCCATTCGAAAAGAATTGATATGTTGATCTGAAACATAAAAATAAAAGCATCTCCGCGCGTTTGACGTGACTCGTCCGGCAAAAACACCATCATATTGGTCTTCGACATGTTTACGAACGCGCGACTCCATATCCGCAAGCGCGTGGTCAAGTTCCATCAACGCGAATTCCTCATTCTGTTCCATCTTATTTAAACGGACCTGAACATTTACCAATGATGTCTTATCCTTAATCGGTAAACGTCGCATCAGGCCCAAATTCAAAAAAATCGCGCATGGTTCACCCTTCACTTCTCTTTGGTAACCATTCCAATCATCAAATATTGCCATACTATCCACCTTTAATTGCTCGCGTCACTTCTTTGAAAATTTTAATCCCGTTCCTCCCGGATTTTTTCATTTCTTTCCATCTTTGCCATACATTCTTCACAAATGCTATGAGAAAAATCGACTTCTGCCCGTTCCGCGATATAACGTTCAACCTGATTCCAATACCCTTGACCATCCCTGATTTTCTTACAGTACATGCAAATGGGCAAAAGGCCGGATAAAGAATTTATTTCCGCTGTTAATTTTATTATAGAATGATGAACAAGGATGGACAGGATAGAGGCTGACGCTAAAAAAAACAAATTCAGCATAAAATCCTTGAAAGTAAAGGGGATAAAAGCCAATAAGACGAAATGCTGAACCACTATCCCGATCGCGATGAAGTACAAAATCTTCGGTTTGACACGCAAAAAACAACTGCCGATCATGATCACCAGGATATTCCCGACAAAATACGTTGAAGCCATGCCTTCTCCCACAACCAGGCACATTAAACTGATCGAAAAAGCAATCGGAACAAGAAAAAAAATGCTGATCAAATAAAGTTGTTCATCTTTAATCCTGTATAAAACGAAATACCCACACATTAGCCAGGCAGCGGCAACTAATCGAATAAACAGTAACGGCACTTTAAACGCGGGGTAAACAACAATGTCCAGAATATAGAAAGACAGAACCATCAATACTCCCAGCCGCATGTTCACCGCAGCCGCCTGTTTGTCCGGACTTAATTTCATTCGCGCCCTCCTGAACAATTATGTCTCACAATTCCCGGGTGGTCTTTTATCTCTCACGCCTTCCATGTAATATACACTCCTTCAATAATAGCCGCGATCACGAGTAAAGGGAAAACGATATTGATAAAAATTAAAACGCTTTTTTTTGCTCTAAAAACGATATTGTGTAAACGGTTGCTTTGCCACGGCCATAACCCGAGCCAGATACCATAGCTCATTGAGATGAAATACGCCGGTAACTCAAAGATCCCGTGAGGGATAATTGTTATAAAAAAGGACTTGCTTAAATCCGGTAAATACACGCCAAACATGATCCCGTTGATCAGCAAAGAAAAAATGGGAATCAGAGCGAAAAAAACACCTAAAAACAAAGCCATAAAACAGGCAAAAATGTTCTTCCATAAAATACTGACAATCACACTCAATAAGCGCTTATCCATCACCACGATGGCTGAAATGGACTTCATCATGCCTTTCGCGTAATGATCAAAGTCAGGGGTCACAACCCCGTAGATGACACTGAAAAGAAATAAACCAACGGAAAAATAAATATAATTCTTTCTCGACCGCAACTCCTCCAGAATTACTCTATATTTATCCGCTATTGTCATGGATCAATTTCTTCAGAATTACCAAAAAGGAATATAATCAGAAACACCCGGGTTCGCGACCGCACGATTAATACAGGTCATGTCTGAATGTGACATTAATACCAATTCCATCAAATAATGACCAAAACCAATTCTACTTTTCAGAATTAAGATAGAACAATTTATTAATGGATTTGGTATAACAATGTCCTTCGGCGCAAAGGCGTCCACCTTCGTGCCCCCGAAAAAAACATTTAACCGCCTTTCTTTGGCGGCCTTAACGGTCGGAGGAGTTGTTCCAGCCCATTGAGTTTTATTTCATAAACAGATCGTAACATCACACCCAATTGACCCTGAGGAAAACCTTTTTGGGCGAACCACAAAATATAACGCTCGGGCAAGTCGATCAAATATGAACCGGAATATTTACCAAACGGCATTTTTGTCCGGACAATCTTTAACAAATACTTCTCATCATAAAGCTCATTGAATAAATCATCCGGCATATGCTTTTTTGTATCAAAATTATTATCGTTATATTGTTTCGGCATCATAAACGCGTTTGCTTTATTGGTCGACGCGGACGAACAACAATTTCCTTGAATATCGCCGTCTGAGAAGCAGACGATCGAAGCAAACAAGCTTCAGCAATATCCCGCGGTTGGCTGTAATCCTCCATATTCCCTCTGGGAGCGATCGACCTTCTTTCAAAAAATTCTGTATGGATCTATTGGACAGGTAACAGCTTCACACCTGTCTCTGGACAGATTTCCATATCGGCACTGTAACGTTTCCCCGTCGCCGGTGAATATTTCACCCGAACCTTCTGTGGGTCAAGAGCTGTCGCGATCGACTCCAGGGCAGATTGCGCGTCTTTGTCTTTGCGGATATCTCGCGCTAAATTTCTCAACTCGTCTTCTGTCATCTCTTGACCTGTTATCGCCTCACTAACGGTTTCCCACGCTGTCACAGCATCGACCAAATCTTCTTCTTCAGTCGTTTTCAAAACTTTGCCCGCAACCTTGTGTTTCTGTATGCGTTTCTCAACAATGTGTGAACAGCCTGAAATTGAAAAAACAAGACAAAATAACAATGATGACTTAAATATTTTCATTTATAACGCCGACCTCTTATCGTCTGTTAAAAGACTTATCAATTGTATCACTTTATTCGATTTCTTTCAAAACAATGTCCTTAGATATGTTGCCAATAAAACCCGCCCGTTATAATTGCTCCGCCAGGAACTCGGCAATCAGCTCTTTTACCCCGCTCTTTAACGGTTCTTTCATTTCTATCGAGCGCTTAAAATCAGGGTCGAATAACTCCCCAAGGATTTTATCCACAACGGGTTTATGCGATGTAGCAATATTCATTTCGAGATTCTCCCGGAAGCTTAGCCGATCAAAATTTGCTGATCCCGCGCATAACCAGCCATCATAGACAGCTGCTTTAATATGCGACATCTTAGGATAAAAATAAACACGAATTCCGTTACGGAACATAATATTCGCCGTATGGACATTGCTCGCGTTCATGATCTGATGATTGCCATGATAGGGTAATATGACCCGGACATCCACACCCCTGCGCCGGGCTTTAACGAGTTCCATGAGGATCGTGTCATCAGAAAAATAAGCGTTGTGTATGTATATATATTTTCTCGCGCGGCGAATAGCTTCAACCTGTGAACGAAAAATCTGAGGCTCATTAAGCCTGGTGAATAATAACCGCAGGGGATAGTGCGTCTGTAACTGTTCCGTGGGGCGTATCGGAGCCTGAAAAAAACTCTTGACATATCCCAGGTCACCTAAAGGCCCGGAGTGATACCATGCGACACGGTAGTCTTTCAAAATATTCGCGACGACAGGTCCCCGCACCTCCATCATCATGTCATGCCAATCGTAACGGTATTCCCGACCGATGTTCATCCCCCCCATAAAACAAATTTCTTTATCCATAATAAATGTTTTAACGTGATCCGCTCTGAACCAAACACTCGGGCGTAAACGCACATTCAATTTTTTCTCTGATTGTAAATATTTATAAATTGAACCCGGAGGAGTAAAATCAGCGGGAATATCGTCGGGAACTTTTCCCTCGCCCATAACCTGCCCCATTCCATCTAATAAAACTTTCACAGACACATCCTGGTCACGCGCTTTCTCCTTTAAAAGATCGGCGACATGGACACCGAAGTCATCATTGTCAAAAATAAACAGCCGCAAGTAAATCGATTGTCTGGCCTGTTCCAGGACCTTTAAGAATCGGGTGAAAAAAGCATCCCCGCCGATTAAAAAATCAATCTGGCCGACGGAACGGGAATCAATCCCGGCCAACCGGTCCAGACGTTCCTCCCATTCATCCAAATCCATCCCCGCTCCTTGATTTAACGCGGGCCTTTCATTCTTTTCCAGCAACACGCGTGATTGAGGATCCAGGAGGTCATAAGCGGTATCCCTGGACCAGGAGACCAGGCGCAATGAAGAAGAAACCGGGCGTTTGATTAACCCAAGAACATGACTGCTAAAAATCAAATAATCGGCAGTTTTAAACCCCTTATCAATCAAACTCTCGCGCGCCGGTTTATCCTGATCATCAAAAATGTTCAGTCGAAAAGCTTTTCCTTTATGCAGATCAATATACAAAAATGGTTTAGTGGTATCCTCTTGCCTGGAAAGAGTTAAGAGAACTCGTCCGGAACCTGTGTCCTGGAGCTTTAAATATTCATCCAGCGCGCCCATAGTCAGTGTCATTATTTCACTCTCAAAGAACGATCTTTTGGTTATGAATCCCGCAGGCTTATTGGTCAAATCAACGATCATTAATTCCTGGTCTTCGCTGTAATACAAAAATAACTGTTCCTGTTCATTGATGATGCTAACACCGAAGTTTCCATGCCTTGGCGTGATCCTGTGCGCGACCGCCAGGCGTATGGCCCGCCATTCTTGCTCCCCTATTTTATCGACCGGATTTAAGCCTTGAATAGACGTCGTATATTCTTTTGCCCCGATGAATCGAATCCGTTGGTCGGACTTGACCGAAATTTCTTTCTGTTTTCCTGGCCATCGCGCACATCCATAAAAAACTTTCGCCTGAAGGCTGTCCTTCTGAATAACCCGGAACTTGATATATAACTGAACGGGACCGCTAAACGCTTCCTGAACATCTATTGCGGCATTCTGGTCCAGCCAGACCCGGGCAACTTGATCTTTCTTAAATGGAGAAACACCGTCTAATGACGCGCAGCCTGCAAAAAAAAGCAGTCCCCATAAAACGGATATCGTCCAATATTTTAAAATACGAGTCTTCATTGTGCCGTTTATTAATGGATTTGGTATTATTTAATGGAACTGATATTATTTAATTGCTCAAAAAATTCTTCCGGGATGTCGGCCCCCAACTCCTTTGCCCGATGAGCATCACTAAGCGCTTTTTCTTTCTGTTTCAAATGGACATATACTTTCGCGCGCTGATAATATGACCGGGCCGATAATGGCTGAAGGCGAATCAACGCGTTGCGGTCCTCAAGCGCCTTTGAATATTCCTTTAATTTTGTATAGGTCAACGCGCGGTTATAGTAGGCCGCTTTTAAATCAGGATCAATAACAATCGCCCGGGCATAGTTATCTAAAGCAAGGTCATATTGACCGGTCAACGAAAAAATATTTCCGCGATTAATATACGCTGTAATATTCCGCGGATCAAGCGCTATTACTTTTTTCAAATCAGCCAAAGCATTTTGGTAGGACTGTGTTCGCTTATACAGCAACGCCCGATTGATCAAGGCCTGGTTATAATGAGGTTTTAATTCAATCGCTTTGGAATACGCGTCAATGGCCGCAGGCCAGTCCTTTAAATCTTTAAGGATATTCGCGCGGTTATTATGAAACTCGGCAACGTCGCGGGCTAACAGCACAGCCCGGTCTAAATCCTGTAAGGCTTGCTTCAATTGGCCCTGAACACGATATGTGACGCCGCGATTGCTGTATGCCTCAGCATATTCAGGATCAAGAACCAGCGTCTTCTCGTAATCCTGCAATGCCTGCTCAAATTTTTTCTGAAGTTGATACACATTGGCCCGATTGTTGTACGCTTTAAAAAATAGGGGATTAAGCTCTATCGCCCGGTTAAAATAAACCAGCGCCCGCTCGTACTGCCGCTTCTGATAACAGAGATACCCCAGGTTGTTGTAAACTTCCGCCACATTATCTTTCAGCTCCAAGGCCTGGAAAAAGGACCGTTCAGCTCGTTCATATTTTCCCTGTTGCGTGTAGACCAATCCTATTCCATTGTATGCTTTATAGAAATCCGGAAAAAGCTCCAAAGCTTTCTCATAATACTGTCTGGCCGTTTCATAGTCTGACCGGGCATAGTAGACACGGCCGATATTATAATAAGGCTGTTCAAACGCCGGATTAATTTTTATGGATTTAAAATAATCACGCAGGGCTAAATTATATTCGCCTTTCTTAAAAAACATGCTTCCTCTATTATTATATGTCTCCTCGTAATCCGGTTTCAACTCCATCGAATGGGCAAAATGAACTTTGGCGTCACCGTACTTTTTTTGCTCCGTGTAAATCAACCCCTTGTTGCTCCAGACTTCCCACAAATCCGGATTGATTTCTAACGCCTTATCCAAAAAATACAAAGCCTCATCCAATTTCCCCGCTTTGACCAGGGCACTCCCCAGGTTCATATACGGACGGGACTTATTGGGTGCTTTTATGACCGCATCCCGCCAGAAAGAAACTTGATCATGCCAGACAAGATTCCGTTGAAATGTTAACAGGCAAAAAAACGCGATGACAAACGATAAAATGGCATGCCTTACCCTCTGATTCCTTATAATGTCAAAGAGGCCAACAACGGCCAATAAAATGATACCATAAGACACAAGATACAACTTATGTTCAAAGATAACATGGCTGCGCGGGATGAGGTTCGGTAACAATGTGATATAGAACCACATGATACCGAAGGAAAAAACCGTCCGAGATTTTCTCAGCCAGGCACCGGCAATAAAAATCAAACTGAGCAGGATCAAGCAGCCCAATGTGTGCTGTTCAAACAGATGGCGGGATAAGGGAAAATCATAATCGAATGTTTGATTGCCCGGCCAAAACAAAAGCTGTAAAAAACGCGTATAGACACGCAACTGTGTCATCACATACGGCCCTAATGTGATGATCTCGCCTTCATGTGAACCGGAATTCTTCGGGCCAAACAAGACTCCGATAAACTTAAACGAAAACAATGCTGGAATAATCGACAAAAAGAGAATAAAAATAACCGCATAAAAAAGATGCCCTTTTCTGAGAAGCTTAGCCCCTTTTATCCCCGACCGGGATTCAATAAAATATACGTCAACAACACATAAAATGATTGGCAGGGTAATGACAATTTCTTTTGAGAACATCCCTAAGAACGCTGTCAGGAAAGCGGCAACAAAAAAACAAACTTTCGTAAAATTAAGGCGACTCGTTTGACGCGCCTTCACATAGGACAATACTGTTAACAGATAAAAAAAGGTTGCCAGCAAAGTAAAACGTTGAGAGACATACGAGACCGCCTGCGTTTGGACAGGATGAACAAAAAACAATAGGGCTGCGGATAGACTCATCCACAGGTAATCTTTATGGCATAAGACGGGCTTGATTTTCTTTGAGCTCAACAAGGTGAGTGACAACTGATAAACAATAAAAGTTGTCAAAACATGGATAAGCCAGTTCGTCACATGAAACCCAAACGCGTCTAAACCAGACCACCGGTAGTTTAAGGCAAAAGTGTAAAAGACAACAAACCTTGAGGGCTGATTTAAACATTGCAAAATCAAGTCCAGACGAGAGATATCACGGATCAAGTAATTCTTAACGATAAAAGGATAATCATCGAACTGAAATTCGCCCGTTAAGGCGGGCGCGTAGATGGCATAGGCGACCACAAGCCCGGTTAAAACAAAAAATATCTTTTTTAACGTCGATCTATTTATCCATACGTGTCTGAATTTCATGATAATACTTTTTATCAATGGGATACCCATAAGCCTTAGCTTTGTCCGCGTCATTGAAGGCCTCAGCGAACAAACCCTGTTCAAAATAAACTAAAGAACGATTATAGTAAGCTGAAGCATAGTGTGGATTCAGATGGATCGCCTGATTTAAATATTTTAACGCGGAAGGATAGTCCTTACGTATCTTAAAGACCATACCCATATTATTATACGCATCAGGGTAAGACGGGTCGATCCTTAACGCGTGCTTAAAATCAGATACGGCTGATTGATATTCCCCCTGTCGCGCGTACAGCACTCCGCGGCTGTTATACGCATCCTTATAGTCTGAATTTAATTGAAGGGCCTGATGATAGTCCTCTAAAGCGGGTCCCATTAAACCCATACCCTGATGAATATTCCCCCGGTTCCTATACGTGTCTGGATTATGCGGATCATTCTTTATCGCTCTATTGAATAGATCCAGGGCCGCTTGCTTCTTGCCCTGGCGCATAAAAACCGTTCCTTTATTGTGCAAAGACCCCGCGTGGTTTGGGTTCATTTCTAACGCCTTATTAAAGTCTAACAGGGCCTTTTCAAATTTCCCGAGCTCGCCATACAAAATTCCCCGGACATCATATCCGTCGATAAAACGCGGGTCTATCTTCAGGGCCTGGTCATACATCTTCAAGGCTTCTTGATGACGACCTTTTTTCTTGTAAATATCACCTCTATTTTTGTAGGCAGACGCATATTCCGGGTCAATCGCGATCGCCCGGTTGATATCTTTTAAGGCTAAGTCCAATAAACCTTTCTCAATATAAACAGCGCCCCTATTATTATTGGCTGAGGCATATCCCGGATTGACCTCCAGGGCCTTATTAAAAAAATCTAAGGCCCGGTTATACTGTTTCAGATCATAATACAACGTTCCTAAATTATTATTCACGCGAATCTTGGCCGGAGACTTCTTGATAATGTCTTCCCATAACGTCACCTCGTAGCGCCATACCTTGTTGCGCTGGAACGTGAGAACACCCAGGATCAAGGCTATCGTCATTGTGGCGATGAGGTACTGACGGGGTTTTCGAAAAAAATAAAAAATAATCACACTTAAAACCAGACATAAACCAATCGAGCTTAAATACATTTTATGCTCAAAAATAACGTGACGCCGTGGAACAAGGTTCGCTGATATGGAAATAAAAAACCAGAACAAACCAAATGTCACAATCGGCTGATGACGCCGTTCTTTGATCGCATAAAAAATCATCAGACATAAACCCAACAGGGACACGAAGGTTGTCCAGGGCCGCAGCAAACTGTGCGACATGGGAAAGTCATAATCCAAATTCTGGTTCAGCGGTAGAATGATCAGGCGAAGAAACGTCATCCAGACGCGCGCCTGCGTCAAGATGTAACGCGGCAACGTTAAGATATCTCCATGATGAGATTCCGAAATCCGTTCACTGAATAACATCGTTACAACTTTAAACCCGTAAAAATAAAGGATGATGGCGGTCAACAGCAAATATATAAGCAGCAACAATGCGATAACATGTTTGCGACCCCGAAGTTTGTCTCCATAAACGCGTGGCAAAACAAATCCTTCAACAAATAAAATCATCAGGGGCAATGTAATCGCGATCTCTTTCGAGAACATCGCCATGATGGCCGCGATGAAAGAGCCAAGGTACAATAAAATAACCTTACGGCTGGATGTGCCTGGCTGTCGAAGAGCGATGTAAAAACACACAGACAGCAGATAAAACATCGTCGCTAGTGACGCCATTCTCTGTGATATATACGTAATCGCTTGTGTTTGGATGGGATGTAAGGCGTAAATGATGGCTGTTGAAAAAGGTATGAGCCATATAAAGACCCGGTCATTTTCAAGCCAGGATGCCGGCGCGTCATTCTTCTTTCTTCCCGCCTTATCCGTCGAACAAACCAGGGAACTCGCTTGCATGAGAACGATCTTTGACGACAACCACCAAACAAGTGCGACTGTTAATAAATGAATAACAAAATTGGTCAGATGGTATCCCAAAACATCGAGCTTGCTGAAATGATAATTTAAGGCGAATGTTAAAAAAGGAATAAAACGGCTTGATGGAATAGGACGGGATTGCCAGATAGATTTTATATCAGTTATATCCCGGATCTTATAATTTTCAACGATAAAGTCTTTATCATCAAATTGGAACTCAGCCTGAAAAGTCTGAATATAACTTAATGTCGTTAAGACGAGTATGACGGAACCCAGTAATAAATAAAATTTTTTGGTAATCATGACGCCTGTTATTTTCCAGGGTTGGCGTTAAAACATTGCATCACTTGCTGTAAGACCGTTGAACAAGACTCTTCAAACTTCAAATCCGCAATAGAATCCAAAGGGGTTTCAGATAATGTGATAATCACTAATCGCGCATCATGGCTTCTGGCGATCCGCGGCATTCCCGCTGCAGGCTGAACAACTAAAGTGGAGCCGATAGCCAGCATTAAATCACAGGTTCGCGACCAAAGAAAGGCTTTTTCAAGGATATTTACATCAAGGTTCTGGCCGAAGGAAATGGTATTCGGTTTTAAATAGCCCCGGCATCCCGGACATAAAGGAACGTCTTGCCCTGCATCAAGGCATTGAAAAACAGTTTCCCAAGAATAGATCTTAGAACAAGATAAACATTTGATTTCCTGGTTGGTCCCATGAATTTCTAAAATCTTGTCCTTCGGAAATCCTGATTTTGTGTGTAAACCATCGATATTTTGTGTGATCAATCCTTTAATTTTGCCCTGACGCGCTAACGCGGTAAGCGCGTGATGGGCTTCGTTGGGTTGCGCTGTTTGCGTGTCCTGGAAAAGGACGATCTTTCTTTGCCAATACTGTTGGCGTTTTTCGTGGCTGGCTAAAAATTCTTGAATCGTGACGGGTTGAAACCGTTGCCAGATCCCGCCCTGGCTTCGGTAATCAGGAATACCGCTTTCCGTCGATATTCCCGCACCGGTGAAAACAACGATGGCCCGGGCCTCCTGAATAAAATGAAACAACGTTTTAATTTTATCTGAAGTCATAATGGGCAATCATGTTAATCTCCGCATGCTGGATATATGTCAAAATTTATAACTATCGTAACAGATTAGTTTAATTCTTGCAAAATAACAGTTGTCCCATATTCTTTGCCACCACGGATAAAACGGACATCCACCTTATCGCCTTTTGTTTTATTTCGGTCCAGATAATCCACTAAGTCTTCATTGGATTTAACAGCACTCCCGTCAATGGAAACAATGACATCACCTAAGATAATCTCTCCCCTAAAATTCCGGCGGGTCGGATTCAGGCCGGCTTTAAAGGCTGAGCTGCCCCGTTGAACTTCTAAAATGACCGCCCCTTGAATCCTGATGCGGCGGCGAATATTGTCAGGTAACAGAACAACGCCCAGGCCGGCTTTCTTCACGTGCCCGTATTGAATCAACTGCGGAACGATTTTTTTAATGGCATCAACAGGGATGGCAAACCCGACTCCGGCATAGGCCCCTGACGGGCTGAAAATAGCCGTCGAAATACCAATCAACTCTCCGGATGAATTCAGCAGCGGGCCGCCACTGTTTCCGGGATTAATCGCCGCGTCTGTTTGAATCACATCATAAATTTTCCGCCCGCTTAATGAACGGATCGTGCGGCCTAAAGCACTGACCACACCCGTTGTTAATGAATAGTCTAATCCAAACGGATTTCCAATCGATACGGCCTGTTGTCCGACCAGTAATCCTTTCGATCCTCCCGGTTGAATGGGCTTAAGGACTTCGACAGGAGCCTTTATCTTTAATACCGCCAGATCATGGTCCGGCGAATAACCAACAACCTTCGCGGGATATGATTTCTGATCAGATAAAATGACGTCAATTCGATCAGCCTGATATATCACATGAAAATTTGTTATAATATGCCCTTGATTATCCCAAACAAAACCTGAACCCGCGCCTTGAGGGATCTCATGGATATCCATAGAAAACAAATCCCATTGAACAGAGGAATTCTTAATAAAAACCACTGATGGAGAGACATCTTGGAATATTTGTATCATCCGTTCTTCCTGGGCTTGCAACGCGGCAGGACTGTTTGACACGACAAATACGAACTGGAGCAGCATCAAAAACATGACACCTGTATATTTTTGTTTCATTTCACATCTCCTCCCCGAATTAATATCCCGATAAAAAAACAAACACTCTAAATTGCAGCCTTTGTTCATGGCGACTCATATCAAATTTTACTTTTTTTTGGAACGGTAATAATCAACAGGTCCCCTTGTTCTTGTTGTTCGATATTATCCGTGTCCGCGTCGACCGGCAAAGGGATGGTTTGCATGAAACGCCCCGACTGAGAGGAACGCATCATCCCGGACCCCCAGGACTGCTGGTTCTGTCGGACATACTCACCCGTAATGGTGACGGAATGAGCGTTAATATCTATTTTCATATTGTCTTTATCTATTCCGGATAAATCAATTTTGATTTCATAGGCGTTCAGGCTTTCTTCTATTTCGAATTGCGCTTGATCAAAAAGCCCTTTTTGATGAAAACGCTGGCGCGGTCCTGACATATGTCTCCGGTTAAAAGCATCTTCCATCAGCTGTTCCATCATTTCCTGCATGTGGAACATATCATCAAAATCATCACGGTTAAAAAGGCGGGCGGGGGGTGAAGAATGCGGTTGTTGTCTTCGGCTTTGTTTCCTGTGAAAAGGATCTCCCCGGGATTGTTCCAACATTTGCTCTAATGTTTTAACACGTTCTTTCAGCAGCTCGACCTCATGCCTTAATTCCTGGACCGGGTCCTGAGCGAATAGATGTGTGGCACTCATAAAAAAAACCGATAAAACAACCATCATAAACAGAAGGTTTTTGCTCTTTTTCATTGTTCCACCTCTCTTTCTTTTAATAGCGAGAAAAATTTAAACCTTCAAACAAACGCGAGACCAAATGTTACAAATCCGGAATTTCGTCTAATAAGACGCGGACAAAGTCCTGCTGGAATTGTTGAAATCCGTACCCGCCCAGATGATGCTGATCGAGAAAAAATTTATTCTCATAAACGATGTCGGGTGGCCCGATAAAATGGACATGCGGATATTTGTGCTGCCAGTCATCCACTTTGGCCTGAAAAGCCTGATAGAAACCTTTTTTATTTCGATTTTCCACGATCACCTGTGCCATCGGCATATTAAACATGCCGACCTGAATACCGTGCCGCGCGGTTAATTCAAAAAACTGACGCAACCACTTCTCAGTGTGCGCGTCGACTTCAAAGTCGGTGTTACGAAAATAATCGGTATCTTCAAAGACCCAATCCGGAATCGGTTCGTTCTGGCTGCCCTGCATAATCCCCCCATGGCGATTATACGCGGCTTTACAAATCGGCACAATCTTTTGGTCCAACAGTTCGCGATTCATAAAGATATCCCGAATTCTTTTTCGAAAAGAAATCATCGTCGAGTTGCTTTCTAACTTAACGATTGAATACTTTAACCAATCACGGATGGGAACGACCTTTATCCCCTCAGAATACGGAAATAATAAAGCAAACCGGTGATAAATATCCTGCCTGGCCCTGTCTTCATGATTCCGCATCAGGCCGGAAGAACTTGTTGAAAGGAATATCCATTTCGGCGGTTGCCCCTTATGGTCTTCTAAATATTTCTTAAGGATCAAATAATATGCCGGTATTCCTGAATCAGGGATCGACAAATTATAACAGCGAAACGTCTTCTTCTTTTCCTGTTGGATCAAATCTCCAATTATTTTCGCGTCAACACCTAACAGACGGCTATCCCCGATAAGCAGGGCGTCAAAGTTAACCGGTTTAATTTTATTCAGCATGCGCCCTTTATAAACAATGATGCGGTCAGAGATCGGCAGGATATGCATACGGTAATGATGCACCCCATTCTCGGCGACAATAAACAGGAACAGGCAAAAAATATACGCCAGGGGCAAAGATTTAAAATTGAAAATAAATGAATTCTTGCGCACCCGTCACTCCAAAAATAATGACAAAAATTAATAATAAAAAATAATGAATACCCCGAAAAAAAACAGGACGTTTATAATGAACCATCAAATCGTCATGGAAATACTGATCCATTTGGATGACAACCAAATACCCCAGATAAACAAAAAACATCCCCAATACCGTCTTGTGATCTAGAAACCAGGACAAAGACCATCCGCTAAAAAGCTTACCCAAAAGCACCCACAACTGATGAATGGATCGGGATCTAAAAATCAACCAGCCCACACATGTCACATGATAAAAAAATAATACCTTAATCATTTTAATAAGAAAAAAATCTCGTTCGGGCGGGCGCGCCTTTAATTCTCCGGCTTTCCACTGTTGAAAAGCGTGATAGATCACCAGTAAGATCCCATGAAAAATCCCCCAAACAACAAATGTCCAGGCCGCTCCATGCCACAATCCCCCGAGCACCATGGTTAAGAAGAGATTCCGGTATGTCATCAATGATCCCTTGCGGTTGCCGCCCAGAGAGATGTACAGGTAATCCCTTAGCCAGGTTGACAGGCTGATATGCCACCTTCGCCAGAAGTCCTGTGGATTTGTCGCGAAATACGGTAAACGAAAGTTCACCATGATTTCAAAACCCATGCATTTGCTTAATCCGCGCGCGATATTGGAATAACCGGCGAAGTCACCAAAAATTTGAAACGAAAAAGCATACACGGCCAGCAAGACATCCAGGCCGGATTGAATATTTGAAGGGTCTTTTGTGAAAACTGGATCGACCATCGCGGCCAGGTTATCGGCAACAAATACTTTCAAAAATAATCCCCAAAAAATCAAATAACAACCTTCAAAGAATTGCTGCAGGCAGACCTTTCTCTTTTCCAACACCTGTGGCAATAAATTCTTGGCCCTTTCGATCGGGCCGGCGACAAGTTGCGGAAAAAAAGCGACAAATAAAGCAAAATCAAAAAATTTATCCGTCGATTTTAACTTTCCCTTGTAAATATCGATCGTGTAGCTCATCGTTTGAAAAGTATAAAAAGAAATACCAACGGGCAAAACAACTTTTAATGTCGGCATATCGACTGTCAGACCGACCCAGGATAAAAGATCCTGCAAATTGGCCGCAAAAAAATTACAGTACTTAAAAAAACCCAGCAATGATAAATTCAGACCGACACTGATCCATAAAAACTTTTTCTTCATCCTGATTGAATCTGATTGTTCGATCCGCAAACCACAAAAGTAGTCGACAATTGTCGATAACCAGATCAAAGACAAAAAGCGCCAATCCCAGGCGCCATAAAAAATATAACTCGCTACGAGCAATATCCTGTTCTGCCAGCGATGGTTCGACAGAAGGTACAGCGCATAAACAATGACAAAAAATATGAAAAAGGCTACGGAATTAAAAAGCATGAACGATATTATTCCTTATAAGTGTATATAAATGTTCCCCTCAACCCGCGCGCGGGGCAACAGTGTTGGCGCGCCTTGAAAAAGTCGCAGGCCAAAGCGGCGGTATAGCCGACGTAAATAACGGCGTGTCGATTCCGCAACCCATCCCACGACATACTAACACGCGGCCACCGCTCAAACATCCACAACGACCAAACACTCCCAACCGTGATCTGTCTGTCTGAGATAAAATTGATGAATCGTTACCGCTTTAATATCCACCTGAAAACGATGCCTTTGAGGATCCAATACTTCACCGGCTAGAATCCCCTTCAAACCGTACACGTCTCCTTTGTGTTCCAGATGGATGCTGGATAATTTTAAAATTAAGTTCTCAGCGTCTTTATAATAAATAAATTCCTGCAAAAACTGAAAAAGAAGCATCTCCTGACTGTCATCTTCTAAGACAATCTCCCGTTCTTCTTTCGCGTCAACGCGATCCATACGCTCTACGATCACTTTCATCATGGCCTCAGCGGCCTGTTGGAACAAATCTTCAAGCGAATCAGCCCAGACTTTAAACGCCACATCCGCGGTGGCGATATCATCAAGATATTCGTATGGCATGATATTCCCAAGGTTAAAATATTACTTTTAAAAAAAATGGTCACGCTAAATTCAAAAAACAACTAGCCTTTGATGTTCCCGACCGGAACAAAACGCGCGACACGTTTGCTTAACCCGGCCAGTTCTGTCGCTTCTGTGACATCATCGATATTTTTATACGCCGCACCGGCCTCTTCGGCAAGCCCGGAATAAGACGCGGTATTAATGTAAATGCCTCGATCTCTCAGTTCCTTTAATAATGTTTTTCCATTAAAAATTTTGCGTGCTTTTGACCGGCTCATCACCCGTCCGCTGCCATGTGCCGTCGAGTAAAACGTCTTGCTGCCGGAATTGACACCGGCTAACAGGTACGATCCCGTTTCCATACTACCACCGATGATAACCGGCTGCCCTGTCTTCTGATATTTTTCAGGTAAACCGGCCATGCCAGGACCAAAGGCCCGGGTTGCGCCCTTTCGGTGAACAAGCAATTCTCGTTCTTGCCCGTCAACCTGATGTCTTTCAATCTTGGCGATATTATGGGCGACATCATAAACTTGATGCATCCCTAAATCCTGGGCCGAACGACCGAAAACTTCAGCAAAAACCTCACGGATACGATGCAGAATAACCTGCCGATTAGCGAAAGCCATATTGACCGCGCATTTCATGGCCGAGAAATAGGCCTTACCCTCAGGAGATTGGAATGGGGCACAGGACAATTCCCGGTCATGGATGGGCAGGTGATATTTTGACTTCATAACCTTCAGCAGCGTTTGCAGATAATCAGTGGCAACCTGGTGACCAAATCCGCGGCTCCCGCAATGGAACATCACAACAACCTGGTTGGGAACCGTAATGCCGAAGGCCCGGGCTAATTCCTGGTCATAAATATTCTCGGGTTTAGCCACCTGTATCTCGAGATAATGGTTACCGGAACCCAGGGTTCCTATTTGTTTAAACCCTCTGTTAAGGGCTTTTTCACTCACGTCAGCGGACTTCGCCCCCCGCATACACCCGCATTCTTCTGTCCGTTCTAAATCCTCCTGCCATCCATAACCCTGATCCACGCACCATCTGGCCCCCCGCTCAACAACCTTTCGAAACTCATTCTTACTGATCTTTACAAAACCTTCGCCACCAACCCCGGAAGGGACTTTTTTAAACAATTGGTCCACCAACATTTTCAGGCTGGGTTTGGTTTCATCCCAGGTTAAATTGGTCACGACCAAACGCATACCGCAATTAATGTCAAACCCGATGCCTCCGGGAGAAATAACTCCATCCCCGGTATCCATCGCCGCAACGCCACCAATAGGAAAACCATAGCCCCAATGACCGTCCGGCATACAATAAGCGTAATCAACAATACCAGGCAGCTTGGCGACATTTGAAACTTGCTTAACAACCGCATCCTCCATGCCCTGTATAATTCTTTCCGTCGCCAGAATCCTACCCGGCACCCGCATCCCCGGACTGAAATCCTGAGGGATCTCCCAAACTGTTTCAGATATCCTCTTTAATTGTTTTGATATCGACATAATCCATCCCCTTATTAATATTATTACGATAAATAATACCAAATCCATTAATTAATTGTTCTATTTCAATTCTGATATTCTCGCTAAAGCGTCGAGAAAAGCAAAATCAATTTTGATAATTATTTAATGGAATTGGTATAATTATATATATATTCAAAAAAAATGGAAGGAAATAAACAGACGGATGTGACATTCCGATGAAAGATTCTGGCTCTTTAGACTTTTGAGTGGGTAAAAATTAATAATTAATATAAATTATGAATTTGGTAATTAATTTTTTTTTGTATCTGCGATTCCTGCCTGCGCAGGAATGACACTCCGTTTTTGTCATTCCTGTGGAGCGAAGCGGAGACAGGAATCTCTTTTGGAAATTAAATATCCACTATGACCCGGTCTGCAAGCCAAAAGGACAATCCGTTAAGTATAATTATCCACATTTACCCACTTAAAACTTTAAAGAGCCATAAATTGTTCTATCTTTATTCTGAAAAGCAGAATTGGTTTTGGTCATTATTTAATGGAATTGGTATTACTTATAAATACCCCCTCGGAGTAATCATCACACCATTTTTTATAAATGTTTTTGAGTTTCCGACGATTATTGTGGTGAGCATGTCTATCGTATCATGATTAAGCATGTTATCCAATGTTGTTATTATGATTGCCTGATTTTTTCTATACGCGTTTCTGACAATGCCAACCGGAGTATTCGGAGATTTGCATTGCATTAATATCTTCCAGGCATCATTAAGAATTTCTTTCCGTTTATTACTTTTTGGATTATATAAAGTAATAACAAAATCGCCCTGGGCCGCGAGAGAAATCCTTCTTTTAATTAAATCTTTATCAGTAAGAAGGTCGCTTAATGAAATTATGGCGCAATCATGTGATATGGGTGCGCCTAACAGGCTGGCACAAGAACACATCGCGGGTATGCCGGGGATAACTTCAATTGTGATTTTGACGGCTTTTTGATCGAGGGCTTCATATACAGCTGCCGCCATGCCATATACTCCGGGGTCTCCACTTGAGACAATACAAACTATTTTACCCGCAACAGCCTGGTCAATTGCGTATTTCGCCCGTTTTATCTCTTCTCTCATTCCAAAGGCAACTGATTCCTTGTCATTAATCAAATTTTTAATCAAATCCAAATAACGTTTGTATCCAATAATGATATCGGCTTTTTTTATTGCTCTTCGGGCATTAATGGATAATAGAGATTGAGACCCGGGCCCTATGCCGACAATACTTAATTTTCCTTTGCGAGCGCGACTGTGACTCCGTTGATCACTTGTTTTTGCAGTATTAATGTTGTCCTCCTTCCTGCTATTAAAGCGCATGGTTCACAAACACCTACAATTCCAAAATGGCGTTTAGCCGCTTGCGACCCAACAATTTCGCCTTTAAATCTCTTGATTTTTTCTTTGTTTATAAAAACTAACGGAAGTGCTAATTCATCGCACGCGTCAACAAGACCTTTTTCATTGATTTTAATATCAACCGAGGCAACTAGACGCACGTCTTCTAAAGAGCTTTGGCCAAGATCGACAATATGATCAATAGCGTTGAATATGTTTTTTTTACTGATCCCTTTTCGGCATCCGATTCCAATAATATATTTTTTATGAACTTCCGTGCCGGTTGTAATAACAGGTTGCGCGCCAATGGCGGCGGCAACTTTATACGTTAATCTATTCGCGCCTCCCTCGTGACCGGAAAGAAGGCTGATCGCTGAACGACCTGAGGTATCCACACAGACAACGGCGGGGTCATCATATTTATTTTTGATAAATGGCGCGATTGACCGTACAACAATTCCGGACGCGGCAATATAAACAAGACCTTCATATTTTTCTTTATTAAAAAATTCTTCAGTGATTTGTGTCACAGAACACCTATTCTGCTGCTTTTTCCCCGTATTTGAATAAATATCAGCACTGTTAAATGCTTTTTTGATCTTACGCGCTATTACATCGCCATCTTTATTTATAACAATAATTGCGATTTTCATTTTTTTATTTCACCACATCTAAACATAGTTGAAGAATTTTTGTCATACAACTTACTTAACTTAAAATTCTTTTTATTCAATGCCTCACCCACAATAACAAGAGCCTGCCTACCAATCTTCTGTTCCTTTACCTTGTCCGCGATTGTAGCAAGCGTTCCTCTTATAATTATTTCATCGGGCCAGGACGCTTTATAAACAACAGCTACGGGCGTTTTATTCTTATATCCTGCCATTAATTTTTTCACAACACGATCAATATGGCCGATACTTAAAAAAATGATCATAACCGCTTTTATATTCGCGAGATGTTTTAAATCTTCTCTGGCGGGAACTTTTGTCTTTCCTGAAATTCTGGTAATAATAACCGTCTGGCTGAGTCCGGGTAAAGTCAGTTCCTGCTTTAACGCGGCACTCGCGGCGCAAAATGAACTCACACCCGGAATAACCTCATAATCTATTCCCTGTGTATCGCACCATTGCATTTGTTCCTGGATGGCGCTGTAAAGAGATGTGTCTCCTGTATGGACTCTGGCAATAATCCCATCTTTTTTCTTTTGCTTTAAATATACCCGGCAAACCTGATCAAGATTCAATTTCGCGGAATTGTATATTTTCGCGTCCTTGTCGGCATATTTATCAATAATCACTTTATTAACCAATGAACCCGCGTAAATAACCACACCCGCTTTCTTAATGATCTTTACAGCCTTTAGAGTTAAAAGATCAGGGTCTCCGGCGCCAGCTCCGATAAAATATATTTTCATTTATTACTCTTTTTACATGTTTGATTCATACAATTTATCCAAAGGGCTTACCGGGGCATTCGACATATCCCTTAAAACATGGGTATAAATCATTGTTGTCTCAACATTTTTATGCCCTAAAAGTTCCTGAATTTCTCTGATATTAATTCCATCCATTAACAAATGCGTGGCAAAGCTGTGCCTCAAAGTATGCACACTGGCATTCTTAATGATACCTGCTTCTTTTACAATCCTTTTCACCATCTTTTGAATGGTGGTTTGATTAATATGATGCCGCCTTACTTTACCGCTTCTTGGATCAACTGATAAATTCGCCGCGGGAAAAACATATTGCCAGCCCCATTCTTTCGCCGCGTTAAGATATTTTTTCTCCAGGGCATTTGGTAAATATACTTCGCCAAACCCTTTTTTCAAATCTTCTTCATAAATAGATTTTACTTTAGTCAAATGTTCCCGTAAACTTTCTTTAACAAGCAGCGGCAAAATTGTGGTTCTATCTTTATCCTGCTTTGATCCCCTCACAAATATCATCCCCCCGTCAAAATCAATGTCATGAACACGTAACCGAGCCACTTCCATTAAACGCGCTCCGGTCCCGTAAAACAATTGAATAACAAGCAAATCCCTGCCTTTAGCGCGTTTAAATATCTCCTGCATTTCCTCTTTTGACAAAACGACTGGAAGCTTCGGCCCTCTTTTGGCTCGTACTGTATTAGCCATACTTTTCAGATCAATCTTCAGAATTTCCCTGAACAAAAATAATAACGCGTTAAAGGCCTGGTTTTGCGTCGAAGATGCCACTCTTCTTTTAATAGCCAAATATGTTAGATAATCCCGAACATCCTCTCCTGTTAAATCGCGATCAATAACTTCCTTCTTTTTTATATCAAGCAGATATTCATAAAACCTTTTTACCCAATCAATGTACGAGCGTTCTGTACTGTAAGAATAATGCTTAACCCTGATGGCCTCCCGCAATTTAACAATAATATTTTTAATTGTCTTAACGCCCTCTCGCTTTGTTTCCTCCCAAAGGGAACCTATCGGGCAAGGCGAGGCTGTGTGGCAAGTCACGGCCAACCTCAAAGGCGATTTTTTTTCATTGCCGTAAAGAATAGATGAATCTGCGCCCAAAAACTGATTCATATATACTTTTATTGCCACCCGAGCTTGATTAACTTGCCAATCAGCGGCCTCCGAATTAGAGCGCAAGCTATCGATAAATTTTTCAATCCGTAGATTAATTGGCACATCCTGGTTTAAATTGGAAAAATATAAAAAACGGCTCACCCAATAAGCATAAAAAGAGATATTTTTTTCAGCTACAAGTGAACGGGATTTTAAAAACTCCTGAAATTCAGGCAATACATTATTAGTCATTTTCATGCATCGTTACATAATCGTCTATATTATATTTATTCCTTACTTTAAGAGATTATAAATAAATTACGGAATATATCAAGAAATAATTATTTAGAAAATATTTGACACGCATTATTGCTACTGCAATACTTATATAAATGTGTAATCAATATATTAACTGTTATGTGAATAATAAATCAGAAAGAGGCTAAGATTATGGAAGATATATTTAGAGAAAGGCCATTCAAGGTTAGAAATGCAGATGAATATGATATTTCTAATATTCTCAATCTATTTGTTAGCCCCATTGAAGGACTAACAACGCCATTTGATTATGAAAACACAATAATTAAAGGGCGCATGGGATCAGGAAAAACAATATATCTTCGCGCAAACCATGCTTACTATCTTTCGATTTTAGTCCCGAGTTTGATTGATCGAAAAGAGGAATTGATTTTGCCAGTGTTTATAAGATTAAATGACTTTCAGCACATATCAAAACCCGAGGATATTTATCGTGCTATTATTATAAAAATTGTTGAAGAATTGACATCAATATATTTATATTTGGAAGATGCAAAAGAATTGGCAGCTCTTCATAGGGGAATTCAATCATTTCCAAAGGAGTTTTCTAAGAGTCTCAAACTATCATCAAGCATCAAGCAATTAGCAAAGTTAGGGAGTGATGAGTATATTGAGCGAGTTACAACGGAATTGGGGCTGAAGGGTGGTGTTAAGCCAAAATTTTTTGAAGTTTCTTCTGCTTGGAAAAAAACTAACTTTGCAGAACTAAAGGTTAAACCAAATCCAGGAATAAAGGATATTGAGGAGTGTTATAAAAACCTACTTGAAGAACAGGATGGAAAAATTTTATTGCTGATAGATGAAGCTGGGTCATTAGATAAAAGTTTTTTTAGAGATCAAGAAAAAGCACCATGTTCATTTAAAATTTTAATGAATCAATTTAGGACAGCGTCATTTATTAGAACAAAAATAGCTGTATATCCTAATTCATATTCAGATATGCTGACTGAAACTAGATATGGCGATGTTGTTACACTAGAAGATTCAGTTACTGACCCAATTGGTTACAAAAGGTATAGAGAAAGAGCTTATCTTATTATCAAAAAATATCTCAACCCACCTATCCATATTGATAGTTTAATTAAACCTGAGGATATTTTTGAATTGACAAAATCCGAGATTTACGGGGATGGACTTGAACAGATTATGTATGCTTCAAGTGGCAATATGAGACGCTTAATTCAGCTTCTAGATATGGTTATGAATATCGCATATTCTGAAAAGAATTGTGCTGTGAAAGTTAATAAGGGCCATTCATTAAATACGCTAAAACAACACGCCACAAAAACCGAAACTCTATTTAACCAACAAGATAGAGAGTTTCTTGATAATATAACTGCAGTGTGTAAAGCGCGAAGTTCTTTTAAATTTAGTTTTCCTAATATCCCATTGTATAAATATACTGGCAAATCTCAGGAATATAATTTAATAAATGTGGAGCAACTTGGCTCAGGAAGAAGAAGCACTGTATATTCGATTGACTATTCATACGCTGTTTTAAAAGAACTGCCAACTCATAGATATGAAAGTTCTGAAAAGGTGTATCATGATCGCTCAATGGATATTGGAAAATGGATATCTCGTGTTGCTATTATAAATCAAGATTTAATAGATCACGCAACATTGCCAGGAAAGATAGAGGGATCAATAGATTATATCAGAGCTGATTCTGGTTTCATCAATAGTGATTCTGAAGAACAATTTTTCTTTAGGGAGAAAGACATCATCAAGTCAGATCAAAATAAACCAAAAATGGTAGGGAAGAGAGTCCGGTTCTATCCAACAAATCTTGGGGAAGTCAAAATGGCAGTTTTGATCGAGATTTTGTAAAAAGCACATAACCATTCGCTTCAGCGGATTGTAAACACTGTGCGTTTCCAACCGCTGAGCTCCAATGTTAGGCATAAAAAAATTATGAAGCCAGTTATACAACAAGAAAAATCAGGATGCGCTATTGCGAGTTCTGCAGCAATAGCAGGCATTACATATCAAAAAGCAAAAGCAATAGCAAATAGTATTGGTATCTTTGCTGATGATTCTTCGCTTTGGTCAGAATCAAAATATATATGCAACATACTAAAAGAGTTGGGTTTCAAAACAAGCGACATTGAAAAACCATTCGAAAATTGGCAATCTTTACCAGCTTGTGCACTCTTGGCAATTAAATGGCATATAAAGCAAGGAAAACCATATTGGCATTGGGCAGTATATGTACGCAAAAGAAAAGAAGAATACATACTTGATTCAAGCTCAAGATTGAAAACAAATTTAAGGACAGACTTCGGTCGAATTAATCCTAAATGGTCTATAAAAGTAAATGCCTAACACCTATAAGGTCCCCGTTGTCAAGGGAAAAGACTTCCCCGTCGAAGATTTCCAGTAATCTTTTAGAGTTGTAAGAATAAAATTATTTCATCGTATTTGTTTTGACTTTATTTCAGATTGCAGGTCATACCGAATCCATTAATAAATTGTTCTATCTTAATTCTGAAAAACAGAATTGACTTTGGTCATTATTTAATGGAATTGGTATAATTAGTCATTTGAATATGGGCGGGTAGATCAGCACGAATACGAACAAAATGAGAACGACGACGCATCAGATCCCGGGTAGAGCGCATTCTTTTAGGGTAGACATAAGCTTGAGGAATCATGTTAGAAGCAGGAGCCGGGCAATTTTTAAAGAATCAATACGATCATTTTTCGCTTTTCCCCCGTGGATAGCTTTCATGTACAAGGCGTGACCTAAGGGTTCAAACAAAAGTAAATTCCCTTTTTGCCGCTTCATTTTCAGGCCATCTTTAACCGATTTTCAATCGCGATTTCCTCAACGTAGCTCGCTACGCTTTGGAGATCACTTAATCAAATCGGCAAAATTTGGCTTAAACCTGAAAGCTAAAAGGGGAAATTATTTTTGTTTGAGCCCTAAGACAAATGGAATAGAATTGTCGTGACAAAAATCGGCGAGCCAATACCAGCAAAAAATGCATTCACAGCAGACGACAATGTCGGAACGAAAAGGTTTGATGAATTTAAAAAAAAGTTCTGAATCGTTAGGCATGTTACGGTGAAGCAAGACCTCTCCTTTTTGATCCATGATACACAGATACATTTGTTTTGCGTGTCAGTCAATTCCACAGTAAAATGAATGCTGTTTGGTGTAGAAGTTCATAAAGGCCTCCTGGTATAATCCTCATCCTATAAATCATTAATAGAATAAAGATGTGTTAATATT